>NZ_BAAHBG010000013.1:0-232510 GCF_054776855.1 Spirosoma migulaei | reverse complement strand
AGTTGACTAATGCCACGAACCGGGTGGAACAACTATTGCCGGCGATGTTGATGGCCGAAGGCAGCTATATACTGGCCGATAACGTACCCGCCAATGAGTTTATGAACCTCGAAGGTGATAAGATTAGTACGTCGCGCAACTGGGCGGTCTGGCTGCACGAATATCTGGAGGAACTTCCCGGCAAACAGGACGTATTGCGCTATGTGCTGGCGGCTAATGCGCCCGAAACCAAAGACAGCGAGTTCACCTGGAAAGACTTCCAGACCCGTAACAACGCCGAATTGGTGGGCATCTTCGGCAATTTTGTAAACCGGGCAGTAGTCCTTACACAGAAATTCTGCGATGGCAAAGTGCCTGTCCGTGGCGAATTAACGGACTACGATAAACAGGTTATAGATGAGCTAGCGCAGTTTCCCGACCGAATCGGGCAATCGATTGGGAATTATAAATTCCGGGAGGCATTAGGACTTCTGATGGATCTGGCACGACTTGGCAATAAATACCTTGCCGAAACCGAGCCCTGGAAAGTGGTCAAAACCGATCCGCTGCGAGCCAATACGATCCTGAATATCGCGCTTCAAATCTCGGCCAACCTGAGTATTGTTTGTGAACCATTTCTGCCGTTCACCTCAGAGAAACTTCGCAACCAATTGGGCATTACCGAGCATTTCAACTGGACGAATGCAGGCCGAGCTGACCTTCTGGTTGAGGGAACCCTCTTAGGCAAAGGCGAATTACTGTTCGCGAAAATAGAAGACGACGAAATTAATACACAGATTCAGAAATTGCTGAATGCGAAACGAATGAATGAACTAGAAACCAAAACAGTACCCGAACTACGGCCTGAGATTACGTACGACGATTTCGCCAAACTAGACATCCGAATCGGCACTATCACCGAAGCCGAACGCGTCCCTAAAAGCGATAAGTTACTCAAACTAAAAGTTGATGATGGCCTCGGTGGTCGTCAAATTCTAAGCGGCATTGCCAAGCACTTCGCTCCCGAAGAAATCATTGGTAAGCAGGTAACGTTCCTGGCCAATCTGGCACCCCGAAAAATGATGGGCTTTGAGTCGCAGGGGATGATCCTGATGGCGGAAGACCGCGATGGAAAACTCGCTCTCATCGCGCCTAGCGACGGAGTCTGGAATGGCGGAACGGTGGGCTAAGCCACTCAAAAACAGTAAGCTAAAAAGCCGGGAGCCTTAGTTCCCGGCTTTTTGTATTGAACCCGCCTGGCTGTTTCATTTGTTACTGACAAATAAGTACTTTTGAAAGAAAACCGTCCTCGTCATGGAAACACAGCAAAAAGAAAAAATAACACCCGAAAAGGCACTCGCCTGGCTAATTAGAAGTCAGGAACGGAAGAGAGAGCTACAGGAACAGTTTCAAAAAGACTGCGACTCGGGGCGAATTCAGGAATTATTGAAAGATGCAAAACCCGCCTATTGAAGGATACAGGCCTTATTTTATTAACGGAGCGTATGTATTCACTACAGATGATAAACGAATTTATTCCGTTACGTTCGAAGAGCAACCTTTCTTTGAAGACAGCGAATTTGTGCTCGCCGATCGTACCTATGAAGTTTTTCTAACCCTGCAAAAAGCACCACCCGCCTATTCAACCGATCCCCGAATTGGCGCTACATTAACGGGTATTATTCAAAATTTCATTGAGAAAGACCCCTCATGGCGGAGAAGTGCTCTCATCCTTCGTCAAACTCAATGCTTATCTTCGCTCCCGTAAATAACTTACCCCTTTATCGCATGGTCGACGTTCACGTCCTGTCCTGACCAGATTTTTTTCGATGTCCAGTCTGTAGCAGGTGCCGACCAGAAGGGATCTGACACAGCTAAGCCCAACGGCAAAAACGCCACTGAACACAGGTATAAACTTCCCGTCGAAATATAGGTTTCGCCAATAGAAGGCTGATGACCGCACAACCCGATTTGCAGCCAGCCTTTTGCATCGAACGTACCCGGTGCGTCCATCGTTCGATGCATCACGGCAGTTAGTGCCGAGCGGACTTGCCCTGGCAACAGCTCTGGCGGTAGGTTTCCCTGCAAAGCAATCTGCGACAACAATTGAAACGCTCCACATCGGTAGGCTAAGGAGCGTCCGAATGCAGCAAACGAACCATCGGGATTAATCAATCGCTCCTGAATCATCGCATAACGTTGGGCGCGAGTTAGCAAGGATTCGTACAAACTTTTCTCCGCTTTTCCAGCGTCAACCAGCGTTTTAACCACATCCAGCAACATGGGCTGAATGACATAGCTATTGTAATAATCCCAATGAAAATCAGGGCCATCGCCATAGGCACCATCGCCTTTGTACCAGGCCTGGTGTTGTCGAATGGCGTAGTCCATCCGGACCTCATCGCCAGAACCCGTATATTTCAGCAAGGCAGCTTCGACCATCGCCGTAAACAACAGCCAATTGCTATAACCCGGCTTAATAACCCGACTCGCCTGTAAGGCTTTCACCACGTTAGCCTGTTCCTCTGCACTTAACGAATGCCAAAGTTTGGGCGAGCGAACCAAGCCATGCGCCAGAAATGCAGAATCGACCAATGGTTGCCCCCCTTTCGTAAAATTCAGATAATCGACTGACTGCGGATTCGTACCATTCGCAATGGCCTTTTTGGCCAGCGCCAGATACGTTTGCCGTGAACGACCTTCTGGCGAATCATCTGCCCCTAACTCAAGCCAGGGAGCCAGGCCAGCTAAGGTACGTCCCAAGGCTTCGAGATGTGAAACGTCTATTCGGCTTGCCTGCTGACCAGGTGCCGATTCTACGGGCATAGTCGCTTTTAAACGATTCTGCGCTAAAGCCGATAAAACCGGATCGGCAATTTTCAATACCGTTTGGAGCCAGTAAGCGCGGTCATCGATAGGGGCTTTGGTATCTTCCGAAACACCTGAAGCAGACCCCAAACTCGCAATCGGGTTAATGCCTACACTAACTGGCAGCGCGGCAGCTAACCGGGCAAATGTGCGTCGTTTCATATAGTTATTGTCATTCGCCGTCAGTCATTGTTATTCTGTAGTCAATCATTGTCCTAATTCCGATACCGTTTTGCCAATCACTGGCTATGTACTACAAATGACAATTCATGACCACACTTGACAAATAATGACGATTAAACAACAGGCTTCCATCCTTTTTCGTACTCACGTCCCCACAGCTTCATGGCTTCTTTGTCATGGAGAATATGGCCGTTCGATGGATCTGTATGAACAATACTTCCGGTGCGTTGGGAAATATTCGCCAAATGGCACAGCAATACTGATCTGTGTCCCTGTGCAATATCGGCGTTGGGCTTTGACTTACCCCGGACACTTTCCAGGAAATTATCCAGGTGATAGGCATCCAATTGTTCGCCACCCGGACTGACGGCATTCGTAGAGGTACTGGTCGGTGCATCTCCCTTTACATCTTTTATGACTTTGCCCCCTAAATCCAGAATCTGGTAATCTGGCCCACTTTGTGGAGCAGACAGTACTCCTTTATCGCCATAAATAGTAAAGCCACGTCCGCTTTTTTCGGGACCAAATGCCTGACAGCTTAACCCTTCCCAGGTAATGGTCGCCTTGTCACCGAATTCAAAGGTAGCGATCTGCGTATCAGGCGTCTGCCAGTCGTCGCCTTTATAGGCATAGCGACCACCCGCAGAAGTTACTTTGGTCGGAAAATCCACGCCCATCAGCCAACGGCAGCAGTCAAGTTCATGCGTACCGTTGTTGCACGCTTCGCCCGTTCCCCAATTCCAGAACCAGTGCCAGTTATAGGGAACAACATTATCCTGATACCCTTTTCGCGGAGCTGGGCCCTGCCATAAATCCCAATCGAGGGTGGTAGGAACCGCAATGGATTTGCCGGTTCCAATTGGCTTTCGATTATTGTAATACCAGGCCCTAGCAAAATAAGGCTTTCCAATAGCGCCATCCTGAATATCTTTAGCCGCCTGTTGCAGCGTTGGCCAAGACCGGCGCTGGCTACCCATTTGTACAATACGATTATGTTTTCGAGCGGCCTCCAGCAACCACTCCCCTTCCTGCGGATTATGCCCACATGGTTTTTCAACATATACGTGTTTCCCCGCCGAACAGGCCAGAATACCTGCCGGAGCGTGCCAGTGATCAGGCGTGGCGATGGCAACAGCATCGAGGTCTTTTCGTTCCAGCAATTTACGTAAGTCTTTTATAACGGTTGGCTTACGGGTTTGTCCCGCCTTTTCAACCGCTTTCAGCCCGTTGGCAATGGCCCCGTCTTCTACATCACAGATATAGCCCACTTCGGCACCGGGCAGTTTTGAAAAAATACCCGCCAGCCAACTCCCCCGCGACTGAACGCCAATCAGGCCAATGACCACTTTTTCGCTGGGCGCATTTCGCCCAAAAATTGGGAAGGGTAAAATCTGGGTTGCCAGTCCGGCAACAGCGGTATTCTGAACAAAGTCTCGGCGATTCATCTCGATGCTTGATTACGTAGATAGCTGTTAAAGCGACAAACGATAGCGTTCTTACTGTTTCCGTTTGCTATGGACCAAATTCGGAAACGTTCGGCCGGAAAATGCTGTTACCGTTTTGAACTCGCCATTTTGCTTTCCGTGAACGAAGAACAGAAAAGCGGTCGGATTTTTGACCTCGCCATTCTCCGCCGACTATATGCGTTTGTAAAACCTTATCAAACTCGTTTTTATCTTTTGATAGGGATTATTATGCTGGCAGCCTGCCTGGCACCACTAACACCTTTACTCATTCGCTATACGATCGATAACGTGATCGCGATAGGCGACTACCAGAAGTTGACCCAAATGCTGGTCATTATGATTGGTGTACTGGTGGTTCAGGCAGTCATTCAATTCCTAAATACCTACTTATCAGGTTGGTTAGGTCAATACGTGATCCGTGATATTCGGACGCAGTTATACAGAAAAATCCTGCATCTGCGCCTAAAATTCTTTGATAACACCCCTATCGGTCGATTGGTTACGCGGTCCATTTCGGATGTAGAAACCCTGGCCGATGTGTTTAGCGAAGGTATGGCGGCTATTGCAGGTGATATTCTACAATTAGTCCTGATTATTGGGGTGATGGTCTACACCGACTGGCGGTTGGCGGCTATCAGCCTGTCGACCATTCCGTTGATGTTATTCAGCACCTATGTGTTCAAGGAGAAAATCAAAAAATCCTTCAATGAGGTGCGGACTGCGGTTGCCAACCTGAACTCGTTTGTGCAGGAGCATATTACGGGCATGAACATTGTCCAGATTTTTGGTAGTGAGAAAATTGAAGCCGAAAAGTTTCGGGTTATCAACGACGAACACCGGGCTGCTAACATTCGCTCCATTTGGTACTACTCCGTTTATTACCCCGTTGCCGATATTATTTCGGCAGTAGCGGTTGGCTTGGTCGTCTGGTATGGAGCAACGCAGATTATTCACTCCGATGTTACGTTCGGGACGGTTACAGCATTCGTGATGTTCATCAACTTGTTTTTCCGTCCTATTCGGATGCTGGCCGATCGGTTCAACACACTCCAGATGGGTATTGTTAGCACCGACCGCATTCTAAAGCTTTTAGATAGCGACGAATTTACCGTTGATAACGGTTCTTATACGCCTACAGCTATTCAGGGAAAAGTCGAATTTGACCGTGTTTGGTTTGCCTATAATAATGAAGACTGGGTACTCCGCGATATTTCGTTCCGGGTCAACGCGGGCGAAACGGTAGCCTTTGTGGGCGCAACAGGCGCGGGTAAATCATCCATTATTAACTTATTGAGTCGCTTTTATGATATTAACAAAGGCGAAATCAAGATCGATGGCGTCGACGTTCATGAATATGAGCTAGGGCATTTACGTCGGAATATTGGCGTTGTGCTACAAGACGTTTTCCTGTTCTCCGATACCATAGAAAACAACATTACCCTGGGCGATAAAACAATCAGCCACGATAAAATTGTGGAAGCAGCAAAATTAGTCGGTGTTCACGACTTCATCGAACGACTTCCAGGCGCTTATCAATACAACGTCATGGAACGCGGTTCCACCCTCTCGGTTGGACAGCGGCAATTGATTTCGTTTGTTCGGGCTATGGTTCAGGACCCAAAAATCATTGTGCTTGACGAAGCCACTTCATCTGTAGATACCGAAACGGAGGAGATGATTCAGAATGCGATCAGCAAGCTGATGAAAGGCCGTACAGCTATCGTAATCGCTCACCGTCTGTCGACCATTCAGAAAGCCAATAACATCATTGTGGTCGACAAAGGCCGCATTGTTGAGCAGGGTAATCACGAAGAATTGCTACAACAAGAGGGCTTCTACGCTAATTTGTACCGCATGCAGTATAAGGAAGTCGTGTAGTTACTTGCCAAAAAGGGCTTCCTCTTCTTCGGGCCCGGCTCCGGAAGTGCCTTCTGTAATTACATCGTGACCCGATACATTGGGCTTTGCATTGGTAGGGCCTGGTCCGCTCCCATCAAGCGCATACGCAATTGAATCGGCCAGATCATCAGGTGCAATTTTGGCGGGCTGGGCATCGCTCGACTCAATCTGGTCAGAACTAACTGGCTCGGGATAGGATTCCTGGGGCGAGAGACCATCGCGCTGATCAATGACTTCCTCATCAGCATTAGGATCATTTTCCATACCGGTTTGCACGCGGCTGGAGTCACCGCCGGTTAACTCGCTGGGGTTAAGCATGAAGTGTCGCATGGGCGTCGATGAGTTTAGTTCTCATTGATAACCCGTAACACCCGATAGCTGTTTATAAACAGGAATTATTCTTCGATTAATTTCTTCACCAAAATCTTATCGATCCGGCTTTTATCCATATCCACAATCTCGAACTGGTACTTATGCCAGACGAACGTTTCCCCTGCCTTGGGAATGTCTTTCAGGATATGGAGCGCAAAACCACCGAGCGTATCGAAACCCGTTAATTCCCGTTTAGCCTGGGCATTGATATTAATGGAAAAATAAGAGAGAAAATCTTCAAATGGCAATTGAGCATCAATCAGGAAACTGCCATCTTCCCGCTCACGGATTTCGTAATCGGAGTGAATATCGTCATTAATGTCACCAACCAGCACATCCAGGATATCGTTAAGCGTGATCACTCCCAGAACACCCCCGTACTCATCAACGATTACGCCAACATACTGCCGCCGTTCCCGGAAGCGCTCCAATACCTGATAAGCTTTGTTATTTTCGGGGATAAACAACGCATCCCGCTTCATATCAGTCAAGCGCAGGAGTTCAGTATCGAGGTCTTTTCCTAGAAAATCTTTCGAATAAATCAGGCCCACCACCTCATCGACGCTGCCGTTACAAAGTGGATATACAGAATGCTTGTACTCCAGAATTTTGGCTTTGTTTTCGGCAGGTTCATCTTCTAGATCCAGATAAATGATTTCCTGCCGGTTAGTCATCAACGAGGTAATCTTGCGGTCGCCAAGTTGAAATACATTCTGAACAATTTCCTGTTCAATTTCCTCAATGGCGCCACCCGAGGTCCCTTCCTGAATCAAACTTTTAATTTCTTCTTCCGTTACGGCACTCTCATTCGGCTTGATATTCAGAATCTTAAGCAACAAATCACTCGAAACCGTAAGAAGTGCGATAAAGGGTGAGGTTAGTTTCGAAAGAAAAATCATGGGGGCTGCCATTGTTTTGGCAATGCCTTCGGGATTCGACAGACCAATGCGTTTCGGCACTAGTTCGCCAAAGACCAACGAGAGATAGGTCAGCAGAAACAAAACCAGTACAACGGACACCGAGTGCGCATAAGGCCGGAGAATATCTATCTGGGCAACAAAATTCTGAACATCGTCAGTCAGTTTATCGCCCGAAAAAATACCTAATAAAATACCAATCAGGGTGATACCGATCTGTACTGTTGACAAAAATCGGTTGGGCGAGTTCGACAGATCGAGCGCTACCTGCGCCCGGCGGTCACCGTTTTTGGCGGCAGTTTCTAATTTGGACTTTCGCGATGAAACTAAGGCAATTTCTGACATCGAGAACACACCGTTCAGGATTGTCAGGAGTAATATAATGAGGAGTTCCACAAAGGAAGAAGGTTGACTTATTGCAAAAATATAGAAACTGAACTGGTTTGCAACTAAATTGACCGTGTGACAGACCGTCAGTTTCACTACTTTTACGACTTGATCCGCTTATTGTTCTGATGATTGTTTTTATTAACGACCGCCCAATCCGGCTCGTTGGCCCCAAAGCCGCTGCGCAACTTACCAATTCTGGGTCGAATAGTCCGACCTTTACTGATTATGATGAGATTGTCGATGCACGTTTAGAGTCGCTCAAGGAAGATTCCCTGCACGGGCATCTACTAGTCCTGAACACAACTCCAGCCACAGTCAGTAAAGTTCTCAATCTTCTTCAAAAAGCAGATGCCAGTCATTTGCTGTCTATTACGTTGGGCTGCCTTGATAAGGAAGCCTGCGAAGAGGCCATTAAAAAGCCATTTAAAGTCATTAAAGCAGCGGGGGGTATCGTTTATAAGGGAGACAAAATACTGCTGATGTTCCGTCGGGGTGTTTGGGATCTTCCCAAAGGGAAGTTAGACGCTGGCGAATCATCGAAACAGGGGGCTGCCCGCGAAGTAGAAGAAGAAACTGGAGTTCGGGTAGCCGTTAGTGAACGGATCTGCACCACCTGGCATACCTATAAACTTAACGGCAACCGTATCCTGAAACGAACTAAGTGGTACAGAATGAGCGTGTTAGATGATAGCCGTATGACACCTCAGGCCGATGAGGACATTGAGAAACTGGCCTGGCTCAACCCCAAAGAAACGAAATTGGCCCTCACGAACTCCTTTAGCTCCATTCGATTTGTTATTGATGAAGCCGGAAAGGGTTCTAACGTATAGGTAAGAGAGCAAATTGGTTTCCTGAAAACGTCCAACAGCAGGTCAGTTATAGTATAGATTTAACGCCAGTTCGGGAAACGGGCGACTGAGTCCTATCTGCCACTTCGCTTGTATTAGTGTAATCTTTGCGTCGGGACGAACCTTACCCATGCACACTTTACGCCAAAAACAGCCCATTTACCAGGCACAATCACGAATCAAACGCCCGTCTTATTCATCAGGGTAATCTGCTTTTCGTCAATTCAAGCTCCATACTTTAGGAGCTTCTGGGCTTACACAGCAATACATTTCGCATTATCGAATTCAGTCTGCCTTCTGGGGGTGGAGGCTTCATGGCCAAGAATAATCTGCATTGATTATCTAGCAAAAAAGTTTTCTGGTAGCCGTAGGTTTTTTTTCAACTGGTCGTCTAATGACCCGAAGACCAATCATCCGTCCAACAGGAAAACTAAAGAAAATGCAGAAACTAATATTTCCAATGTTGCTATTAAGCGTGCTGGCCTGTAGCAAGAGCGATGACACCTCCAGCACAACCACACCTATTACTACAGGTAGTGTGGATATTACCAGCGTGGTGAAGGCCAAGTTTGCAAGCGGGGTTACAATTACCACCAGTGGTGATAACCTGATATTAAAAAGCGATGGTCGTCCCAATCATAAAACGCCTTACTGGGGTGTTGGCAATGCGTTGTATGAACCTTTTCCGTCGGGTCATGCTGCCAACCCCAATACGATGGTTGCTCAAAACTATACCATGACCATTCCAGCCAAACCTGCTGGGGCAAGCACCCATGAGGAAACATCGCTTGGGGCTATTGGACTGGCAATCACGGGTGCCCCTATTTTCAATAATAACGAAGGGGGTAATGTCGCCTTAAACGCGGGGACCATCACCTCGTTTGATGGAGCTGGTGCTCACCCAGCGCAAGCAGGCGATTATCATTATCACGTTACGGGTACGTATACAACGACAGATGATGCCAAACTAGTAGGATTTCTACGAGATGGTTTCCCTTTATACGGTCGCAAGGATAAAGATGGCACCTACCCGAGCAACCTTGATGCTTATAATGGCCATACCGCTGCTACTACTGAGTTTCCAGATGGAATTTACCATTACCATACTCGAAATGAGAACTATCTAAATACGGGCTATTACATCCTTAAATCGGGTAGCTATTATGGCACCAAAGGGACATTCACACAATAGAATCTTTCTGTTGGCAACTGCTTATTGCTGCTTGGTGGTGGCAATAAGCAGTTGTAGTAATGAATCAACAGCAACGACCACACTAATACAGGCGAAGGATTACACCATTGACACAACGGGCATTCCAAAGGATACTGTGTTAGGGAGTGACCAAAGATTGGCGGTGCTTAACGGCATTTATCTGTTGAACAACAAAAAATATTCGGGTATTCTAAAAGAGCTTTACCCGAACAGCACCGTAAAAACCTATGCCTCCGTATATCAGGGAATGTTACATGGCCGGTATAAAAGTTTCTATGAAAATGGACATCCGTATGAAGTGCGGCTTTATAGGAATAACCTGAGTACGGGCCGGCATTATGGCTATTGGCCGGAGGGGGGAATCCTTAAATTTGATTACACCTATTTTGACGAAAAACGAGAAGGTCAACAAAAACGATGGTACAAGAATGGCAAGCCTTATTTATTTACTACCTACACCGATGACCATGAAGATGGGCTCCAACAAGGCTGGCGAGAGAATGGAAAACTGTATCTGAACTATGTAGCCAAAGATGGCCATCGATACGGCCTACAACAAGCCGCACTTTGTTACACACTTCGTAAGCAGAAAATAAAATCCCAATAAACAGACTGTACCTTCCCGCCTTGCAACCCTTATCAATGTCAACTACATACCAACAACGAATTAACTATAGTTTACTGGTTGTATTGATTGTCCTGCTGACCACCTGTGAGCAGCCGCAGGAACGGAAATTACCCTATTATAACACCTCTGACTTCACTCCCCATTTTGACAAAGAAGTATCGGACAATTTTCATCGCATACGGCCTTTTAAGCTTACTGCGCACACGGGGCAGGCATTCACCGAAAAAAACATGGATGGGAAGATATGTGTCGCTAATTTCTTTTTTACGACCTGCCCAGGCATTTGCCCACGCATGACCACGAACATGAAGGTGTTACAGGATACCTTCCTCCTCGATAAAAACATTCAGCTTATTTCTCACTCCGTAACGCCGGACAAAGACAGCGTGGCCCGGTTACAGACATTTGCCAAGTCCAGAAAAATAGATGCCAGTAAATGGCTATTGCTTACTGGCAGTAAAGAAGAAATATATAACCTCGGACGAAAATTCTACTTCGTCGAAGAAGATCTTGGCGAAAAAAGAGACACCGACGTTTTTTTACACACCGAAAATTTTGTGCTAACGGATAAAAAACGGCGCATTCGTGGCATTTACAATGGCCTCAATATATCGTCCGTGCAAAATCTTATTGCCGATATCCGGGCGTTAGAAAAGGAATAGCCCTATTTCATCAACTGTCTTTTCTAGCTAGGAGTATCCAACGCCAACTCGTGAATTGGATGATTCAACCAGGTTGCCAGAACGTCAACTAGTACATTATGATCTTCCCGCTGTGGCAAACCTGAAATAGTAAGGGTACCCATGCAGCCCGTTCCTCGAATCCAAAGCGGGAAGCAACCCCCGTGGGGGGCATAATCACGATCGGGAAGCCCAGCCTTATCCATGAGTGTGGTTTGATTTTTCTTCAACTCCAGCCCAACGGCGTACGAACTCCGGTGATAACGCAGCACCACGTTCCGCTTCCGACGTATCCAATCCACATTATCGGGTGTAGTACCGGGCATGGCAAAGAAAAATAAGGGCTGACCCATAAACTGAATGTCGATGGCTACGGCTTTACCACGGGCTTCTACAGATTCTTTTAGTCGAGTGCCCAATTGCCAGGCCGTATCGTGCGTAAAAGCGTCGAATTGAAGCTGCTGTTCCTGAAGCGCAATCCGCGCCAGATCCTGATCGATTGATGCATCCATATATCCAGTTTATACGGCCTTCGCTTTTTCCAATTGATAGGGTAAAAACTCATCCACCTGCTGGCCATAGCGATGCAGGTCGCGAATAATACTGGAGCTGATAGGCGCTAATTGAGGAGAGGTAATTAAAAAAACCGTTTCAACATCTTCATAAACGTATCGATTCACCTGCGAGATACCATTTTCGTACTCAAAGTCAGTGGTGTTTCGCAGCCCCCGAAGCAGGAACTTTGCGCCAATGTCACGGGCAACATTCGCGGTCAGGTCATCGTAGCTCATAACCCGTACTGCCGAATAATCGGCAAATGCACCCTCAATTAACTGGGTCATTTGTTCCAGTGGGAAATACCGCTCTTTACGTGCATTACGCCCAATCCCAATAACGACTTCGTCAAATAGTCGTAAACCTCTTAATACAATGTCTTCGTGGCCTTTGGTAAATGGGTCAAATGAGCCAGGGAACAGAGCGATACGCTTCATAATTCACGTGAGTTAGTAAATGAGCGAATGGATAAATAAGTGACTAAAATTGCCGGACGGCATTCACTCATTCACTCAGTAAACCTAATCCATATAAGCTCAAATACCGATGAGCTGGTAAGTCCTCAAATTCATTGGCCAATATCAGGCCAGGAGGTGTTTGTCCAAACGACAAATTGGGCAGGAATCGACTCAACTCGGTATAGGCCTCCGCAAATGGTGTGATTTCACCATATAAGGATAAGTTAACGTTGTCAATCATTAACCCCTGTTCATCAATCACATACAGAACATAATAGGCCAAATCCTGGACGTTTTTATACCCAAACCGATTACAATAGCGTAGTTGATGCTCCTTCCGGTATATGATTGATACAAACTCGTCTTCAAAATATAAATAAACGGTATCAGGTGTCAGCGAACGTCGGTCTAAATCGGCAGTAGCTTGTATCAGTGCACTAACCTGATGCACGAATGTCAACGGCTGAAGCGGATACACTTCCGAAAAATAATCGGCAAGTGGGTGTTCCAGATTGAATACCGTTAGAAACCCTTCCGACTCATGTGGGTAGGCCTGGGCAAACTCGTGAGCGGGTAGTTCACTTCCTCTCATTAGCGCCAGATAGCTACCAGCATATTCTTTACGATAGAGTGGCTGTGGAACCAGGGTAAACGATGGCGAATTGACACCAATCCGAATCTCCTGCCAGGGGCCAGCCGATAGCACCGCATGATCGCGGAATACATCAGGAAGGATGCTCGTCAGCGGTCGATCGGTCAACAGGGATGGAAACATGTAGTCCTCCAGATACAAAGCCCGGCCGCGCTTATCCTGAACCAATAATTGAAACCGATCCCGGCCTACTTCAAGGCAAAGCACCGATTTATCGGTTTGCCTCGGATCGAACGAGTCAGCATGGATGGTTACGGTGGGTGCGAGGGTCACAGCGATTTGCACAACTTCAGCGAACTAACAAGTGAAGGAAAAAATCAATAAACCGTTGAATTTTTTAATAGTCAGGTCAGCAATACCAGGCCTTTCTACTTATTACTGCAAATAGCCACGAAGGCGGAATACATCATCGAGTGAATCGCAATACTGAAATAACGCGTGCACCTCTTTGGGCGGGTAGCGTTTGATTTCCTCGAAGCTCATCAGCCTGACTTCTTCAATAATTTGTCCGTCGAGGCTCATTTCGGGATCTATTCCCAGTCGAACAGAACCACCCGTTGCGCGAACCTCAAAAAACAACTCCATGGCATGAAGGGGTGGTTGGATAAATTCGTTCACGAACAACATATCGCCAATTTCCACCTCCAGGCCCGTTTCTTCCATAAACTCCCGAATTAAAGCGTTGGGCGCTGTCTCATTAAACTGCGGTCCACCACCCGGCGGGCACCAGAACGTATCTGTTGGCCCGATACCCCGGTGCCGAACCATTAATAAACGATCTCCTTCCCGATACAGGCCACATACCCGCAAACGAAGGCGATTTCCATATAGTTTTTGTACTTCTTCGCGGGTCGAATCTACTGCATCAGCAGAGGACAGGCCGGGAAAATCCATTACTTGCGTCATGGCATAATTGGTATTGGGGACGCAAAGGTATGAGATTTTAAGTATTAGTAGTTAGTAGCGAGGAGTGAGAATGCCTGCAATCCTTATCCTCACTCCTCGCTACTAACTACTAATACTACTTAATACGGGCTTCCAGAAATATAACTTTCTAATGAGTCGATCCGGGTTTTTTGGTCTACGATAATCGCTTTTACAACATCGTTGATTGAAATAATTCCCATGAGTTCTCCATTATCCATAACAGGCAGGTGACGGATGTGCTTATCTGACATAATTTGCATACACTCCTCCAGCCGCTGGTCTGGCCCAATGGTAATCACATTGGCGGTCATAACATCGGCAATGAGCGTATCATCCGAATGCCGATCTTTCAGAATTACTTTCCGGGCATAGTCACGTTCGGAGAAGATTCCCGTCAGTACCCCTTTATCAACAACTAATAAAGCACCGATATTCTTTTCGGCCATTACCCTGAGTGCATCCAGTACGGTTTGGTCCGACGAAACGGAGTAAAGGGCGTTCACCGTTTTGCCCTGAAGGATTTGACGAATTTTCATGTGAGTCAGAAGGATTTAGTTGTCGGTGAAAATAACAAAAAAGGAGAAAGGACGAAAGGGAAAGTGGAGAAAGGATTAAAAATAACTTAAAAACATCTTCCTTTCCTCCTGGAGAAGGGTATCCGTTTACTTTTTCCTTTGCCTGTTTTTTTGTAACTTAGAAGCATGAACGAAACCCAAACAGCTGCTGATTTGCTGGCTAAACGGTTCCCCTTTAAGCCTACTTCTGGTCAAACACAGTTCTTTGAACAAATTGGTGCATTCATCGCTCAGGAAGATGTTGAACACTATCGCGACTGCTTTCTCTTACGTGGCTACGCGGGTACAGGTAAAACCACACTCGTTGGCACGCTCATTAAGGTGTTGCCCCGTTTCGGCTACAAATCGGTTCTATTAGCCCCTACGGGTCGGGCAGCTAAGGTTATGACCAATTACGCCAAAAAGTCAGCGCAAACGATTCACCGGAAAATATATCGACAGGTAGCCGATCCGGGTTCAGGAACGCTGGCGTTTCAACGGCAGAAAAACTACCACGAAGACACCCTCTTCATTGTCGATGAAGCGTCGATGATTTCCGATGAAGCCGATTTTGGTGGCAAAGGCTTATTAACCGACCTGATTGACTTTGTTTTTGAAGGGCCCGGCAACAAGTTGCTGCTCGTTGGCGATACTGCTCAGCTTCCTCCTGTTGGTCGTGAGTTAAGCCCTGCCCTGGATCGGGGGTTTCTGGCCAGTGCGTTCGACATGACCGTATATGAGCAGGAGTTGACCGAAGTGATGCGTCAGGAGGAAGAATCAGGTATTCTTTACAATGCTACGGGTTTACGCATGTTACTTACAAATGATGGCTCACATACGCCCAAAGCAGTTGGTTTCGATGCCCTCCTGACTGATAACACATCGTCACCATCGGCAGATATGCCTGCCATACGTCTGAATGTTCGCTCCTTTACTGATATTTATAAAATGCCACTGACCAAACTGGAAGATGGCATTCGGTATGCTTACGATAAGTATGGCCGGGAGAATACAGCCATTATTTGCCGCTCGAATAAAACAGCCGTTCAGTACAATCAGTTTGTCCGGCGAATGATTGACCAGTGCGAGGAAGAACTCGATGCGGGCGATATGCTTATGATTGCCCGAAATAATTACACCGTGCTCGATGAAGACTCACCAGCGGGCTTTCTGGCCAACGGAGAGTTTGCCGAGGTGCAGAAAATCCGGAATAAAGAAGAAATGCACGGTTTCCGATTCGCGACCGTTACGCTCCGATTAGTCGATTATGAAGAGCAACCCGATTTCGACGCGAAAATCATGCTCGATACCCTGCATACGCCGGTACCCTCGCTGACATCGGATCAATACAAGGCTTTATACGAGAGCGTTGCAAAGGATTATTTTTACATCAAAAGCAAGAAAGAACGATCGGAAGCGATCCGGCGCGACCCATACCTGAATGCCTTACAGGTAAAGTTTGCCTACGCCCTCACCTGCCACAAAGCGCAGGGTGGCCAGTGGAGTGCAGTCTTTGTCGATCAGGGATTTCTACCGGAAGGTCAGGTGAACGATGAATTTGTGCGATGGCTCTATACAGCCCTTACCCGAGCAACGGACGAAGCCTTTCTGATGAATTTCAATCCGCAGTTTTTTAATTAGATTGAACACGGTTTCCCGTATTCAGTTTACAAACTCAGTAGGCTTTCATTAGAACCTACCTACTATAAACAGAATACTTAAAACGTTCACTAATTATGTCCTTCGAATGGATTATGAGTGCCTGTATTGGCGTTGGTCTGGCCGCCTGTTGTGGCTTTCGGGTATTTGTACCCTTACTCATTGCCAGTGCAGCTACCAAACTTGGCTTTATTGACACCATGGCCGGTTTTGAGTGGCTAAGTGGTTGGCCTGCCATCTTAGGACTAACGGTGGCTACCGTATTTGAAATCGGGGCCTATTACATTCCCTGGCTCGATAATGCCCTTGATACCATTGCCACGCCTACCTCTATTATTGCTGGCACTATACTTAGCACCTCGCTTCTTCAAATTGATAATCCAGTATTACACTGGGGCCTGGGCGCAATTCTGGGGGGAAGCTCAGCCGGTATCGTTCAGGCAGGAACAAGTTTACTTCGGCTTGGCTCTACCGCCACTACCGGCGGAGTGGGAAATCCCGTTGTGGCTACAGGCGAGAACGTTGCATCGATTGGGTTATCAATCTTCAGTATTTTTCTACCCTTGCTGGCTGTCGCTGTTATCGTCCTTATCCTTATTTTTATCCTCGGCCGCTTAGTATCCCGCCGAAAAGTATGGTTTACCCGAGCTCCCAAACAAGCGGGCGGATCAATAAGCCAGATACCCCGCAGTAACAATGGCCGCTCCTAAACAGATTCGGTATTTGGTTTACGGTTAAACCAGAAAACCGTAAACCAAATACCGAAAACCAGTTCAGCTATTACAGTTTCTCCACGGTCCGGCGGACAAAGGCTGTTAAGTCAGCACCCGTAAGCATATTTTGCGAAAGCAGTGCCAGGTCATACAGCTGCTTCACCAGCGATTTTTGAGCGTCGGTATCGGCTTCAGCCAAAATCTTAGCAACCAGTGGATGGTTAGCATTGACGACCACATTGTAGGTTGCAGGTAAATTACCATAGAATGACTGTTCGCCTGAAAGAGCCGCCATATCCTTCATCCGGCGCATAAACTCCGGCATGGTGATGGTAACGGGCAATTCGTCGGTTGGCTGGGCTTCCACACTCACATTGAGCATTTTATTGTCAAGCACCTGCTCAAACACCTCTTTCAGTTTTGTCTGATCAGCTTCCGATAATACGCTTTCGTTGTTAAGGCCCTTGTCAATCAGTTTGTCGATTGAATCGGCATCGACACGCTGGAAATGCACTTTCTCGAGCTTCTGCTCCAGTGCATTGATAAAGTGTGCGTCGATAACATTATCCATCAGCAAAACATCATACCCACGCCGGGTTGCCGACTCAATATAACTGTGCTGTTGTTTACGGTCGGACGTATAAAGCAGAACCAGCGTTCCGTTTTTGTCGGTCTGGTTAGCCTGTATTTTCTCCCGATACTCGTCCAAGGTAGAAAAAACGCCTTCCGTATTTTTTAGCAATACGAAGTTCTTGGCTTTATCCCAGAATTTCTCATCGCTCAGGATACCGTATTTGATAAACAGACCGATGTCATCAAACTTTTCTTCAAAGGCTTTCCGATCGGCATTGAACAACTCGTTCAGTTTATCAGCGACTTTCCGGGTTATATACCCGTTAATTTTCTTGACGTTCGAATCAGCCTGCAGGAAGCTCCGCGATACGTTCAGGGGAATATCGGGCGAGTCAATCACGCCGTGAAGCATCATCAGGAAGTCGGGTACTACGTCCTTCACCTCATCGGTAATAAACACCTGGCGGCTATACAACTGGATTTTCTCCCGTTGGAAACGCAGTTCGTTTTTGATGCGCGGGAAGTACAGAATACCCGTCAGATTAAACGGATAATCAACGTTCAGGTGAATCCAGAACAGCGGCTCTTCGCTCATTGGATACAACTCTTTGTAGAACGTCTTGTAATCTTCGTCGGTTAGTTCCGCTGGCGACTTCGTCCAGATGGGCGTGGTGTTATTAACCACCTCTCCGTCAAACTCCACCGGTACGGGCAGGAAGCGAGCGTATTTGTTTAATATAGACTGAAGACGACCTTTATCCAGAAACTCTTCAGAATCTGGAGCAATATGCAGAATGATATCCGTTCCGCGATCAGCCCGCTCAGCAGTCGTTAATTCAAATTCGGTTGAGCCATCGCAAACCCAGCGAACAGGCTCTGCATTGTCGCGATAGGACTTCGTAACGATTTCAACGGACGAGGCAACCATAAAGGCCGAATAGAAGCCCAAGCCGAAATGACCGATAATCTGGCCCTTATCGTCTGTTTTGTCTTTATATTTTTCCAGAAAATCAGTTGCGCCCGAGAACGCAATCTGGTTGATATACTTTTTGACTTCATCGGCGGTCATACCAATACCGTTATCGCTAACCGTAATGGTTTTGGCTTCCTCATCCAGCGAAACTGTCACTTTCAAATCACCTAATTCGCCCCCAAACTCACCAAACGACGTCAGTTGACGCAGTTTCTGGGTGGCATCGACAGCGTTAGAGACTAATTCGCGCAGGAAAATCTCATGATCAGAGTAAAGAAACTTTTTGATAATGGGGAAGATATTCTCGGTATGGATCGAAATCTGGCCCCGCGTGGACTCGCCCTTCTCGTTCTGTACGGCTTCCATAAGGTATAGTTAGAATGTATTAATGATATAGCTGATCTGTCGTCAAATCTTGTTCCAGTGTGAGCCTTGCTGACAGATTGACAGATTGATTTTACGTTCCAGCTACAACTGTCTGTACCTCTTGAGGGTCTAATACTCAAAAAAACATAGCCATGAGAATATGCGCCCTATTTACCTACTTAGTGATATATCAGTTTGTAGGTTGTCAAACACAAACAACACCTGAAGCAAAATCCGAGCGCACTGAATCAGCCTATATAGTTGGCAATCAGATCCCTTTTGATGGATGCGAAGAATCGGTTAGACTTGAGACCAGTGCTTCTGCGACCCCGATTCGCTATAAACCGACATCGGCCTCACTACCTATTTTACAAAAGGCTCTCGGAAATGATAATCAGGGCGAAAAATCGGTTACAATTCGTTTTAGAGAGACGGGCAACCAAGTCGAGCTACTGTGTGGATGGGGAGCCAAACCCAAAGTAGGCGAAATAGAGATTCTGGAACTAACAGCCCGATAAGTGAATGAGTCGAGTGAACAGGGATTGCGTGTTCATTGTTAGGCTGCCATATGGACATGCCTTCTTACACCGATATTTCCTTGTCTGATCTCGAATTGCTACGCCAGCAACCGGCTAGCGCTGTCCTAGATGTACGAGACGAGTGGGAATTTGACGAGTTCAACATTGGCGGGTTAAACATTCCTCTCCCAGACATCCGTGCCCGAAAGGCTGAACTCTTTCCTTACAATCCGCTGATTGTGATTTGTACCAACGGGGTTCGTAGCCGGGTTGCAGCCAAAGATTTACTCCGCCAGCCAGAATTTCAGCATAAAACCATTTATCACCTGTATGGAGGTATAATCGAAGCAGTCGATTAGCTTATGTGACAATCGTGAAGCCAGGCCGGGCAGCCTGTTTTTCAACATGAGGCAGATAGATCTGTAATATATCGTGTACATTTACCCGAATCAACTGGCTCAACTGATTTAGGGGCAAGTCATTCCGCTCCAAACCGAATGGTTCTTCAATTTCTTCGCCAATCATTTCAAGCCCAACCAGAATATACGACGTTAACACAACGGCTGGAATAGTTAGATATCCAAAAGCATCCATAACCGTAAACGGTAATAAGGCTACATACAGCATGATAAACAGCTTGATAAACAGCATGTACGAAAACGGAATTGGGGTACTTTTAATCCGCTCACAAATACCACATACATCCATCAAGGTCGTTAGGTGCTGATTCAGATTGATATGCTGCGATTCTGAGATATGCCCTGCCCGGTAGAGTGCCTCCGTTTTTACCCATAATTGATTAGCCACGCCAGCAGGTTTGTGATCGAAATTATTCAGGTCACGTCGTTCTCCTTCCTCAACCATATCCAGTTCGTCCATCCTGGGCATATCGCGCAGGTGATTCTTAAGGGCAAATGGAAAATTGGAAATTGCTTTGGCAAAAAACAGGCGGCTCTCTTTATCCCCTTCCGGCAAAACAGCATTAAAGAAGATAGCCAGATTACGACAATTGTTCACTAACTCGCCCCAGGCCTGTCGTCCCTCATAGAAACGGTCATACGCTGTATTAGTCCGAAAAATCAGCAATAGGCTTAACAAAATACCCATAGCTCCCAGAAATGAACCGGGGGTATCTTTCAGACGTAAATCGGTATAATGCATTTCAGCGACCGTAATCAATGTTACGTAAACGCCTACCACAACTAACCGACGCATGAGCGCTTTGGCTGTAGGGCCCGTATGGAAATGCCAGATGGATGGGAGAATTCCTTTATTCTTGTAAAGAATCATTCGGATATAAACGTGTATAGTTCCTTACCTAACCAACAGGAATGCTAAACAGTTATTGTTCCCGCAAAAACTCGTTTAGCTGGCCCAATCAGATAGATGTTATCAAACTGCTCATCAGCTTTGGGATGGAACGATACCCGAAGGTTGCCGCCAAGGGTTTTAATAAATACGGGATCGGACATATGTAGTTGACGCTGTGCAACTAACGCAACAGCCGTTACACCAGTACCGCAGGAGTAGGTCTCGTCTTCAACACCACGCTCATACGTCCTGACAAACAAGGTATTGCCATCAATTGGCTGAACAAAATTAACATTTGTACCACCAGGCAGAAAACGCGAATCATAACGAATAGAGCGGCCTTCACTTACTACATCAAGTGATTCCAGGTCATCAACAAACTGAACAACATGGGGGGAGCCCGTATTCAGAAATGTAAGCCCTTCTCGATCATCAATTCCCGCCACTTCACTCATTTTCAGGAAAATATCGTCTCCACGAACCTCGGCTTTGTGTTCACCATCAACGGCTAGGAAGCGGGTTTCGCTTTCAAACACGCCCAGATCGTGGGCAAATCGGACAATACAACGGCCCCCGTTCCCACACATGCTCCCTTCGGCACCATCCGCATTAAAATAAATCATCCGAAAGTCGTACTCAGGATCGTTGCGCAGGAGAATAAGCCCATCCGCCCCAATACCAAACCGACGATGACAAAGCCGCTCAATCAATGCCTGATCAGACGCGGGAAAGGTTTCATCTCGGTCATCGATCAGCACAAAATCATTGCCGGTGCCCTGGTATTTAAAAAAGTCGATAGTCATATGCGTAAATGGTGGTCAAAGGGAACAAAAAAAGCCACCTTTTCAGGCAGCTTTTGATTTTTTGGGCAAACAGGCAATTAAGCTGCTGCAACTGCCTTTGGTTTCCGCTCTTTCACACGAGCTGCTTTACCCTGGCGACCGCGCAGGTAGAACAACCGGGCCCGGCGTACTTTACCAAGACGAACAACTTCAACCTTGTCGATATTAGGCGACAGAAGCGGGAAAATCCGTTCTACACCTACACCATTGGATACCTTGCGAACGGTGAATGTTTCACCACCGCTGCTTGGGTTCCGGCGTTGGATTACCGTACCCGTAAAGACCTGAATACGCTCTTTATTTCCTTCGCGGATTTTAACGTGTACGTTCACCGTATCGCCGGCCCGGAATGTGGGCAACTCGGTGCGACGCTGCGCGTTGTCTGCCTCCACTAATTTGATTAACTCGCTCATGACCGTATATAAATCGCCAGATAAGTATTTGCGAAATGAGCCGCAAAGATAGTAAATTTCTCGGTAGGAGAAAATACTTTTGCAAAATTATGGTATGTACCTTGCACCACCTTTATGAAAATACTGAACGTTGACCAAATCCGCGCCCTTGATCAATCGACTATCGAGCATGAACCCATTGCACCCATCAATTTGATGGAGCGGGCGGCCCTTGCTTTCGTTGACTGGTTTGTTGATCGTTTTCCCAATACAACGCCTACCAAACTCTTCTGCGGATTAGGTAACAACGGGGGCGATGGCCTGGCCATTGCCCGACTACTTCTGGAACGGAACTATCCTGTTGAGGTAAATGTGGTGCGCTATGCACCTCGTGAGTCAGATGATTTTATGCACAATCATCGGCGCCTGAAATTAATTACCGAAACAATCCGATACATTGAATTGCCCCAGGAAATTCCTGCACTTCGCCATAATGAAGTACTAATTGACGCCATTCTGGGGTCAGGACTCTCGCGCCCAACAGAGGGCATTGTTAAGAGTGTTATTGAAGTTATCAATCGTTCTCCCGCAACAGTGATTGCGGTCGACATTGCCAGTGGCTTGTATACAGACAAACCGAATGAGCTGACCGACGTCATCATAGAACCGGATTACACGATTACATTTCAGTTGCCTAAACTAGCGTTCATGCTCCCAAAAAATGGCCGTTATGTAGGTGATTGGCATATTGTGGACATTCGGTTGCATAAACGCTATATTGACCTCGCCCCTACCCCCTATTATTATACGCAGCCTCAGGATGCCCGACTACTGTTACGCAAACGGGATCGGTTCTCCAATAAAGGTACGTTTGGCCATGCCCTGCTGATGGTAGGTAGTTACGGAAAAATGGGCGCAGCTGTTCTGGCAGCTAAAGCCTGCCTACGATCGGGGGTTGGTCTGTTAACTGTTCATGTACCCCGATGCGGTTATGACACGATGCAAATAGCTGTGCCCGAAGCAATGTGCCGTCCGGATGGCAACCCAAATGTACTAACCGGAACGCCAGACCGCGGTGCCAGTGAGTTAAGCAGTCTTACTCCTTCCGACTACGCTGTAGTGGGTATTGGCTCAGGTATTGGGCAGGCGCATGAAACGCTGGATATGCTAAAAGGGCTGCTCAAGACGATGAAAAAACCAATGGTAGTCGATGCAGATGCACTGAATCTGCTGTCCGAAAACCGTGAGTTATTGACTTATCTCCCTAAAAACAGCATTCTGACGCCCCACCCCAAAGAGTTTGAGCGACTAACAAAAAAGTGGGAGAATGATTATCAGAAATTAGATATCCTACGGGAGTTTGCCCAGAAGTATAAGGTCGTTGTTGTATTAAAGGGTGCAAATTCTGCGGTGGCAACACCCGATGGCGATATTCATTTTAACTCAACGGGCAACCCTGGTTTGAGTACGGGCGGTACAGGCGATGTTCTGACTGGGGTACTAACCGCTCTACTAGCCCAAAACTACGATTCTGTAGAGGCAGCGGTATTAGGCGTGTTTGCGCATGGACTGGCTGGCGACCGTGTAGCCGTACAGCGAGGTCAAATTGGCATGATTGCTACAGATGTAATTGATGCATTGCGATGGGAGTAAATTCGTGAAACAGGTAGTTTATTTACTACACCCGTTACTTTATGGTTCACTCGGTGTCTTATCAACCAAGCTACCGTTTTGAAACCACGAACACATATTGGTTAGTGTACAATCAGGTAGTTATACGTATCAAAAAAATCAGGGTTTTTCCGCTGTTTTAGCCAAAGGTAATCCCCCAATTTTGTACCGGTATATAACCACTTACTGACACACCAATGAAAAATGTGGCACAACGAGCTTGGCGCAACAATCGTCCTTCACGAAGAGAACGGTCGAGTTTCGATCATACAACGGCACTAGGTAGCCTGGCTGTAGCACTATTTGCCTATATCCTATACCATATTTACCCCTTAATTTCGAAGGGTTTGCTCTGGTAACCAAAACTTTATATAAAATCGGAACGCGGGTTGTACCAGTTTATTTACTGTAAATAAACTGGTACAACCCGCGTTCCGATTTTATGCGTTACTGCATTATCTGATAAGTAAAAAAGGCCGCTCCATAAGCCAGCACCATCATGTATACTAACTGAACAGCAGGCCATTTCCAGCTTTTGGTTTCCCGTTGCGTGGCCGCCAATGTGCTCATGCACATCATAGCAAACACATAAAAAATCAGCAACGACCAGGCCAGAGCCGGTGTATACATAGGTCCGCCTGTAATAGGGTTTCGCTCCTGACGGAGTCGCTCACGAATGGTGATTCCATCATCGTCGGCTCCACTCCCAATACTGTAAATGGTGGACATTGTACCAACAAACACCTCTCTGGCAGCAAACGAACTCAGTAGGGCAATCCCAATTTTCCAGTCATAACCGAGTGGACGAATGACAGGTTCGATGAAGTGTCCAAACTGGCCTGCATATGATGCTTCAAGCCGGTCGGAGGCTATTATATTCTGTAATTGATTAAGGGTAAGCGTCGAATGCTGCTGCTTTGCTCGTGCTTCGGCCTGATCCATTGAATCATCAGGTCCATAGCTTGCCAATACCCATAATACAATAGAAATGGCTAGAATAACCCGTCCGGCTTCCCAAACAAACGAACGTACACTTTCCCAAACCGTTAGCCCAACGTGATTCCAGCGGGGCAGCTTGAACGTGGGTAACTCCATAATGAAATAGCTACGTTCTTTAGTGCGGAGGAACAGTTTCAATATATAAGCAGCCACCAGAGCACTCACTAAACCCAACAGGTACAAAGCCATTAGTGCCAGCCCCTGTAAATTAAATAAGCCCAGGATTCGTCGGCTTGGTACGACCAGCGCAATCAGAATGGTATAAATAGGTAGTCGGGCCGAGCAACTCATCAGAGGAGTTACCAGAATCGTAATAAGTCGGTCACGCCGGGTACCGATGCTGCGGGTTGCCATAATAGCCGGTACAGCGCAGGCAACACCCGAGATGAGCGGCACTACACTCCGGCCATTGAGCCCAAATTTGCGCATGATGCGATCCATGATCACCATCACCCGCGACATATAGCCCGACTCTTCAAGCAAAGCTACCAGCAAAAATAAAAAGGCTATTTGCGGAATGAACACTAAAATGCCCCCAATTCCTGCCAGAACACCATCGGTTAGCAAATCGGTTAGTGGGCCAGCAGGAAGGCTTTCTTTCAGTTGCCCATTAATCCAGGCTACTCCCGTATCAATGGCATCCATGAAAGGCTGTGCCCAGGCAAAAATAGCCTGAAAAATCAGCAACAGGATAAAACTAAAAATAGCATACCCCCAAATCGGATGCAGTAAATAGCGGTCGAGTTTCTGACTCCAGCTGGGCTGGTTTGCCGGGCGTTGATTGGTCACAACCTCCGCTGCGATAGTTGCTATACGTTTGTAGCGTGTAATAGTTTCCCCTGCCTGAAACGTCTGTTCATTAAACTGATATTTATCGATCAGCTCGTCCAGTCCTCTTTGTTGGGGGCGATCTAAAAATGAAAACCCATCGTGCTGAATGAGGTACTGTAAAGCCAGATAATTATTGTCGAGCTCATAGCGAATTTTGGTATCCGTAATCAGGTCCGATAGTTCTTCTGCTGGATCAAAAAACAATTTACCTGGCAGTGTTGGCTCTGAAAGCTGCCCAATAACAGCCTTTTTGAGCAGATCAAGACCTTCGCCTGTGCGGGCATTAATCCGAACAACGGGAACGCCCAGTCGCATGGCCAGGCGAACCGAATTAACATCCTTGGCCTGCTGCCGGGCAACATCAAGCATGTTCAGAGCTAATATAATTGGAACACCAAGATCGGCCACCTGCGTAAAGAGCAGTAGATTTCGATGCAAATTAGCCGCATCGACAACAACAACTGAGACATCAGGGTAATCGGGGTGGGCAGGATTGGCCAGGATATCTGTTACGATCTGCTCATCTAACGACTTTGGGTAAATGGAATAAATACCAGGAAAGTCAATGATGGTAGCAACCGTTTGGGTATCAATCGGCCAGGTTCCCGATTTTTTGTCTACCGTAACACCGGGAAAATTGCCCGTTTTCTGACGCAGGCCCGTGAGTTGGTTAAAGAGGGACGATTTACCAGCGTTTGGATTACCAATGAGGGCGATTACGGGGGAAGCTTTCAAGGTAAAAATGATAAATGATGAATGATGAATGATGAATGATGGGTACCGTCTGGTATTCATCATTCATCATTCATCATTCATCATTCTCTATTAAAATAGTGGCTGCTTCTGATCGACGCATAGCCAGACAGTAACCAGATACATTCAGGCAGATAGGATCACCAAGTGGCGCTTTACCAGATAAGCATACCTCCGCACCAGGCAAACAGCCCATTTCGAGCAATTTGAGCGACATCAACTGATTATTAAACGATTGAATGGTGGCTCGTTCGCCAACTTTCAAATCAGCTACACTGCGCTTGCTCATGATGTCGGTGGTCTTACTCTTTATTTAGATTCAGTTTAATTAACGCAAGATTACAACGGAAAGTTTTTCCATACAAGTCAGATCAGGAAAAATATAAGCAGGCTGATTAAAATCAGTTTTTCCGCCTATCTCCAACAAGCTTCTTGCTTTTTAGTAAAGGCCTTCCCATTAACAATCCAATGGTATGCCCAGTACCTGGGACGTAAAATAACGGACAACCCTATAGATCAATTTATAGGTTTTCCTGTAGTCTGAATGTAGGTCTTTGTAGATGGGACAGCCAGCGATGAAGCATGACCTTTGTAATGTCCTTAAAATCAACTACGTCATGCAATCTAATTCATCTACTGCTGCTCATACACTTACCAGCACCGATCTGAAAACCGAAGATGAAGGCTTCTTCAGCGTACTGTACGAAATCATTCGGAGGCACCCGGTTCTATTCACCGTGTTATTCATGATTCCATTTGTTGCCTTACTGATTTCAATGGGCCTGAAATGGTTCTACGTCTTTAACGACTCGGCCCACTACCTGTCTAACTTTCAGATTGACCCAAAAACGGGCAATTGGTCTGATCAAGGTCGCTATTTCAGTCCCGGCATTGACCGGTACATCCGCGAGCTAGACATTGCCGGTTTGCTGGGGGGCATCGTCGGTATTTTCATTGGCCTGTTCGTAACCGTCTCGACTGAAAAGGCCAACCGTCAGAAGGAAAAGCTCAATCAGCAGGAGATGGAACACATTAAAACACAGACCAATCTGCTGGTTCAGGCAACCCAGTCGCTCAATACCTTAATGGTTGACGTAAGCGGCAAAGTCAATGAAAAAGTATTGCTCATGGAGGGGTCCGACGAAGTATTGAACGGCATCAGCAAGGTGGTCGAATCGGCGCAATCGCAGGGGAACGATCTGCTGGTGCTTTCCAATACAGCTCGCCTGGAAGGGATCGCGCCGTTCAGAATGGAATACGTGGCCAAACACGCAGATCTGAAACCCCACGAGCTTCGCAATGCTACACAGTTTGATTACGCCCGCAAGGCCGAAGCCCTTCAGCGCGACCGAACGGATGTTGAAAACAAGCTAAAAGGCGCGGCTCTTTACCTTCAAAATATGGGCAGCGATGCACACGTGGAGTTTGTAACCCTCAATGACCAGAACGAAGGCGCAACACACGCCTTTTTGAAGTACCTCGGTAAGGTTGTCAATGAACACGTATCCGTCGAAACCTACCGTCCTGGCAGCAATACGATCCTGACCCAGCGGGAGGATATCCCCCACCATAACCGCTTTTTAGTTCCCTCCTCAGCCGACGAAGCGATTGAACCTAAATCACTGTTAGTCAATCAACTGTACAAAGATCACGCGCAGGCCATTCGGGAGATGCAGGAAATAGGTATTCGTGTCTCGAAGGTTAATAAAACCCTTCCCGTACAGCTCTTTATCAGCTCTCCCCGCGACAACAAGCCGGGCATCTTCCGGGGTCTGTGCGTCTGTATTCTGGGCAGTGGGTCAAGCGCAAGTGGCCGGGCTACCAAACTAACCGCTTTCCTGACCGAAGATCCGCACATCGTAGCCTCCATGACCGAGCTTTTCTACGATTACCAAACCGACGGCAAACTGAATACACAGGAGTTCATTCGTCAGATCATGTAATCTCATTGATAAACTACTTGATACTTATGAACACCTTTCTTCTTATCCGCAAACTCTGGCCTTTTGTCCGCAACTACCAGGGCAGTCTGATCCTGGCACTCCTGCTGACGACCGTTGGAGCCCTGCTTGCCCAGGTTACGCCCCTAGTGATGGAATATTCGGTCAATACAGTACAGGATTTGCTTAAACGACCCATCGACAAATCAGAAGTAACCTGGGTAGTTGGTAGTTTGGTCGCTATTTTACTCTCGAAGGAATTGCTGGCGTTATTGGTCCAGTTAGGTCAGAAGTTTCTGAGTGACCGCATCCGGTTTCGGATGGCTGCTGACCTCTATGATTTCACAATCAGCCGAATTGCATCCTATCATTTATCCTTCTTCGCTCAGGATCATAACCAAATTGGCAAACTCGAAAAACGAATCGATAAAGGGATTGATAGCCTTACCAAAACTGTCAAAAACCTATTTGTCGATATTACGCCAATGGTTGCCAATGCCGCTTTTGCGCTGATCCTGATTTACAATAAAAATATTGGGGTGGGTATCGTGGCTACGCTGGTACTACCCGTATATGCCTATATCAGTCGGGAGCAGACAAATCGTCAGAAGCTGATTCGACGGAATATTCAGGAAGTCCGGGAGAACAAAGCGAATGCACTTTACGGACTGCTGGAGTCTATTTTTGTCGTAAAATCCTTTGTCCGTGAAAGCTACGAGCAGCGTCGTCAGCAGGTGCTCAACCTGAGTCTGTGCGAAAAGGAAATCCGTCACCACCGCACAAATTACTGGTTCGATGGGCTGAAAAGCATTGCCGAACAGGTGGGTATCGTACTGGTCTTTGTCGTGACAATCTATTTTGTTCTGAACCGCCAGATGACCGTTGGCGCTATTCTGCTCCATATCATGCTGTTCAACAATGTATCGGCACCTGTACGCCATCTGCATCGCATCTACGACGAATACTCCGAAGCACTGACGTATGCCGAAGGATTCTTCGATATGATTGAAAATGATACATATCTACACCAGCGCGGGTCAGTGAAACCTACCGTCTGGAAAGGACACTTCGCCCTTCAGAACGTGGATTTTGTGTATCCCAATGGCAAACAGGCGCTTCGCAATGTGACGCTTGATCTAAAACCGGGCAAAGTGACAGCACTGGTGGGTTTGTCGGGAGCGGGTAAAAGTTCAGCTCTGAATCTGCTGGCCGGCTTTTATGACCCAACGCGCGGCAATGTGCTCTTAGATGGGCAACCGTTGGCGAGCTACGACAGCGAGTTGGTTCGGGAAAACGTTGGATTAGTCCTTCAGAAAAACCACATTTTCGCTGGCACCATTGAAGAAAACATCCGCTATGGGCGACTAGAAGCCACCGCTGAGGAAGTCATAGAGGCAGCCCGAAACGCCAGTCTTCATGATCAGGTTCAACAGTTACCACAGGGTTACCAGACCGAAGCCCGCGCCTTATCGGGCGGGCAACAGCAACGGATCGCCATTGCCCGGCTATTCCTAAAAAACCCTCCTGTACTCCTGCTCGACGAACCTACAGCCAGCCTCGATGCCATTACGGCTGAGCAGATCAAAGACAGTCTGGATGCCATCAAGCAGAACCGCACCGTACTGATCATCTCGCATAACATCAGCCAGATCATGGATGCCGATCAGATTTACGTCCTTCAGGAAGGCGAAGTCGTTGGCCAGGGAACCCACGATTCTCTGTATCAGGAAGGAGGTCTGTACCGTGACATCATTGACTCTAATGCCAGAACACTCAATATCAGTCGATTAGCCGCAACGGTGTTAGGATAAAGCGATTTTTTGGTTTACAGTTTTCGGTTTACGGCGGTCCGCCGTGAATTGAATATCGCAACCATTTAACAATATGAACCAGACAATTCGAGGCTATACGCTCACCCAATGGCTGGGGTCGGGCGGCATGGGAGAAGTGTATCAGGCGTATAATGATACGACACGCCAAACGGTAGCCATCAAATTGCTAAGTCGCTTGGAACATGCGGAACGTTTTCGGAACGAGGCTACCGTTCAGGCATCATTACGGCATCCACATATCGCCCTACTACACGAATTTTTCGTTGAAGGTGGTCTTTCCTGCCTGGTAATGGAGTACATAGAGGGACCAACAATTGAACAGTTTACCCGCAAAAATGGCCCACTTACCGAAGAAGCCGCCTGGAAAATACTGGGGCAGGTTGCGTCGGCTTTGGCCTATCTGCACCGTCATCAGATCGTGCATCGGGACCTGAAAGCAGGGAACATAAAATTTGGACGTCAGGGTAACGCCAAACTACTGGACTTTGGCCTAGCCCGATTAGCCAACTCCCCCCGGCTTACGCGTCAAGGACATTTAGTTGGTACAGCCTATACCATGGCCCCTGAGCAATTTACCGGAGAGAGCACATCGGCATCAGATTGCTGGGCGCTGGGCGTGTTATTTTACGAAATGCTGACCGGCTATACCCCCTTTGGCGGCACTACAGAATCGGAAATAGGACGGCTGGTTCAAAAAGCGGATTACCTCTCTCCTATTAAATTAAAGCCTACTCTATCGCGCACCTGCGAACGACTCATTGATAAATTACTGATTGTCAACCCCGATCAACGGCTAACGGCCGAACAGGTATTGGCGATTTGTCAGGACCCAACACAGTTGGATTCGCCCAGTTGGGCCGATCCAATTCGGAAATTGTGGGGGAAACTGAATTTTTGATTTCACATTATAGAACGCTGATTTTTATGATCATTAGGATTTATTATGATCATAAAAATGATTGATCTTGATAATCATACCAATCAGCGTTCTATTTAACCAGCAGATCCCACGCAAACCGCAGGATGGTAGCTGCAATAACCAACAGGAAGAATATCCGAATAAACCGATTGCCCTTTAAAATAGCCAAACGAGCGCCCAAAAACGCCCCCGATAGGTTTGCCAACGCCATTGGGAAGGCAAAGGCATAGAGTATATAACCCTTGTTTGCAAAAAACAATGTACAGGCCAGATTTGTAGATGCATTCACCAGTTTAGCATGTGCACTGGCTTTCAGGAAATCGAAGCCAATCAGCGCGATGAAACCCAGGACCAGAAAGCTACCTGTCCCCGGTCCGAAGAAGCCATCATAGAAACCAATAATGGCTCCCATCAACCACATGCGTAATCGCTGCTGCTTTTCGGTAACGATCCGATGCGATACCTGCCCAAAGTTTTTTTGCGTGAGCGTATAGATGAATACCGCTATCAGGATGGTAAGTGCCAATGGTTTCATAAAGCTGTTCGGCACCCGCGTAAGTGTCCAGGCACCCAGCCAGGAGGCACCAAAAGCAATCACCATCATGGGTGCAATAAACCGCCCCACCACAGCAACCCGTCTGCTATATTGAAACGCCCCCATCAGACTCCCACCCAGAGAAGGAATTTTAGTAGTGCCAATGAGAGTAGGAACCGGGTACTGCGGTAAGGTAAATAAGATGGCAGGCGTTTGAATTAACCCACCTCCACCAATAATCGCATCGATAAAGCCCGCCAGAAAGGAGAACCCACAAAGGGTAATAATAGAATTGTAGTCCATGAAGAGAATCAGAACACAAAACTATTTCTTTTCCGCGTCAGCATTGCACCGTAAATTTGCAGAATCAACAAAACAGATATGGCAGAGTCGGTACGGCAGATGAGTGCATTGATGCGGAAAGAGTTTCTGCTGGAATGGCGTCAACGCTATGCACTCAATGGCATGCTGCTCTACATTGTAGGAGCCGTGTTTGTGTGTTACCTAAGCTTTAATGCCCGGCGTGGTCAGCTAACACCCATTGTCTGGAACACGCTTTTCTGGATTATCCTGCTATTCACCGCCATCAATGCAATTGCCAAGAGCTTTGTGCAGGAACGCGCCGGTCGACAGTTATACTATTATACATTGGCCAGCCCGGAACAGATTATCCTCTCAAAAATTCTCTACAACACCATCCTAATGCTTGCATTAGCGTTTCTGGGATTTGGAGTTTATGCGTTTGTATTGGGTAATCCAGTCAACGACGTGCCTTTATACGTATTGACATTACTATTGGGTGCAGTAGGTTTCGCGGCTTCGCTGACCCTTGTTTCAGGTATTGCCAGCAAAGCAGAGAATCCGGCCACGCTGATGGCGGTACTGAGTTTTCCAATTATTCTACCGCTGCTGCTGATGCTATTGAAAATTTCAAAAAACGCACTCGACGGTCTGGATCGCAGCGTTAGTTGGAGTGAGATTGGAACCGTGCTGGCTATCGACGCCATTGTCATAACGCTGTCGTGGTTGTTGTTTCCATTTTTGTGGAGGAGTTAACGTAACGCGGACATCCTGTCCGCATGTACCTGATTATTAAATGCGGACAGGATGTCCGCGTTAAACAATGAAAAATACCTGGTGGAAGGCTCTCGGAGTCTTGATTCTAACATACGTAATTTTAAAAGGCTTTTTGGGCGTTGTACCTCGCCAACCCATTCTGAATGAGAGTATTCGGAATGTCTATTTCCATGTACCCCTCTGGTTCGGGATGATCATCTTGTTGCTCACATCGGCTATTTTCTCAATTAAATACCTGCGCAGTGGTCGGTTTGATGATGATTTAATTGCTGTTGAGTTTGCCAATACCGCTATTTTGTTCGGGATTCTGGGCTGTGCAACGGGCTCTTTGTGGGCAAACTTTACCTGGGGCGAACCCTGGCCGAATGATCCGAAGCTCAACAGCGTGGCCGTCGGGATGCTCATGTACCTTGCTTATTTGATCCTGCGCGGTTCGTTTGATGATGAGCAACGACGTGCCCGCATTTCGGCAGTCTATAATATTTTTGCCTTTGCCGTATTTGTTCCCTTGATTTTTATCGTGCCCCGTTTGACAGATTCACTCCACCCTGGTAATGGAGGTAACCCGGCATTTGGCAAATACGATATGGACAATAACATGCGTATGGTTTTCTATCCGGCTATTATCGGATTTACCTTATTAGGCGTCTGGATTACGGAACTTAGCATCCGGTTTCGGCGAGTGAAAGCGGCTTTAGATGACTAAAGTCATCGGGTTTCTGGAATGATTCAGCTTATTTTTGCGTTATTTTTCTAACTATTTCGTATTCAAATGCGACTGTCTTTTTTGACGAAATTCTCATTAGCGGCTTTACTTCTACTTAGCCAACATGTATTCGCTCAGCAACCCGTTTCTGGCGGTGTTGAAATGGCGGATCAGCTTCGGGCCGATGGCAAAATCTGGGTAGTCGTGGCGGTTGTTGCGGCTGTTTTTACCGGTATTATCATTTATCTGATCCGGCTCGATCGGCAGATTGGCAAACTGGAAAAAGAAGTAAAGAACAAATCAACCGTTGTTAGTCACTAAAGACTGCTCACCTTTTGATTACCCCAAATCCTGATCATAAGTTAGTTGTACTATGAAAATCTCTCACATAATTGGCATTGTCATCATTGCAATCGCCATCGGTATTATTGCCTCGACTGCCGGGGACGCCAGTGTTTATGTCACATTTGCCAAAGCGCAACAAATGAAACAGGATGGCGACGATAAGATGATTCACGTAGTGGGCAAGGTCAAAAAAGATGCGCAGGGGCAGATCGTAGACATGTTCTATAACCCCGCCATCGACCCTAACCATTTCGAGTTTACGCTAATCGACAATGACAATCGGGCCCAAAAAGTTGTGTTCAACAGTCCTAAACCGCAGGATTTTGAACGTTCAGAACAGATCGTGATCATTGGCGATATGCAAGGCGACCATTTTCAGTGCAACAAAATTCTGTTGAAATGTCCTTCAAAATATCAGGATGGTAAGCTGGAAACAACTGAGCATGAAGCGAAAACAGCACAACTATGAGCGTACAGGAAATTGAAACAGCCATCGAAAATCTTCCTGATAAGGAGATACATGAATTGGCAGACTGGTTAGCAGAACTTCGCAACCAACTGTGGGACAGACAAATTGAAAAAGATGCCAAGGCCGGTCGGTTGGACGCGCTTATTGCCAGGGCGAAAGAACAAAACCGTCAAGGCTTAACTCGACCACTTTGATTTATAAGACAACTCCAGATTTTTGGGATTGTTATCATGTATTACCCAAAGACATTCAAAATTTGGCTGACAAAAACTTTGCACTCCTCAAAACCAATTTGCATCACCCATCTTTACATTTTAAAGAAGTTCGGGAAGGCTTATGGTCGGTTCGAGTTGGAAAAAAGTATCGTTCTTTAGCTAGTGAAGATGGCGAAGACTTGCTTTGGTTTTGGATAGGCTCTCATGCAGAATACGATAGAATTATTTAGCGAATGATACATACCACAGTCGGGCAACTCGGCCACTTTTTTGTTATTCTATCGTTCGTTACGGCACTCGTAGCAACGGTTGCTTATTTCCTTTCGGCTTTAGGCAAAGGGGCTAAATCACAGGTTGAGCACATTGAAGAGCCTCAGCTGGCTTACGCCGGAGAGTCTAGTTTTGGCGGCAAGACGACCAAACGTAAGGTAAAAACCACGGCCCAGGCCGCTACGCCCCCCGCTCGTGATGAGTGGAAAACGCTGGCTCGCTGGGCGTTCTATATTCATGGAGCGGCTGTAGTCGGTGTGGCTGCCAGTCTATTCTACATTATTTTCAATCACTACTTCGAGTACCATTATGCCTGGAGTCACTCGTCTCGGGCATTGCCGGTTCAGTACATGATTGCCTGTTTCTGGGAAAGCCAGGAAGGCTCATTTTTACTCTGGCTGTTCTGGAATGCGGTACTGGGTGCTATTTTAATTCGGAAAGCCGGTTCCACCTGGGAAGCGCCCATCATGGCACTTTTCGCGCTGGTGCAGGTATTCCTGGCCTCAATGATTCTGGGCGTTGTTTTCGGAGAAACGTTTAAAATTGGCTCTACACCCTTTCTGTTGTTGAGAGAAGCTATGCCCGAAGCACCCATTTTCGGTGCCGACCCGAACTTTGTTCCAAAAGACGGAAATGGTCTGAACCCCCTGCTTCAGAACTATTGGATGGTGATTCACCCGCCAACCTTATTCCTTGGGTTTGCGCTGACTCTGGTGCCATTTGCTTATTGCATTGCCGGGCTGTGGCGCAACCAACCTCTCGAATGGATTCGCCCTGCGCTGCCCTGGACGTTGTTTGGTGCCATGATTCTGGGAATCGGGATCATGATGGGGGGGTATTGGGCTTATGAAACCCTCAACTTTGGTGGCTACTGGAACTGGGATCCCGTCGAAAATGCCGTATATGTACCCTGGCTTGTGATGGTGGCCGCCCTACACACCATGCTGATCGCGAAGAAGTCATCAACAGGGTTAAAATCAGCCATTATCCTGACCATCAGCACATTCCTGCTGATTCTATACGCAACCTTCCTGACTCGAAGTGGTATTCTGGGGAATGCATCGGTACACTCGTTTACCGATTTAGGTTTGTCGGGACAATTGCTTATCTATCTGATGGTATTTGTCGTTTTTGCCGTCGTACTGGCTGCCCGTAAGTGGAAATACATTCCAACCGATGAGCAGGAAGCGTCAGTCTATACTAAAGAATTCTGGTTATTTATTGGCGCAACGGTTATCTGTCTGGCTTCTTTCCAAGTCATTGCCACTACCTCAATCCCGGTTTATAACAAGATACTGGAAGCTTTTGGTAAAATCTCTAACCTTGCTTTACCCGCCGATCAGATCGCGCACTATTCCAAGTTTCAGATTTGGTTTTTTGTTGTCATTGCTTTGCTGACGGGTATTGGTCAGTTTATGTGGTGGCGGAAGCTCGACAATAAAAAATGGGATGCGCTGATTACGCCCGGTATTCTGACGCTGCTTATCAGCGCGGGTCTGATTGCCTTCGGTTCGGTAAAGAGTCCGGTTTATATGGCTATTCTGGTGGCTGGCGTTTTTGCACTGGTTACCAATGGCACTATTCTGCTGGGTATTATTCGTGGTAACTACCGGATGTCGGGAGGAGCGATTGCGCACATTGGTATGGCGCTGATGCTGCTTGGTATTCTGTACTCGGCCGGTTTCTCGAAGGTTATTTCGATCAATAATAGTGGCCTGCTCATTTCCAAACAGGATGAGTTTACCAAAAACGACAATAAAGAAAACAAAGAAAATACGCTGCTTTGGTTGAACCAGCCCGAGAAAATGGGGAACTACCAAATTACCTATCGTGGTCAGCGTATTGAAGTTCGGGATATGCCCAAATACATCCCCATTAAGGATGTAACGGTCATTGAAGGGGATTTCCACGGTATTGCCCAGCGAGACCTTGAACAGAATGGTAAGGTGTACCACAAGAAGGGTGATACGCTGGCCTTGTATCCCGAAAATACCTATTATGAAGTTGAATATCGGGAGCCAAACGGGACCATTTTCAACCTGTATCCACGGGCACAGGTAAATGAAAAAATGGGGCTGCTAGCCTCACCGGATACTCGACACAAAATCGATCGCGACATTTACACGTATGTCAACTCGGTACCTAACCCAGCAGACGAAAATAAGTGGGAGAAAACCGAAACGTACAGCGTTGCCATCAAAGACACATTTTTCCTGAACGACTATGTGGCAATTCTGGATGATGTGGCACGGGCAACTGAGGTAGAAGGAATGGAGATTGGCCCCAACGATGCCGCAGTCCGGGCGCGGGTACGGGTGCTGGATAAAACCGGTGAGCATATTCTAAACCCGGCCTTTATCATTAAGGATCGTATGGTAGCGCACCCGGCCGAAATGAGCGATGAGTTGGGTGTTCGTATCCAGCTTAATGAAATTGATCCCCGGACGGGCAAGTTTACCTTTGCCGTTAACCGGACGCAACGGGATTATATCGTGATGAAAGCCTTTGAAAAGCCACTCATCAATATACTCTGGATCGGAACGCTGGTTGTTGTACTTGGTTTCCTGATTGCAACTATCCGTCGGTATCGGGAATTCAGTAAGATGAAAAACAAAGTTGCCTAGTCAACAGGTTTTAGTCAACGGTTGCAGTCTGTAGCCCACTGCCAATAAATGACTCCACTTGACGACTGTCAACCAGTGAATTCGTAATGAAACTGAAACTCTCAGAAATTTTGCTTCTATCGGCTGCTGCCGGTTTTCTACTACTCTGGATTGCCGAATATCAGCGTACAACCTTTGGCGATAGCTATTGGCTGCTCATGCTGTCAATGACCTGTTTGTTCGTCTTTCAATATGTTAAAAATAAGCGTCTCGAACGCGAAAAAGCCATCTCGCCAACCATAAAGCAAATGGTGGACGATCGGAAGAAAAAGAAAAAATAGTGTAGTAGGTGGAGTGAGTGTAGTGGCCAATTTTGCCCTTAGCCCTACTACACACACTCCACCTACTACACTTATTCACTACTTATGGAGTCCTACGCCCTCTTATTCGGTGCTTTACTTGCTCTTGTGCTAGCCGGTTTTTTCTCGGCAGTCGAGATGGCGTATGTATCGGTTAACCGGCTGTATTTTGAGCTCCATAGCAAGCAGGGACCGCTCAGTGAAAAATTAGTATCGGGCTTTTTGAAAAACCCGATTTTGTTCGTTGGTACCACGCTGACTGGCAATACGCTCTTTCTGGTTCTGTATACGGTACTGGGTGTAATGGCCCTGAATCCTCTCCTGACGGCAATTTTACCGCAGTCATGGACAGCCCATGAGTTCGTCGTTATTGCCATTGAGACCCTCATTCTGACGATCATTTTCCTTCCCTTTGCCGATTATATACCCAAAAGCCTGGCCCTTATCCACCCCGACCGGTTTCTGGAGGCTCTGGCAGTCCCACTTTGGGTGATCTACAAAGCCATTGCGCCAGTGGTTCGGGTATTGGTTGGCACAGCGCGTTTTTTTATTCGGTATGTACTGGGCAAGAAAAACCCGGAAATTCGCCCCGTTTTTGGCTTAACGGACTTAAATCATTATCTCCAGCAACTCAATAATCAGAAAGCCGATACCACGGAAGAGTCGGTAGAAGTAGACACGCAGATTTTCAACAACGCCATTGAGTTTCGCGATGTGCGCGTTCGTGACTGCCTGGTACCCCGCACCGAAATTGCTGCCATAGCTGTAGACGATACAGTAGAGGAATTACGACATGCCTTTCAGGAAAGCGGCCATTCTAAAATTGTTGTCTATCGCGATACCATCGACGACGTAATTGGCTACTGCCACGCGTTAGCTCTGTTTAAAAAACCGGCGACTGTCGAAGAGATCATCACCCCCATTATTACGGTTCCGGAAACTATGCCTGCGCAGGATTTGCTTCTTCGGTTTCTCTCGGAACGCAAGAGTCTGGCTTTGGTGGTAGATGAGTTTGGCGGAACAGCGGGTATCGTGAGTGTTGAGGATATGGTTGAACAGATTTTTGGTGAGATTCAGGATGAATACGATACCAATGAAGACTGGACCGAGCAACAACTTGATGAAAAAACCTGGTTGCTCAGTGCCCGACACGAGATTGACGACCTGAATAAAACCTATGGCTGGCACATACCCGACGGAAGTTACGATACGCTTGGCGGTCTGATTCTGGCCGCCCATGAAGATGTTCCCCAAGTGGGCGAGGTTGTTGAATTTTCTCCCTTCACATTCACTATCGTCTCTATGGATGGCACCCGGATCGACACGGTTAAAGTGCATTTAAATCCAGAATAAAACGTAGCCAGGTCTACACAAGCCCTGTCAATCCAAATACTTTGTGTACGTTGGTCGATAACCGAGTAGATAGGCAACCGGTGCTAGTACCAGAAAGGCAATTTTCTGAACAAAAAACTTCGGCTTCGTTAACCGGTATACGCTCGAAAACCGATTGATTAGTAGAAGACCCTGCAAAAAATTGGGCATACCCAGAGCATTGGTTTTTCCATCATTAGCTAGTCCGGTCGCCGTTTCAAAGAAGTATTCTGTATCCAGAGCAGGTTGTACCTGCCACTTTACAATCGTCTTCTCTCCCGACTGATTCCACATGGAATGGACCGTATTTTTCGGGATGTGTAGTTTGTCGCCAGCTCGAAGTGTTTTCAATTGCCCATTAATTTTCGTCGTTAATTCTCCCGACAAAATCGTAAAATCTTCGGCCTGATGTGGGTGATAATGGGGAGCTGGTTCAATGGATTGTCCTTCATACCAAGCTTCCATCTCGAGAAGCTCTCCGGCCGTATCTTTACCAGTCTTGATAAATCGAATAACCTGCCCGGTTAGGGTATTGCGTATTGTTTTGTTTGCGTAGGCCATGAGTATTGTTTGGGCAGGTTAGCTTTATTTTTTCGCCAGTTGTAATTCAGCGTTCTTCCCGGCGATATCATTCTTCAATTTTGGGATCGTCTTCAGGTATTCATAGATGGCGCCCACTTCATAGTCACTCAAGGAAGGCCGCGGCTCCATAGGCAGGCGCAGGGTCGAACCATCCGGCCGAACTCCCAATTTTACAGCCCGTATAAACTGTTCTTTTGTGTATTTTTTGCCAATCCCTGTTTCCTCATCAAAGGTCAGATTGGCCGTAAAAATCGGTTTTCCACCTTCGCCATTTAGCTTATTGCCACCGCCATAATACCCTTTCGAGCGTTCGGGATGAAGTTTATCCTGATCCAGGAAATCGGATGAGTGGCAGCTATAGCAATCGGCTACCCCATCAGCGATATAACGTCCTAACGCTACCTGGTCGGTAGAGTCCGGCATCGGTATAGGTTGCTGTGGATAGTCACCAGCTTTAATAATCGTGTGTGATAATAGCTTTGAGAGAAAGCTGTACTCCGCTTCCGGTGCTTCCTGCTTCGTGGGTTGCACAGGAAACCGATCTGAACGTAGCCAGGCCACTACCGACTTAAGATCTTCCTCAGCCATTAGCGAATAGCGTGGCATAATTCCAGAAAACGTACCATCGGGTTTAACGCTTGTCCGCAGGAAATACATAAGCTCACCATCAGTCCAGTTCCCAATGCCTTTCTCGGTATCCTGCGTAATATTTTTCGAATAAATCTTACCGAAAGCGGCCGGGATTTCACCTAAATATTTACCAGTCAACCGATTTTCATCGTTCGCATGACAGCTCATGCACTGTACCTGGGCAATAGCTTCACCGCGAGCCACCCGAGCCGGTGTTCGTTCGACCGTTAGTTTTGGTGTAACAGGAGGGTCGTAGGAAGCAACGCCGACCACGGCAACATATGCGCAGAAAACCAGCGCAAGCAGGACAACGCACCCTAAAACGATGCCGACGAGTTTTACTATTTTTTTCATGGTACTGATTGAGTTAAAAAGAGGGAGTGTCGTGTCGACGGGGTCAAAGTTGAGGTCTGACCTATACCCAATTCAATGCTCAGACAGGTGAAACGGAAGAAATTTCCGATGAAGCGGGTGTAATCGGACCGTAACTGTCAACCAGGACAGCCCTAAAGCGTATCCTGATCCGTAGCTATCCTGCTAAATCGGCAAATAGATTCACCGGAGAATTTAAGGAGTTTGCTTACTTTTGGGCCATTACTTTTCATGACCCTGTGGATTCACTACTCATTCAAAAAACTGTAGCGCGGCATTTGCTCGCCGTACAGGCTGTTCGACTCAAGCCCAATGAGCCTTTTACCTGGAGCTCCGGCTGGAAGTCCCCCATCTATTGCGACAATCGGGTTACACTGGCTTATCCTGACGTTCGTACATTTATTAAAAATGCACTCGCCGATGCTATCAGACAGCAGTTCCCAACGGCAGAAGTTATTGCCGGTGTGGCCACGGCGGGTATTCCACAAGGAGCCCTGGTTGCCGATGTACTCAACCTCCCCTATTGCTACGTCCGACCCGAACCCAAAGCCCACGGCATGGGCAAGCAGATTGAAGGACATTTAGCCCAAGGCCAACGCGTGGTTGTGATTGAAGATCTGATTTCAACCGGAGGCAGCTCCCTTAAAGTGGTGAATGCGCTACGGGCTGCGGGTGCCGAAGTATTGGGAATGGCTGCTATTTTCACCTACGGCTTTCCAATTGCCAGCCAGAATTTTGCCAGTAAAAACGTGCCACTTGTATGCCTTAGTGATTATGATGCTCTCCTGATCGAAGCGCAGGAACTCGACTATATTCCAGCCGAAGCCATGGACTCATTAGCTGCCTGGCGACAAAATCCAGCTCAGTGGGGACAATAGTTAGGCTAATTAGACTTTAAAATCAATCACTCATGGCTATTGTAACAGCACGAATCGAGCGAACACCATATGAAACACACCTCTCAACTGATTCGCAGGTTATTGTTGCCGATGAGCCGATGGACATGGGTGGTCAGGATCGGGGTATGCGACCGGGTGAACTATTGGCAGGTTCGTTGGCTACATGTACCGTAATGACGCTGCGTATGTACGCCGATCGGAAAGGTTGGCCACTCGATTCGGCCGTTGCCCATGTTGAGTATTCAAATGACCCGATTTCCAGGCGATCGCTTTTTGTGTTGAAACTGATCTTAAATGGCAGCCTGACCGATGATCAGCGGGCAAGGCTGCTTGAGATGGCCGACCGATGCCCGGTTCATCGAGCCTTGCAAAATCCCATTGACTTTGAAACGATCCTGATTGAAGATCCTATAACCACAAACCGATAAGGTTCAACTCAACCTACTATGAGCCAGGCCGAACACAACTCAACTCCCGATATTACCAAAACCTACACCAACGGCGAAATCACGGTTGTCTGGAAACCGGCCGTCTGCATTCATTCCAAAGTTTGCTGGACGCAGTTGATTGAGGTATTCAACCCAAGAGAGCGTCCCTGGATCAAAATGGAGGGCGCCACCACCGATCGTATTGCCGAACAGGTAGACCGCTGCCCATCGAAGGCCTTAAGCTATTTCCGAAACGATGAACCACTGAAACCTGAGGATATTCAGGCCGAAAGCCTTGTGGAACCATTACCCAATGGCCCCTTGCTGGTGTATGGCAACCTACGCGTGAAAGATGCCAGTGGGCATGAAACCCAGAAAAATAAAGTCACGGCTTTTTGCCGATGTGGAGCCAGCAGCAACAAACCCTACTGTGATGGGTCTCATCTTAAGATTGGCTTTACGGGATAAAAAGAACCCTATTACAGCTAGAAAAGAGTCGCGTTACGGCTATGATTGGAAAAAAGATAGCGGAACGAATTGGTCGGCCAGACTTGATCGACATCCTGACCACTGAGTTGACCGGGTCTGAACTGACATCGCTTCTGCTTGAGGTCTTCAGTCGAAAAACAGAGCAATTATCCCCTGCTGACTTGTTACGTGTTTACCAGACCAATCGGTTTGTAAAACCAGCGGATGTAGATATGGTTGGACTGCGGGCACTGGAAGATCAGGTAATTTCGGTTGCCAGCGACTTTGACTTTATACCCCTTGAACTCTCTCCGGTAGCTCCCTTGGGTAGTTGTTCTGTCGTTGCCACCGCCGATCAAAAGAAAATCCTCTCAGCAACTCGCCAGACTGAAGTAGTTGCCGACGCGACCAACGCCCTGGCCCTGCATATTGCCGATTTGCGGGACGGCAAACGAAACGCGATCACTTCGACATCAGACCTCCTTCGTTTTAGTGCCATCCATCGTCATGTTAGGACACCCACGCTACCTAACATTCCGGGGATGAGATCCCACTTCAAGATTGCCTGCTTTGTAACAGCTGGGAGGGATACAGGTAACTACCAGTTTGAGAAAGTAGCCCTGACCGAACACATCGCCATGATGACAGCTTTCTTCCGGGATACGTTGCAGATTTACGATTTGTCATTTCAATTGTATCCCCGAAAAGGCTATTCGGATCCAGTTGCGTTTATTGGCAAGCTAAGCGATTATCTACATCAGCAACAGCCTGATTGCCCTATTGAAGTGATGACAGACGGCCTTAACGACAACAATTACTACAAGGGATTGCAGTACAAAATCAGCATAACTGTTCAGGACCAAACCATCGAGATTGGTGACGGTGGTTTTGTTGACTGGACGCAGCAACTCCTCCAGAATAAAAAGGAACGAATGCTGACAACCGGAATCGGGCTTGAGCTTTTTTATCGACTACTCAAGCCCGATTAACTTAAAAAACAGAATACGTTGCGGGTTCAGGTTTCATCTGTTGATTCACCAAAGCCTCAATTTCTGGAATTATAGCCAATTCGGCTTCACCACAAACCTTTTTTGCAACCAATAACTCGTCCATTTTCTGTTTTATCCATTCTGGTGAAGGTTTCTCATTAGCTGCTAACTTAGTTAATGCTTCCAATCCAATTGAGGCCGCAGTATTTAAATTTTTAGCATGTTCTTTGACTTCACTATTCAGTGGATATTCACTTACTAAAGAACCTAAGCTGAGGGAATTTTCTTGCCAATTTATTAAATGATTATTAATATTTTTCCTCGATTCTTCGTCTTTATTTTTTAAATAATTATTGACTACTTTTCGAAAATTACGTTTGACTTCGGAGTCAACAAAAACTAGGTCAGAAATAGCATTTACAGGGGCTGTTTGATACAAATGACTTGGAAGACTTGTCATTTTTACAAACAATTTTTTATAGCCTTTAACGGGTGTTAGTACATCAGTCAACGTTTTTAGCTTCTCAATAGCTCTCCCTCCTGTCAATCGACGTAATCCTTTTTCATAATTACTGATATGTTGCAGCCCTAGTTCATCTAATTGCTTACTAATTATAAACGATCGCCTATAAAAATCATCAATATCATTTACAGCTCCAGGCGACCATAATCGTTCAGCGATAGCGGTTGTTCGCGGCCAGATCCGGGTTTCTATATTGTTTTTATCCGCTGCTTCTGTCCAAAGCGCGGCCTCTCCACCTATAATTTTAGATTGCAATGAGTCTGGAATTGAAGCGGGCATTAACTCATTGGTATAGTGTACATAAGCAGGCATAAACAGGTCGAGATAATAGCCTTTTGATATAATAACTGCATTACCCTGTTTGGTAGCCCGGCTTATATACGTTGGATTTTGCCAAACCTGAACAATTACGTCCTTTGGTAAATCGGCAGAAACTAACTCCTCCCACCCTACTGTACGCTTATGGTATTTCGTCAAAATTTTCTGAACCCTTTTTACAAAATAAGCCTGCAGCGCATGAGTATCAGCAAGTTTATTCCGTTGCATAAATGCAACAATGGCAGGGTTATTTTTCCATGATACACCATTATTCTCATCTGCGCCAATATGCAAATAAGGCGAAGGAAACAGTACTGCCATTTCGCCTAAAAATTTATCCAGAAATGTATAGGTAGATTCACTCGAAGGATCAAAAGCTGGGGTTGGGCTGGTGTTGATCATACTCATGATATCTGCTAAGCCTAGTTGTTTTCCTGCCGTTTGAAAACGAAGCCCCGGCTGGTAAGGACCAGGAGCACTGGCCAGATATGGATAAGCAGCTAAAAAACTGGTGGTATGACCTGGCATATCGAACTCAGGGACAACAACAATGCCACGTTCTTTGGCATAAGCAAGCAGTTCTCTTAGCTGAGCCTGGGTATAATATTCACCGTAAGACCCTTTTTTTTGAAGTTCTGGAAAAAATTTAGATTCGACTCTAAATCCTTCATCATCAGACAAGTGCAGATGAAGTACATTCATTTTTACTGCAGCCATGGCATCCATATTCCGCTTAATAACATCTAACGGAATAAAATGTCGGGCTACGTCGATCATTAAACCTCGCCATATAAAACGAGGAGCATCGTTGATTGTCACTAGTGGCAGATAGAATTCCGGGCCTGTATGTTGTACTAATTGTAAAAAAGTTTCCAGTCCATGCAAAGCGCCCGTAGTAGAAGCTGCATTGAGCTGTATCTGATTTGCGGTTACATGTAATTGATAGGATTCATCCTGACCAATTTGTTGCGCTAGCTTTTGCTTAACCGTTATAATAAATGAGTTAGTATTACTTGTGTCTTTACTGGTAATACGCTGTTGGCCAAAATAAAGGTTAGTCCTTCGATTCAGGGTTTGTAAGGCTCGGTTCACAGCCGAATATAAAGTGCTATCTGTTTTATCTGCTTTCACAGATATGCTAAATTCTGACCCTACTACGAATTTTCCATCCTCAAAAGTCATATGTTTGGGCACTGGTAAAAGCGTAGTCAGTTGATTAGACTGGCCATACAGAATATCTGTACTGAATAGTACAGATAAAACCATTATAATTCGTTTCATAGGTTTATGATTTATAGTTAACAAGTTCGGTGGGTGTTTCACTAGAATTTATTTCCTGAATTCCTTTTTCAGTACAAATTCCCCTTAGATATACATCGATTGTATTAGCGGCTATTTCAAATGGGGAAAGTTCGAATTTAGCAAACGCGTCTGTACGCGTAAGTGACCGATATAAAATACCAAGAGTTTCTGCAATAAGTGGACTTGCTAGTGTAGGTCGGATGTAGCCCTGTTCCTTCCCATTTTGAATTAATCCTAACAAAAACGAATCAAATTCTTTATTATTTTTTTTCAGTATTTTATCTTGTAAGTCTGGATAATAATGATTCAGGTCGTAATAAAATACCGGATTAATTTTAAAATCCAGTTCAATAGCTTTAGCGTATAATTGAACTAACAGTAAAATGGGATTAATTTTCTGTGCCTGAAAAATTTCCAATTGCTGAAGTATACCCGTATAATGTAGATTCAGGCATTCTTCCAGCAAAGCCTCTTTATTAATAAAATATTTGTATACCGTTTTTGTCGATAATCCTAATGGAGCAATGAGTTGCTGAATAGTCATTTTACGGATTCCATGCAACAAAAACTGCTCAAGCGAAACAGCGATTATGGTTTCTTTCATAGCCTTAGCAATGGAAAATATTTTGCTGTTAATATTTTCCAAGGGCAAAAGTACTGGAAAATATTAACAGCAAAATATTTTCCAGTACTTTATTTGTCAGGTTTTCAAATTTACCAAGCTATAATCATCAGCCAAGGATGACTCGGCTAGTTATCGAAATTTGAAATAAACAAAGCGTCATACTACTACGCCATGGAACTTTGGCGTAGTAGTATGACGCGACTTATACTTGTGAACAAAGCGCGGATAACGGCCTGTCTTTTACAATTTAGGCTTAGGCGCCACTACTACCGGGTTAGCAATTCCATTAAGATCGTAGACAATTTTGCCGTTTCGGATCGTCAGTTCGCACTCCAGCTTCTGCTTGCCCTCAATTTTATAGCCCGTGTAATCAACAAAGCCGAAGTAGCCCGTATCTCTGGCATCAAACTTTCCGTTGCGAATAGTCAGGATGGCCACATCGGCTACGGACCCGATTGAAAGGCTACCCAGTTCAGGTCGGCGGATGGCCTGGGCTGGGTTCCAGGTACTGGCCTGAATCACGCTTTTCAACTCCATCCCCATCGCCATGAATTTCGACATCACGTTGAGCATGTCTTTCATAGCATTGTTCATGCTGCCTGTGTGAATATCAGTACTAATTGTGTTGGGGTAAAAGCCACTTTTCAGCGCTGGAATCGCCTGCGAAAAGGCGAAACTGATCCCGCCGTACCCCACATCAAACAAGATTCCCCTTTTCTGGGCTTCCCAAACAAAGGGTTTGACTTTCCCTGTTGCAACGTCCAGAATCGACTCACGCGTTTTTAACTGCCCGAAACAATGCGTGTAAATATCGCCCGGACGGAGGTATTTCGTGAATAACTCGTCGAGCGACAAAGTGGGGGTACTCCCTCCAAAATCAATCATGACGGGCAGATTTGCCAGTTTCCCGGCCTCAACAACGCGCTCGGTGGGTGTCCAGTTGTAGCCACTGAAATGGGCGAGTTTAAACCCAACTATGTAGTCGGGATATTGCTTCGCTACTACTGCCGTTTGGCTGGCATCCATATCGGCCATGTTCTGCTCAAACTTAGTGCCCCGCATACCACTACCCACAATATTGAGCAACGCCAAAACACGCGTTTGCGACCGGTCAATCGTCTGTTTTTTAAACGTTTCGAAATCGCGCCAGCCCGAGCAACCTGCATCGACAATGGTTGTTACACCGTTTCGAAAGGTAAAGCCATCGGGTGGCAGTGCATTTGGGCCGTTGCTGTATGTCTGATCCAGATTGGTACCGAAAAACACATGCGTGTGCATGTCGATCAGGCCAGGAGTCACATACAATCCCCTGGCATCGACTACCTGAATGGCTTCTTTGGGATCAAGATTTCGGCCAATTTGCACAATCTTCCCCTCACTGATGGCTACATCCAGAATGCCATCAAGTCTGTTTTTGGGATCAATAACATGCCCGCCTTTTATGAGGATGCTATACGTCTGGGCAACCACCAGATTGCTTAACAAGATCGCAAACAGCCCAAGAACTAGTTTTTTCAACATTGGGAAACTCTTGAAGTTGACAAGTTAGATTTTGGCAAATCCAGGCTAGTTTTTTCGGCAGGATTAACAGGATGTACAGGATTGCAATTACTTCAATCCTGTACATCCTGTTGATCCTGTCGAAAAACTTAAACGGCAGCTTTGGATAACTCCTCCTTAATCCGCCTGGCAACGATCTTTTCCTGACCGGGTTTCATCATCCAGACCGTGACGCCAATGTTACTTGGACCGCCCCCACCTACTTCAATTGACGGGTCGCCCTTTCGTAATGATTCCTGTAACTCTTTGCCTGTAATCCGTAGTTTAGCCGGATCCCAGGAAATGCGGAGCGTGGGCGTATGATTCCCTAACGGTGGTACATGTACGTCGATCTGCACACCGGGGACCGCTTTCACTGTATTCTCAATGTAGGCGGTTCCTTCTTCCCAGGTTTTCCAGACTTTATCGTGGTCTTCGTTGATAAATTTTTCGAGGGCGACATACATCCCCAGAATCTCTTCTTTGTTGACTTTCATACCCCGACCAATATTGAAGCCACGGGGAGGCATATGCAAACGGGCGGCCGAGATAATGTCTTTTTTGCCCATCAGGATACCCGCACTTTGGGGTCCCCGCATGGCTTTTCCGCCCGAAATGACCACGAAACTGAAGCCCATATCGTTGAATCGCCATAGATTCTCAACGGGTGGCACATCGGCGGCAATATCGATGGAGGTGGGAATGTTATGCTTCTTTCCCAACGCAACCCACTCTTCATGCATGATTTTACCCTTGTCGGCTTCGATGTGCAAAAAGTGCATTAGTGCCGTTTTTTCGTTGATCACCCGTTCAACATCTTCAGCCGTTTCAACGACCACAATCTTACAGCCGGTATTGGTTAGCGCATGATTGTACACAATGTCATGGGCTTTCTGGCAGATTACTTCCGTTTTCATCCCGGTGCCGTCCAGATGCGGCAATTTCTCCACCTTCTTCTGATCCATACCGGTCAGAATCCCAGCCAGACCCAATGTCATACCCGCAAACGCACCCGAGGTCACAACAGCTGCTTCTGAATGCACGAGTTGGGCAATTTTTTCGCCCACTTTGTCCTGAATCTCGTCTAACAGGCAAAATTCTTTCGCACCGCCATTGATCGCATCCAGCACTTCGTCGTGCATGAGCGAGCCGGTCATATAGGTGAGTGTACCAGCTGCATTGATAAACGTCCTGATGCCCAGTTCTTTGAACAGATCGCGTTTAGGAGCAGCCAGTGGCGTGGCATCTGCGGTTAATGGAAGGCCACCAATCAGTCCGCCCAAAAGCGGAACGCTGGATAAGCGCTTAATGAGTTTTCGTCTGCTTAACATGGAAGTAGTTGGTTAAAAAAGAGAGCTACCCCAACCCCTCCCCTGAAAACAGGAGAGGGGAGCTATTTCGCAATAGCCCCTCCCTTTATTTCAAGGGGAGGGGTTGGGGTAATTTTTAGATATACGCAATACAGTCCATTTCCACCAGCGATTCGCCGGGTACGCCCCCGTAAACCGCTACCGTTGTACGTACCGGCGGCTTGCTGCCAAACCGACCTTTGTAGACTTCGTTCATGGCTTTGTAGTCGTTCAGGTCATGCAGGAAGACGGTTACTTTCAGGACTTTTTCCATGGACGAGCCCGCTTTGATCAACTCTTTTTCAAGCTCTTTAAGCACCTCATCGGTATGTACTTTAATGTCGCCCTCTTTGTGATAGCCTTTACCGGCTACAAAAACCAGGTTGCCTAGTTTAGTAGAACCCGAAAACAAGGGCACATCCTGCTGAGTAACTACGTTAAATACTTCTTTTTCTGGCGTAGGCTCGGCCATCACTTTAGTTGTTGCCCCTACCCCAATTATACCCGCTACTGATGCAAAAAGGCGTTTTAAACTAGATCTGCGTTGTGTTTCCATAAGTGCACTAACAAGTTAAATGATTATGTTATAGTGGTTTTGCGTATACCCCTTAGTCTAGCCGTAGCTTACTGATTTTCTGCGTATTACCTTCTATCTTCAACCCATCCTGATACAGAATAGCCCGGTACTCAATTTCATCGTACGCCTTGATGTTGTTTCCAACAATTTCCAGACTCCGTTCGCCCGGCTGAGCAATGGGATAAACATCCGTTTCGGTCCATTTCTGATTGAACTCCTCATTGAGCGAACTCTGGACCGGACGATATTCGAAGCCCAGGTGGTAGGCTTGCCCATTGCCCAATTTGGTGAGATCGGCGGTTAGTTTCAGATTACCATTCGACGTCTTTTCGGCTTTAAGGGTCCTGACATTCGCGGGTTCAAGAGCAGCCTGTACGTTTGTTAGCTTCACCACGATGGGGTTTGGCCATTTGTGATTGTTATAAATTCGCTGGGCGCGAACCACCGAAATTTTCAGCCCGTCAGGCGTTTGTTCAAGCCGCGCTTTACCATCATTTGCAGGCTGGTACTCAACTATATTCCCCGATTGTCCCAATACGCTGATTTCGGTTGACCCAGTTGCTTTGAGCGACCGAAGCAGAAACGTCCGGCGTTCGCCACGTGGCCAGTCGGGCATATTGGTCAGATAGGCATACACGGTATTTCCCTCTTTTGACCTGGTGAACCAGATATCCCCTTCGTTACGCACGATCCAGGGACGTACGTTATGCACGGCTTCCTGATTGATAAAATGCCAGGCACCAATTTCCATCAAACGTCCCTGCTGGCCTTCGTTCAGTTGCCCCCACTGCGTTGGCCCAACATTAAGCAGATACGAACCCCCTTTGGCACGGGACTCAATCAGAATATTAATCAACTCTGTACCAGACTTATAGTGTTCGTTGGTTGGTTTGTAGTTCCAGGCTGTCCCCATCGTCATGCAGCTTTCCCAGGCCGTCGTCAGGGTTTCTCCAGGCAGGTATTGCTCTGGGGTCTCCAGCACACCACGGGTAATGAGGCAGTTCGGCTGGTACTTCCAGACAACCGCTTTGACTTCTTCCCGCAACACGTCGCTGTCGATAAAAAACAGATCGACCGGGCCGTATTTAGTCATCAACTCCTGACACTGGGTCTCCACAAACTGCTTGTATTTAGCCTGAAACGGTTTGGCTTTTTCCCAATGGTCATCGCGGGTGATGTCCTTCATGCCATTTCGGTACGCAAACGAGAAATCTTCGGGTGAGTAGTAAAATCCAACCGCCAGTCCCCATTTCCGGCAGGCATCAACATACTGCTGAACAATATCCTTTTTATAAGGTGTATTTATCACCCCAAAATCAGTGGTTTTTGTGTCCCACATACAGAAACCAGCATGGTGTTTGGTGGTGAACATAATGTATTTCATGCCCGCATTTTTGGCCAGAATCACTAGCCGCTCGGCGTCAAAATCTTTGGGGTAAAAGGTCTTGGGAAGTTCTGAAATATATCGCTCAACGTAGTCGGGAGAGGCACCTACCAGCGAGTGGCTGATCACGACACCCAGTTGCGTATCCACATTCCAGTGAATGAACATCCCAAAACCAGCATCTTTCAGCCACTCCTCGCGCTGGGGTTTATTGTGGTTGGCCCCAATTTGCGCGAACGTAGAGAAAGCGAGTAAAGTAAGCAGGAGGAAAGAAACAAAGAGTCGCGTACGCATAGGTAACTAAACTATAACTAATTGACTTACAGCGATCCTAATTGGGGATCATAAAAATTTAATCTACCCGAAACTCATCGAGCATAAGCCAGGCTTTGCCACCAGCTCCGTATTCGCCGGAGGGAATGATGCCTTTGTTTGTTGCCTGTATCCGCACGTATCGCGCCTGAGTCGGTGGAAACGTAGCGTTTACGGCGTTTATGCCATTAACCGGGAACTGGGTTTGCTCATACACCTCCCGAAACGTTTTGCCATCTTCCGACACGGCAAAGCGGAGTGTATCGGGCGCCCACATCCGCTGCCAGTGGTAGTTTAGTATGTGCGTGCCAATGCTCGATATAGACTGGGTGCTTTGTAAATCAATCAGTACATCTGCGTCTTTTCCCTGAAAACCGATCCACTCACCCGTGTTGTAGCGGCTGGTTCCGGCTACCCCATTGACGGCCACCAATGGACTGGCGGGTCGGTAGGTTCCGGTAGGTTCTGTGGTATACGTGACAGATTTCCCTGTTGCTTTACTGACCGTGAGTGCCTTTTGAAATACTCTTCCTTGTGGTTGGTTACCCAGAAAGGCAACCGCTTTTAGGTTCGTAGTATGTTCAATATCAATTAGTTGATCATAAGCAGGACTAGTGAGCACCGGGTTTGTCCCATCGGTTGTATAGCGAATTGCAGCACCGGGCAATGTCGTTGAAAGCCGTAGTTGCACGGTGCCTGTCGGACTAACGGATACCGAATCGGTCAGTTCGTCGAAGCGATTGGCGTACTGAATAGTCAGGCGTTTCAGCAGCGGTTCCTGCAACCGAAGTCTTCGCAAAAAATCGGGATAATTCCGGTGTTGGCGTTGACTCCAGGCAATTTCGGCGACGGCAATTGCGCGCGGAAAAATCATGTACTCTGCCTTCTCCGGACTGTCAAAATATTCACTCCAGGCCGTTCCCTGAACCCCTTTCAAATAAACGGCTTCCTCTGGACCGAGATCAGCCGGAACAGGCTCGTAGGCATACACTTTACTTAGGGGTGTGTAGCCCGCAGCCGCCAACGGTTCTTCTGGATACAGCGACTGGTAGTAGTCGAAATAAACGTGACTTTCTGGCGTCATGATGGCGTTATGTTTCTGCCGAATGGCTTCGATACCACCTTCTATCCCCCGCCAGCTCATAACCGTAGCGCCCGGTGACAAGCCTCCTTCTAAAATCTCATCCCAGCCAATTACCTGCCGACCTTTCTTATTGACATGCTGTTCGATGCGTCGGATAAAATAACTCTGGAGTTCATCTTCATCCTTGAGATGTTCACTACGGATGCGCGCCTGGCATTTCGCACAGGTTTTCCAGCGGGTTTTTGGGCACTCATCCCCCCCAACGTGAATGTACATCGAAGGGAACAAGTCAATGACTTCATCCAGTACGCCTTCCAGAAAGGCAAATGTGCTATCATTCCCGGCACAGAACACATCCTCGAAGACGCCCCAGAACGTAGCTGCCTGATACGGCCCGCCCGGCTGACCGTTTGGTTTTAGGCAACCTAATTTCGGGTAGGCACTCAACGCGGCCAGCGCATGGCCCGGCATTTCAATCTCGGGAATAACCGTTATGTGTCGCTGCGTAGCATACCGGACAATGTCGCGGACTTCGGCCTGGGTGTAGTAACCGCCGTAGCGTTTACCATCGAACCGATGCGGCAACTCTTTCTTATGGCCAATCAGCGTTTCGCTCCGATAGGCAGCCGTTTTTTGTAATTCTGGGTATTTCTTGATCTCAATCCGCCAGCCCTGATCGTCGGTCAAATGCCAATGGAAGGTGTTGAATTTATACAGGGCCAGTTCATCGATGTATTTCTTAATGAACGCAACCGGGAACAGATGGCGGCTCACATCGAGGTGCATACCCCGATACGAAAACCGGGGATAATCCGTAATGTGACAGGCCCCAATCGTAGCCGATTTCGATTGAGAAAAAAGTTGGGTTAGGGATTGCAATCCGTAGAATAAGCCAGCCTCGTCGTGACCGATCAGGCTGATTTTTTGTGGGTTAATCTGAAGTTGATAGCCTTCTGGCTGTTTAACAAGTCCGGGATCAATCGTCAGGTCAATACCAGGTTTCGCCTTTTTTACCGCCAGGGATAAACCAGTACATGCCCGTAATTGCGCCTGAACCAGCGCCACAAATTGCCCGGAAACACCAGCACCGGGCGCAATTCCAACTTGAGTACCAAGCTGAAATTGCCCCGCTGTCTGGCGAAAGGTTACTGGCTCAGGAATCAGGCCGCTTTGGGCGAACAGATTTCCTAAACTGAGGAGGAATAGTGCAATATGTTTCATTGGAAATAGAACACAGATTTTTATGATGTGTATGATCAAGGATGATTTTAACCTTTTCTCCGCAAATCCGGGCTAAATCATATTTAATCCTAATGATCATAAAAATCAGCGTTCTAGTTTGTACCGAATTATTTATCCAACCACATCTGCGTCAGGAATGTGTTTTCGCCCTGACGGGCAACGGCACCCAAATAATTTTCTTTGTTCAGGTTTTCTTCCGTTGCAGGGTAAAGCATCCGGCGGAATATTTTTCCTCCTGTGATGTTGCCCGTGTAGTTGTTAGGCACCAAAGCCGGGTAGCCAGTCCGACGCCAGTTCAGGAACACCTCCTGCGAATTCGGGAAGATCGACACCCAGAACTGGGTATAGAGTTGCTCTAGCTGTTGCGCCTGCGTAGCTGTCGTAACAAGGGCATTTGCCGTTGCATACGCATCGATGTTCGCCTGCGAAATCACGCCATCGGCACCGTATAACGCCCACTGACGCATGGCTGCTTTGACGCCCAGATCATACAAAGTTGCGGGCGTTTTTGCCGTATACCAACCCCGGATGGCGGCTTCTGCCAGGTAAAAATTAACCTCGGCATTGGTCAGCACCAACATCGGCGCGTTCAGTTTGAGAATCGTGTTCTGATTCGGCTCCGAATACGTGACAAAGTCTGCGGGTTTGGTATTGGGAATCGTGGCCGCCATCCCTTTCTGGAGGCTTACATCCGTGCTGGGTTTACCATTTACATACACCACCGATAGCACCGGTAAGCGTGGGTCGTTCGTCTTTTTCAGGTAATTGATAAACGTATCGTAGTACTTTCCACCTTCCGGGTTGCTTACGCCGTCGGCTTTCAGGTAATCACTATTGAGCATCCAATACGCCAACGGATTCTGATTAACAACCTGGCCAGAAGACAAATAGACAATTTTTGCCATATCTGCATCTTCTGTGATCAGACTTCCGGCAATGGCTTTTTTCACCCAGGTTTCGGCCAGTGCTACATCGGGTTTGGTCATGCGCATTCCCATCCGCAGCATCAGCGAATAAGCGAACTTCTTCCATTTGGCAATGTCGCCACCATACATCAGATCGGCAGCGCCAAAGGTTGATTTCGTGGCATCGAACAGAGCGATCGCTTTCTCCAGCTCGCTGAGCAGGTCGGCATAAATGTCTTTCTGCGGGTCGTAAACTGGCTTGAAAATGCTTTGGGTATAGCCCTGAGCCGCCTGTTTGTAGGGGATATCGCCATACAGATCCGTGATTTTGGAGAAGCTGTACGCACGCCATATTTTGGCAATGGCCAGCTTATTAACCTGCGCAGGATCTTTCTCCAACGCCCGAATCACTTCGCCGATTTCATTGATTTCGTTCGGATAGGCATTGGTAAAAACGGTGTACGGGGCCGTGCCCTGGTTGAAAATGTACTTGGAGCCCCAACTCGCTACGTCGTTGTAGCTGGTTGTGTACTGCATCGTTCCCTGCAAGCCAGTGATCATGTTACCCACCGCATCGTACTGCGCTTTGGTGAATACGAAATCGGGGCTGACCGTACTGGATGCGTCGGGGTTAATATTGAGTTCTTCCAGGCCCTTATCGCAGCTTTGCAGGGTGCAGAGCGCCAACAGGCAATAGGTAAATTTATAGAATCGATTTTTCATGGAATGTCGTCGTTAGAATTTTACGATGAGGTTCGCGCCATAACTTCTGGTACGGGGTAATCCCAACGATTCAAAGCCCTGGTTCGAGCTATTGGTAAAACTCTGCTCGGGATCGAAATTGTCGGTTTGCTTATAGAGTGTCAGGAGGTTACGCGCAACAAACGAGATACTGGCCGACTGTAGTTTCACGAATTTGAGAGCACTCGTTGGAATATTGTAGCTGAAGATGACCTGACGTAGTTTCACAAAGCTGCCATCGTGCAGGAACAGGTCGGTGTAGTTTTTATCGTTGTCATAGTAGACCCGCAGGTTTTCTTTGGCAACGGTACGCGTGTAGGTGTCGCCAGTTGGTGTCACCCCGGTCAGGGTAAGGCCATTTTCGCGCCCATCCAGCGTCCGCTTCAGTTTTCCCATTCGATTGGCATACACTTCCATCACCGAGAAAACTTTGTTGCCAAACTTCCCGTCCAACAGAATATTCAGCGAGAAATTTTTGTATCTGAATTCGTTGGTCAAGCCCATAGTGAGCGGAGGAACGCCTTTCCCTAATTCCTGAAGGGCTGATTTCTGCGCAAACCCTGACGTTGGGTCATACACAATGTTGCCCTTGGCATCGCGCACGCGTGTTGTGCCGACAATGGTTCCGTATGAACTGCCTTCGATGGAGTTGATATAGGCCCAGTTACCAACCGACGTCGCCATCTGCATGGAATTGATGCCGTCGGCCAGTTTTACTACTTTGCTCTGGTTATAGGCCACATTGTAGCTCAGATTCCAGCCAAAATTCGACGTACGGATAGGCGTTACGGTTACCAGTGCTTCGATACCCCGGTTATTCAATTTACCCACATTCAGGTAAACCGAGTTGTAGCCAGACGTTGGCGAGGTGCTGGTTTGAACAATATCGTTTGTGGTTGCCCGATTGTAATAGGTAAGGTCAAGACCGACTTTTTTATTGAAAAACTGTAAGTCAATCCCAGCCTCGAAGGTTGTCGATGTGAGAGGCTTCAGACCAGCGTTGGTCAGACCTGATGCAGCTGTCGCATTGGTGGTCACATTCTGCAGGGGCTGCCCTGAACTCGGAATCATCGAGTAAGTCAGGTTGATCACGTACGGATCGGGCGTAGCGCCACCCACCTGTGCCCACGAAGCACGAACTTTGGCGTAATCTACCAGGCGAGGCAATTGGAACGCCTGCGACAGTACGAAACTCCCCCCAACGGATGGGTAAAAAATGGTGTTGTTCTGTGGACTCAGCGTCGAAAACCAGTCCTGCCGACCTGTAGCCGTTAAGAACGCAATACCCTTATAGTCAAGATCAACCGAGCCGAATACAGAGTTGGTGCGGGTGTGCTGATTGAGCGGTATGGTACTCGACGTAGCAAGGTTGGTAGAGCTATAAAAGAACGGAATTGTAAAGGTTGCTCCTGTCAAATTCAACTGATTATAGCTGAAATTCCGTTGGTTCATCCCGGCCAGTGCCGAAACGCCAAAGTGACCGAATGTGGTGTTGTAGTTTGCGGTGAGCATGCTATTGGTTTCGCTCACATCGGTTTTCAGTTGATTGAACTGGCCATTCGGAATGTAGCGGGTGCCGGTTGGCAGAATGTAGCGATAGTTGTAATTATAAAAATCCCGGCTCACGGTTCCTTTCACCGACAGGTTTTTCAGGATTTTGTAGGTCAGCCCTAACTGACCGATAAAGCGATTCTTGCTATCGTCCTGCTGATACTTATTGACAACAAAGTAGCTGTTGGAAGCAATGTCGGCATCGTTCCAGGCAATTTCATTACCGCTGGCATCGTATCCTGGACTCAGCCACCGTATATCGGAGGTGTTCCCAATCATGTAGGGTGTCCAGTTCGGGTTGCCGAGGGCATCGCCAGCGCCGGTCTTATTATGCCCCTTTTCGAGGGTATACTGAGCCACGGCTTCCAGCGCTATCTTATCCCCGAATGATCCATTAATGTTAAGGTTTCCAGTTTTGCGATTGTAGGTGTTGGTGGGCAAAATCCCTTTGGCATCCAGATCGGACAGCGAAAAACGATAGTTAACTTTCTCATTACCACCGGTGAAGGCTAAGGTATTAGTAAACGTTTTTCCCGTCTGGTAAAAGTTTTTGATGTTATTTTTCTGCGCGCTGTAGGGGTGCGTTTGTCCATCGGCAGCCACAAAGTCGGAACCATCGATTTTAGCGCCCCACGAACGGCGTCCCCAGGCAATGCCCTGGGCCTGCGTCGTTGGCTTGGCGGCTCCGTCGCCCTGACCGTATTCATACTGCCAATCGGGGAACACAGCGGCATTTTCCATGGTAAAGGTCGAATTATACTCAACACCAATACCACGCTGTGCTTTTCCTTTTTTGGTCGTTATCAGGATAACGCCGTTAGCCGCACGCGAACCATACAGCGCGGCAGCCGTACCACCTTTCAGCACGCTAATCGATTCAATATCATCGGGATTGATACCCGCAATTCCGTCCCCCCGGTCCACGTTACCCTGACCACCATTGGGTGTGGCACTTCCGCCCGGTACCGTGTTGTCGATGGGCATCCCGTTGATTACATATAGCGGCTGGTTGTCGCCCGTCAGGGAGCCATTACCCCGGATAATGATCCGGCTGGAACCGCCCGGACCCGTTGAAAGACCCGTTGCGTTGACGCCCGCTATTTTACCAGACAACGCATTGGCTACGTTATTCTCACGGGCCTGCGTAAACTCAGACCCTTTTACTTCGGTCACCGAATAACCCAGGGCTTTCTTGTCTTTCGTGATACCCAGTGCCGTTACCACCACTTCACCGAGTTGCGTAGCATCTTCTTTCAGGCTCACATCAACTACAGAGCGACCATTCACGGCAACTTCCTGGGCCACAAACCCGATGTACGAGAAAATCAGGGTTGCCTGCGAACTCGACAGGCTAATCGAGTATTTTCCCTGACTATCCGTAACCGTTCCTTTCGTAGATCCTTTCTCGACAATGGTCACGCCCGGTAATAGGGCACCATCGCCGGTATTCGTCACTTTCCCCGAAATCGTCTGTGCTAAAACAGGTACACTCAGCAGCCAGAGCATCGTGAGCATCTTCCCCAAATGAGTCGGCCAGCGTAGTAAAGTACAGTCCATAAGTTATGATTGATTAGTTAAGTTAAGATTACTCATCAGTCCACTTTGCAAATTTTGCAATCTTTTAATGCAATTCTTGCGCAATATAGCGGTCGATGTTGCAATTTTGCAAACAATATTTCTTTCAACAGGCAAAAATGTGGATTTTATATGCAAATAATATTTTTTTCATCCTGTTTATACGGCATATGTGAGAATTATGCAAAGTGTATTCCGAAAGCCACTAACTCATTCGTGTATGGTCAGCAGGGCCCGATTTCTGATAGGTAAGATTTTACCTTTATTTTGCTTTTATGTTTAGTAACCGAACGGACCATTCTCTCATGTCAATTGCCTTCTTAAAAGACGAGCGTAAAGATTTAATTATCAACCAATTAAATCTCCACACGCGAATCAACCTGACCGATTTGGCTATTACGCTAAACGTATCTGAAGACACCGTTCGACGCGATATAAATGACCTGGCCGACGAAGGGAAACTGATAAAAATTCGCGGGGGAGCTATGTCGAAGGCCTACCACCATTCGTCGCAGTTGCAGGAAACGTATGCCCATCAGAGCAAACGGATCATTGGCGAGAAAGCACTGACCCTGCTGAAGGATGGGATGCTCATTCTTATGGGTGGAGGTACTACCATTCGGGAGTTCATTAAAATGATTCCGACGGAATTGAAGGCGACCTTCATTACGGTTAACCCCCTGACAGCCGTTGAGTTACTGGACAAACCCAATCTGGAAATCATCATGATTGGCGGGCAGATTTCCCGCTATAGCCAGATGAGTGTGGGGGGTGAAGTGTACCAGCGCCTGTCGGAACTGCGCGTTGATCTATGCATCATGGGCACCAACGCCATCGACGCGAAAGAAGGGCTGACCGATTCGGATTGGGAAACGGTTCAGGCCAAAAAGACTATGATTCGGGCTGCGGAGAAGATCGTGATCCTGGCCATTTCCGAAAAGATGAACAGCGTCATGCGCATGAAAGTGGCCGACCTGAGCCAAATCGACTACCTGATCACCGAACTCCCCGCCGACTCGGTGCAACTGGCACCGTATAAGACGGGGAAGACGGAAGTGTTGTAGAATAGAGCCTATTTTAACACGAGCTATAGGGTCTTATTTCTGACTATGAGCCAATTAAGCGCTATAGTTCGCATTATTTTAAAATTACAGATGCTGTTTTTTGTCATTCCGACGCAAGGAGGAATCTCTAGCACCAGGCGAATTTGAGATTCCTCCTTGCGTCGGAATGACAAAAAACAGCATCCTACTCCGGCAGCATCGAACTCAAATCCGATCCATGTGTAGGATACGCAAACAACGTTTTTCCCAGATCTTTTGCCGAGATACCATGTTTCATGGCCAGCGTGAACAGGTTGATGAGTTCATCGCTACCGGAACCCAGTAGATGCGCTCCCAGAATCTGATCGGTTTCAGCGTCGACCAGCGTTTTGAAGCCTGTGAATTCCTCGTTAATACGTCGGCTATTATACCAATCCGTCGTTTCCTGAAAGGTCACCTTTACGTTTCGACCCTGTTCTTTAGCCTGTTCTTCCGTCAGGCCAACCGACGATAACGTTGGTATAGTAAAGACAGCCGATGGAACCGGGTCATTTGTATAGGTTTGCTTATTTCCATTCAGGATATTTTCCGCCACAATCTTGCCTTCATAGGAAGCCAGTGGCGTAAGGGGTAGTCCTTTGTCAGATGCATCTCCGCAAACATAAACGGCCGGATTCGACACGCTTTGCAGGAATTCATTGACGGTTACCCCTTTTTCATTCACCTCAACGCCAGCCTTTTCTAATGCCAATTCGGCCACATCGGCAACCCGACCAGCTCCATGAACAACCAATTGGGTTGAAACAGCGTGAACTTTCCCCTTTTGCTTATAGGCTACGGTAAGCTTACCCGCTTCGCCTTTTACGTCGGTTACACTGGCTTCCAGTTCAATCTTAATTCCAACTGCTTCCATTGCCTTCACCAACAGCTTAACTAAATCAGCGTCGAATCCTTCCAATGGCCGTTTACCCTGGTGAAGAATCGTTACGTTTGATCCGGCACGAGCCGCTACATGCGCAAATTCAAAAGCAATGTAGCCTCCCCCAATCATGACGATTTCTTCTGGAAGATCAGCAAGTTCCATAAAACCGGTACTATCGGTCAGTAATTCTTCCCCAGGAATACCAAGTGGTTTTGGTCGCTGACCGGTAGCAATGACAATGTGCTTCGCTTGTAGGACATGATCATCAACACGAACCGTGTTTTCAGATACGAACGTAGCCGCTCCATGAAAGATGACAATCCCCTCATCAGCAAATTGCTTTTCTGTTCGTTCCGGTACCGACTCTACGAATGTTTTTTTGAATTGAATGAGGTCAGGCCAGTTGATAGACGCCTTGCCCTGAACCCCTTTGCCAACCAGTTGCTCCGACCGGGCAATGATTTCGGCGGCTCCCACCAGTACTTTTTTAGGATCACATCCCCGCTGCGAGCACGTGCCGCCAAAGGGTAATTTATCAATAACGGCCACGGTTTTACCCGCCTGACGAGCGGCTTCCGCAACTGTTTTTCCGGCCGAGCCCGTACCGATAACAACAAGATCAAACGACTGCATAGAGTAATGACTGGTAGCTTTGTAGGGTATAACTACCAAACACACCTCAGTGGCTAAAAAGAAAATGGATAATCCGGCAAATTTGGCGGATTATCCATTTTCTAAATTGGTTATATTATGACTTACGCTACCGCTGCATACAGTTCCTCACGCTGCGCTTTCACGCGTTCGTCGGTAAGGAATTCGTCGTAGGTCATCAGTTTGTCGAGGATGCCCGCTGGGGTGATTTCGATGATGCGGTTAGCTACCGTCTGTACGAACTGGTGATCGTGCGAGGTGAACAGAATCGGTCCTTTGAAGTCAATCAAACCATTGTTAAGCGATTCGATGGATTCGAGGTCAAGGTGGTTGGTGGGTTCGTCGAGCATCAGGAAGTTAGCGCCCGACAGCATCATTTTCGACAGCATACACCGCACTTTTTCACCCCCGCTCAGAACGGTTGCCTTCTTCAGCGATTCTTCGCCCGAGAACAGCATCCGGCCCAGGAAACCCCGGATAAAGCTCTCGTCTTTCTCCACCGAATATTGCCGTAGCCAATCAACTAAGTTGAGGTCGGTTTTGAAGAATTTCTCTTTTTCAGCATCCGTCGGGAAATACGACATGGTGATCGTGACACCCCATTTAAACGAACCTGAATCAGCCTTGCGTTCGCCCGCCAGAATATCCATTAAGGCCGACACCGCCAGTCCGTCGCGACTAAACAGGAAAATCTTGTCCTGCTTATTCATGGTAAACGACAGATTTTCAAACAGTTTCGTACCGTCTTCAGCCGTATAGGTCAGATTTTCGACCGTCAGAATCTGATCGCCGGGTTCGCGTTCTGCTTTGAAGTTTACGTACGGATACTTCCGGGATGAAGGCTGAATATCTTCGAGCGTAAGTTTTTCGAGCAACTTACCCCGGCTCGTCGCCTGCTTGGATTTCGATGCGTTGGCCGAGAAGCGCCGGATAAACTCTTCAAGTTCTTTACGCTTATCTTCCGTTTTCTTGTTCTGATCCTGGCGCTGTTTCAGAGCCAGCTGGCTCGACTCATACCAGAATGAGTAGTTCCCCGCAAACAGCTTCACTTTGCTGAAATCAACATCCACAATTTGGGTACAGACCTGATCCAAAAAGTGCCTGTCGTGCGAAACCACAATAACCGTATTGTTGAAATTTGCCAGGAAATTTTCGAGCCAGCCTACCGATTCTACATCAAGATTGTTGGTCGGCTCGTCAAGCAGGAGTACATCGGGATTGCCGAAGAGCGCCTGAGCCAACAGAACCCGTACTTTTTCTGAGCCATTCAGATCGCTCATCAACGAATAATGCAGGTCTTCTTTGATGCCCAGACCCGATAGTAGCGTAGCCGCATCCGATTCGGCATCCCAGCCATTCATTTCGGCAAACTCTGATTCGAGTTCGGCTGCTTTTTCGCCATCAGCATCCGTAAATTCTTCTTTTGCGTAGAGGATATCTTTTTCCTGCATGATGTCATACAGGCGTTTGTTGCCCATAATGACCGTTTGCAGCACCGGAAACTCATCGTATGCCGACTGATTCTGATTCAGCACCGACATCCGCTCGCCGGGTGACAGGGACACATTACCCGTTTGGGGTTCAATTTCGCCCGACAGAATCTTTAATAGGGTTGACTTACCCGCTCCGTTAGCGCCGATAACGCCATAACAGTTGCCGGATGTGAATTTTATAGTTACGTCGTCGAAAAGCACCCGCTTACCGTAGCGAAGTGAGACGTTTTGTACCGATAGCATGACGTGATTTTTCGTTCAGATTGAACTGCAAAGATACTAAATTTTAGCGGGATTCTGGGGGAGTGATAGAACGCAGATCTGTATGATCATTATGATTTACACGGATAAAAATCATAATGATCGTACAGATCCGCGTTCCATTCTTTTACTTATCCCGCACGCAGCGAAACCCAAGATTATTACTCCCGCTACTTACTTCACCTTTACCCCGACTACCTGCCTTATAACGAATGCAATACTCATCGCTACACAGGAACGAGCCGCCCCGTTGCACACGCTTCACGGCACCGGGTTCGTCGAGATCGTAGCTGTCCGATGGGCCTTGCGGGTCATTTTTGACCAATTTTGTGTAGTAGTCAGGCCGATAGAAATCCTGGCACCATTCCCACACATTGCCATCCATGTCGTACAAACCATAGGGATTAGCTGGGAAAGATTTCACGGGTGCAACACCCACAAAGCCATCTTCGGTCGTGTTATGATCGGGGAAACTGCCCTGATAGATGTTAGCGACCCATTTGCCGGTAGGCTTTAACTCATCGCCCCAATAGTAGGTGTGGTTGCCTTTGCCACCCTGGGCGGCAAATTCCCATTCGGCTTCGGTGGGCAGGCGTTTCCCGGCCCATTTCGCGTAGGCAAGGGCGTCGTCGTAACTTACATGAATAACGGGCTCGTTCTCATGGCCTTTTATAGAACTGTTTGGGCCTTTAGGATGCTGCCAGCTTGCGCCTTTTACATATTCCCACCAGCGTAACGGATTTTCCAGCGATACTTTCTGAGCAGGTGGCGTAAAAACAGCCGATCCTGGTACGAGTTGCTCAGCCGGAACACCCGGATAGTCACTCGGATTCAGCGGGCGTTCGGAGATGGTTCTGTAGCCTGTTGCCGCGACAAATTTGGCAAACTCGGCATTGGTGACTTCATGCTCGTCCATCCAGAAACCTTTTACAGTAACCGAGTGAACCGGCCGTGCATCCGGAAATTCATCGGCTCCCATCAAGAACGTACCGCCCGGAATCAACACCATCCCGGCCGTACTACCTGCTCCCGATCCGGTACCAGTGGCTGCATTTCGAATAGCGGCCGACCGAGACGGCATGCCTTTTGCAATGCAGGCTGCCGCAGAGTCGGCCGCAGCCTGTTCTTTCGATGCCTGATTCGTTGAATTGCATCCGGCTAGAAGTGTAAATCCTACTAAAACAGCTATAACATATTTCCCACACATATCAGTTATTCAATTAGCGGCTAAACACTTACCACGTTTAACAGCTAGAAAGTGATCTTTTCAGTTTTTTGTCATGGCTCCGGCCACCCGGCTCGACGCAAGGAGAGATCTCAAGCTGGCCGATTTGATATCTCTCCTTGCGTCGAGCCGGGTGGCCGGAGCCATGACAAAAAAACGAGATAAAAAACTCCGCTTATCAAAGCTTACTCTCAAATAACTTGAGCGCTTCATCATCTTTGTATTTCACGATCTGCTCTTTCAGCTTCGTTTTCAGCGAGGCTGTTATGGCTTCGTACCCCTTCGCGCCATAGAGGTTCTTTAAATTCTGAGGGTCTTTCTGGATGTCATACAACTCCCAGAAATCATCGGGGCCGTAAAAACGAGCCAGGGTGTAACGATCAGTTCGTAACCCAAAATGGGGAGCTACGTGGTGTGGCTGCGGGTATTCGTAATAATGGTAATAGGCCTGATCGCGCCAGCCTTTCTTCTGCCCTTTCAGCAAGGGCAGAAACGATTCACCCTGAATATAGTCTGGGATAGCGGTGCCGGTTAAATTGAGTAGCGTGGGTGCCCAGTCGACATTGGAAACCACCTGCCGAACCTGGCTACCGGGTTTGATGACGCCTGGATACCGAATAACAAAGGGAGTTTTTAACGATTCTTCGTAGATCCACCGCTTATCGAACCAACCGTGTTCGCCCAGATAAAATCCCTGATCTGACGTATAAACGACAATCGTATTTTTCGCCAGTCCGCTTTTATCCAGGTAATCGAGCAACTTACCAATGTTTCGATCCAATGAATTTGCCACCGACAGGTAATCTTTCATGTAGCGCTGGTATTTCCATTCGACTAACGCTTTACCGCTGAGTTTCTTTTCGTCAAACTCTTTACTGATTTTGTTTTCGTAATATTCGTAAAATGGCTTTTTCTGCTCGGGGGTAAACCGATTATAGGAAGCCATGGCCCCTTTGGCGTCATAATCGGCATGTACCTTTAAATCATTCTTCAGGAGCATGGTCTTATCAATACTCATGTCCTGTTTTTGTGCCGCCGTACGTCCTTCGTACTTGTCATAAAACGTAGCGGGTAGCGGAAAGGTGACGTTATCATAAGCGCCCAGATCTTCGATGGCCGGTAACCATTCCCGGTGCGTCGCCTTATGACCCACGACCAGAAAGAATGGCTTTGAGGCATCCCGGTGATCAAGCCAGTCGGTGGATAAGCTCGTTACCACGTCGGTAACATAGCCCATGCGTCGGGTTGTCTTATTATTGGAATCGACAAAATCGGAATTGTAATAACTACCATGTCCCGGTAGTATGTTCAGATAATCGAAGCCATGTGGCAGGCTCCCCAGGTGCATTTTGCCAACCCAGGCGGTCTGGTAGCCATTTTTTTGCAGCTCCTCCGTAAAAACGGGCTGATTGATATCAAACACTTTCTCATTGAATTTATAGCCATTCCGGTGCGAAAACTGGCCTGTCAGCAACGTAGCCCGGCTAGGCCCGCAGATGGAATTGGCTACCACATTGTTATATAGAATGGCGCCTTCGCGAGCTATTCGGTCGATGTTGGGTGTTTTAGCCAATTTACTTCCATAGGCACTAATGGCCTGGGAGGTATGATCGTCCGAAATAATGAAAATAATGTTAGGGGGTACCGGTGCGCCGGAGCGGGCATTCTGGCGGGCTGGAAGGGCAGCTTCTGGATTTTGGATAGCACAAACCGAGATGGTCAGTAAGGCCAGTACCAGTAATGGGCCAGATAGGGAGTAGAAACGTTTTGTTGTCATGTAGTTAAATGCAATAGTCGCAAAAGAGTCCACTAAGAATACAAAGATTACCTGTTTCTTTGCGTTTTTATGGATATGATAAGCGCTGGCATCCCTGTTTTTACTTTCTGAAGCACCCTCTTTACACAAGTGCTGCCAGCTCCTGCCATGAGATCAGCCCAATAGCCAAAATGGCTAGCGCCAGGCCAATCTTATTCGCCGTTGAGAGCTGCTCCCGAAAAAACAAAGCGGCCACGAGGGCAGCCAGCACAATTACTCCGATGTTGTAGAGCGGATACACAAAAGCGCCATTGCTGCCAAAGGCCGACAGGGCTAGCAATAGCGTATAGAAACTCAGAAAATTGGGCACACCTAACGTAACTGCACCAATCAGGTTGCGCGGCTGAAAGGTTTCTTTGCCCTGAATCAATCGGATCACCAGCATCAGCAAACCGGCGACAATGGCTCCCAATACCATCGTTAGGGTTACCTGAATAGTTTTATCGGCCGACGGTATGTAATGAATATTCATGTAGTTGATCATGGTGTTAGTAGCTCCGTAGAACAAAAACACCGCAACGGGTAATAATACATTAGCGCCTAGCCGACGCGAAGTTGACGTCGTTGGCAAGTCTGACTTAGCAACTGGCGATTCTTTTTTATAGGTACTCAATCCCACAGCAATTACAGCCATTACCAGGCCCAGGTAGTTCAGTGCATCAAACATTTTGCCGCCCGCTTTAAAAATGAACAGACTGAAACAGACTGGAATAACCAGAGATAGGTTGTTGGCCAGCGACGTAGCCGTGATACCCATGCGCTGGGTGGACGCCCCCGATAGCAGAAAGGTCAGAATAAAGCCAACACCCAGACCGAAAGCCAGCCAGGTCCAGGTTTGAGAAAAATCGATTGAGAAGGATTGACCAGCGGGCAACAGCAACAGTCCCGTCAGAAAGCAAACCGGATAGTTGAAGACGATTGCCTGAAACGTATTGACATCGTAGCGCGGAAACACCCGAAAATTCAGCAGCAGCAGCACCGAAAGCACGATGCTAAGACCTAAAAAGAGCATGAGCGTAGTTGTGGTCTGGTAATTTTGGGGCTAAGTTAACCGGTCGATTCGGTTGTAAGTGTATCTTTCCATCCCTCAACTGGCCGTTTTACGATGAACAGGAAGCTGACTTTTCTGGTTGCCCTTTTCTTTTGTTCAATTAGTCAATCGTTAGCACAGCAGACGCTTTCGGTTTCGGCGACGCTATCGCCAACATTTTCCCACACCTTATACAATTACCGGTACTTTTATCCGGAAAGCGATGGGCAGATTGTGGAGCCTGTCTATATAAGTGGCAGTCGCTGGTCAACGGGATATTCAATTGGTGCATCGGTGCACTATACCTACGCACCCGGCTGGTCGGTTTCGTCGGGTATCTGGTTTCAGCAACTTTCCCTCCGACAGGCGCGACAGGCAGTAGCGGGCGAAGGTACCGTTTCACTACGAAATCGGGTTATTCGCTTTCCTCTGCTCCTGAATTATTATTCCTCGACCCAGCGTCTATCACCTTATTTTTCGGTAGGCCTGTTTGTCGATTTGCCAATAACCTCACGCGTGGTTGTCACGCGAACCGGTGAGTCAACACAATATCTTCGGCTCCTATCAACTCCCCGACCCATTTTTCATGGAATGCTGGGTGCCGGGGTCCGGTATAAACTAACGAGTCGGTACACACTCATAGCGCAACCCACCTGGACCTACAAGTTTGGGCAATTAGGAGGTGCCAGCACAAATGATTCATCAGTTGAACTTAGCATACAGACGCAGCTGGCTTATACATTTTAACAGATTGGCAAATAACTGACGCAACAATAGGCTACTCGTTGACTCTTTTACGCATAAACACACTTCCCTGGCTTATGAAAACGCGTTTCTGGCTTTCCCTCAAAACTAGCGTGCTGGTGATGCTGACCTGGTCTACAGGCCCAATGGTTCAGGCTCAGAACAAGCTGCCTGATCCCCAGCCCGCCCAGGTTGACCAGTTCATTACCCGTCATATGGATAGCGCCAACGTGCCGGGCCTATCGATAGCTATTATTCGCGCGAATAAACTTGTCTATAGCAAAGGCTACGGCCTCACTAAAGCCGACTCAACGCAACGGGTTACATCGGCCACCATCTTCGATGCGGCTTCGTTAAGCAAGCCCGTATTCGCATACGCCGTACTACAACTGGTGGAAGAGCGCTTGCTTGATTTAGATAAGCCGCTTTATGAATACCTCCCCTATCCAGACGTTGCTGCCGACGAACGGTACAAAAAGATTACAGCCCGAATGGTATTGAGCCATCGGACGGGATTCCCGAACTGGCGTAAAAACAGGCGATCATCGGAACTAGCCATGCGCTGGGCACCCGGCGAACGCTTTGGTTACTCGGGCGAGGGCTTCGTTTATCTGCAAAAAGTGGTTGAAAAAATTACCGGAAAACCGCTGAATGACCTGATGACAAAACGGGTATTTATTCCCTTGCAAATGACCCGCAGTAGTTACGTCTGGCAACCCACGTTCGACGCTAATTTTGCTTACCCGCACGATCAGGAAGGGAAACCAGAACCCAAATACAAATCCAATCAGGCCAATACAGCCTATTCTCTACAAACTACCGCCGACGATTATGCCCGGTTTCTACTGGCTATCTTAACGCCCAGGGGCTTGACAGTAACGACAGTGAACCAGATGCTGACATCTCAGGGGCGGTTACCCAAAACGTTTTCAGGCACATCTGATTTACTTTCACCAACGCTGAGCTGGGGATTAGGATTTGGCTTGGAACACAGCCCGAAAGCCGATTTTTTCTGGCACTGGGGCGACAACGACACCTACAAATGTTACGTAACCGGCTGCGCGAAAAGCCAGGATGCCGTGGTCTATTTCACCAATTCAACCAACGGCCTTACATTGATCGGCGATATAACCCGCCAGTTTATGGGATTCGACCCAACAACGGTTTCGTTTTTGGGCTATAAGCCTTATAGAAAGGGGCAATAAGCATGTAGGCTGTAGCAAAATGCACGCCCCGAAGGCGGGTTTGAAGCCCAACCAACACCATGTTCTGTCAAGCAAACCCTCGAAAGCTTTAATTTTTTCCATTGATTATCAGGTCGTCAAAAACACACAACACATCCGAGACAGGGTGTGAAGGGGCACCTGGCTGTAGGGTGATGAAAGAACCACCCTACAGCCAGGTGCTATCCATTTTCGTTTTTTTTTTTATCCTCTAACCACTGTTTGGCAAGCGAAGCTTCAACGGGCTGTAGCAATTGGATGCACAGCTGTACTTGTTCTTCGGCTAATCCGCCAAAACACATTTCGTTCACTTCACTCAACTTTTGGTAGCAGGCGGCTAATACGCTTGCCCCTTCTTTGGTCAGCTCTAACCGCTTAGTCCGCTTATCTAGCTTATCACCCTGTTCTACGATTAGTTCAGCTTTCTTTAATCGGTCGAGAATCAACAAGCCTGATGACAGCTCGTTGAAATTGGCCAAAATGACATCCGTTTTCTTTGGAGTTGACGTATTGGCAATGGAGTTGAGGTATAAAAACTCGTCGAACGTACTGATACCGCAGTCCTTAAAGGCTCCCATAACATATAGATTATGAAGCCTGGCAATCCTACCTACCAGCTTCGTGAGTATGCTGGCGCTGTCAGGAGGAACGGGAGATTGCCAAAAGGTAACCTTTTTGGTTTTCTGCTCCTGATTAACCAGGTAGTCTTGACAAAACTGGCTTAGTCCAGCCTTGGGGTTTTCTTCCTCATACTTCGCCCATAGGTTAATCAACTCCACAGTCTTATTCATATATATCATATTTGATGTAAATATAATAAAAAACAGCACCAATGATTAAATATAATTACAAATGCTGTAAATTTGAACAAATAACATCATACATGATATAATATGGAAGATTTAAAAGTAAAGGGTTTAACAGGGATAATCATGTCATCGCCTGAGCCGGACCGGTTAGTCAAATTTTACAACGAAGTGTTAGGTATCCCATTGGCACTTAATCGTCATGGGAACACGCCCGACCATTGGGAGTGCGATTATAATGGCATCCATTATGCTGTACTTAAACGAAAAGTGAACGAGCAGCCAAACGAGAATATCGTACTCTCTTTCGCTGTGGATGATATAGAGCGTTTTATAACCACACACAACATTAAGATGATTCATCCTATTATGGACTTAGGAGATGGAGCTTATATAGCTAGCTTCAAAGATCCTGATGGCAACATACTGCGCTTTTGGATGGACAAGAAGCAATAATAACAGATAAACTTATGAAGTGGCACAACCCTCCATCTGGATCTGATGCGTATTAGTCAGACAAAGGGGCTGATTGTACTAACTTCATAAGCTATTAGGCCGATTTTGTGTTTCGCTCCGCGTGGGGTTATTTTCGGGTGTTCAGTCGAGTTACGTCCTCACCAGCACCTGGCAACACGATGTATATCGTGTTGCTTTGGCTACTTAGTCTATTACAATGAAAACAAACGCTAGTCCCTCATTTGACGGGGCCCAGAACAATGTGCTGGCTTATGCCTATTGAAGCAAGTTGGCGGGTACTGCAATTTAAACTAAACCATGTTGATTCAAGACTATACAGCGGATTGGCTAACAGATTTCAATGAATTAAAAAAAGTACTCCATGAGGCTTTATTTGATCTAACCGTTTCCATAGAACACGTAGGTAGTACCTCAATTCCCGAATTAGCCGCAAAACCAATTATTGATATCGATCTAGTTTTTAGCAGCAGGCTAGAATTTCATGAACTAACCAAAAGATTAAGAAAAATTGGCTACTATCATAATGGAAATCAAGGCATTCCTAATCGGGAAGTGTTTAAGCGAGACACAATTACTGCAAAACATCCCGTATTAGATTTCATCAGCCATCACCTATACGCTTGCCCAACAGATAGTGAAGAATTACAAAAACATATTTTATTTAGAGATTATCTTAGTAGAAATAAAGAAGCGAGGATTTACTATCAAACGTTGAAATATGAAATTGCCGACGAAGCGAAACAAGACCGAAAGAAATATGCGCAATTGAAAGAACGTAAAGCCAGCGATTTCATCAACCACATTATTGAAATTGCCAAAAATACGAACGCTACCTAGTGCATTGGCAATAGAATTGAGTAACGAATTGCAAACGAGATATATCCAGAGCGGTTTTTTATAAACAAACCAACATATATCATCGATTCTTATAGTTGCGCAAAGCCACAACCGTTAAATTCGTTCAATCATGGATGTTCGACTTGCCCTTTTGGCCGTGTGCCTTTGTTTCAGTCAATGCCGCCAGCAGGGAAATGCCCCTACTCCCACTGAGTTGACAATTAAATTTGTTGACGAATTAAGGCCACAACTCGTAGGAACCTGGGAGATTCGGCAAGCTCAGGTCAGTCATAAGAATCTGGTTCCGGTCTACTATTCAACGGGGATCACAAAAGACACACTCCTTCAGGATGTAGCAACACTTAACCTGTGGCCTTCATCGGAAAAACAGATTGATGGCCGCATTCTTGAACTAGAAGGCACCCTACAGTTTCGAGCCACGGAGTACCCAATCAAAGCTAAACTGTGGCCGCGTCAAAACGACCCCAAGTCAAAAGGAACACTATTTTTAAACTTTGCCTATAAAGAATCCGGCGTTACCCTGATACCTCAGGAGGTGGATTATCTGCAAAGTATTGGCCTGATCGGTGATAATTTCTCCGTTGAAACTGTTTTGGGTGAACCCACAATGACGTGGCGAGGCTTAAATCGCGCTATTATATCTGCAAGTTTTTACAGGAAGTGATGCTTTGGCCAACTAGAACTAACCACTAAGCCTTGACTTATGGGATCGTGGTACCCAGAGTGGCTTATAGTGTGCTTCCCAGATTACACGTACCTAATTAAAGAATGGGCACTCAGGCTTTCGCGCTGGGTAGCTGACGTTTTTCAATTGATACAAGGGCCTGGCCAATCAGTTGTGCAGCCGTGCGTACAGCTACCGTAAAGCCAAAGAAAGGTCCGAACGATTGACCAGCCGGAAAGCTACTAAAATACAGGCCTGAGATGCTGCTTTGGAAATTCAGGTCGAGTAAGGGGAATCCGTTCCGGGTAACCAATACATCCTGGAGCGATGCCGACAAAAAAGGCAACCGCGCCACATTGACCTGATAACCAGTCGCCAGTATGACTTCATCGACGTCAATCTGCTCTCCGGAACTCAACGTTATTCGTAGCGAATGGTCAGGTTGCAGAATGGCTGATACAACCTCCGTGCGCGGATGCAACGTTATGCCAGGCAGGCAAACACGCTTTTCGAGCCAGGGCTCTACTTTTAGCCGTCCTTCGGCCCAAAGCTTGTACCGATATTGATCCTGCTCCTCAGCCGATAACTCACGAAACCAGCCCGGTTGGTCAACCATGTGTTCGACCAGGGTTTCAACCCACGACCAATCCGCTTCCTCAAAACGGGGTGTATCATGGCGGTAACTGATGTGAGTATGCGAAGCACCCGCTTCCTGTAACAAAGCCGCCGACTCAAACGCGCTTTGTCGTCCACCAATCAGCAAAACCCGCTTACCCTTATACACATCCATGTCAACGGCATCGCAGCTATGCTGGTAACGCCCCGCTGGTAATAGCGTCACCAGAGTAGCGGGAGAATGAGCAAAATATTGAAAGCCAGTGGCGATCACCGCCTGCTTCGCCCGAACGGTATTGCCGTTATCCAGTTTGGCCACAAACCCGTGTTCATCCTGGCTTAACAGACAAACATAGCTTGGTGTCACGGAAATGCCGGCTTGCTGTCTGAACCAATCCATGTAGGCAATATATTGTTCCCTGGAAATGGGATCTGTCGACAATCGGGAAGGGTAATGACTAGTCAGAAAAAGGTCGATAGTCCAGTGGTGATCTGGGTCGAGGTACCAATTGACATTGGACCGGAGCAACATGCCCGTTGGCATATGCTGCTTCCAGAATTCCATTGGTTTACCCACGATTTGGTAATCGTGCCGACGCTTCTGAAAATAAGCAGCCAGCCCAAGACCAAAAGGACCTGCACCAACAATGAGCGTATCGGTTGACTGATTCATAAGAATGGTTTAAGGCTTTAGGCAATCTGTGTTAAAATTAATAAATAGCAGGAGTCATGTGGGCTATCTACAAAAAGACACTGCGGAACCAAACGATTAAAGAAATTGCGGAGTCAGAAATAAAATTCACCAACACGATCCAGACACATGGATACTCAAGGGTCACTGTCAAGACGAGCTGTCGTTAAAAGCTCAATTTTCGGATTTCTAACAGCTTCCATCCCGAGCATAGGTTTTTCAAAAGGGGTGGTCGATTTGGATTCAGAAAAAATCATTGCTGAGGAGCCTTTACGTCGGTATCCTGCCATTGAAGATGATGTTGTTGCCGAAGTAGTGGGAGCTTCTCATTTCAACCTTGACCGGGTGAAAGTGCTCGTAAACCAACGCCCTGAACTGGCAAGGGCAACGTGGGATTGGGCTTTCGGTGACTGGGAAACAGCCATTGGAGCCGCATCGCACGTAGGGAGAAGAGATATTGTCGAATTTCTACTGAGTAAAGGGGCGCGCCCAGATCTATTCACCTATGCTATGCTGGGAAGCTATGACACAGTAAAAGCGATGGTAGAAGCCACGCCCGGCGTCCAGCGTATTACTGGTCCACATGGCATTAGCTTGTTACAACACGCAAAAAATGGTCTCCGAGCCGATGGACTTACGAATGAGCAAAAAAATACTAGCAGCAAGCTAATTGACTACCTGGAGGGGCTTGGGAACGCCGGGTACCAGGAAGTAGATATTCCAATGGAGGCCGTCGAGAAAGAAAAATATCTGGGCGATTATAAGTACGGGGAAGGCTCATCAGATGGATTTAGTATCAAAATGAATCTGCGAAAATTACTATCATTGGGGAAGTTAGGGAAATCGGGCGGTGCTTTGTATCAGAAATCCAGAAACGTATTTACGTACAATGGAACCCCGTCTGTCACGATAACTTTTGATATCGTGGATAGTAACGTACGTTCATTAACCATTCAGGAGCCAACCCTTACACTAACAGCCAGGAAAGTTTGACCCGTACCAACAAACTCAGCTTACACGAACTAACCATCAACCTGTACGCAACTCGAGAACAGCTTACTTTTTATACAAGGCAGTCGTCGTACTATGCTTACGGCTAGCGCTCGTCCTTTTTATACAAGGCAGTCGTCGTACTATGCTTACGGCTAGCGCTCGTCTAATTTAGATTCTAGTTTGGCAAAGCACAGGTGGGAGTCTGTTCGTGTATCATGTCAATAAGTAACTCACACCTGCCAGACACTACTGGTTTGCCAATAAGGCAGGATTTTCGGCGAGTAGTCGCATCCGGTAGGCATTCATAGCAGTGCGGCCAAGCTGATTTACAAGTCGGTAGTTGACCACAACGCCAACAGCAGCGCCAATACCCGGAATCAATTGCGCCATTTTGGCCAGATCAATGTAATCGCGGTACTCCTGTTGAAACGTCAGCCAGTCGAACTGGTTGATGTCTTCAGGCAGTTGGCGGCTATGTTCCGGCCAATTGGCAATGTAATCGTAAATTATCTTTCGGCGCTCCTGGCTCGAAAAGGCCAACTGGAAAATATAAAGGATATAGACCCGTTCGCGGTAATCGCTCACCGAGAACCCATACAGACCGGCAATTTCGAATAGCATTTTCATCTTCAAACTAAGCAGTATCGGGAAATCGGCCATGCTGAGCCAAAACCCACCTGCCCCCGTAACACCTCCTTCGGCAGCGCTCGTTTTCCGGTAGAAATCAATACGTCTGGCTACAGCGGCATCACGCTGAGTCAGCGTTTGGCCTACTACGGGTGTACGGGTAAGAAATTCCGCCCCAAATAAAACAGCTCGCGTCATTTGCTTGATTGTGGCCGTAATAACGGTATGTACACGATCGGGAATGATCCGATTAATCCGGTGCTGAAGCGATGTTGAGAGCCGTCCGAAGGCGGATGGCGGCTTTTGCATAGCCTGTTGCCAGCGAACCAGTTCGTTGCGGACAGCTTGTTCGTAAGCGGTCATAAGGTGATTATTTTAGAGAAAAGTTGTATCTTCATCGAATTAAAACAGGTATGAGACTGTTATCATTCTACATCCTCATAAACCCATAAACACGCCTATTTGTCGGTATGAAGAATGTTCTTTTGCTTCTGGTTGGTTTAGTAGTTATTTATTTTGCCAGCACCGGATCCAAATCTTCCCGTAACGTTGTTATAGCAGCCCCAACCGCGGCCCCAAAAACGGTTAAATCTGTTGGTCGCCTTGCTGTTTATGATGAGCTTAACTTAAGCCAGACTGGTTTGCAGCGAACTGTTTTCGAATATGCCCTGCGCGGCTGGCAGAAAATAGATTCTGCCAAGTCTATGCTTACCATTGTTGACCTGAGCCAGCCATCAACCCATAAACGGCTATACGTTGTTGATTTGTTCAATAAAAAGCTGGTTTTTAACACCTATGTTGCACACGGGCGTAACTCTGGTGATTTAACTGCCAATCAATTTTCGAACACCCAATCGTCGTTCCAGAGCAGCTTAGGCTTTTACCAGACGCTCAATACCTACATGGGTAAGCATGGCCTTTCGTTGCAGTTGAAAGGCCTGGAAAAAGGCTTTAACGACAATGTCTATAATCGGAACATTGTGCTACATGGTGCCGATTACGTTTGCGAAGATATCATTCGCAAAACGGGCCGACTTGGTCGTAGCCAGGGATGCCCAGCCGTCCCTTATGCCGAATCCAAAGGCATCATTCAGGCTGTTAAAGGCGGTACATGCCTGTTTGTCTACGCGCCCAATCCCGATTACCTGAAGCAATCGGCTTATTTATCCAGCCCATACACATCCTTGTAAAATCGAAGCTTCCCTGTTGCGTCCACATCGGCAATGTTGTAGGTGATGAAGACCGGAAACGGCTTTGGGATAGGTAGTGTCCGGGGTTTCTGATCAATCAAACATTTATCCAGAAACGCTTTATCGAACGTTTGGGCGTCCAGAACCAGGTTAGCTAATTCGACCGGCTTCTGTACCCGTACGCATCCATGACTGCGCCAGCGATCGCTGGTGAGCTTGAACAAGTCCCGACTATTGGTATCGTGCAGATAAATGGCCAACGGATTTGCCAAGTTGAATTTTAGCAAGCCCAGTGAATTCTCACAGCCCGACGCCTGACGAACCCGATACGGGAAATTAGTTGTCGATAAACCATCCCAGTCAATTTCCTCAGGGTCAACTTCCTGATCTCTCTCATCCAGTATCTGGAGATTTTGATTGTAGATAAAGGCAATATTCCGCTTCATTCGAGGCAGCATTTCGTCCAGAGCGATATTGCGGGGCACATTCCAATAGGGATAGGCCACAATATCCTGAATATACGTTGTCATGCAGGGGGTTCGCTTATCGGGTTTACCAGCAATAACCTGCATAGGAAGTAGCCGCTTACCCGTTCGGTCAAAGACATTTAACTCACCGGCGGGAATATTGACAACAACAAACTTATCGGCATCGAAGCGATTGACATACCGATAGAAGTTCAATGTTTGCCGAATCACCCGCAATGAATCGGCCATGGCCGGATTTGATTTAGCTAGTTTACGAAGCCGACTATAATGGCCCACCAATTGGTTATAGGGCCCAAACGGAGCAAGTTTTGCCAGTGATTCGGGCTGGCTGGCCCCATCCGCATTTTTGGCCCAACTTGAGTCTACGGCCTCCTTTAATCCACTAAATTCCAGTCGGGAAGGCTTTTTACCGTAGCGAATTTCCAGCAGCAAATCGGCCTGTTTTGCCTCTATTTCGGTGACCTGGTTTACCGATTTAACCCCAAATCGAGTTGTATCGACCCCAACCGAATCGGCATACCGGCATAGTTCATGCAGGGCGAGTAAAGCTTCTTTCGTCTCCTCTTCCGATCGTTTACGCGCCTGTTCAACCTGCGTCCGCTCCTGCTTTACCGACTTTTGTTTAAAAAACCATTTACCTACAAAGAACAGGATGACCAGACCCGCTACCACTGCAATGCCAATTCCAATCCTTCGTTTATCCATTCGTATCGTTGAGTATTACTATGTATAAAACGAAGCAGACTCGCCATTGTTTTTGGCAGACTATTCAGGCAACAAAAAGGGCAACTCTGTTACGGGTTGCCCTTTTTGTTGGTTAGCTATAGGCTGGCTTGTCAATATCCGGTTTGGGATTGGGATTTCGGTTTGGGTGTGTCACGCGCACATTGGCTGCTAACTTATCGCCATCCATGTAGTCTTCTTCCAACGCGTCTGGTTCCAACTCCTCGGCATCAATCTGACTGCCAGGCCCACTGGTCCCTTCAACTGACTGATTAGCAAGACCTGCGGGCGAAATAGCCTGCTTAGCCCGGATGATATCTTCTTTCTCCTGATTTTCCATAACGCTTTCCGTGTCAAGTGTCTATCGAACCTTTAGTCTATCAAACCAGTAAACTAACGTATTGTTTGCAAACAACTTATTTCCCACCTGCTGTTGGCATCAGCACCGAATCAATCGAATACACCATCCCATTGGTTGCTTCGGCATCCGACTGATCAACGGTTGCGGTGTTGCCCGCTCCGTCCGTAATAGTCAGCGAATCGCCCTGTTTACCAACGGTTAGTGTTCCGCCCGTCACCGTTTTTAGTTTCTGTCCGTCCTGAAGCTGGTCGGCAGTGTATTTACCCTTCACAACGTGATAGGCCAGCAGTTTCATCAATTTTGCTTTCGCTTCTGGCTTCAATAAATCGTCCATTGTTCCAGCGGGAAGTTTATCAAATGCTTCATTTGTGGGCGCAAACACCGTATAAGGGCCTTTGCCACCAGCTTGTTCCGTTAGGCCAGATGCGCGCAGAGCTCTGAATAAGACCGTGTGATTGGCAGATTTGGCCGCACTGATAGCCAGGTCTTTACCCGTTGTCGTATGACTTACTTTGGGCATAGAGTTTGCATCTGAGGTAGTGGTAGTGGTTTGTCCTGCCGAATTCTGAGTTTGCGCACTAACAGACGCAAACAGGCCGGGGAGTAGCATAGATGCCATTGCCCAGCTCAAAAAGAGTTTCCTGTTCATGTTAATTGAGTATAGTTAGAAAATGAAACCTACGACTCATCGCACCGACAAGCCCGAAGCAACCCGCTCCGATTTATTGAGTAAACGGTAGGCTAGCACTTGTAAATTGCCCAAAGGCTTAGAATTTGAGCGAAAGGGACAAAAAGGATTGCGGTTTCATAGGCCATATCCTGGAGATATGGCCTATGAAACCGCAAGCCTTACTTAACTAGTATACTAATGAATAACGGTTAACTGCCCCCGATACGTGGTATCTAGCGGGCCGGTTCCCGTACGGATTTGGTAGGTATAGACCCCCGCCTGAACGGGTTCCTGCTGGTAAGTACCATCCCAGGGCTGGGTATATCCGCGTGAGAAGAAAATCAGTTGGCCCCAGCGATTGTAGATGGAGACTTCACTTTGTGGAAACGAGCTGATGTTTGGAATCACCCATACATCATTCTGCCCATCCGCATTAGGCGAGAAGGCTGATGGGAAATAAAGTAATGTGGCTACGTCAACCAGAATGGACAATTTATCCGTACAACCAGCCTCGCTCATGGCCGTCACCTCATACAAGGTCGTTTCAGATGGGCTGGCAATTGGGCTACTTACATCCGGCTGGCTTAAATAGGTAGCTGGACTCCACTGGTATCGACTGATGGGCTGGTCAGATCGGGTCAGGAGTTGAACACTCTGCCCTTTTGCTAAAATATACGTAGTCTGACCGGTTAAATTAACACTGGGCAACACCTCAACCCAACGATTCTGCTCGGCCAGGCATCCTTTGTCTGATGTAATGGTATAGGTCAGCTCATGACGCCCAACACCTGCTTTCATTGGATCGAAGCGGCTCCCCTGAACGCCCTGCCCTGTATAGGTTCCGCCAGTAGGTTGGCCCGTCAAGGCAACGGTAGCGTTACTGTCAAGGCAAACGGATGCTATAGAATCAAATTGAATGACTGGACGGGCATACTGGGTGAGTGTAACAGGAAGCGATGTAGCGGTACAACCGGTTGGTGCGCTAACCGTAACCTGATAGTTTCCAGCCTGTTTTACCACGAGCTGACTTGTTGTATCGGTAAGTTTATTGCCATTTTGTTGCCACTGGTACTGATAACCAGTCGTATTCCCAGCCATAAGTTGAATGGTGCCATCAGTGCAAAACGTCAACGACGACGGCTTGATCTGAGCCGTAGGGCGTGGCTCAATGGTAACCTTTACACTATCTTTTCCTTCACAACCCATATCAGCGATTCTGGCAAATACGCCGTAATTGCCAGCCTGATATATCTGTAGCGTCGCCTGCTGGCCCGCAACATCTTTCCCATTATACTGCCATCGGTATTTATAACCTGGTTGCCCATCGGCCTTTAGCACAAGTGTATCCCCTGCACAGTAAGGCTTTGGCGTTGTTAACGATACCTTGACCGAAGGAGCAGTTGTAAACGTAACCTTAACTGCCTGCGAGGTGGTGTCATTCGCGCACGCTTTCGCCTGGCTTTTTACGACGGAATAAACCCCTGGTGTTCGTACCTGTAGAGTATCGCTGGTAGAACCGCGGAGACTTGTACCGTCTTTCTGCCACTGATAGGCCCAGTCTGAATTTTTCTCGACAGATAGCACCAACGGCTGACTACCGCACCAGGAAAGATCGGTCGCTACTTTTCCACTGGTCATCACAACGGCTGGAGGGGGCGTATTTTTTGAGCAATCCACAACAGGTAGTTGAAAATCCCGTCGTACAACGCCAATACGCTCACCGTTCCTGAACTCCTCACATTGCACCGTAAATAAATAGAGTCCCTGGGCAGAGGCCTTAACACTTAACTTCCCCGTATTTTGATCAATACTTAGCGGTGGACTTCCCGGAATAATATTGGCTAAGCTGTACCCTGGCCCCCAATTAATGGTTGGGTAACTATTTCTGGGCGTTTCATCCGTATAACCAGGCGCTAACCTGGTTGTGTATCCATTCAGGGGTGTTACAAGCGAGTAGCGCAGTTGATCTCCATCTGCGTCAGTTGCTCCTGCATCGAAGGTGAAGGGTTTATTGATACAGATATAATCCCCATTAGGCACTCGGAATTCAGGGGCAGAATTAGTAACGTTTATGCCCTTTTTCAACATGGGCGGAAACTCCAGATAAAATGTCATGGCTACCCCATCTACAGCAGCCGTGTTCACATTCGTGAGGGCATCGTTTCGGCAACACCGCTCCCAAACGATGTAGTAGCCACCTGGATCGGTATATAAATTGGGATCGAACTGATGGTTATCGTAATAACGGGCTTGCGTAAAGCTTAATTGCCGAAGGCTGGCACAGGCAACATTATTGAACGTGAGCGGTAGAGTTTCTTTAATGTAAAGGGTAAGTCGTTCAATCAAGACAGGGTTCTGCTTCCGGTAAATCCGTAAGATCACAAAGGCATCCCGATTCCCGGAAACCGTTTTATTTTCATCTAAATACTGATTTAGCTGGATTCGAAATAAACCAGGCTTTGTGCCAACGGCACGCATACTCATGTCGCCCCCGATAATGTGGTCTGCCTGAGCGCCTACCGACAACAGCCAGGCAATGATCAGCAACAGACCTGTTCTACCTCCTCGAACCATTCCTCCACTCGCGACTTGCATAATACCCGTACCTGCTTTTTGGATTCAATAAGCCATCCTCAAAAACTTGCAATGAATATACTCACACTTCCGGAATAGGCCTATAAACAGTCCACTTTCTATTATTGAGTGGTCTTGTGGCACAAGGTGATCAGGCTATTTGGTAAGCCACAGGACTGTTTACTTAGAAAAAAAACCTTTTGCAATCAGGTATGGAATCAATAGCCAGAGAAGGCCTTTGACAAGAAAGAAGAGAAAACCCAGCCAGCCAACTCGCTTGAGCCAAAATTTGAACCGCTCATTCATATAGCAAAGATAAGGATTTTCATTTGTGAGTCTTTCGGTTGATCCCTACAGCCCGGAAATGTAAAAAGGCCAGGCAAGGGAATAGAATTTGGGTAGAGATCGGCAAAAAACTACCTTTTACTACGTCAAAAGCATAGTGACTATGACAACCAATATGACCGATATTGATGCGTATATCGCAAGCTTTCCACTCCGCACGCAAGACCTATTGAACCAACTGCGGTTAACCCTGAACCAGGCAGCTCCAGACGCAGAAGAAACCATCAACTATGGCATGCCGACGTTAACCTTAAATGGTAATCTGGTTCATTTTGCCGCCTTTAAACAGCATATAGGATTCTATCCGGCACCAACAGGCATCGAAGCCTTCAAGAGTGAACTCGCTGGTTATAAAGGAGCCAAAGGGTCAATTCAATTTCCAATCGATAAACCGCTCCCTCTTGACCTTATTGCCAAAATTACCAGATTCAGGGTGACAGAAAATCTGGAACGGGCAGCACGTAAAGCCATACAGAAAAGCTCAGCAAAGCCCAAAAAACGCTCCGACCAGGAACAGGTAACCGAGCATATTCAACAACTCGATCCTGAAATTGGCCAGCTTGTTGAAGCACTTAGGCAAGTCATTCTAAGCACCGACCCCGAAATTGGTGAACGGATTAAATGGAATAACCCAAGCTATTATTATACAGGGGACATGAAGCCATTTGACCCCAAAGAATATAAACGGGAACTGGTGGTGTTCAACCTGCACAAAGGACGAGTGATGCTGGTTTTTCCCAGTGGAGCCAACGTAAACGACTCAACCGGGCTTCTTGAAGGAGATTATAAAGACGGTAGACGAACAGTAATTTTTAAGGACATGGATGACATTCGTTCAAAAGAAACCCAATTGCAACATGTCATAAAGGAGTGGCTGAAACTCGTAGAAAGGTAAATCAACAACTACTGGACGATGGCAAAAAATAAAACGACCGAAACAGAAAACAGCGTAACTGACTTTATCAATTCGATTGCCGATGAAGGGAAACGGAAAGACTGTTTTAGTATTATTGACCTCATAAAACAGCAAACGGGACTTGACCCAAAAATGTGGGGACCTAGTATCGTTGGTTTTGGGAGTTACCATTATATCTATGCCAGTGGACACGAAGGGGATGCGCCACTCATAGGCTTTTCGCCTAGAAAAGATGCAATTACATTTTACCTTTCGGCCTATTTTACGGAAAGAGAAGAGTTACTGGAAAAACTGGGGAAACACAAAACCGGGAAAGGCTGCGTATACGTTAAAAAACTCGAAGACATTGATCTGGATGTCCTTAAAGAGCTGATTGACCGGTCTACAAGTCATATACGAACCACTTATTCAGCTTGACATAAGTCTGCTCTAGTGCTTTAGTCAGATAGATTTTTTTGATTCTATGCCCCCTGTTGTCTCTGACGATCAAATGCTTATTTAAAATACAAGTGAACTAGTCCGCTTGCAGTCGGCTTAGTTTTCGTTCGATCAGTGCCTTTTCAGCTATGGATGTCGTTAGCTGAATAGCCCGCTGGTAATGAGTCCGGGCTGGTTCCGGCTGTCCATTCTGCTCGTACAAATCTCCCAGAATAGTGTGGTAATGATGCATGGAGTCCAGGCCCGATAGTGTCACTACCTCATCAATAGCTACTCCTGGCCCCTTCACGTTTGCGACCGCTACAGCACGATGCAGCGCAACAACGGGCGACGGTTTTCGCATCATCAGCATATCATAATAGAGCAGTATTGTGGGCCAATCAGTTGTTTCATAGGACGAAGCGATACAATGTTGCATGGCAATACCGGCTTCAAGATGATACTCACCTGGCGCTGGCCCTTCGGCCGAACGATTCAGATACAAATGACCGCGCCGAATTAAATCCTGGTTCCAGCGGCTTCGATCCTGATCGGCCAGTAAGATAATGCCACCCGCATCATCAGTACGGGCATTGAACCGGGCAGATTGAAAACACATCAGTGCCAGCAAGGCATCAACGGCGGGTTGCTGGGTCTGTGGCGTTTGGGTGAGCAACAGGCCTAATCGCATGGCTTCCTGGCACAGATCCTGGCGAATCAACTGGTCGGGATGCGATGAATTGTAGCCTTCATTGAATAGGAGATAGATGCTTTTCAGAATCGAGTCCAGGCGGGGTGCCAATTGTTGCCCCATTGGCACTTCGAGCCGGATCTCCTCCTGCCGAATTTTCTCTTTCGCGCGGTAGATGCGTTTTGCGATGGTCTCGTCGGTGGTCAAAAATGCCCCGGCAATCTCCCGAACACTCAGCCCACAAAGAATTTTCAGGCACATAGCCATTTGTGACTCAATGCCAATAGCTGGATGACATATGGCAAACAGCATCCGTAACTGGCTATCGGTAATTTCGTCGTCGAAGAAATAAACGTTGCCCATTATTTCGGTGGCTTCCTGTTGGTGCAGGTACTCGACTTCCGGACTAATCTGCCGCAATCGGGTTTCACGCCGAACTACATCTAATGCGTTGTTTTTTGCCACCCGGTAGAGCCAGGCGCTGGGATTATCAGGAATTCCCTGAAAGCGCCAGCTTTGCAAGGCTTTTACCATGGTATCCTGCACAATATCCTCAGCCAGATCGAGCCGGTCAAAACCAAGCATACAGGTTAACACGGAGGCTATTCGTCCTGCTTCATGCCGAAACAGATGGGCAACTAGTTGGTTGGAGTCAGTTAATGAAGAAGGGATATCAGGCATTAGGGTCTCTCAGCTCATAGTTTAGCGCCAGGCTCCCAAAATTAACCCCATAACCACAAAACTAACTGTTACGTATCCCCCATGAATGAGCATATATCGAGTGGTTTTCCGTTCAAACTGCCCAATAACAAATAAAGACATGGTTACCCAGCCAAAGCCCGCTAAAAAACCAGCCATTGCCCCCCAACTTGTTGTGGTCTTACTGTCATTTAAAAACATGGCCAGATTGAAAGCCATCACCAATGAAAAAAGGAACGTTAGACTAAACAATTTCAGCATGTTACTCTGCCTCAGTTCGTGTTCAGAAAACTTATTTTCAGCCATCCAGGGTTTACCAAATAAAAAGGCAGAATACCATAGGCCACCAATTAAAAAATTAGCCAGTGTAGCCACTAAAATAGCTGGCCAGTTAAGGGTTGAAATATCCATAAAAATTTGCGTCAGGAACGATACAAGTTTACGTTTTATATGTACTGAGAGTCCCCCCTTTTTTGAAAAAAAGAGGGGACCCAGGCCTTACTCGAAGTTAATGATTGGCCGAACTTCTACAGTCCCATCGGTCTCGAACATAGGGCATCCATGAGCCAGCTCAACAGCTTCATCTAAGGAAGCCGCGGTTAAAATCAGGTAACCGCCTACAATTTCTTTCCCTTCGGTAAATGGGCCATCCGTAATAACCTGCCCGGCCTTGGTCATTTGTTTGCCAACAGGCGCCAGTGCATCTGTACCGATCAGTTTGCCCTGAGCTGCTATTCCTCCTATCCAGTTGTTCCATTTTTGAATCTCGGCCTGCATGGCATCAGGCGACATTTCGGCGAAGGCGGTTTCCTGAGAATAAGGCGAATGGAATACAAGCATAAATTTGTCCATTGTAGTTGATTGGTTATACTGGTTATGAATTTGTTTTCGTCACTTAGACGAACGACAATGCTTAAATCGGACAACGATTGAAAAAAAAACATTAATTAATCAAACTTATCAGGGCTAAGAGACCTTATGAATTAAATCTAAAACTCAAGAACCATTGCAACTTCGCTGGATATCGGTAAGGGATCGACACAGCGCAAAAGAAAACCGGTATGAATATTACAAAAAACAAAGTAGCCGCCATCCATTATACCCTGCGGGATAGCAGTGGTAACGTGCTGGATTCCAGCCAGGGTAGCGATCCGTTATATTATCTGCATGGGGCTAACAACCTTATTCCGGGTATGGAAGAAGGTCTGGAAGGCCGCGTAAAAGGTGATCATCTCCAGTTAGATGTAACACCGGAAAAAGGATACGGTAAGCGCGATCCGCAACTGGTAGAAGCTGTACCTCGCCGGGCATTTGGCGGACAGGAGCTTGAAGTAGGAATGCAATTTGAAACCAACGAAGGTCAGGTTGTTACCATAACCGAGGTTGGACCCGATACAGTAACCGTTGACGCCAACCATCCGCTGGCTGATCAGAATCTGTATTTCGATGTTGAAGTGCTGGACGTTCGGGATGCCACCGCCGACGAGCTGGCTCATGGCCACGTTCACGGCCCCGGAGGGCATCATTAAAAAAAGGAGAAAGGAGGAGGGGGACGAAAGGAAGGAAGGGATTCATGCGTCAGCAACCCTTCCTCCCTTTCGTCCCCCTCCTCCTTTCTATCCCCTTTTCCCCTATCTTTGCGCCACGAAGTCATGGCACAGATTGGTACGGATACACGGGCAGCAAAGGCATTTTTAGAAGTGGGAAATGTGGTGGGGATCCCTACCGAAACCGTTTATGGACTAGCAGGTAATGCATTCAACCCAGATGCGGTTCTAGCAATTTTTCGGGTAAAAAACCGGCCCTCTTTCGATCCGCTGATTATACACACGGACTCACTCGATAAACTCGATCAGTTCGTAACTAACATTCCTGAGCCAGCCCGTAAACTGGCAGAAGCGTACTGGCCCGGTCCACTGACACTGCTCCTCCCTAAGCGCGACCTGATTCCTGACCTGGTTACAGCAGGTTTACCCAACGTTGCGGTTCGTATCCCGAATCACCCCCTTACGCTGGCTCTGCTACGTTCGCTCGATTTCCCACTGGCGGCTCCGAGTGCCAATCCATTTGGGTATATCAGTCCAACCACGGCGCAACATGTTGCCGATCAACTGGGCGATCAGATTCCCTACATTCTGGATGGTGGCCCGGCAGGCGTCGGTATTGAATCGACGATTGTTGGCTTTGAAAACAACAAAGCCACTGTTTTTCGACTTGGGGGAATGGCTTTGGATCAGATTGAGAAAATAATTGGCTCCGTTTCCGTGCAAACGCATTCGACCTCAAATCCGAAGGCTCCGGGCATGTTGAGCAGCCACTATGCTCCCCGAAAACCGCTTATTCTCGTATCACCCGGCGAAACTCCACAACCTAGCGAACGGGCCGGGGCATTGGTTTTTCGCGAAGCCTTTGGCGGCTTTCTCCCTGAAAATCAGCGTATCCTCTCCCCCACTGGAGACCTCAACGAAGCAGCCAAAAATCTCTTTGCTCATCTGCGTGCCCTGGACGCGTTACCCATCGACGTTATTTATGCTGAGCCCTTACCCAACGAAGGGCTAGGCTGGGCCATGAACGACCGCCTTCGCCGGGCGAGTGTGCAGTAAGGGTCAAATTCTCCTACACTTCCCCACTCCCAATAGATCCTACGGCCTTACTAGCCAGTTCCATAATCATTGGCAACAAATGACCGAAGCGGTCATCCTGGCTATGCCCCTGTTTCCAACGAGCGTAGATTTGCTGCGCAATCACGGCGTTTTTGTATAGCCCAAATACATAGTAGAACAGAATTTCGGTCAGGTCACGACCACTTTGGGCAGCGTAGCGGGCTACAACTTCCTGCCGGGTCAGATTCCCCGGAAGCCACGTTAGGTTGAAGTTTCTATAAGCTGGACTATCGTTCGCTTCTGACCAATAGGCTAAGGTGGCACCTAAATCCATAAGTGGATCGCCAACAGTCGCCATTTCCCAATCCAGCACGCCTTTGATCAGGGGAATCGGATCGCCTGTAGATTCATCGGCAGCCAGCAGCACATTGTCGAATTTGTAATCATTGTGCAGAAAAGCGGGAGCCTGTTCAGCAGGATAGTTCTGTTGCAGCCAGTTGCCAACCTGATCCATTGCGGGAATTGAGTCGGTTTCGGCATTTCGGTACCGTTTGCTCCACCCCTCCACCTGGCGCTGTACGTACCCTTCGGGTTTACCTAACTGACTTAGGCCCGTTGACTGAATATCCAGGTTATGAATAGCTACCAGATTATCAACTAAAGCCTCTGATAACTGCCGCATGCGCTCCGGATCAAGGGTAAGCGTTGGCGCCATCGACGCCCGTAGTATCACGCCCACCACGCGTGTCATAATATAGAATGGCACGCCCAGCACATCCGCCGATTCGCAGTAAACGATTGGATCCGGGATTTTATCGTAATGCCCTTTCAGCAACGACAATACCCGAAATTCCCGGCCCATATCGTGCCCCCCTTTGATGTTGGCCCCAGCGGGCGGTCGGCGGAGGACATATTCCTGCCGTTCCGTTTTGAGCCAATAGGTCAAATTGGAGAACCCTCCCGAAAACTGCCTGATTTCCAGCACTAGTCCTACTTCTGGTGCCTGTTCATGCAGGTATTCGTTTAAGCGATTTATAGCCAATTCTTCGCCCTGACGAACTGAGCGGGGCATATCGGGACCAAGCATGTTCTGCAGGGTGTATGGTGTATGATATAGGTTCGCGAAAATACATACATCATACACCTTTCCCCCCCTATTTCTTTTTAAATTTATCCACGATTTTAGCGAGTGGATAGCCTACATTTAGGCTAATAGCCCGGTTGTAGGCTTTGTCATCATCCGGACCAGATGGTCCCGATTCAATATTCGTTAGCCCCAATTCATAGCCCAGTCGTATACGCAGGCTGTTAGGAAACTGATAGCCTGCCGTCAGGGCTAAACCTGCATCGAATCGCTTAAAACCACCATTGCCACCAAAGGCTGGGAAACTAGATGTCTGCCCATTGAAGGTAGATTTAAAATTACCCGAAAGTCCATAAGCGAAATAAGGACCTAAGCCACCAAACAATTCGCCCTTATTATCAGGCAAATAGTGTCGATACAGCGCATAAACAGGGATTTCAAGGTAAAGCAAATGTGTCACATCTGTACCAAAAGAGTCACTCACCTTATTGCCTTTCCGAATTAATTGTACCCCAGGCATAAGGGCGAAATGCTCATTATTGAAGAATGTCGTAGGCCTCGGTGGGGCATAAGCTGATCCAAGTGATAAGTGGTTACCGGTGCTGGCCAGTAAACTAGCGGATGGCAGTTGGCGATCGTGTTGTCCCACTGGGCTACTTGGCCCACTATACCCTTTATCACCATACATATAAAACATAGCGATATTAAAGCCTAATTCATCACCATCCGCATCATTACCGCCGGTGTAGGAAGGGCCTTTAAACTGATTTTTAACCAGATCAGCAGAGGCCTCTGTCATAAGAAAACGACAGGATTGATACGACAATGCAATTGCTGACAGAACTAATGAGCGAAAAAATGTAGTTGCGTTCATGGGCATATGTGGCAAAAGAAAAGTGAGATAAGTACCCAAATTTCCCTTCCAACACGCAGCCATTCAATAGTTAGTGCTAACCATTTTAACCAGTATCGTACTCAAACCAAGCCCTGTTCTTTGGCAAAATTGAGTAAACCAATTGGCGTATCGATGCCCAGCTTGCGGGCTATATTTCGGCGATGCGAATTCACGGTAAATTCACTAATGAACAATCGCTCGCCAATTTGCCGGGTCGAAAAGCCCTGTACAATGAGCCGTATAATTTCGACTTCCCGTTTCGTAATCTGGTACTTGATCGTGAAATCGTCAATTAATAACTCGGGAGTAGACGAAGCCACCACTTCATCTGGAAACCAGGTTGCGCCAGCACCCACGGCTATAATCGCTTCTTTCAGAACACTGGAACTGCTGGTTTTTAACAGATAACCATCGGCCCCCAGCGATTTGATTTCTTTTATCAACTTGGGCTGGTCGTAGCTGGTAAAGATGATAACTTTTAGATGAGGCTGCCTTTCTTTCAGGATCGTCAGAGTCGAGATACCATCCAGATGCGGCATGTTCAAATCGAGTAGCACCATATCGACTGGTTGTTTTAGCAGGCGATCCATTAATTGGCGACCATTGGTGACAGAATCCAATAATACCACATCGTCCATTTCCTCAATCACCGCCCTTACTCCGTCAATTAATAATGGGTGATCGTCCGCTATGATTAGTCGTATGGGCATACTATTTCTGCTTAGTAAACAATTGACCTGGTGTGTATGAACTACGTTAGCACTATGTGGCGAACCCGCGGTTTATAGTTGTTCAGCCGTCATTAGCTGGCGAAACTGACGCAATTCTTTCGCTTTCTGTTTGATATCCAGGCCATATTTTTTCAGGATATTGATAGCCAGATTTTGCTTATGTACTTCATCGGCTCCGTCCCAGATGCGTGCACCCCGCTCATGCCGATACATAGCCGACAGCACGGTATCGTCTGTAACGCCCAATGCACCATGTACCTGAATAGCCCGGTCAAGCACTCGTAGAAACGCGTTGGCAACATAAAACTTAATAGCTGAAACAGCGTCGCGAACATTGCTCACACCAACCGTATCAATCATGTGAGCTGTATTAAGAACATATAGTCGGCTAGCGTCAATTTCAGCGCGGCTTTCGGCAATGAAATCCTGAATAAACTGTTTCTCGCCCAGCATCACACCGTCTTCAATTTCCCGGGTAGCTGCCCGTTTACACAGGAGATCCAGTGCTTTTTCGGCATTACCAATCCAGCGCATGCAATGGTGAACGCGCCCCGGTCCAAGCCGCTCCTGCGCCAGCCGGAAACCCATTCCTTCACCTGCAATCACGTTCGATACCGGCACCCGACAGTCAGTATAACTCACTTCGGCATGACTGAACCAGCCTTCACCAGCTTCCCCAAACACGGGAATATTTCGTTCGATGGTAAAGCCGGGCGTATCAGTCGGAACAATGATCATACTGGCTCGTTGGTGGGGCGCTGCATCCGGATTGGTAACTGCCATCACCACAGCAAAGGCAGCTCCATCGGCCGACGAGGTGAACCATTTACGGCCGTTGATCACGTATTCATCCCCGCTTCGAACGGCCATCGTTGCCATTCGGGTAGGGTTTGAACCGGCGAAATCGGGTTCGGTCATTGAAAAACAGGAACGAATTTCACCTGCCATCAGGGGCTTCAAATAGCGTTCTTTCAACTCGTCGGATGCGAATCGGTGAAGCAGCTCGGTATTTCCGATATCGGGAGCCTGACATCCAAATACATAATGCCCAAAAAACGGTGCATGGGCCAGCGCTTCACTGATCTGTCCGAATTCACAAAGAGTCAATGCATGCCCGCCATCTTCTTTTGACAGATGAAGCCCCCAAAGACCAGCGGCTTTAACCTGTTCCCGTTTCTGATCGAGAATAGGGATCAGTTCAGCTAGTTTGTTGTGCGAGAAGCCAGCTTCAAGCGGAATCAATTCCGTTTCGACAAATTCGCGAACCTGTGCCAGCAAGGGTCTGACGCGATCGGTAGTGAAAATCGTATCCATATCAGCAATTTATGGGATTTTTACCGATTGACCACATCTAACACTTTACTCCTTCCCTGCAACCCACCTGTGTGCACTGCCACTACCGTGGTGCCCTCTGGAAAGAATCCGTTTCGGGCAAGGTCGTAGATGCCATAGAGCATCTTTCCGGTGTAGACCTGCTCCAGCAGTACGCCCGTTTTCTGTTCAACTTCATGAATAAAGCGCATCAGTTCTGGCGTGGTTTTGGCATAGCCACCGAAGTGGTAATCGTGAATAAGTCTGGGGCAAGCTTCCCCTTGGCCATTATGGTGTGACAAGTGACCAGGCGGAAGCTTGTCCCAGACAAGGCCTTTCAACACAACAAACCCCATCACCTTCGTTTCTGCGGGTGCCGATTGCGCCAATCCCGCTACCGTACCTCCTGTGCCTACCGGGCAGCATACATAATCGGGTGCATAACCCAGTTGAGCCACTAGTTCGGGAATAAGCTCTGCCGAACCCTGAATAGCTAACTCGTTTGTACCTCCCTCTGGCAAGATGTAACAGGGGCCAAATTGCTTCGTCAACTCAGCGAGGAAATCGGGGTCTTCTTTGCGCCGATAGTCGGCCCGATTAACAAAGTGCAGATGCATTCCGCTGTCTCGACAAAACTGAAGGGTTTCGTTAAGTGGTTTTCCAGCTAATTCGTCGCCCCGAACAACGCCAATCGTTCGAAAGCCAAACACCTTTCCTGCCGCAGCAGTAGCGTACAAATGATTCGAGTAAGCTCCGCCAAAGGTGAGTAGAGTAGTTAAGCACTGAGCGCGCGCTGCCAATAAATTATATTTGAGTTTACGCCATTTATTGCCCGAAACTTTTGGGTGTAGCAGATCGTCACGCTTCAGCAGCAGTCGAATTGAAACGGGTTCAGGAAATGGGGTATCAAGCAGTTGAACCGGTGAGTTACCTGCCAAATGAGCTAGCCGCCGGGCAAGTTCGTCCATAATCCGTAGTTTTGTATCGTACAAACCTATAAAGTTTGAGCAAACCTTATAGGTTTACGTTGAGAAAATGGCAGAACTAGACGACGAACTACCTGAAGAGGACGAATTATACGAACACCACCGTATTGTGGTGGATAAAGGCCAGGGGCTGCTGCGGATTGATCGATTCCTGATGGATCGGCTGCAAAATGCAACCCGTACCAAAATTCAGGCGGCTATCGACGCAGAGTCCGTTCGGGTGAATGATAAGCCAACCAAAGCCAGCTACAAAATTAAGCCGTTGGATGTCATTACGGTATCATTGGCCCATCCGCCCCGTGATACGGACGTTAAGCCAGAGAACATCCCACTTAACATTGTCTTTGAAGATGATGAGTTGCTGGTACTCAATAAACCAGCGGGTATGGTAGTCCATCCCGCCCACGGCAACTGGGATGGTACGCTGGTGAATGCGCTGGTCTACCATTTTCAAAACCTGCCCACCTCGCGGAATGGAGAGATCAGACCCGGTCTGGTGCATCGGATTGACAAAGATACGTCGGGCCTGATGGTAATTGCCAAAACCGAATTTGCCATGACGCACCTGGCCCGGCAATTTTTTGAGCACAGCATTGAACGGACGTATAACGCCCTGACCTGGGGCATTCCCGAGCCTGCGGATGGTACCATTACCGGCTTCATTGGCCGGTCGGTAAAAGACCGAAAAGTGCAGGTGATTTATGACGATGAATCGAAGGGGAAATGGGCCATCTCCCATTACAAAACCTTGGAAGCGCTTCGCTATGTTGCTTTAGTACAATGCAATCTGGAAACGGGCCGTACGCATCAGATTCGGGCCCATTTTAAGCACATCGGTCATCCATTGTTCAACGACGCCCTATATGGTGGCGACCGAATTTTACGCGGGAATCCGGTTGGGAGCTACAAAGCATTTGTAGAAAATGCCTTCAAACTACTGCCCCGACAAGCCCTTCATGCCAAATCATTAGGCTTTACCCATCCCCGTACCAAAGAATGGCTCCAGTTCGACTCAGACTTGCCCGACGATTTTCAAGCCGCCCTTACGAAGTGGAGGAAGTTTGTTGGGGAGTGAGTGCAGTTTGTTAATTGAGTATCTTGCATCTTATTTCACTTAATACACTTACTTACCACTACACTTATTATACTAACCCGATACAATGATTTCAATCCGCCCTGGCACCCTCGAAGATATACCGGAAGCCTTCGCTTTAGTTATGGAACTGGCCGTTTACGAACGTGCTGCCGATCAGGTTACCAACAGTGTTGAACAAATGGCCCTGGATGGCTTTGGACCAAATCCTCTTTTCGGGATGATTATGGCTGAAGACTCCGATAGCAAGAATATCGTTGGTATGGCCCTCTACTTCTATCGGTATTCCACCTGGAAAGGCAAACGTTTATATCTGGAAGACATCATTGTAACCGAAGCTTTTCGGGGATTTGGCGTCGGAAAACTCCTTCTGGACGCTACAATTGAGACCGCCCGCGAAACACAATGCACCGGTATGATGTGGCAGGTATTGGACTGGAATGAACCCGCTATTGGCTTCTACAAACAATTCGGCACCCGGTTCGATGACGGCTGGACAAACTGCCATTTAGATTTTTAAAAATGGAGTAAAGGCAGGAAGGGGAAGAAAGGGAGGAGAGGAATGAAGATATAGAAAATCGACAAAAGAATAGTACATCCCTTTCCTCCCCTTCCTCCCTCTCGTCCCTCTAATTCCCTATCTTTGCGGTTCGAGAATAGTGACTAAGCATGACGTATCGTCAACGAAAAGCCCTGCGTATCGCTGGGTGGATAGTTCTGAGTATTTTTTTATTGGCCTGTGTAGGTGCCGGGATTGCTTATTTCAAGCGCGAAAGTTTATTAAAAACCGCCCTTGAACGGGGAATTCGCAAGGCAAAGCGGGATTATCACCTGGATGTACGCATCGGTTCGGCTAAATTTACCGGCCTGAGTTCGCTTGCATTTACGGATATTTCAGTTGTGCCCGAAAAACGCGATAGCCTGGCGCGTATCCAACGGGTTGAACTGGCAGTCCGGTTTTGGCCATTACTGGCAGGGAAAATCGGGTTGTCGGGCATGACACTCGAAAACGGTCTGATTCAGGTCATCAAACGTGACTCGCTGACGAACATTGACTTTCTGTTGCATAAGAAGCGCGATTCAACAGCCACTGATGAGCCCTCAACAGAAAGTACGAAGCGCACCAATCTGGCCGACGTAACCGAAAATCTGATCGATAATATCCTATCTAAAATTCCCGACGATCTGAATATCAGCAATCTGGAGTTTCGGGCTATGGATAATAATGATACGCTCAGTTTGCTTACCCAAACGGCTGTCATTAAAAATGAAGACGTTAGCTCGACCCTGAAACTAAATGGCAATCAGGCAACCTGGCACGTTACCGGTACTGCTGACCCCGCTGACCGGGAGTACAACCTGGCTTTATATGCAGAAGGCCAGAATGGTCGCCCAAAGCCCATTGAGCTTCCCTATATTCAAAAAAAATTCAACTTAGTACTCCAGGCAGATACCCTTCGGGCTGAACTCCATGATGTTGACCGCTCCGGGGGCGAGTTTCGACTCGAAGGAGCAGGTTCGGTTCGAAACCTTCGGATTAACCACCCGGCTATTGCCCGTACCGATGTACTGGTTCCGCTGGCAGCCATGGATGCCCACCTGTTCGTTGGCGAAAATTATGTCGGCGTTGATAGTTCGTCGACATTGCATCTTGGCCAGGTGAGCGCCCATCCGTTTGTAAAATATACGCTTAAGCCAACGAAGATCTACGAGGTACAGCTGCACACGGGGCTTATAGATGCTCAGGCGCTATTCAATTCGTTTCCACAAGGCTTGTTTGAGTCCCTGGAGGGCATGAAGGTAGCTGGCAAACTAAAATATGATGTAGCATTTCAGCTTGATTCATCCCTCCCCGATTCGGTAAAATTTGACTCTGGATTAACTTCGGAAGGCTTTCAGATTCTGCAAATGGGCCGCACTGATTTTGCGGCTATCAACCAGCCATTTGTGTACACCCCCTACGAGAAAGGTAAGCCCGTTCGGAATATCATTGTCGGCCCCGAGAATCCGGATTATACCCCAATTAATCAGATTTCGCCTGATCTTCGTAATGCCTTGTTAACCTCAGAAGACTATAATTTCTTTACGCACAATGGGTTCAACGAAAAAGCATTCCGGGTGTCGATTGCCACAAACTTTAAGGAGAAATCATTCAAACGAGGGGCCAGTACGATTTCGATGCAATTGGTCAAAAACGTCTTTCTGAGCCGTAACAAGACACTTTCGCGTAAAGTCGAAGAAATCTTGATTGTCTGGCTCATTGAGAATCAGCACATCGTTCCGAAAGAGCGGATGTATGAGGTTTATCTGAATATCATTGAATGGGGTAAAAATATTTATGGCATTGGCGAAGCAGCCCGCTACTATTTTGCCAAAAGCCCTTCCGATTTAAACCTTGGTGAAAGCATTTTTCTGGCTTTTGTGGTACCTCGCCCCAAAGCGGCTTTAAACTGGTTTGTTCCAGACGGAACCCTTCAGGTTCGTAATGTACGGGGTTACTTTAAACTAATTGGCCGTATTATGGCCCGGCGTGGGCTGACCACTCCCGATTCAGGAGCCTATGGTTTTTATAACGTTCGATTACGCGAAGGGCTTCGTCGACAGGTATCCCCAATCGATTCATTATTCCAGGGTGATAGCCTGATGACAGACCCAGTAGATACGGATGTAGACGATGAAGACGAAGGCGGCACCGGTATTGGCAACTTTTTCCGTCGGCTCTTTAAGGGTAAGAAGAACGATGAGAAACGTAACGATGAAGAAGCCACCACTATTCAACCAGAACGTCGGGCTGTTCCTGATGTAATCACGAATGAACCCGCGCCAGCAGATACCGTTAAAACCCGTAAGCAATTACGCCAGGAACGGCGCGAACAAAAAAGACGAGAGAAGGAAGCAAAAAAGGCGCTGGAAGATAGTAACCCATAACAGGAACTCCTATGAAAGCATTGATTCGATTGATCCTGATTGTTGTTGTCCTTGGCGGTATTCTTCTTTTCGTGGTGTCAAAACTGAACCATACGTCGCTTACGCCCCAAACGATTGATTTAACTGTGGACTGTTCTGAAGTCGACAATGTACTGGTGACATCGACAGTAAACGTGGTGGTCAAGAATTTGTCATCCCGTTCTCACAAGGACGTGTCGGTAAAAATCATTGCCTTCGATGAAGCCGGGACGGCACTCAAGGAAAAATTCACAACCTTCAGCCGCACCCTGGCCCCCAATAGCAGCTTCGATAAGCCAGTCACGTTACCTGCCAACACGAAGCGCTGTGACTGTACAATTGTCAGCTCGCATCCGGTGAAGTAAGTTAGTAAAGGACTTTTGGGTTATGAAGTACCAAATCCCACATGACCAAAATGAATTCCTACCGAATCAACTTGGCCTGAATTCGGCGGAAGCAATTGCCTTGGCGGAGTTTGATGGATTCCTAAAGGCAGAAATTATATTGACTGACGAACTAACTAATCGAACCAGATTCTCAAGTGGTTATAAACAGAAAGTTCATAAACTAGCCTTAGGCGAAGTTTATTCGTTTGCAGGTAAAGGCGGGATGTCAATTTATCAAAAGGCGGATTTATTTTCCCGATGGCTCAGTTTTTACCAGCCGTAATGGCTTCATTTGAAACTGATATTCTAGCGAAACTCCCTAATCGCTACTCGGCTATGCATCAGCTCATCCATGATTTGGCTGTAGTTCATGCTGAACTGTTATTTATTCATCCATTTCGGGAAAGGAATGGCCGGACAGCACGACTAATAGCGAATTTGATGTGCCGAAAACAGGGACTAAACGCTCCGCATTGGGAAAAGATAGAGCCTAACGAGGGAGCCAGTATCCGTTTTGCCAATTATGTAATGGCCGTGCAACGTGCAGCCGATCAAGACTATGCGCCGATGAGGCAAATCATCGAAATTATTTTCCCAACGTAGTTTCTGCTTTTCGCAAGGCAATAGCTGCCTGTTCTGTTGAAATAGCTATTTTCTCAATACAAAAGGAAGCAATCGCTGACCGTAAAATATCAGATCGAATAGCCGATATGGTTGCTTTTTTTTCTGTTGATTTCATTTTATAAAGATAAGATTTTTAGCGCTCATGTCGCGTCTGAGGTATCCTTTTTCTAACACCTAAAGTTAGTAAAGGCTTATTTTCCGGTTATCGTTACGGCCTTACCCAGATACTGGTCATTATCAAGTTGATCTAGTAGGAAAGCAGCTACATCGGCGCGACTAATTTTGGGTATCGAAAATCGTGGAAATGGCAAATGCTCTCCAAGTCTAATTTTGCCTGTAAGAGGGCCATTGGTAAGTCGGGTTGGGCGCACAATTACCCAGTCAAGTTTGCTTGTTCGGATGGCTTGTTCCTGTTTTTCCTTTTCGGCAATAACTCCGCTAAGCAGTGTTTTTATAACTAGTTTACTTGGTAGCGATGCCTCTTCGTAGCTCGTCCCAACGCCCAATGACGATACAACCAATAGTCTACGAACGCCAGCCTGCCGCATAGCCGCAATCAGGTTTTTCGTACCATCGGCCACAGCCTCATCATGCTGGCCGGGTCGGCTACCGAGCGCACATATAACCACATCCTGCCGACGCACGGCATGCAATAGTGTTTGTGGGTTTAGCACATCGCCCGTTTCAACGGTTAGGTTCGGGTGCTTAATGGCTAGTTTAGCGGGATCTCGTACGAAAGCCGTGACAAAATGACCGCCCTGAAGAGCTTGCTCAATGATTTGTAACCCGGTCCCACCTGTGGCACCCACGACTAGCAATTGCATAAAAAATGGCTGATTTTGGTATAACTCTAACCCAAAATTCACTGTAATGTTACAAAGCTACTGGCTAGTAATTTTGTAAATGTCCACTGCGTATTAGTCTCGCCTTACTTATACGAGTCTAGTAACCAAACCAGCTTTGGTGCTATTAAGCTTACTATTCTAAGTTAAGTAATACATTTGAGAAGGAATACTCGTTGCTATGACGGCCACGAAAGTTGAACTCAGCCGACTAAAAGCTGAACTAGCCTCTGTAGAAGCCCAAACAAAGGCTAATTTAACCGAATTGGGCCTAAGAACGATTACCCGAACTACCTCTTGATTAATCCATGACTATCAACCAGTTGATACTAACTCTAAGTTGATATATGGCTGATCTATCTGACCAATTTACCGAAGTTGTTACCTTAATTCATCAGGCTCGAAGCCGGGTTATGCAGAGGGTCAACGCTGATCTGATTGACTTATACTGGTCTATCGGAGCATACATTAGCCGCAAACTAGCTGCTAGTGAGTGGGGCCAAGGTGTGGTGAAAGAATTAGCAGCCTATATCCGTCAGCAACAACCTAATACAAGCGGTTTTTCTGATAAGAACTTATGGCGAATGAAGCAGTTCTATGAAACTTACGTTAATGCTCCTGAAAAACTCTCAACAGTGTTGAGACAAATTTCCTGGTCGGCACACCTGCACATTATGAGCCAAACGAAGACTGCTGAGGAAAAACAGTTTTATACACTTATGGCTGCTCAGGAAGGCTATTCTGTTCGTGAACTCGAACGACAAATTGGCAGTGGATTATTTGAGCGCACTATGCTGGCCAATGCACAGTTGCCTCTCGTAGTACGCCAATTGCCCCAAGACGTAACTAATGTATTTCGAGATAGCTACGTACTGGAGTTTCTGGACTTGTCCAATCGTCATAGCGAAGCCGACTTACAGACTGCACTAATCCAAAACCTGCGTAAGTTTCTGCTCGAAGCCGGGCGATATTTTACGTTTGTGGGCGAAAATTACCGCGTGCAGGTAGGTAATCAGGACTTTTACACTGATTTGTTGCTCTATCACCGATCCCTGCAATGCTTTGTGGTGGTTGAGTTGAAAGTAACCGCCTTTAAACCTATTGGTCAGCTCAACTTCTATCTGGAAGCCCTTGACCGAGACCACAGACTGCCTCACGAAAACCCAAGTATTGGCATTCTGCTCTGTGCCAGCAAAGATAGCCAGGTAGTTGAGTATGCGCTCAGCCGTAGCCTATCACCAACACTCGTAGCCGATTATACACAGCAACTGATTGACAAACGATTACTGGCCGAAAAACTGGCTGAACTCTACGCCTATATTCAAAGCGAACAAGTGAACTAAATAGTAAAACTCAACAACCAGGCTTATCTACGACCTCATCACCATTGGCACGTAAAACAACCCATTAACGATCCCAAAGCTTCTACTCTTTCCATCGTATCGACCCGATGTTAATCCAGTAAATCGGGCCGCCTTGCCTGCGTACGTTCAAGGGCCTTTTCGTGGCGCCATTCATCAATTTTAGCTTCATGGCCCGACAGCAGAATATCCGGAACCCGATGCCCTTCAAATTCGGCCGGGCGGGTATATACAGGGGGGGCTAACAGATTATCCTGAAAAGAATCGGTTAAGGCTGATGTTTCGTCGTTCAGAACACCGGGCAATAAACGGATAATGGCATCTGACAACACGCAAGCCGCCAGTTCACCGCCCGACAATACGTAATCACCGATGCTGATTTCTTTGGTTATGAACAACTCTCGGGCCCGCTCATCGACGCCTTTGTAGTGGCCACACAGAATAATAAGGTTCTGTCGTAGCGATAACGAATTAGTCGTTTGCTGATTCAGCCGCTCACCATCGGGGGTCATATAAATTACCTCATCGTAGGCACGGTCGGACTGTAATGCTCGGATGCAATTGGCAATTGGTTCGATCTGCATAACCATACCGGCCCCCCCCCCGAACGCATAGTCATCCACGCGTCGGTGCTTATCGGCGGTATAATCGCGCAGGTCGTGCACAACTACCTCTACATACCCACCTTGTTGCGCCCGTTGCAGAATTGAATGGGCAAAAAAGCTATCCAGAAGCCTGGGGAGACAGGTAATAATATCAATCCTCATCGGTATCGTCCTCGTCGCCGTTCGTTTCTGGCTTGTCTTTAGCGTCTTCCATATAAATTTCCAGAAGACCATCAGGCAGTGCTACATTAAGCTTCTGTTGGGTGCGATCCACCGTTCGAACAATATCGCTATTGATCGGGATCAGGACTTCTTTGCCCTGATAATCCATGGCAATCAGATCCTGCGCGTTCATGGCATATACACCACGTACAATACCCAACTCACCGGCTACGGCATCAACAATTTGATAGCCGACAATTTCGTGGAAGTAAAACCGGGTTTCATCGGTAATGGGCTCCAGTTCATCAAGCGGTAAGTAAGCGCCACAGTTGATTAAACGCTCAGCCTGCTCGATTGTATCGACGTCCTCAAAGGCAATGATTGCCCGGCTACCTTTTACAATGGCGATCGATTCGATAAAGTATGGAATCAATTCCCCCTTCACTTCCAGCAGAATCGATTCCAGATCAGCGTACTCCGCTGCGTTGTCAACGTCCAAAAACAGCACTAATTCACCACTAACGCCGTGCGTTTTGGTGATATGACCCACTTGATAACAGTCGTCTTTTGTCATAATCTAACATAGCTGAAAGCCAACTATAAAGCTATTGAGCGCGGCTGGCCGCGTTACTTACAGAAAGAGCCTGTTCAGAAACGAACAGGCTCTTTCTTAGCAAATTTACCGGAATGCCGAATCATCAGCATTTCGAAGCAGTCGAAAATTATTCCGCAGCTGGTTTTTCTTCCGTGCTTGCAGCAGCAGGAGCTTCTTCGGCTACTGGAGTTTCAGCAACCGGGGCGGCTGCTTCAACAGCGGGAGCGGCTTCAGCTACAGGAGCCTCTTCAGCAACCGGAGCGGCTGCTACTTCAGCTACTGGAGTTTCTTCAACTGCTGGCGCTTCAGCTACAGGAGCTTCTTCAACAGCAGGGGCAACTTCGGCAACCGGAGCTTCCACTACAGGTTCTTCTACTTTGTTTTTCTTGGCGATCGCTTCAGCGCGAGCTTCGTTTACCTTTTTCTCAGCTTCCAGACGAGCAGCACGATCCTGCTCTTTGGTTTGCGATTTGGTATCAGCAGCTCCTGCTTTACGGCTTTGTTTGCCTTCCTGCCAGGTCGTGTATTTCTCATCAGCCTGTTCCTGCGTGATGGCTCCTTTGTTGACGCCTACCTGCAGGTGTTTACGATACATGATGCCTTCATGCGACAATACCGAACGCGCGGTATCGGTCGGCTGAGCACCTACCATAAGCCAATAAACGGCCCGATCAGACTTTAATACGACCGTCGAAGGGTCAGTGTTGGGATTGTACGAACCGATTTTCTCAATAAACCGGCCATCGCGAGGAGAGGTTGACTCTGCAATTACGATGTCGTAAATCGCCATTTTTTTGCGTCCACGACGCGCTAAACGAATTTTAACACTCATTTGTGCTTGTTTGGTTTTGATGGGAGACGCATCCCCCTTGTAAAACGTGGCCGCAAAGGTACAAAAAAAGTTTGAGGTTTGTAGTTTAAAAGTTTGAAGTTATGCTATCAACTTCAAACTTTTAAACTACAAACCTCAAACAATACTAAAAAACCCTTCCCAATACGAGTCTATAAGCCGGGTTCTGTCCTCCAAGTAAGCCTCTCGGCTCATCAGATGGCTTATCATTTATCTGGGATGGTCGTCACCGGCCACCTCGTTCGACCTACCCGCGTCGGCATCCGGATTTCTCCGAAACGGGAACGGGCCGCCCCACATCCGACGCTTATTTGGTCTTTCAGCCCCTAAGGTTTATCCTGCCCCGCCGGTCGCCCGTCGGGCGGTAGGCTCTTACCCCACCTTTTCACCCTTACCCGATTTCAGTGAAGAATGAAGAGTGTAGAGTGAATAGTAACTCTCTAAGAATTTATTCTTCATTTTACACTCTTCACTGAAATCGGGCGGTATATTTTCTGTGACACTGGCTGTCGAATGGTCGTTCCCAACCATCCTCCTTCCCGTTAGGAAGTAGGGTGCCCTATGCTGCCCGGACTTTCCTCGCCCAATTGCTCAGACGCGATAAGCCAACTCGTATTGATCAGGGAGGGCAAATATACGATGATGGTGGTGGTTTCTCAACACACTAAAAACTCCCGGATCGTAGTGATCTACTACAGATACCGGGAGTTTTTAGTTAATCTGTTATTCGCTTCAGACAGTTATCCAATTAGTTTGTTTTTGGATTTTTCGTTGCTGCACTGCCACTAACTGGTGGATTATATGCGATTTCATTATCGGGCACATCCCAATAATCCAGATAACCATAGTTGATGGTTGCCTTAGTACTTACAACACCCGTGCGGCTTAGGGCAACAGCATTGGTCCGTCCTGTCTCCAGTATGCCCCAGCGCCGTGCGTCGTAGAACGCTAACGCCCGGAACAACAAACCAATCCGTCGTTCCCGACGCAGTTCTTCTTTGGCGGCATCAAGTGTCAGGCCTGTTCCAGCCACAGCGGCCAGACCAGCTCCCTGTGCCTTACGAACTTCGTCGATCAGCGCAAGTCCATCCTCAATTTTGCTTGTGTAAATCAACGCTTCCGCTTTCATTAACTGATTTTCTTCGTACGTGCTAGCCAGGTACAATTCGGTACCACCTGCATTCGTATTTGAATACGTAATAACAGAGGCACTACCTTCTGAGCCAACTGCTCCCCGGTTAATCAGGTTAAAACGGGTAAAGAACGCATTACCCCGTGAGGTTTCTCCGATGTATGCTGAGCTGCGTTGTTGGAAATTATTAGACAAGCGGAGGTCGCCCGCTTTAAAATCCTGAATCAACCGTTCAGAAATTTTATAGGTGTTGTTAGCACCTGTTGTTTTTGCCGATACAGTGCCCGTCGTCGGCGCCAGGAAGTCGCCAGCCGCATTGGAACGACCCGTAAAGACAAAGTCAGTAGCTAGTACGCCATTATTAGTAAGCGTCAGAATGTCGGCCCATTGAGCCGCAGTCATTGCATTAAGCCGCGTATTGACCAGGATATTCCGGGCTTTCATCGTATTGATATTGCGCACCCACATGGCTGGTGTTAATATCCCTCCTTTGCCAACCCGGTTAAAGCTCGGAATTAAACCCGTCATTGTTGCCGTATAATCGGCACTGGCCGTTAAGCCACCCAGAATTTTAGCTGCTTCATCAAAGTTCTTGTTGGCTTCTGCAATCATGGCTTCTTTCGTTACATAATTGCCATTGGTGCCGTTCAGTGCTTCGCCATTTGCCTTATTGTTAATGATGCCCGCATAATACATCGAGCCAATCCGCGAGTAGGCATAGCCTTTCCACCAGTAAGCCCAGGCTTTTAAAACGCCTTTTTTGGTATCGACTTCGCCCGAGAATGTAGTTGCATCAATGTTAGCTAACAGTGTATTAGCCGCATTGTTCATGTTGTACATGTATGCCCACTCATAATAGGTTGAGTTTTGGAAACCCGTCGAGTTAACATTCGCTGTGATTCGAAGAAAGTCGATCTGCTTGTTCGGCGAGTTTGGATTCAGCAGAATGCTACCATCGTCGAGCGTAACCTGATTGGGGGCGCCAATCTGATTAATAAAGACGTTGGCAATGTCTGTTCCGATCACATCCCCCATTAGTTCGTGGTTACCAATAGCTCCCGACCAAAAGTAACCCGGAACGCCATCGTAGTATTTTACATCCTTGAATCCAGTAATGTAGAATCCTTCGCCAAACGAGATCAGACCTGTTTCGGTTTTCAACGCTGGAGAAGATGGCTGGTTTGGGTTCTGAACGTCCAATTGTTCTTTACAGGACGCCATAAATCCGGCGAACACCAGTGTTAAAGCATATATTTTTAACTTATTCATACGATCAGTTTTTTGAGATGGGGTTCCTTAAAATCCAAAGTTTAAAGAAGCCTGGTACGACTTAAAGTTCGGCATCGTGCTGTGATCCGTTCCACGGTCCCAAGCCGAGTTCGACGTTCCGGAACTGATTTCCGGATCGAAACCCGTATAGTTGGTAAGCGTCCAGAGGTTACGTCCCGAAAGAACCAATTGAAGTCGTTTAACAGCCGGTATCTTGAACGCTTTAGCCAGATCAACGCCAATAGAAATGTTTCTTAGACGCAGGAATGAAGCATCTTCGTAGAAATAATCTTTTGTACCGTTGGCTGTACGCTGGGCATAAACACCCCGATAAAAGGCCGTCCAGGCACCCGTTTGTCCATCAATAGTAAAGGGGTTCGCATATTCACTGTGAATACCATCCCGATACATCCACTCTTTGGTCTGGTTGTAGAGGTGACTACCATTGACCCAATCAAACTGAACACCAAAGGTGAGGAAGTTTTTGAACGTAACGTCGTTGATAAACGACATGTTAAACTTTGGGTTTGGATCGCCAAAACTGAATTTGTCGGCCGTAAAGTACGGCTGCTTGGTTGTTTTATTAACCACATATCCATTGCTGGCCAGGGTATACTGTTCCTGATCTCCCACGGGAATAAACGGAGTGCCATTCGGACCTAGCTCGTTAACGCTATGGATTGATTTATAGCCGTACAACTGACCGATTTTCTCACCTGCTTTCAGAACATAGTTTGTGCTTCCGGCATTGGATGTAACAACAATCGGCGCATCTCCGCGAACAGCGAGGATTTGAGAGCTCTGTTTACCAAAGTTGATCGTTGTATTCCATTTAAAATTGGAGCCCTGATAAACCGTCGAATTTAACGACATCTGAAGCCCATTCGAGCCTAAGGTGAAGGCGTTATCTGTCAACTTTCCAAGTCCGACAGAAGGGGCCACATCGACCTGGTAGATAGCATCTTTCGTTTTCCGATCCCAGTACGTAGCCGATAGCGCAATAGCATTTAACCAGCTGCTGCCTTTAAATAAGCTGAATACCATGTCGGTACCAATTTCTAATTCTTCTGATACTTCTACGCCCAGGGCTGGATTGCTCTGTTGGTTGGCATAGTAGAACGCTGTTGTGTTACCTACCGTTGTTGGTGTAATGGTCACGTAGCGGTCAAACGGTTGGGGCTGAATACCTGCCTGTCCATAAGCGGCCCGGAGCTTTAACTCAGGCAAAAAGCTATTTACAGGGCTATTTTCCCAGAATTTAAGAGCGGATAAACGCAGATAAGCATCGCCACGGGGGAAGGTAAAGGGCTTGGAACCCTGACCAAATGCTGACGAGTAATCACTTCGGAAGCCGCCCGAAAAGCCGGCAAATTCACCGATTTCAAACCGTTGGTTAATCAGATAACCATACGTGATAAATGGCTCCGAATAATCGCGGTACACGCGCCACGAGGTTGTATTGGCCGCATTATATGGTGTATACGCTGCGGGCAATCCAATAGCTGCGCTGGTATACTCTTTCACCTGACTATTACGCCAGTCAAACAAGGCCTGCGTAGACGATTTGATGGGAATGTTCAGGTGAAAATCCTCTTTAAAATCAAAGGTAGCCGTAGCGGTAGCCAGGAAGTTCTGGAACACTTTGCTGTTGGTATACTTCGTCAGATCACCCGTATTCGTGGTATTATAATTCGAAATATAATTCGTTGACCCCTGCGTTAACCAGTATTTATTATTGGCATTATTGGCCTGGTTCGCATATTCCAGATCACGGTTTTGAGTCTGGAAATTAAGCCCGTATTTCAAATCCAGATCAACATACTTCGGAAACTTATAGTTAAGGTTCAAATTCTGAATGATGTCAATCTTATTATCATTATTGCGGGTATAAGCCTGACGATATGATGGGTTCGATGCGTTGATCCCAATCGTCTGGTTCATATTGAGCGGAATAGACCCATCTGTAGTGGTCAGGTCGAAATCAGCTAATGGATACGCATTCAATAAATTATACAGAATGGTTCGATCACTGGACTTCAATGTGCTTTTTGTGTAGGCCAATTGCGTGATCGAACGAAGGGTAAGCCCTCTCGCCAATTGTGCACCAATGTTAGCCGACAGGTTGCTCCGATCCCAGTAGCCGTTGTCCCGAATATTACTTTCCTGGTGGCTATTGGAAGCCGACAGACCAAAGTCAGCCTTCGCACTTCCGCCGGTGATAGCAACACTATTGTTTATAGTGTTGGCTGGCTTGAAGAAATAGTCAAAGTGATCGTGATATTGCAGGTTAGCGTTGTAGGGCTTGCTATTCGTAGCCGTTGGATCTGTCGAGTTATACTGGACATTCTCCGAATAAATCCCATTTACGGCATCATATACAATTGGCTTTCCTGACGAACCGATGATATTGTTGCTGGCATCGGTAGCAAACGCGTGGTATTGTGCTTTGCTCACACCACCGTTGTTTAAATAGGTGTTTACGGCAACGCTCGACGAAAAGTCGATGTTCATCTGACCGTTTTTACCCTTTTTGGTAAACAGTTGGATAACCCCATTAGCGCCCTGAGCACCATAAATGGTAGCCGCAGCAGCACCCTGAACGACTTCAACGCGCTCGATCGAATTTAAATCAATGGTTTGAAGGCTGGTAGCGCCCATCTGAATCCCATCAATCAGAATCATTGGTTGTGTACCGCGGTTAATCGTATTAATACCACGTAGCAGGATATTTACATCTGCACCAGGTGTACCACTCCGGCTGGTGATTTGCGCACCCGGAATTTTACCAATCAGGGCCTGATCGACAGAGGCCGAAGGCGTTTGCGGTAAATCTTTTCCAGAAACCGATTCAACCGAAATAGCAATTTTGCGCTTGTCGGTTGCAACGCCGACCCCGGTTACCACTACTTCAGCAAGTTGCTTGGTATCCGTTGTTAACTTAACATCCACAACCGAACTCGCGCCTAGGGCAACTTCCTTCGTAGCCATGCCAATGAAGGAGAATACTAAAGAACCTTTTGCAGGAGCAACTAGTGAGTAGCTACCCTCACCGTCAGTGACGGACCCAACTGTGGTCCCTTTAACAACTACCGATACACCCGGCAGAGCGCTGCCATCTTCAGCAGAAAATACTTTACCAGTAATTTTTCGGTCCTGCGCCCAGAGACTTACGCAGGTTGAGCACACCAACAGGAGGCTCAACAGTAAATTTTTCCTCATATACAAGTTATTGTTGATTAAGTTATACTACTCAACTAAAACGATTCTTCAAAAGTAGTTGGTGCAATGTTAAATTCAAAAGCTTCACATTGAAAATATTATATATTTCTTCAATTTATATCTTAGGAGGTTTTCAGAATATAATTCTTATGTAGCTACTAATACAGATTATTATTACGAAAATACCATATAATTTGAAATTATAAATCAATTATTAGCCTTGTATACAATTTAGTTAAAATTTAAATTATCTTATATTTCATAGCACTATTTATAAAAAATATCCAAATATATCGTCGACAAATAAGCACTATACTACTCACTAAAAATAAGTATTTATACTCAACAAAATAACAATTTTTATCTCAAACCAAAGAATTAATTGAATTTTAACAGGATTTTAATCTAAAAATTTTGCAATTAACTAAATCAACTAATATTGTACTTCATATAGGCCTATATACATACATTATCACCTCCACATTGCTTGGATTGGCGAACGCTAGTCAATCCAAGCAATGACTCTACTTATCTAGGTATTATTATAAGTCAATTGACGGGTAAACTTTGGCATTGGTTAACATATAGTTGCTCCTTTCTGTCCGAATGATTCAGAGGAAGGTTTAGACGAACAGGTTCTGGGGCCAATCAATCAGGCCTTATTAACGATTAATCAAGCTTATAAAACAAAAAGGGCTGTCTGGATCATGATCCAGACAGCCCCTCATAAAACGAGTACAATTGATAATCCTGATTCTAGAAGCATCCAGGTGCTCTCAGGCTTAGGTCTATTAAAGCCCCTCCACTTTCACATCAATCCGGCCGTGGGCGTTCACAACCGCGAGTAGGGCAGTTGGCGTTAAATAGACCTGATCGGGTCTGATTTCATCAATCTGCCCATTAATAACAACACCTTTCACTAACTGATTATTTTTGAGTTGCTGTTGCAATAACTTCTGCATATCGGCAATCTGCGAGCCCACCGGAATTGTGAGCTGCTTTTCAAGCGTTCGGGCAAAGGTGCCTTTCAGTAGCCAACCCGCCGACCGTGCCAACACATTTTTCGTATCTAAGTCGAACTGAAGGTCTTTCAGGGAAATGGTCTGGTCATGGGCATCATAGTATGGGCGTCCACGCAGGTAAATATCGCCGTTGATCGTTCCTTTAAGGCCAGCCTTAATAATCAGGTTTTCATTCTGACCGTATAAGTCCATACTTGTGATAGTGATGGTATAGCGATTATCACTGAAGGAAAACGATTTACCTACGAATTCTTCGGCGGCAATTTTTGCTACTTCAGGATAGCTCGCTTCGCTCAGCAGGCCAATCTGAAAATCATCCTTCACCAACGAAACGACCGTCAAATCGGGCAACGACACCGCTGGGTGCACCTCCGGCCTGGCACCCGTAGTTGTGAGGGTGTATCCTTCAATCCCAATTGTCGCCCGGATCACCCGCCCTTCAAACCGCAAAGGCGTAATAAGGACTCGTTTGGGAACAATTTGCAGATAGGTTCGGTATTTTTCCGACAATAGATAAGGTTGGCGAAGCGTATTCCAGACCTTTAGAACGGGGGTACGGAGGTCCACATTCCGACGTACCTGCTGATCGATGGTTTTAGTAATGCTGCCCAGATTTTTGTCGATCATACGCCCTACGAAATTCGTTATCGGAATATTCACCCCAATCACGTTTACCGTTGGTCGACGTACCCACCCGTAGCCATCCGCCTGAGTTTGGGTATGAACCGACCAGTCTTTATCGAGATCGAACTTGGTTTTGAATCGTAGATCAATTTCGAACTCAGTTTCTTTATACTGTGTGAAACCTAAGACAGATACACCCGCTTTAGCCCAGATCTTTAGTGGAACGGTAAAATGAAACAGGCTATCCTCCGCTGTAACGAGAATAGTACCCCGCTTCCAGACTTTCGCCATGAACTGATCACGGTTATTATCGTCCAGACTATTATCCTCGTAAATAAGGCCATTGACCTGGGCGTTAATTTGCCGCTCAACATCACTTAGCGCAATGGAAACAGGAACGTGGACGGTCGATAAAAAGCGTTCATTTCGGACTTCCATTTCGGTAGTGTTGTAGGCTTCTTTAGGCGCTTTAGGATTCAGGTGATTACTCGATGGCTGGCTGCAACTTAGCAGGAAAAAGGTATAAAACAGAGTTGCACAGAGTAAAATCAGATGGCGCAAGGCTCTGGCCTTGTGTCTGCTATTCGCCGGCCTCTGGCCGGTCAAGCTCAGTATCAGTATAAAATCGGCCAGAGGCCGGTGAATAGCAGACACAAGGCCGGAGCCTTGCGCCATCCAATAACTACTTAATCGTAACCTTCGTGGCACCATAGCCAAATTTCTGTTTCTGAGCGTCTTCAAAGAATTTAACATTCGGATGCTTTCCCAGTCGTTTGTGTAGTTCTGTTCGTAAGGAGCCGCTGCCAACCCCATGAATAAACGTAATGTCGCTCATGCCACTGGCGATTGCATTCTCCAGGGTTTTCTCAAACGTATCGAGTTGTAGTTTTAGCAAATCGGCCGGTGTACGGTTTCCAGCGCCTTTGGGTAGCAGTTCCTCGACGTGTAAGTCCACAATTGCCGTTGGCCGTTCAATTGAAACGTCCGCCAGTTCTGCATTCGGTTTGAACATTTCAGCCTTCAACTCCTCGGGACGAATGGTTATGGGCTTCGGTGGGTTGATAGGCGGGCTTGTTACTGCTTGAGGTTGCTCAACCGCTTCATCCAACTGCGTCAGAAAGCCGGGCTGATTCAGGACAGGAAGTGTTGTTTTATGTTTAAAAAACGTAGCGGCTCGTGCTTTGAACCGTTTGATCAACGGTTGCCGTAACGATGATTTTCCAGCTCTAAACCACAACCCTTGCACCACAAATGTTGGCCATTCCTCAAATTTGGCGTGTGCATACAGATCATTCATTTTCTGCTGCGATTTGGGCTTAAGTACTCCACTGTGTACTCCCCGAAACTGTACTCCTCCCCCAGCACCTGCCGACTCTTCGCCTAACACGTACGGAAACTCCCAATCGGTATTGTTGATCAGGTGTAAGGTATATTCACGATCGTTAACCGGTGCAAAAGCCAGATATATACCCTGGTTGGATACGATTGTCGGCGGGGCCGGAGCCACCGTTTTTTGTGGGGCATAAACGCTCGTTTTTAGCAAGCGTTCGGCTTCCATAGGCGATACAAGCACTAATTCTGAACGCATAACCGGAATACGGAAACCGTCTTCAATCTCTATTTCAATCATACCGCCCGGCAAAAACCGCGATACTACCCCCTGTTCTTTTGCCCGTAGCAGCCGGACTTTATCACCAATATTCATAATCGTTGTTCGTCAAGAGTCCATAGTCAATCTAGTTCGAATGACTATTTCTGTTCAAAAGTATAACGCATATACACAGAAATAGCTTCCATCAGGTTTAAATCATTTTGAGAGGGGTTTGCGTACTAACTATTCAATAGGATTCTATCCTGTTCTGGGTCGCCATTATCTTTCAAGGCAACACCCGTAATTTGTAAGCGAAACGCCGACTGGATGAGGTACATGAGTTTGTCCACGGCAAAAGCGGGTGGCAGCCCCTGCTGGCGAATATTTGAAATACAGTTCCGCCGTTCATCCGTCAGGCCGGGTTGGGGACCATAGGTAATGTATGCACCCATGCTGTCAAAGGAGCTAAGGCCAGGCCGTTCACCAATCAACATGATAGCCAAGCGAGGGTTTAGAATTCCGCCAATTGCATCTGTAATGGCCACACGACCTTGGTCTACGAGTAGGATTGGAGCCAACGCATAACCTGCTTGCTGTGCTTTTTCAACCAATAAACGCACGACAGGCACCGCATTTTCCATAATGGCTGTCGCTGAAAGACCATCAGCGATGATAATACTAATATCGGCAGAAGGACTGTTAAGTTGTTGCAGTTGTTCGGCAGAATCGGCGCTTAATAGACGACCCAGATCGGGGCGCTGTAGATAGATATCCCGGTTCTCCGCCTGACTATGAACCGTATGAATAGGGAGACCCGCACCGGATAAATCAGCCTGTAAAGCGGCCATATCTAAACTGGAGTATACAGCATCTTTGGCATGCGCATGGGCCATTTTAAACTGTAGCGATTCCTTTAGCGGGATAGAAACCCCCGTTTTGCCAAGCGCAATCCGAGCAGTTGTATATGCTTTCAGGAATTCCCAGTCATCGGCTTCAATACCTGTTTTTTTCAGTTCGTTCATGCTAATTAGCGGGGAGCTGGGAGCATGGTGCTGGAAGCATGGTGCCGGGAGTTTAACCTAGTCCCTTGCACCTCGCTCCCAGCTTAGCTCACTAAGGCCGTATAAAATTGTTTTTGTGCTCCACTCGATAGTCTGTTTCCCAACGAGTCCATAATGCCCTGCCGGAGTAGCCAGTTTTCAAACTCGGGAGCTGGTCGCAGGCTCAGTATCCGCCGGATATAAAGTGCATCGTGAAAAGACGTCGACTGGTAATTCAGCATAATGTCATCGGCACCGGGAATTCCCATGATAAAGTTGATCCCGGCTACACCTAAAAGCGTCAGCAGTGTATCCATGTCGTCCTGGTCAGCCTGGGCATGATTGGTGTAGCAAATATCCATACCCATTGGCAAGCCCATCAGTTTGCCGCAGAAATGATCTTCAAGCCCGGCCCGTATAATCTGCTTTCCATCAAACAGGTATTCAGGACCAATGAAGCCCACAACTGAATTGACCAGAAACGGGTTGTACTGCCGCGCAACGGCATACGCCCGCACTTCGCAGGTTTGCTGATCGACGTTATGATGCGCTCCAGAGGATAAAGCACTGCCTTGTCCTGTTTCAAAGTACATAATGTTGTTACCAATTGTACCCCGTTTTAAAGATAAACCCGCTTCATAGGCTTCCTGCAACAGCGACAGACTAACGCCAAAACTGGCATTTGCTTTCTCCGTACCAGCAATAGATTGAAAAACAAGATCGACAGGTACCTGCTGTTCAATAAGTTGAAGCGTGGTGGTAATATGACTTAATACACAACTCTGGGTGGGTATGGAAAATCGCTCCCGTATTTCATTAATCATATACAGCAAGCGCGATGTAGCCGCCGGGCTATCCGTTGCCGGATTAATTCCAATCATGGCGTCACCACTCCCGTAGAGCAGTCCATCAATAATACTGGCCGCTATGCCTTTTGCATCATCCGTTGGGTGATTGGGCTGCAATCGAACCGACAGGTGGCCCTGTAATCCCTGCGTATTTCTGAATCGAGTAACTTTTTCGCATTTCTTTGCCACTACAATCAAGTCCTGATTTCGCATCAGTTTTGAGACGGCCGACACCATTTCTGGCGTTAGACCCGAAGAAACCTGCTGAAGCATGCCTGTATCGGCCTCATCGCTTAGTAGCCAATCGCGTAGGTCACCCACTGTAAAGTGGCTGATTGGTGCAAACGCAACGTTGTCGTGGGTATCAATAATTAGTCGTGTAACATCATCCGTTTCATACGGAATCACCGTTTCAGTCAGAAAAGTGACCAGCGGCACATCGGCCAGAGCCATTTGAGCGGCTACCCGTTCTTCATAGCTCTCGGCGGCTAAGCCCGCCAGTACATCGCCAGAACGCAGTGGACTCGCCCTGGCCAGAAGTTCTTTCAGGTCTGCGAATCGATAGGTAAAGCTGCCAACAGTGCATTGATAGGCCATTTTTGGTATTAGCTAAATTTTACCCCAACCCTTCCCCTTGAAATAAGGGGAGGGGCTAAGCTAATTACTCAACATGACTTTGACTTACGATCATCTCTCCCTCCCACTCTTGCTTGATTTTCTGATATCGGCCTGACATGTAAAATATGGCCATGATCAGGACTAGCCCCCCAAAAAATAGCAGACTCAACCAGCTATAAAAATAAATCATAGCCCCTAAGGTCACAACCGCCAATAGTAAGGCAATAGCCGGGAAGATCGGATAAAAAGGTGCCTTAAACGAACGCGGCATGGCGGGCTGCGTTTGCCGGAGCCGGAACAACGACAGCATACTTACTATATAAACGATAACTGCCCCAATGGTTGACAGAACAACTAACTTACTGGTATCAAGCGAAATGAGGGCAATGATCCCGAAGATAGCCCCAACTACTAATGCCCAGACGGGCACTTTCCGGGTTTTGCTCACCCTGGCCAATCCATGAGGTAGGTAACCGCTTCGGGCCAGCGCGAAAATCTGCCGGGAATAACTGATAATGATACCATGAAACGAAGCGATCAACCCAAACAACCCAACACTAGCGAAGAATTTTGTAAGTGGATTTTGGCGACCTAACACAATAGCAATAGCTTCCGGCATGGGGTAATCAAGGTGGTCCAGATTTTCCCAGTGCGTAATACCTCCCACACTAATCATAACGGTTAAAGCCAAAAACGTAAGGGTCAACACTGCCGATATGTAGCCTTTAGCAATGGCGTTTTTTCCATCTTTCACTTCCTCGGCTACCATGGCCATACCTTCGAGGCAAACAAATAACCAAATAGCGAACGGTAATGCCGCAAAAACACCTGGCCAGCCAAACGGCATCGGATTGTGCAGAAACGTATCGAGACTGGAATACGGGTACACGACGCCAATAAAAAGCAATAACTCGCCAATGGCGATGATTGTCATGATCAGCGAAAACCAGGCCGCTTCTTTAATGCCCAGCAGATTGATGAAGGTAAATACCACGAAGGAGGCAACCGAACACCAGACTACCGGAACGGCAGGGTACAAAAAGTGGACATAACTCCCGAGTGCCAACGCAATAGCCGGTGTAGCAAACAGAAACTCAATCAGGGTTGCATAACCAGCTACCAACGCCCCTATTGGGCCAAAGGCTTTCAGGGCATAGGCAAATGGGCCTCCAGCATTCGGAATGGCCGTTGTAAGTTCGGTAAAACTGAAAATGAATGTAAAATAAAGCAGCGTGATCGCCAGGGTAGCAATTAGCAGGCCCACTGTTCCGGCCACGCCCCAGCCATAATTCCACCCAAAGTACTCACCCGAGATAACCAGACCAACACCAATAGCCCACAAGTGAATGGGACTCAACGCCTTTTTTAATGCCTGAGATTCGTTGGTCATATGGGGAATATATATTATGTAAATGGATAATGAATAATTACGAGCACGCGGCTCATTATCCATTTTACATTATCCATTATTCATTATCTCAGTCCTACACTTTGTCCGATTTACCAATGAGTGGATCACTGAATCCAGTCTTGCCCGTCTCAACCCGACCGGCATAGCGTTGTTCAAACGCATCGAAACCCGCTACTTTCACACTGAAATCGTACCAATTGTGGCTACTTTTCAGGTTGAGTATCACGCTCTGCTGGGCGCCCTTTGTCCCCGATTTATCCAGTGTTTTTTGTTCACCTTTAGCCTGGTACGCGTTATCAACCAGTTGCACCTGATACGTTTTCTGCAAATCCGTATTTTTGAGTTTTACCAGCACATTGCCCGTAAACTGTTTTTTTATATCCTGCTCATACCCGCAGGTAATCTCAATAGCGGGGTTGCCTGATGCACCTTTAAACGCACGCATGAACCCATTAGGGCCATATACCCGTAACTCGTACGGCTCAGTCAACGGCAAGGAATCGGTGAGTTGATCACCAGCCACAACGGTGTACGAGCGAATGTTTACATCGTCTTTTAAAACCTGATACACCTGAAATGGGGCACCAACGGCCTGTTTGCCAAAGGCGTCATTTTTAGCCGCCAGCGTCAGCATAAATGCGTTGCCATCCGTACGTCCGTCAGCATAGAGTTCATACGGCAGGGCATTGGCTAACCGGATGCCTTTTTCCTGAGTAGGCAAATGCTCAGAAGCCCCCGGGTCCTGATTGATCTGGCGAATTTCTTCGGGGCTGAAGGCTTTGTAGCCCGTTGGCACCGGCTTGAATTGGGCCTTGTGTATACTTTCGATAAAGGCATCTTTCGCAACAAAGGCTGGCAATTTTATCTTTTCCCCCTGATAAGGTCGGAAGGCCGACGAGAGGTCGCCACAAACGGTTCTGCGCCAGGGGCTAATGTTGGTCTCTTCTAGTTTCTGGCCTTTTTTATGACTCAGGAATTTTTCCAGAAACTGAAGCGTAGAGGTATGATCGAATACTTCTGAACAAACATATCCCCCCCGACTCCAGGGCGAAGCAATCACGAGCGGTACCCGAAAGCCGAGACCGATTGGCCCTGTACGTCCTTTATTCGGGCGTTTATTTTCCTGCTCCTGCGTTACAAACTCCAATCGCGTATCAATGCCTTTACTGGTTAATCCCGATTCAGGTTGGTCTGGATGAGCCGGAACAAACGGCGGCACGTGGTCGAAATACCCATCGTTTTCGTCGTAAGCCAGAATGAAAATCGTCTTTTTCCAGATGTCGGGATTCTGTGTCAGAATATCCATTACCTCCGAAATGTACCAGGCACCGTACCAGGGCGCACCCGGATGGTCGGAGAAGTTTTCGGGGGCAATCAACCAGGAAACAGTAGGTAGCTTTTTATTTTTAACATCCGCCCGGAACTGGTGCAGCACATCCCCTTTAGGTACATTGACCGTTCGTTTTGTCTCCCCATCCTGGTACGCTAATGGAGCCAACGAGCGATAATTAGGGTCGTTCACATTGGTGGTGAACGCCTTTTCATGCAGGTTCCTGGCCTGCTGAGAGAGCTTTTTGTAGGCCTCGGGCGTGTAGTTGACTAAATCGTCTTTAATAGCTTTCAGCCACTGCTGTTGATTGGCTAAATCCCGCTTGGTTTTTGTGTAGTCTTTATCGGTTTCGGGCAATGCGCTCAACTTGGCTTCCAGTGCCTGTATGCGCTCGGGAAGGATAGTTACCTGCTGCTGAATAAAGGGATAGTAAGCCGAATGAAAGCGAACATGGTACTGCGAAAACCACTCGATGGGATTATCAGTAAAATTACCGAGCCAGTTATCAGCCTCCCCTTCCAGGCCGGTTGGCAAGCTGATTTCGTTCTGGTACACCCGCCAGGAAATACCCAGATTTTCCAGGCGCTCTGGAAAGGTTGTCCAACTCACCTCTGAATCATAATCCACATTTTCGTTGCGGACATTCGCCATTGCGGTAGGATCGCGGGGGTCACGCAGGGTGCCCGTCCAGAAATACAGGCGGTTGGGGGTAGTGCCCGTTAGTGATGAACAGAAGTTCTGATCGCAAACGGTAAAAGCATCGGCCAATGCGTAATAAAATGGCAAGTCCTCCCGATTGTAATACCCCATCGTCAGGGGCATTTTGGCGTACTCCTTATTACCTGACTTCTTGGAATCCAGCCACTTATCCTGCTTCCCTCCATTGCGGGCATCTACCTGATTTTCCCAGGAATGCGGTAGAGAACTCATCCAGGTCGCCTTTGTGTCCTTGATATTTAGTCGAAACGGAGCATAGGTTTCCTTGGCTGCGTTGGTCTGCAACCAGACTTTATTTTTATTGGGCAGGTCAATGGCTCTGGGATCATTGAAACCTCGTACGCCCTGAAGCGTGCCATATGTATGATCGAACGAGCGGTTTTCCTGCATCAGAATCACCACATGCTCTGCATCCAGAAAGGTAGTGCCTGGTTGGGGATCAATAGCAAACGCCTTCTGAATTGACTCGGGCAATACACCTGAAAGCCCTGTTGAGAGCAAAGCTGCCTTTTTTAAAAACTCCCGTCTTGAATCCATTGTGTTCAGTAACTGTTTATCAAGATACTGCGAATAGGCCGAAAAGTACCCATTTTAACCTATTTTTTGCTAGTATTTAAATCATTTCAGCTCACTTTTGACTTTATAAGCTATACGTTCTTCATCAACGCCATGTGGATTGTCTTTGCCTTGTCAGCCGCCTTATCAGCCGCTATTGTGGTTACGCTATCTAAAGTAGGTGTCAAGCATGTGGATTCAAGCCTGGCCTTCGCCATTCAATCAGTTCTTATTCTGATTGTTTCCTGGGGCGTGGTTATCATGCAGGGCAACTTGCCCGATGTGGCCCGCATTGACCGACGAGTCTGGATTTACCTGATCGTTGCGGGCGTGGTTACCTGTCTGTCGTCTCTTCTTTCATTCCGGGCCCTCAAGTTGGGGAATGCTTCGCAGGTATCTCCCATAACCAACTTTTCATTAGTGTTCGCCGTCATTCTGGCATCTGTTTTTTTGAAAGAAAAAATAAGCTGGCAGGTGGCTATTGGTGCCGTATTAATGGCCGCAGGAGCCGTGATGATTGCTGTAGCCAGGGAGTAGCTAACGGTAGACCGATGACGATTAGACTAAGAACTCGTCTACAAATCGAGTATCTTTGTTCATTATCTCCAGTGCGTTTTTATGACCGTTTCCGTAAACGAAAAGCTTGACCTCGCCCATAACTTTGTCCTGCATACCAACCAGAATATTTTCCTGACCGGTAAAGCTGGAACGGGTAAAACAACGTTCCTACAGCAGATTAAGCAGTTGAGTGCCAAGCGACTTGCTGTAGTAGCCCCAACGGGTGTAGCCGCCATCAATGCGGGTGGGGTTACGATTCATTCGCTCTTTCAGCTTCCGTTTGGTCCATTAACGCCGGGTACCACTCAACGCGAAGGCAAGAAATTCAATAAGGAAAAAATAAATTTACTCCGTACACTCGACCTGTTGGTGATCGATGAGATCAGTATGGTTCGGAGTGATGTGCTGGATGGGATTGATGAAGTACTTCGGCGGTACCGGACCAATTCAGCCCCCTTCGGTGGTGTTCAGTTATTGCTGATTGGCGATATGCAACAGTTGCCGCCCGTTATAAAAGACGAAGACTGGGCATTATTAAAACCTTACTATGATACTGGCTATTTTTTCGGCAGCAAGGCCCTTCGGCAGACGTCCTACGTTCCCATTGAACTAACGCATATTTACCGGCAATCCGATCAGCGTTTTATTGATTTGCTTAATAGCATTCGCGAGAAGACCGTTACCCGGGCACAATTGGATAATTTGAATCAACGCTATATCCCGGATTTTTCTCCCAGCGACGATGAAGGCTACATTACGCTCTCGACCCACAATACAGCTGCCCAGCAACTAAACAGCCAGAAGTTACTGGCCCTGAAAGGAAAGCCCCGCACCTTTACGGCAATTGTAGAAGGTGACTTTCCGGCGCACACGTACCCAACCGAAGCCAGTCTGGAACTAAAAGTAGGGGCTCAGGTGATGTTCATTAAAAATGACATTTCCCGTGATAAGCTGTACTACAACGGCAAAATCGGGCGAATTACGGACATGGATGACTCTGCCATTTATGTGAAGAGTCAGCAGGATGGAGAAGAAATTGTGGTCTATCCGGTTGACTGGACCAATATCAAATATACTCTGGACCCAACTACCAAAGAAATCAAGAGCGAACCGATTGGTACCTTCCGGCAGATTCCACTGAAACTGGCCTGGGCTATAACCGTTCACAAAAGCCAGGGACTTACGTTCGATAAGGCGATTCTCGATGTGTCATCGGCGTTTGCCCACGGTCAGGTTTATGTAGCCCTCAGCCGGTGTAAAACCCTAAATGGGCTTGTACTCCGATCGCCTATTCCAGCTCATAGTATCAAAACAGAACTGGAGTTAGAGGACTTTCATGAACAAGTTCAGCGGCAAACTCCGAACGAACAGCATCTACACCAGGCAAAACTCACGAACCAGCAAAACCTGATTCGCGAATTGTTTTCGTTTGAACGAGCCAATTCCCTACTCTACCGTTGTCGCCGGGTCGTGAATGAACACGCCAGTAGTTTAGATGCCGAAGGCTCCGCTATCCTGACGCAACTCACCAACCAATTACGCGAGAAAGCCAGTGATGTGTCGGGACGTTTCCAGCAACAACTTCCCAGTTATTTTGCCAACGAAAATTTACCCGAATACAACCAGGCACTACAGGCTCGAGTCCGTAAAGCAGGAACCTATTTTCAAACCTTACTTGGTTCCGAATTTCTACCACTCCTGCACCGTTTCCCCACCGACTGCGACAATAAGAAAGTGCGTGACCTGCTGCTGGAAGCGCTGGACGAACTGGAGAAAGAGCTATTTAGTAAGCTACGCAGTTTCGAGAGTTGTCGGGACGGATTCAATGCATTAGCCTATCTGCAAGCCCGCAATCGTGCTGAACTGGACTTCCAGCCCGAACGCAAAAAGTTTGAGCCACAAGTTGCCGAGATACCCGCTTCGGAGGGTTCTTCGCGTGGTGGCTTGTACGGTGCGTTGATGAAATGGCGGAATGATATGGCTGGAGAACACAACACCTCTGGCTTTATGGTCTTACCACAGAAAACCATTGTTGAACTAGCGCGTGCGCGTCCTACAACGGAGGCTGAATTACTGGCCATTAAAGGGTTTGGCAAAACCAAAGTGAGGCAAATTGGTGCCGAAATTCTGCGTATCGTTCAGGAAAATCCAGCAGGCCGGGCAGCCAGCTCGGCTACCCCGAAAGTGAAAGTATCCAAAGCTCCCAAACCGCCAAAGGAACCCAAAGAGCTATCACCTGCCATCACGTTGGCTTTTTTCCAGTCTGGTAAAACAATTGCAGAGATTGCAGCCGAGCGCAGCTTAGCGGTCTCAACTGTGGAAAGCCATTTAGTAAAATATGTTGGCACGGGCGAATTGGCTGTTGATGCATTATTACCTACTAAAAAAATCGCAAGTATTCGGTCGTACCTGGAAAATTATCCATCCGAATCCCTAAGCGAAGTTCGGCAGGGCTTAGGTACTGATGTATCGTTTAGTGAAATCCGTTTTGTGCAATACGCCATGCGGGCGGAGGCTGGAGGGAATGGAGAATGAGTAAAGCAACCGTCTTATCATCTGGTAAAACTAGAGGCTAATTTGTCCGTCAACTTTCTATCAACCATATACAAAACCCTATCGCCCTCATTCAGGTTTTAGAATGACTTATAATTTCGATGTTCGTGGCAACTTAAGCCCCTATGAACTTATCCGCATTGATTCTCTGGAAGAATTTGAGCAGATATTCGTAACTCCCTTCCCACTTTCTGGTACGCGTCTTTCCATCTATACGGGTTTGCTCGAATACATTGAGGCTTTAGGTGACACATTAAATCAAGTTACCTATACGGGTAGCTGGCAATTATGGATTGATGGAAGTTTTACGACAAATAAGCTTAATCCTAACGATGTTGATATATTGAGTTTATTAGACGACGAAGCAAGTATACGGCAGAACAAAGACTTATTTGAGCCGTTATTTGCTCAAAATGCGTTTCAGACATACCAAACTGATTCTTATTTTTTGCTGAATAATGATACTGCCCAATCAAAGGAATTAGTAACTTACTGGACGAACCAATTCGGCACAGACCGAAACGGGTTTCCCAAAGGAATCATTGAATTAGTAATGGAGTTAAACGTATCGACTTAGCAGACATGTCATTACGCGAAGTTAAACAGCGACTGGCGACCTTATCGACCGAGCGTATACGCCAAACGGATGAGCAGTTAAAACAGCTACGACACCGTCAGCAACAACAGCCTTCTGTAGCGAACGAATTGATGATTCAAAGTCTTGAATACCGAAGAGAAAAACTAAAGCGGTAATCCATCACTGCTTGTAAATCTATGCCCAAAAACCCACCACCGCCCTCGTTAAAACCGCCAACTCCTAGGTACAATCCCTCACCACTCGGCTTCAATCGGATGTCCAGGCATTGTAGGAGTCGGAGACCTATCAGGCTATTAGCCAGATAACAGATTGGGAGGTTTACTTTGCCGGGAAGCGGCAGCAATTGGAAGCAACAGCGGTGTAGCTAGTATTTATCCGCTTCCGATAGGTTCAACGAACTGGCTGAAGTAGGGATACCTCGTACTCAGAATACCCGAGAGAATAGTGGTTCGATCGCCGTCGGGAAGGTAGGCATCCATCTTGAATAGATCCGCTGGCATAGCATCCATATCCTTGTAATACCAACTAGTAAATTTCCGGAAGCGTATACTGCGTCAAAGCTAGCGGTATCAATACCCGCCATAAAATTTCCGTAGTCCCCACTCAATAGCGGCTAACGTCAGCACCACAAAGAACAACCAACGCCAGTTGATTAGCTCATTCATTTCTTCGGTGCTCGTTAACCGGGCCGGGTGCGACTGAGCGGTCAGCTTCCGAACGAGTTCGTCGGTCTGATTTGCGGTGAAAAATTGCCCGCCCGTTTGCTGGGCCAGTTGTCGGAGCATGCCGTGATCGGCAGTCGTATTCAGGGCTTCAAGTTGCAGGTCACGAACCACAAACTGTCCGGATGATTGCTCAGCCTTATTGTTAACTGTTACGGTGGCCTTAAAGCTGTAGGCACCTTCGGGTAGTCGGCTGATCTCGAAACGGCTGTTGGAGGCCGTAGGCGTGTAGTTGAATGAACGAGTCACTCCTTTTTCGTCTTTGATTTCCAACCGAACGGGTTTATCATATAATCGCTCGTAGATATCGTTATAAAGCTCCGTCTCGAAAATAACTTTTTCGCCCGCAATAAATTCATTCCGAATCGGATACACCCGGAGTTTGCGCCGATCTTCTTTTACCGAAATCAGTTGAATTACTTTCTGGATCAGTTCATCCACCACTTCCTGCTTATCAGTCAGCGCGTATTCTTCGAGCCGCCACGCCCATATACCCTCCCCTGCCAGCACAGCTGTTTTGCGCGGACTGGTTACGTTCAGGGCCAGTAAGGGCTTCGTTGTGCGAATACTTCCCACCTGCTGCCACAGGACAACTTCGCTACCGGGCTGTAATCTGTAGTCACCATATGGTGTTAACAAAGGAGGCAGTTTTGAGAGAATATCAAGCTTGGCCGGATCGAAGTTCAGTTGTTTGAATTCAGGGTTAAATACACCGGTTACTTTATCGCTCTGGTTGGGCTGCGCAGCCACCTGCATTACCGGATTCGATGTATTGAATGGTCCGAGTGCGGATTGATTACCCAGCACAAACAAGACCGGCGTATTCTTCGCCAGATACCGCTGAATCACCGGGTTGCCAATGCCTCCATTATCAGGAATCTGATGCAGAATGATCAGATCGTAGGTTTTATCGGCTGGGGGACGGTCCGCCGACGCGGTTGCTTCGGCAGGTGTTCCGGTCAGTATGCGAATGTCTAGTTCATAATTCTGGTTTCGTTCCAGAATGTTACGAATTGCTTTTATATCCGGGTGAGGAGCTAATGCCAACAGTAACACTTTCTCTTTCCCATCGATAACATCTAAATACACATCCTGGCGGTTATTTAGCGTACTGAATTCGCCAGGCTGCGGCAATACATCCACCACATAATGCTGAACGCCTTTCTGCGTTGCCGTCGCCTGAAAGGTCAGCTGATTGAACGTATCATTTTTGCCAAAATTGATCGATTGCCGCCCGAGTTCTTTCCCGTTCTGGCGCAATACAACCGTTGCTGTTCGGCCCTGAAATCCATTGCTAACGACTTCGGCCTGTACTGGAAATTGATTGCCTAGATACGCAATTCGGTTCGCTACAATGCCTTTTAATTGAATGTCTTTCTTAGGAATTGTATCGCCTAATCCAACCGTTTGCACGGCAAATGGATACTGGCCAAACGTGGGCGAAACTCCCTGATTAACAATACCATCCGATACGAGTACTACATCTGTCAGATTACGGCCTTCATAGTCGGAGCGAATGCCGGATAATAGTGCCGACAGATCGGTGGTACGTCGGGTAAACGGGATTTGGGTAAGGTCAGCGTCGGTAATGCTGTCTCCAAATGTCCGAACGGTTACGTCCAGACCTTTATCAGTCAATTGTTGCCGAAGTGTTTGCAGCCCAGTCAGCGCCTTATTGAGTGCCGGCCGTCCAGCAGCCGCCACCGACTCCGAGTTATCAACTGCCAATACAACTTTGGGTTTCTCCGTGAGCGTTCTGAGGCTGCGGATCAGTGGGTTCAGCAACAAAAAACACAGAAAGCTGACCACAACAAACCGCAGTGCGGCAAGCCTATATGTTGTTCGTTTGTCGAATCCGCCGACTGTTGCACCACTCCCTACCAAACGAGGTAAAGGCTGATACATGGCAAATGCATAGACCGCTCCAACGAGCAGGCAAACAAAAATCCACCAGGGCGAAGATTGAAAGAAGAAGGTCATAGATTAGAAGGAGAAAAAGGAGGAAGGGGACGAAAGGGAGAGAAGGGATTAAACGTTCATGGGCTATCCTCCCTTCGTCCTTTCTTCCCTTTTCTTCTTCCTCCCTTTTTTAGGTAAGCATTCCGCCATCTACCTGAAGTACCTGGCCGGAAATATAGCTGGAAAGATCAGACGCTAAGAAAACGGCACAATTAGCAACTTCATCGGGTTGGCCTCCACGCTTCATTGGAATCTGTTGTTTCCAGTCTTCAAGTGCTTTTTCATTGATTTCGCCCGTCATTTCGGTTTCGATAAATCCTGGTGCAATGGCATTGGAGCGAATATTTCGTGACCCCAATTCCAGTGCAACCGACTTGGTAAACCCAATGATGCCCGCCTTTGAAGCCGCATAATTAGACTGCCCCGCGTTGCCCCGGATGCCCACTACCGATGTAATATTTATGATGGAACCAGATTTCGCTTTCATCATGGGTTTGGTAACCGCTTTCGTCAGGTTGAACACCGACTTTAAATTAACGTTAATTACGGTATCCCATTGTTCTTCCGACATACGCATGAGCAGCCCATCGCGCGTAACCCCGGCATTATTGATGAGCACATCGAGTTTACCAAAGTCGGCAATGACCTGACTAACTAAGGCCTCGGCAGCCTGATAATCCGATGCATCTGAACGGTATCCTTTCACTTGACCGCCAAATGCCCGAAGTTCATCTTCCAGGGCTTGCCCTTTTTCAACGCTTGATAAATAGGTGAAGGCAACGTGAGCACCTTCCTGCGCAAACTTCTGGGCCATGGCCCGCCCAATTCCGCGCGAGGCTCCGGTAATAAGGGCAACTTTTCCTTTCAGTAAATCCATTGATAAGAGGTAATGGAAAATGAATAATGTATAATGAATAATAAGCGCCGATAAAGCCTATTTTTCGTTATACATTTCCCATTATGCATTATGCATTGATAATTTGATAAGTTTAGCCAAAAATAGTAGTTTGGTCGGAAACGGCAAGGTAGCTACTGGTTTTGGTTTAGTGCGTAAGCTACGTTACTTTACCCAAAATTAAGCCATTCATTATGCGCTACTACTTCCTACTCACCTTGCTTTGGCTGACTGCATCAGTCACTTTTGCCCAAAAAATTCATGCCAACAATGATCATGCACAACCCAGGCCTTTTGTGAATGCGTACGAAAAGCGTGCCGACTTTATCGAGGCCGACGTTTGGCTACAGGACGGCAAGTTGGTCGTTTCATCTGAGAAGCCAACGGTCAGTTCCCCAACCCTTGATTCGCTTTATCTGAAACCTATTGCACGACTGTTTCAGCAGTATAAGGACAAGCCAAGTCCCGATCGCGATTACACGTTTGGCTTAGTGATTGACGTAAAGTCCAGTTCTGCCGACGTACTGCCTATCTTGTTAAAACTATTAGAAGAAAATCTCACCTGCTTCAACCGGGCGGCTAACACAAAAGCAGTTCAGGTTATTATTAGTGGTGATCGCCCTAAGATCCAGAACTATTTCGACTACCCGCTCCTTCAGTTTGATGGACGCCCCAGCGAGGTATATGATGAAGAAACGCTTCGGTTAGTGGCCTTTATCAGCGATAATTTCCGGTCCTATTCCCGTTGGGACGGTGTTGGCGATATACCCGATGCAGACCGTGATAAACTTAAACGGGTCATTAAACGTGCTCATAGTGATAACAAACCTATCCGTTTCTGGGCAATTCCTGATACACCTAATGGCTGGAAACAGTTGAAGAAACTAGGGGTCGATATTATTAATACCGATAAAGTTGCGGAATGTGTAGAGGCTATGCGGTAGGTCTGCTCAGTATTGTTGTTTCACATCAGATAGCCCTTTCGAGTCAATAAGCAGTAAACTCCATACATACCCTCCTTTAATCAGTATTTAATAGCGTTCCTAACTCTTCCTTTCTGAATGGACATCCCACAAATCAAAAAAGACCCTATAATCTACGATGTAGCTATTGTGGGCTCGGGTGCTGGTGGCGGCATGGCTGCGTACATGTTAGCTAAAGCAGGCGCAAAAGTCATTCTGCTTGAAGCCGGTGGCTATTACGACCCAGCTGATCCCAAATACATTACGCAACTAAAATGGCCCTGGGAATCACCACGGCGTGGAGCAAGTACCGAGTTCCGTTCTGGTGGAGACTTTGATGCGGCCTGGGGTGGTTGGGAAATTGATGGAGAGCCTTATTCAGCCAAATCAGGTACCGAGTTTGGCTGGTTTCGGTCCCGAATGCTTGGCGGACGAACCAATCACTGGGGTCGTATTTCTATGCGCTTCGGCCCAGACGATTTCCGGCGTCGTTCGCTTTCGGGTGTTGGCGATGACTGGCCTATTGGCTACGATGATCTTAAACCCTATTACGACAGGGTAGATCGCCTTATCGGCGTTTTTGGCTCAGTCGAGAATTTCCCCAATGAGCCAGACGGTATTTTTCTGCCTCCACCAAAGCCTCGTTTGCACGAGCTAATGATTCGGAAAGGGGCCAGAAGTATTGGCATTCCCGTTATTCCGTCTCGCCTGAGTATTCTGACCAAGCCTATCAATAAAGACCGGGGCTCCTGTTTCTATTGCCGTCAGTGTAATCGGGGTTGCCAGGCCTATGCCGACTTCTCGGCCTCATCGGTACTTTGTATTCCCGCCGTCAAGACGGGGAATGTTACTCTTGTAAATGGTGCCATGGTACGCGAAGTACTTACTGATTCGAAAACAGGTCTTGCCACGGGTGTGAGCTATGTAAATAACATTACGCTGGAGGAAATTACCGTAAAGGCTAAAGCAGTCATGCTGGGAGCCAGTACCTGCGAATCGGCCCGGATACTACTGAACTCTAAATCGCCACGATTCCCCAATGGATTAGCCAACAACAGTGGCGTAGTGGGCAAATACCTGAATGACTCGACGGGTGCCAGCCGATCTGGCTTTATACCAGCCCTCATGGATCGCAAGCGTTACAACGAAGATGGGGTTGGCGGAATGCACGTGTTTACGCCCTGGTGGCTGGATAACAAGAAATTAGATTTCCCACGTGGGTATCATATTGAGTACGGTGGTGGTATGGGGATGCCCGGTGCTGGCTATGGCGGAGGCATCGAATCTCAGAACGGTTCGATTCCCGGTCGTGATGGCAAACTAAAAGCCGCTGGCGGGTATGGAGCAGGCCTGAAAGATGATTACCGTCGATTCTACGGTGCTTATGTAAGCATGTCGGGCCGGGGCGAGCCAGTTCCTTTAGAATCGAACTATTGCGAAATAGACCCTAACAAAGTAGATAAGTACGGCATTCCAACCCTACGCTTCCACTACAAATGGTCGGATTATGAAGTGAAGCAGGCCAAACATATGCAGGATACGTTCGAGGAAATTATCCATGCGATGGGTGGCACTCCGCTGGGGCCAAAGCCTGGTCCTGATACGGCTCACGGTTATGGTTTGGCGGCTCCTGGTCGTATTATCCACGAGGTAGGTACGGTTCGTATGGGGAACGACCCACAAAAGTCAGCGCTGAACAAGTTTCAGCAGGCTCACGATGTAAAGAATCTGTTCGTAGTTGATGCCGCTCCCTTCGTTTCGCAGGGTGATAAAAACGTAACCTGGACGATTCTGGCTAGTTCGATGCGTACTAGTGAGTATCTGATTGATCAGGTGAAGCAGAAGAATATTTAATGGTAAGGCTATTGTTGTAAGCCTTGTTACGCTTTACATGTATTTTCTGTAAATTTGGCTAGAACTAACGGTGTTTTGTATGAGCGTTACAGTCCATTTTAATACGCGATTAAGCATTGCTGAATTAGCCAGTATTATTCGAAATCAATTGCCACCTAAGGAGCGCCAAGAGCTTGTCAATTTACTACAGGCCGATGACGAACCAGTAACTAAAGAACAGCTGAAAACTGATTTGAAAGAAGCTATCGAGGAGGTCAATCAATTCAAGAAAGGCAAAAAACAGCTACGGTCGGCATGGGAGGTTTTAAATGAGCTATAGTATTCTCAGTACTGAGAAATTTGATAAACTCCTAAAAAAAGTATCCATCCCTAAAAACAGATGTAGCTTCATTGCTTACATCTTTACAGGAAGATCCAACACAAGGGACATCGTTAGGAAAAAATTGTTATAAAGTAAGGTTAGCAATAAAGAGTAAAGCCAAAGGTAAAAGTGGCGGTGCACGAGTCATCACTCATTTACACATTGTTCAGACAACTATAATTTTACTAACCATTTACGATAAAGCGGAAAAGGAAAATCTAGACCCAAAGGAACTTGACGAACTCCTTGCTGAACTTGATTGATTTTATATTGATTCACAAAAAGGGGCCTGACGTTCGAACGTCAGGCCCCTTTTTTATATAAATCACTTTTCGATTACTCAACCACTGCTTCGGGCTTCTTTACCGTAATGGTCAGCGTTTCGCCTTCACCACTGTAGTCGGCCAAAATGACGTCGCCGTCTTTCAGTTCACCTTTTAGGATTTCTTCAGCAACGGGGTCTTCAAGGTAACGCTGGATAGCGCGGCTCAACGGACGGGCACCGTACTGTGGATCATACCCTTTTTCGGCCAGGAAGTCTTTCGCCTTCTCTGTCAGTTCAACAGTATAACCCAGGTTGGTAACACGGCCCAGCAGTTTACCCAGCATCAGATCAATGATTTTGTGGATGTCTTCGCGCAAGAGCGAGTTAAACACAATCACATCGTCCAAACGGTTCAGGAACTCAGGCGAGAACGCTTTACGCAGTGCACTTTGAATCGTGCTCTTCATCAAATCATCCTGTGTTTCCGCGCTCTTCTTGGTTGCGAAACCGATACCCGCACCAAAATCTTTCAGGTCACGAACCCCGATGTTGGAGGTCATGATGATGATCGTGTTCCGGAAATCAACCCGGCGACCCAGACCGTCGGTCAGGATACCATCGTCAAGCACCTGCAACAGGATGTTGAACACATCCGGGTGGGCTTTTTCGATTTCATCCAACAGCACAACACTGTAAGGCTTCCGACGAATTTTTTCGGTCAACTGACCACCTTCTTCATAACCCACGTAACCTGGAGGTGCACCAACCAAACGGCTAACGCTGAATTTCTCCATGTATTCCGACATATCGATACGAACCAGCGCATCGTCTTTGTCGAACAGGTAGGTAGCCAGCACTTTGGCAAGTTCCGTTTTACCTACACCCGTTGGGCCAAGGAAAATGAACGAACCAATAGGCTTCTTAGGATCTTTCAAACCAACACGCGTCCGCTGAATAGCTTTCACCAGTTTGTCAATGGCCGACTGCTGACCAATTACACGGCCTTTCAGTTCATCGCCCATGTTGACAAGTTTCTTGCCTTCATCGTTCGATACGCTCGTCACTGGAATACCGGTCATCATGGCTACTACTTCAGCCACGTTTTCTTCAGTAACCTTGTAGCGACGTTTCTTGGTGTCTTCCTCCCAAAGTTGTTTTGCGCGCTCAAGCTGGTCGATCAGGCGTTTTTCCTTATCGCGAAGCTGAGCAGCTTCTTCGTATTTCTGGCTCTTAACAACCTGATTTTTCTCCTTCTTGATGTTCTCGATCTGCTCTTCCAGACGCAGAATATCTTCGGGAACGGTAATGTTCGAGATGTGTACACGAGCACCCACTTCGTCCATTACGTCAATGGCTTTATCAGGAAGGAATCGATCCGAGATATACCGTTCTGACAACTTTACCGCAGCCTCGATGGCTTCTTTCGTGTAGTCAACATGGTGGTGATCTTCGTATTTATCCTTGATGTTATTCAGAATTTCGATGGTTTCGTCAATCGATGTGGCATCCACCATTACCATCTGGAAACGACGAGCCAGGGCTCCATCCTTCTCGATATACTGACGATATTCATCAAGTGTGGTAGCACCGATACATTGAATGTCGCCCCGCGCCAATGCCGGTTTGAACATGTTCGACGCATCGAGTGAACCCGACGCACCACCTGCTCCAACTATCGTGTGCAACTCATCAATGAACAGAATAACTTCCGGCGATTTTTCAAGCTCGTTCATCACTGCCTTCATCCGCTCTTCAAACTGTCCGCGGTACTTTGTACCTGCCACGAGCGATGCAAGGTCAAGTGTAACAACACGCTTACCGAATAGCACCCGCGAAACTTTCTTCTGCACAATGCGCAGAGCCAGTCCTTCGGCGATGGCCGTTTTACCAACCCCTGGCTCACCAATCAGGATTGGATTGTTTTTCTTCCGGCGGCTCAGAATCTGAGCTACCCGTTCAATTTCTTTTTCGCGACCAACAATGGGATCGAGTTTGCCAACTTCGGCAAGTTTGGTCAGATCTCGGCCAAAGTTATCCAGTACAGGTGTCCGTGATTTCTCGGTACCTTTTGGATCTTTGCCTGAACCGGAACTGCTTCCGCCAAACATGCCACGGTCGTTGTCGTCATCGTCGGTTTCGGGACCCATCACCGGGCGGGTTCCCGAAGATTGATATTCGAGCATCTCCTTAATGACTTCGTAGTTAATATTGAATTTATTGAGAATCTGGGTGGCGACATTGTCTTCATCACGCAGAATCGACAGTAACAGGTGTTCCGTTCCAATGAGCGGGCTTTTGAAAATCTTAGCTTCCAAATAGGTGATTTTCAGCGTCTTTTCCGACTGACGGGTCAGAGGAATATTCGCTAGATTTTTCACGTTGTTGGTGGCTGTTCCTTTCGTGGCCTGTTCAATTGTGACCCGGAGTTCGTCGAGTGAGATACCGAGTTTCTTCAGTAAGCCCACCGCTACACCCTCACCCTCACGAATCATACCCAGCAAGAGGTGTTCTGTGCCGATATAATCGTGGCCTAAGCGTAAGGCTTCTTCCCGACTCAGCGTGATGACTTCCTTTACGCGGTTTGAGAATTTTGCTTCCATTCGTTTTAGGGTCTCCTTAGGTAAGCTACTATACTGTGCCTAACGAAGAGTTTTAAGGATTTGTTCACTCCCGTAGGCCAGCCCTTAACACGTCCGCAGCGGACGGTCCCTGACAGAACAACAGGTCTATAATACTTAGGTTTGGTACAAATTCAACGCCAAAATTTTGCGGGTATTCTACCGGCTGGTGGAATATATACGTTTCCGGTCTATTTCCCGGATTCAACCTCGATCGAGCGTCAAATAGACCGACCGGTGTTGTTTTATCATACCATTCTGTCAGGTTTATTGGTATCCGTAGCTGCATCAATTTCAGACAAATTGTCAGCAGTTCCAGATTCAAGTCAAATAAAAAAGTCCATTTTTTTTGATAAACCGGCTCAAAATAGGGCGCATAGTATTCAAAAAATGGGGATTTCCCATAACCCGCCTTCAGGCATCGCCAGTGGTGCATCTGCCAGGCCTGGTCGTTCGCTATCCGAAGATCACGAATGGGCTGATGGTGCGTTCCCTGCTGTACGGGCACTGTTAGCGTATCAATTTTGTTAGCTGTCCGAACATAGCACCTGTTTCGATAGCTTTGTTTCTGGTAATGCTCGTGAGCTTCGATTTGTACTCCTCCAAACCGCATTAGCCCCGACACATAATCTAAACAGGGCAAATAGTGTAATTCAACTACTAAACCGGTCAAACGAGACCTTAACCAATGCGTTTCCAATGATAACTTAAGTATCCGTTCACAAATAAAGCAAAAATTCAATACCACCAACGAGTTTTAGTATTTTTTTAATTTTTGGCAAAAGCAGTACTTTCGGCTTCTGCCCGCTCTACGTTATCCAGATGAAACTTTTTCGGCTATTATCGCGTCTGCCACTCGGTATACTATATGGCATTTCTGATGTACTGGCTTTTTTACTTCTCCATATAGTTCGTTACCGGCGTACAGTTGTTCTGGAAAATTTACGGTTCTCATTTCCGGAAAAATCCCCCTCCGAAATCCGCCAGATTATGAAGGGTTTTTACCAGGATTTAGCGGATTTATTTGTTGAAATCATCAAGTTACCCGCTCTTTCACCCGATGAATTACAAAAACGTGTTCGGGTCACTAATCCAGAGTTAGTTCAGGAAAAGATACGGGCAGGTCAGACGGCTATAGGCATGACTTCGCATCAGGGAAACTGGGAGTGGATTCCAGGGGCTTTTGTGCAGAAGGGGATCCCAGTCGACAGCATTTATAAACCGCTAACCAATTCATTTTTCGAGAAGGTGATGTATCAGATCCGATCTAGTTTCGGAGCTGTTCCAACCCCAATGCATACTTTACCTCGGCAGATGGCCGCCCGAAAGCATATTCCCCGCTTGATTGGCCTTATGTCGGATCAGGTACCTGATGTGCCTGAACAGGCCTACTGGACTGATTTTCTGCATCGGGATACCCCATTTTATCCCGGTGCAGAACGGCTGGCCCGCAGCCGGAACCTGCCGGTATTTTATATGGAGCCAGTTCGTGTAAGTCGGGGGTATTACGAAGTTTCCGTAAAGCTTCTTGCTGAGCCCCCTTACACAGATTTACCACCTGGTACTATTTTAGAACGCTATCGGGATCAAATAGAAACCACCATCCGAAATCACCCGTCCGACTGGCTCTGGTCCCATAAACGCTGGAAACACTGGCGCGGAAAATATGCCAAAGTAGGCGCCAAACTGACGTAGGGTTAACCAGTAGACTCCAGAGACCAGAAGAATCAATTTAAGGCTTTTACCATATAATTTTCGGTAACTAAATTAGTATTTTTTATATTTAGGGCAGCCAATAGGTTTATCTCGCTATTCGGGCTGCTCACCTAGATGATTTTTTTTCGACTCTTATCCCATTTGCCATTCCCTGTTCTCTATGGTATTTCGGATGTCTTATACTTCTTCATTCGTTACGTATTTCGATACCGGGAACAAGTTATTCTGGAAAATTTAAAGCGCTCATTCCCTGACAAGTCTCCCGAAGATATTCGCTTGATTGCGAACGACTTCTACCGTAATTTGACTGATATTCTCGTCGAAACCATCAAACTAGCCAGTATCTCCCCCTGCGAGTTAAAGAAGCGGTTTGTGTATACAAATCCGGAAGTAATAAAGGATTTTTTGACGGCTGGTCAAACTGTTATCTGTACCGGCTCGCATCAATGTAACTGGGAATGGGTTCCATCGGCCGCGGTCGTTATTGGTATACCGGTCGACAGTGTGTATAAGCCGTTGACTAGCCCAAACATGGAGAAAATTATGCAGGAGGTGCGGGCCAGCCATGGCGCGGTTCCAACTCCCATGAACCTTCTGCCCCGTCAGATGGTCGTGCGCAAAGATATCCCACGTGTAATTGCGCTGGTGGCAGACCAGGTTCCCGATGTACCCGAGCAGGGGTACTGGATGGATTTCCTACACCGCGATACCCCATTTTACCCCGGCACCGAACGTTTGGCCCGGAGCCGGAACCTGCCCGTATTCTTTCTGGAGTTAATCCGAGTGCGCCGGGGTTATTACGAAGGCACCTTTTCGCTCATTGCCGAACCACCGTACAAGTGCTTATCGGAAGGAGCCATTCTGGAGAGCTACAGGAATAAATTGGAAAAAAGTATCTGTAAACACCCGTCCGACTGGCTCTGGTCCCATAAACGCTGGAAACACTGGCGCGGAAAGTATGCCAAAGTAGGTGCCAAACTAACATAGAGCTATGTCATACTTCTATGAAAATGCCTGAAAATTAGTAGTTTAGCCAACTAAAAACCTCTAAATCCCCTGAAGAGGACTTTACTCTTGCTTAGATAAAGTCCTCTTCAGGGGATTTAGAGGTTTTTAGATATTATTAAAGAATTACAACGAATCCCGACGGGCTTTTTCGGCTCTGGTCGAATCCCGTTTATCTTTCAGTTTTCTAGCCTCGGTTGAAATGGCATCAGAAGCATTGTCTAATCCCCTGTTCACCGCTCGCCCTGTTCGCTGAGCGGTAGTATCAATTGCCTCACCGGCAACTTTTGCTTTGCTCTTGATCCCCTGCCCCACTTCCCTGGTCGTTTCACCGGCAGCCCGGCTTGTATTTTTAAGGTCATCTTTCAGGCGAGCTTTCCGCTCGGCCTTTTCCTGCTTCCGCATTTCTTTCTTACTCATGGCTGTACTGTCCTGTGCGTAGGCACCAAGAGTCAGCATCATAGCGAGTGCAAATACACTCAATAGCTTGGTTTTCATAACGTTCTTGAGTTAGCAATAGGTTGTGTCTTCTTTTAGGCGTACCCGTCCCGGTTAATTAACCGTGAGGATGGCACACTGTTAATTCAACCGCTTACCTGTGTTTTTGTTTGCTGAATTCGATTTAACGAACTCACTACCAGTCCTGATTTGTGTTTCGATACTACCTCCCATAAGCGAACATTTACCTTAACCCTAACGTTAGCCAAGTACACATAACCCAAACCGGAAAGCCGCTTTTTCCGTACCTTTGTGTTGTCAAACGGCTCTGCCGCTATCTGTATGCTCGATTCGCTGCTTACTCCTTCTTCATCAGCCACATTGGCTGGTTCACCCGTTCTCTACACAACTTCGCTTACGCAGTACATCCGTCGGCAAACCATAACGGTCAATATTGGTGATGTGCCAATGGGCTCTGATTACCCAATCCGGGTGCAGTCGATGACAACGATCGACACGATGGATACGCTTGGTTCCGTAGCGCAAAGTATCCGGATGATTGAGGCTGGTTGTGAGTACATTCGGATTACGGCTCCGAGCGTGAAGGAAGCCCAGAACCTGGAGAATATCCGTAAGGAATTACGGGCCCGGGGTTATACCACACCCTTGGTGGCCGATATCCACTTTACGCCCAACGCGGCCGAGCTGGCGGCCCGGATCGTGGAGAAAGTCCGCATCAATCCAGGTAATTACGCCGATCGTAAACGCTTTGAATTTATTGACTATACCGATGCCGCCTATGCCGCCGAGCTGGATCGGATTCGGGCGAAATTTCTGCCACTGGTACGTATCTGTAAAGAATATGGTACGGCTATGCGCATCGGTACTAACCATGGTTCCCTCTCCGACCGGATTCTGAGTCGCTATGGCGATACGCCGGTTGGCATGGTAGAATCGGCACTGGAGTTTTTACGGATTTGCGAGGACGAGAATTATTACAATATTGTCCTGTCGATGAAGTCGAGCAACCCGCAGGTGATGGTGCAAGCCTACCGGTTGCTGGTGCAACGGCTGGACGAAGAAGGACTGAAACCCTACCCCTTGCACCTCGGCGTAACCGAAGCGGGCGAGGCCGAAGACGGGCGTATCAAGTCGGCGTTGGGGATTGGTACGCTGCTGGAAGATGGTATTGGTGACACGGTTCGCGTATCGCTGACGGAAGAGCCGGAGCGGGAAGCGCCTGTTGCTCAGGCGTTAATTGATCGTTATACCCATCGGACGTCTGAAAGCAAAGCTATTCCTGCCATTGAAAATTACCCCATTAATCCGTTTCAGTATACCCGCCGAACAACCCACGACGTGGTCAACTTCGGTGGACAGAATGTACCACGCGTTATTGCTGATTTCAGTCAGACACTCGTTACAGAACATAAAGATCTCCATCCGATTGGGCACTTTTATCTGCCCGAGCCTGACAAGTGGCGGATGAATGATTTGGGTGCCGATTACATCTATACAGGTTCGCAACCGGCGCAATTTATGTTGCCTAATGGTCTGAAACAGATTCTGGATTTTGCTGCCTGGCAAACCGTTTCTGACCAGGTTAATACGTTTCCGTTGCTGACTGCTGATGCGTATTTACAGAGTCATGTAAACAAAGGTTCATTACAGGTACGCCTGAACTTTGTTCAGGTATCACTGCCCGAGTTGTCTGATGAATTGTTTGACGTACTGCGCACCGACCGTACCGTTGTGCTACTCATTAAAACCGATAATGCACACGCCATGCCGGAGTTGCGGAGACTGTTTGTTGAGCTGATTAACCAGGGACTAACAACCCCTGTTGTTGTACAACGAGCTTATGCAGAAATACCTTCGGAAGACATTCCGCTCTATGCCTCAACGGATGTGGGCGGTTTGCTGATTGATGGGTTGGGTGATGGGATTATGCTTTCAGCAACCGGGCAGTCCGAACCCAATACATTAAAAACGTTAAATAGTCTGTCCTTTGGCATTTTACAGGCAGCTCGAACCCGCATTACGAAAACCGAGTATATATCCTGTCCATCCTGTGGACGGACTTTGTTCGATTTACAGGAAACGACGGCACACATCCGCCAACGAACCGATCATCTGAAAGGGGTTAAAATCGGCATTATGGGATGTATTGTAAACGGGCCGGGCGAGATGGCCGATGCGGATTACGGCTATGTAGGAATCGGGCGGGATAAAATTGCTCTCTACCGGGGTCAGCAGGTGATCAAAAAATCGGTTCCTGCCGATCGTGCCGTTGATGAGTTGATCGAACTAATTCGCGAAGACGACCGCTGGATTGAACCAAGTTTAGTCAATGAATAATGTAAAATGAATAATGGTCGCCAAGAAAAATGTTCTGGCAATCATGTTTGTTATGTAGGTGAGTAGTATCATTATTCTTTATCCATTTTACATTATCCATTAATTCTCCTCGTGAACAGATTCATCGATTACCTCAAAATTGGGCCTGTCTTTTCGTATTTCCTGCGGGTATTCCGCAAACCTGACCCAAATCAGCCGACGAGTGTAAACCTCCGCATGATGCATGGCATCAATCGGATCTCCATTGTTATGTTTTTGTTTGCCGTTATTGTCTATACCGTCCGCCACTGCGTCCGATGAATACCGAAACGATACGCGATTACTGTATTGCCAAACCGGGTGTTACGGAATCATTTCCCTTCGGTGGCGATGCCCTGGTGTTTAAGGTGGGCGGCAAGATGTTTGCCCTGCTGGCTACAGAGAGTCAGCCCACCACAATTAACTTAAAATGTGATCCTGAACGGGCTGTTCAACTTCGGGAAGAACATAGTGCTGTAACACCCGGTTACCACATGAACAAGACCCATTGGAACACCATTACGATTGATGGCCGCGTGCGAACGGCAGACGTGCAGGAATGGATTGACCATTCGTATGAACTGGTCAAAAAAAGTTTGCCGAAGGCTTTACAAATAGGCCTGATCTGAGCGTATTGCTTGTTCAAACTACCTAAAAGGCTTAAATTCGCAAGGGGAGAAAACCCAGACTGAGATATGGAAGTTGTAGGATTAGGGCTACTTTTCGGCATTTACCTAACCATCCGGTATTTCATGGTCGACCATGATACCGTGTCGGATAAAGACCGAAAACGGTTTAAAAAAGGGATTGAACTGGTTCAAAATCGAAATAGTACAGAAGCTTATTCTTATTTCGACGATGCTGTTCGGCAGTATCCCAAGTCGGCTATTGCTTACGCCTATAGGGGTAAATGCCAGCTTGCCCAGGAGAATTACTATTCCGCCATCTACGACTTGACTGAAGCCATCAGCCGTGACAATACCCTGGCTGAGTGCTATCTGGATCGGGGTATTGCGCTTTATTATACCAACGAGTTTCAGCAGGCATTCCGTGAGTTTGATAAGGCCGTCTGGTTTTATCGAGATGAACAGCCTGATGCGTACCGCTGGCGGGCCTTAGCTCGCATTCAGCTTCGCCAACTTCCCCAGGCCGAAAATGACCTCCGCCGGGCCGTCTTACTTGGCGACGAAAATTCGTTTCATATTCTCCTTCTGCCGCCATTTACCCGGCCAGTGTACCAAAGGCCTTAAGCAAGTAGCATCAGTCCTTTCTGCTTTAACTTCTAGTAATCCTACTGGCGTTTTCATTGCTGATTATCAATGATAATAGAACCAGAAGGATCCACTAGAATTTAACGAATGTAGTTTGCTTATGCACCAGAAAATGCATTCGATCGCTCATACTATAGTTCCTTCTATCGATAGTGTAACATTCTATAGCCAATCAATATCTCTGTGAGTTCGGCCTCTATCTACCTAGAATTTCACAAAACTCATTATCAGCCAACTAAGTAATAGCCCATTTTAGCCCCCTTTGCTTTTTTTCTTTTTATAGAAATTCACATATCCTAGTTAGCCTATATTTTTGTTTCTTTGCCCGTTTAATGCCCTTTTAATTCATTTCATCACTCATTCTAAAACGTATCTGCTTATGCAATTACTTGTACGCAGTAGCTTCCTGCTGTTGCTCGGTTTGCTAATGCTAACTAAGGTGTATGCCCAGGATCGGGTTATAACCGGGAAGGTTACCTTAGCCAAAGACGGCAGTGCCCTACCCGGCGCAAACGTGCAGTTAAAAGGCACCACTCGTGGTACCACCACCGACGGCGCCGGAAATTATAAACTCTCTGTTGGCCCTAATGCAAGCCTGGTAATCAGCCTGATTGGTATGGTTGCTCAAACCATTGAGGTCGGTTCAAAAAGCCAGGTTGATGTTACATTAGTCGAGTCAGAATCTGAACTGAACGAGGTGGTTGTCACAGCGCTTGGTATTCGTCAGGAGAAACGAGCGTTAGGCTACTCGGTAGGTGAAGTAAAAGGCTCCGACATTTCCAACGCGCAGCGTGATAACTTCCTGGTTGGCATGCAGGGACGCGTGGCAGGGCTAACCATGACCACCACCTCGGGAACACCAGGATCATCGGCCATGATTCAGTTACGCGGTGCCAGTTCGATTGGTGGCAATAACCAGCCCCTATTTGTTGTCGATGGGTTGCCCATTGATAACCGTACGTTCAATCAGGGTGCGCTGGTGTCTAATCGCCCTAACCGCGACAATGATTACCTGAACCGGGCTGCCGACATTAACCCGAACGACATTGAAAGTATTACGGTACTGAAAGGCCCCGAAGCTGCGGCTCTGTATGGGATTGATGCCTCATCGGGAGCTATTGTTATCACGACTAAGAAAGGCAGCAAAGGAGCTGCTCGTGTGAGCTATGACAATCGCTTTCAGAGTACAGAAGTCTATCGCTTTCCAGAAGTACAAACGGTCTATGGGCGTGGTGCCCTGGGTTACGCCAATCCAAGTGCGGCTACGATTCCCGCCTATTTCGGGCCTAAGTACGCAGCAGACGCCCCTCTCTACGACAATATTCACAGCTTTTTCCAGAAAGGATTTACCCAGGTGCATAACCTCGGTTTTGAAGGCGGCAGTGATATAGCCACGTATCGCTTATCAACCAACTACACCAACCAAACCGGTGTTGTCCCCACTACGGGCTATAAACGATTGTCGGTACGGTTAACGGGTACGGCTCGTATTAGCCCAAAACTAGACGTGATGACTTCGTTTAACTACGTGAATTCGCAGGTGACGAAAGCCATCCGGGGAAATTATGGGTTTGTGATTAGTTTACTTGCCTGGCCTGCCAACGACGACATCACGAACTACCTCAATCCGGATGGTACGCGCCGGATCTTGGGCGGTAGCATTAACCAGGGCGAAACGGACAACCCGTTCTTCTCAGTTAATAAGAACAAAAGTGGTGACGTTACCAACCGGACTATCACCAACTTTCAGTTGAACTACAACCCGACACCCTGGCTGAACCTGACCGGACGTTTCGGCGCTGATTTGTACTCAACCCAGAGTAATCTGTTCCTGAGTCCTGAATCGTGGCAGGGAACGGATGTTACACTTGGTGGTTTTTCTACGAAGGGCTCGGTTGAAAATGCACTGGAAAACAGCCAGTTGCTGAATGGTAACCTGTTGGCTACGGTCAAGAAAAATTTTGGCAAGCTGAATACGTCTTTACTGCTTGGTACCACCATCGACGACCGCAATTATAAGGTGACGACGGCATACGGGGAGAAACTGTATCTGCCCGATTTCAATTCGACCAACAACACGGACCCAACGACCCAGCGCAACAAATACACCCAGACGCAACAACGCCTGCAAAGTGTGCTGGGAAGCTTGACGTTGAACTACGACGAGTTACTGATTCTGACCCTGACCGGCCGGAATGACTGGTCGAGTACGCTCCCCGCTGCCAACCGGAGTTTCTTCTACCCGGCGGCTTCATTAGCCTTTAACTTCTCCGATCTGCCAGCGCTTAAAGCCCGGGGGAACACCTTCTATTATGGTAAGTTCCGGGCCAGCTATGGCCAAACAGGCCGGGATGCACCACCGTATAAAGTGGCCGCAACTCTGGTTCCACAGACCTCGACCGGCGGGGGGTTTGCCTATGATTTCTACGGCAGTAACCCTAACCTGAAACCAGAGCGTGGCGAAAGCTATGAAATTGGAACGGAGTTGATGTTTTTCGGAGGGCGGTTAGGGCTTGACTTCGCGTATTACAACAAGACCTTATCGCAGCAAATTGTCACCCAGCGCCTTAGCTATGGAACGGGCTTCATTTTCGGTCTGCTCAACGGTGGCACCTTTAATAACCGGGGTGTCGAACTTCAGCTAAAGGGATCGCCGGTGAAGAAGGCCGATTTTGGGTGGGATGTGATTCTGAACTTCTCGAAGCTAAAAACTGACGTAAAGAATTTACCGGCCGACGTACCGGAATATTACAACTCAGATACCTGGCTTTATGGTAACGCTCGTTCCAGTGCGTTTGTGAGTAATCTACAAGACTACTTCCCTAGTACCAACGTAGCCTATCGGAGCTATAATTTCAATTATTACCAGCGCGGAAGTGGGTCAGCTACGGCCATTGGTGGCTATAGCTATGCCCGAAATAAAAACGGCGATATTCTGGTAAATCCAACCAATGGATTACCTATCACGAACGCCAACTTCCTGCCCATTGGTGATCGTAACCCAGACTTTACGATTGGTTTAACAAACTCGTTCCGGTACAAATCGCTGAGTCTATCGTTCCTGCTCGACATCCGTAAAGGGGGCGACGTATTCAATGGAACGGCTATGTACCTCTGGCGTTCCGGGTTGAGCAAGAAAACCCTTGATCGTGATACACCGGTAGTTTTCAAAGGTATTTTACGCGATGGAAAAGAAGATTCCAACACGCCAACACCGAACACGATTCAGGTGATTCCGTCGCTACGCTCGACGGATTATTACAGTTCGATTCCCGAATCGGAGTTTGTTGAGAAAGACATTAACTGGTTACGTTTACGCGATGTCACGATCAGTTATGTACTTCCCTCAGCCTTACTAAGCCGATCGAAGGTGTTCAAGCAAGCCAGTGTTTTTGTGAACGGAACCGACCTCTTTCTGCTAACAAACTACACCGGTGCTGACCCGAACGTAAACGGTACAACCGCTACCTCGGGTGGCGTTGGTGCAGGTGGCATCGACTTTGGTACGCTGTCGGTACCCCGCGGATTATCAGCTGGTCTACGCGTAGGATTTTAATTTATATATGATGCATGATAGATGACATATACTGTATGATATGATATAATTGACAACGCAGCAGGCCAGCGAAATCAATATATATCTTACATCCTACAACATATATCTTACTCATACATCCTACATCTCATATCATACATCAATGAAACAACTTACTATACTCGCCCTTCTGTTCTGCCTGATGACGCTGAGCAGCTGCGAGAAATACCTTGATATAAACCGAGACCCATCGAATCCGCAGATCGCGGAAGGGTACGTGTTATTGCCGCCAATGATTGCCCAGATGGCATTTGGGGAGCAGTTCGACTCCCGCTTTATTGGCAAATACATCCAGAACTGGGGTGAAGCCACAGCCAACAGCACCTGGGATCGGATGGGTTACGATGCTGGTTCCGATAATGCCGGGCTAATCTGGCGGGTACACTACTGGAACCTGGGCCAAAACGTCCAGCTTGTCCTCGACGATGCTACAGCCAAACAGAAATGGGATTACAGTGGGGTTGCCAAAGCTATGTTTGCCTGGAGCTGGCAGACCACAACTGACTACCATGGCGAAATCATCCTGAAAGAAGCGTTCGAGCCAAACCGTTATGTGTTCGATTATGATACTCAGGAAGAAGTGTATGCCTATGTTCAGAAGCTGGCAAACGATGCCCTCACCGACCTGAACCGGACGGATGGGAATGTGTCGCAGGCATCGCTGGCACGAGGTGATCTGGTGTATGCGGGTGACCGCAGCAAATGGATTAAGTTTGTGTATGGTGTACTGGCTCGTAACGCCAACCACATCAACAACAAAGCTACTTACAAGCCGGACGTCGTTATTGATTATTGCAATAAGTCGCTGGCTAGTAATGCAGACAACTTCAATGTGCCGTTCACGGCGGGAGGAAACTCAGCGCTGGCTAACTTCTTCGGTCCTACCCGTAGCAACCTGGGTACCTATCGGCAAACCGATTTCCTGGTGAGTTTACTGGATGGCCGGGTCTTTAACGGTGTAGCTGATCCACGACTGCCAATTCTGGCAACTGCTTCTCCAGACGGCGTCTATCGGGGTGTTCTGCCCACACAGGGCGATCCCAACAACGTAAATGGCAATACCAAGCGCATTCCGACCTTATGGGGTGAATTGCCGAACCTGGTTGTAGCCGGTACAACGCCGGGCAAATACGTGTACAAAGACGGAGTTCCACTTCCAATTCTGACGTATTCGGAAATTCAGTTCATCAAAGCTGAAGCGGCCTTTATCAAAGGCGATAAAGCAATGGCGCTAGGTGCCTATCAGGCAGGCATCGGGGCCGCCCTCGACTACGCGGGTGTAGCCGCAGCCGACAAAGCGAAGTTTCTGGCCAGTGCTGCGGTAGCGCAATCGGCCAGTGAGCTAAAAATCAGTGATATCATGATGCAGAAATACCTTTCGCTGGTAGGTCATGGCATTATTGAAAGCTGGGTAGACATGCGCCGATATCATTACGATCCATCCGTTTATGTTGGCTTCACCCCACCAAGCGGTACGCAGCTTTTCCCGGACAACAATGGCAAACTAGCTTATCGGGTACGTCCTCGCTACAACTCAGAGTATGTATGGAACCGGGCCTCGCTGGATAAATACGGCGGCAATGCACTCGATTATCATACGGTTGAACCCTGGTTTTCTCAGAAATAATTTTTTTGTCATTCAGCAATGAAACATATCATTAACTACGTTCTGCTTTTCGGCACCGGGCTGCTCCTACTGGCCTGTGGTGATAAGGCCAACTTCCTCGACTCAGTAACGCCTGCCACAGGCGCACGGGTAAAGTTCTATCATCTGGCCGCAGACCTGGCTGGTATTGACATTTACGTCAACGACCAAAAGTTTTCGGGTGTCAATACCGTTCCACCAGCAGTGGCGGCTCCATTAAGCTACACGAATACATTTCCAAACCAGGATTATGCCACGCTCACACCGGGCACAGCCAAGGTTAAGGTGGTTATTCCTGCCAGCACGACAGCCACATCAGATGCAACTGTAGCGACAACCGATCTAACTGCTCAGGCCGATACTTACTACTCGGTATTTTTGTACGGAACCGCTCCTACGTACAGCACGCTGACACTTACCGATAATCTGACTAGTACCGACGCATCGAAGGCGTATATTCGGTTTGTCAACTTTGTAGCTGGGCCAGACGAAACGTCCACCTATGATCTGGTCGTTAATGGTGCGGTTGTCGTAACGGGGGTTGCGCCCCTGAAAGGAGTTGCCACATTTGTACCAATTGCCGCAATTGGTTATAATACAACGGCTATTCCGGTCCAGATCAGACCAACAGGTACCACAACGGTAACGGCTTCGGGTACGATACAACCCTACGCTGGTCGTTTTTATACAGTCGTAGCCAGAGGAGTAGCCGCTGGCACAGGTATTAAAGCGATTGGCTTTGCTATCTCCACAAATCGCTAAACGTTAATTCATAAAAAAGGGCGTTCCTGCTGTAGGAACGCCCTTTTTTATGAATTAACGGAAGTTTTTATTTAAATTTCCCCATCTGTTCCACATTCCGGCGAGTGTCAATGTGGCTTGCCTGGGCCAGTTCCATTGATTTTTGTGCGGCTTTCTGAGCATCTGCCGATTTACCACTCCGTCGATACGCTTCGGCTAACTCATAGTATAAATCAGCCTGTTCTTTTTGGCCAGGTTTAAGGGCCAACCCCTTGTTAACCCATTTCACAACCGCTGGTGCATCAGTGGCATCCGGACTAGCCCGGTTAAAAAGGTGCGTAATATAAATGTATTCGGGTACGATTAACTGATTTGCATTCACCTGATTATCCATGCGCTCAACAGCCTTGGCCGTTTGATGAGCCCGGAAGTACGCATTAACTTCGGGTAATAATGTTCGGTTAGCCGCCACTTTAGGATCAATTCCAATTTTGACCAGGTCCTGCCGAATCTGTAAAATTCGAGAAATCGGAAACTGTGCGCCCCGCCCGCTAAACAACGACGACATAATAATATTTTCGGCCACCATCTGTGCTTCCTTGGCTCCATATGCTTTGCGATACGCATCCATATGGCCAACCATATACTGAAACATCGGATTCTCAGAATCGAGTACGAGTTTTTGCAAGGCCAGCCAATTTGTTTGGTTGGCGTAGGTTGCCGGGGATTGTTGCCGGGCATAATCAGTCATAGCCGCCATATTCGCAACCGTATCTTTTGTTACGCGGCTGTACATGGCATAGTCGATCAGGAAATTTGCAGACCGTTCGCCCTGCTGATAACGCGCCTTCATCGTCTGGCTACGCGCCTTAGTATCCAATGCCGTGTTTCCATGGCGAATGACCTCATCCGTCGAGTTATTACTCATCGCGAAATGGATCAGATTCTGCTGTGGATCAAAGTAAAGAAACAACGGCAAGGAGGGAACAAACAACCGGCGGCTATTCAGGAAGGCCTGCGTTGCAGGTTGGTTGATATCTATTTTGGTACTGATAAACTTACTATTGTAAAACTTACCGACACGAGTATCAGCCAGCGTTGGAATAAAGCTCTGGCAAACATGGCAGGTTGGCGAATAGATTTCCACGAATACGGGTTTACCAGCCCGACGTGCTTCCTGAAACACTTGCTCAACCGGCACTGACTTAAACTCAACTCCCTTTTGCGCAAGGGCACTCGTAGCCACAAAGAGCAGCAGAAGAATTTTTTTCATGAATCGTAAAATCATTGGTAAAGAGGCATCAGCAAATTAACGGCCAATGTCCAGGCTTCGTGCCTACTACTGCTGTTTTTGCTGCTCTTTAATTTCCTCCTCAAGTCGTTTACTGAGTACCCGGCAGGTGTTTTCGATATCGGTGGCCATGCGCTTATCGCCCGTTGCGTTAATGGCGGTATCGGCAATGCCGCTCATCATTTCAATCAGGAAGCGTTTCATGTCAATCACTTCCATCTCCTTTGTCCAGAGGTCAATTTTAAGCGTGCTGTTATGATAGTGATCCCAAAGTGCAATGGCAATGGCTCGGGTATCGCTAAGTCCCTCGTTCGGGTTGTCGGTGGCTTCCCAGTAGATTTTTTCGGGGATATTCTGATTATCTAGCTCAACCGAAAAGTGAATGTCTGATTTTTTCATAGGACAAAAATACGGAACGTGGGTGGGAAATATAGTGTAAGTAGATTAGAATACTGAGGCAATCCAATTACCTCTTTAGACGATTGAGAACACAACATGATCGTAATCAGTTTGCTTGATCGATGAGAAAAAACCGGGTACTTTCGCAGTCAAAGCAGTCTGAACGTATGTACACCTTATATGCTATTCCAAATTGCGATACCGTAAAAAAGGCCCGCACCTGGCTGGCTGAACACGGTATTGCCTATCAATTTTACGATTACAAAAAACAAGGCATCGACCGGAAAACGATTGAACACTGGCTTACCCAGAAACCTTGGGAGGAGCTTGTAAACCGGGCAGGAATGACCTGGAAGCAGCTTCCCGACGAAAAAAAGCCAACCAACGCGGAAGAAGCAATCGCTTTGATGATTGAAAAACCGTCCGTAATTCGTCGTCCCCTGATTGAATCAACGGGGCAGATCGTGGCACTGGGGTTCAAGGCCGACACCTATACTGAAACATTTTCTAACTGACTTGACGTGCCTCGACAGGATGAACAGGATTTACTATATACGAAATCAAATCCTGTAAATCCTGTTCATCCTGTCGAAAACTAAAATCGTATCACTATGTCCAGAAGGCTATTGGATTCCCCGGAAGATGTTAAGTTACTGGTGGATTCGTTTTACGAAAAAGTACAGACTGATTCTCTGATTGGTCCCATTTTTACGGACGTTGCTCAGGTTGACTGGTCAAAGCATTTACCCAAAATGTACGCTTTTTGGGAGTCGATTATTCTGGGTAACAATGCCTATGATGGTCACCCATTCCGACCGCATCTGATCGTCAATCAGCAACACACCCTCACCATTGATCATTTTGAGCGCTGGTTGCAATTGTTTTCCCAAACGGTTACCGAAAACTTTACGGGCGAAATAACCGAACAGGTTCGGCAACGGGCTACGCAGATTGCGCTCGTCTGGAGTAGTAAGCTCGAGTATCTAAATAATGACTCGTATATGGAGGGGTAACGTGGACCAGAGGTCCACGTTACATATTACTGTTTCGAAAAGACCTTCTTCAAAATATCACTTACCCGTGCGGCTGGGTTCTCCCGTATCTTTTGTTCTTCCTGCGCTACAAGTACAAACAGTCCATCAACGGCTTTGCCGGTTGCATATTCAGTCAGGTTTGGATTTACTTTCTTCTGGATGAATGGTATTTTATTGTAAGTATTTACCAGATCAGCATAATACTTAGTGGCATTGTTTTTCTTCAACGTACTATCAATAATAGGCGTAAACTCTGTTACCAACTGCTGGCCCGATGTCCGGCGGAGGTATTGGGTGGCAGCATCATTTTGCCCCCGCAGAATCCCTACCGCATCCTGAATGCTCATGGATGTAATGGCCTTAACAAACACAGGGGCGGCTTTCTTGGCAGCATCTTCGGCAGCCCGGTTCAATGATAACTCAAACTGGTCAACCTGCTTACTGAATCCTATTTGCCGAAGTTTGGTCGCTACGTTTTGTGCCTCGGGCGGAAATGCAATTTTCAGCAATGGGTTTTTAAAATAACCATCCAGAGCCGATGCCTTTGCAGAGCCATTGTTTACACCAACACGCAAGGCTTCTTTCAAACCCGTTGCAATATCGCTACTGGTAAGTCCACCCGCTGTACCTGCCGACGGCTGGGAAACGGCATCCAGAATTTTACCAAATATCCCGCCACCAGTAGATTTCTGTGGACGGCCCGTTGAATCCTGGGCGAAACTGGTTTGACTCATGGTCAGGGCCAGCAATGCGGCTGCGAGAACATTTTTTTTCATCACTAAATTAATGAGGTTGCCATTTTATAACGGTCAATGGCGCTAAATCGTTTTTTCGTACTTTTGACCGCTACCAGAAACGAAGGTTTAATCGAACTCGTTCTAGCTACTTTAAGACTGGATCGTACGATCCACGTAACGCGAATGACCAACACGATCCGTGCCGAAATCATTACCATCGGCGACGAAATTCTATTCGGACAAATCACCGATACCAACACACAGTGGATTGGAACCGAACTAACCAATATCGGCATCCGCCCTTTTCGTAAGTCGTCCGTTGGCGATCAGGCCGATGCCATCCTGCAAATTCTGCACGAAGCCCATCAACGGGCGAATGTCATCATCATTACCGGCGGACTCGGGCCCACGAAAGACGACATTACGAAGAAAACGCTCTGCACCTATTTTGGTGTCGGGATGGTTCGTAACGAAACGGCGCTGGCACTGGTAACGAGCTTTTTCGAGAAGCGGGGCCGTGCCATGACCGATCTCAATCGCGCCCAGGCTGATTTGCCCGCCAATGCAGTATATATCCAGAACGATTGGGGAACGGCACCAGGGATGTGGTTTGAGCACGAAGGTCGGGTGTATATATCGCTGCCGGGTGTTCCGTTTGAGATGAAACACCTCATGTCAAATCGGTTTCTGCCTAAATTGGCCGAACACTTCCAAACGCCGATCATCAAACACAAGATGATTCGGACGGTTGGCATTGGGGAGTCATTTCTGGCTGAGCGTATTGAAGTCTGGGAAGATGCCCTCCCCGATCATATCAAGTTAGCCTATCTACCCAGCTTTGGGGGTGTAAAACTACGACTAACGGCTACGGGTGATGATAATGCTGTACTCGATCGTGAATTAGCGGAGCAGGTGGAAAAGGTAATGCCCCTGATTGAAAAAAGCGTATATGGTTTTGATAACGACGAACTTGAAAACGTAGTTGGCACGCTCCTGAAAGAGAAAAATCTCACCTTAGGGATAGCCGAAAGCTGCACGGGCGGTTATGTGTCGTCACAAATCACCAAAGTTCCGGGCGCATCGGCCTATTTTTGGGGCAGTATTGTTAGTTATAGCAACGCAGTTAAAGTAACCCAGTTGGGTGTTCAACCCGAAACGCTTGACCAATTCGGTGCCGTAAGCGAAGAAACGATTCGGCAAATGGCCGAAGGAGTTCGGAAGGCGCTTGGTACCAATGTAGGCATTGCCACCAGTGGCATTGCCGGACCCGACGGCGGAACACCCGATAAACCAGTCGGTACAATCTGGATTGCCTGCTCAACCGATCAACGCACGGTTACGCGACTGCTTAAACTCGGCCAATACCGCGACCAGAATATTCAACTCACCACAACGTATTTACTCAACATGTTGCGGGAAGAATTGCTTAACCAATGAATAATGAAGAATGTAAAATGAATAATAACTAGCTGCTCATTGTACATTCTTCATTATTCATTCTTCATTAAAAAGAAATGGCTCTCATCGATATGGTTATGCCCAAAATGGGCGAAAGTATAATGGAATGCACGGTTATAACCTGGCTCAAACAGCCTGGCGACCGTATTGAAGCCGATGAATCAGTACTGGAAGTAGCCACTGACAAAGTAGATACGGAAGTACCGGCTCCCTGTAATGGTATTCTGAAAGAGTTACTGGTAAACGATGGCGATGTAGTGACTGTGGGCGCCCCAATAGCCCGTATTGAAGCAGATAAGCCTGTTTCATCCGGCACTGAGCCTGACGTGACAGGAGGGCATTCTAATGCAACGAGTGCTGATAATCCTGACCAAACACCTAAGGGCATTGGTGATGTAGCCAATGTTCCGGCCGAACCAGAAAGCATTGACGTTACCGAGTCAGCCCGTGAACTTGAAGCCACTATTTCAGCAATGAGCAGCCGGGTGGTCACATCAGCTCCAGTGCCGATACCTGCAGGCAGCGAAGGCGTTTTTCACACACGCTTTTATTCTCCTTTAGTCCTGAATATTGCTAAAGAAGAAGGTATCTCGCGCGACGAACTCGACCGTATTCCCGGTTCCGGTGCTGAAAACCGCGTGACGAAAAAAGACATTCTATCGTACGTCATTGACCGCGCTGAAGGCAGAGTGCAGGGAGCAGGGAGCAGGGGACAGGAAGCGGGGAGCAGGGGGCAGGGAGTGATCGACTCGCAGCCGAACTCCGCGCCCCCTGCACCGAGCACCGAGCCCCCTGCTCATCGCTCCGTAAACGGTCAGTCTGATATTATTCAAATGGATCGGATGCGAAAAATGATTGCCCAGCGGATGGTGGAGTCGAAGCAGATTTCACCCCACGTCAGCTCGTTTGTGGAAGCCGATTTAACCCCCGTTGTGGAATGGCGCAACAAAATTAAAGATCGATTTAAGCAACAAACCGGCGAAAATCTGACCTATACCCCGATTCTGGTTGATGCTATTGTGAAAGCCATCAAGGATTTTCCGCTTATTAACATATCAGTTGATGGTGATCGAATTCTGGTAAAAAAAGCAATTAATATCGGAATGGCAGTGGCGCTGCCTAGTGGTAACCTGATTGTTCCGGTCATCCACAACGCCGACCAATATAACCTTGTTGGCTTAACCAAAAAAGTAAACGACCTGACCAAACGTGCCCGCGAAAATAAACTTACTGCCGACGATTTAGCGGGTGGTACGTATACCTTCTCGAACATCGGTACGTTCGGCAACCTTATGGGTACGCCTATAATTGTGCAGCCTCAGGTGGCTATTATGGCATTCGGAGCTATTGTAAAAAAGCCAGCCGTGATTGAAACCCCACAAGGCGACTTTATCGGTATCCGGCAATTGATGTTCCTCTCCCACTCCTACGACCACCGCGTTGTGGATGGTTCGTTGGGTGGCCAATTCGTACGGCGCGTCGCCGATTATTTAGAAAAATTTGATATAAACCAAACTATCTGAGACCGGGATTAAGCCGATTTAGGGATTAAGCCGATTTTGATTGCGCTTCTTCGAAGCGAATCATAAGACAAAATCAGTTTAATCCCTAAATCAGCTTAATCCCGGTTCAGGCAACCTTATGAAACAACGCATTGCTATTGACATGGATGATGTCATGGCCGACACCCACGCCAAATTTATCCGGCTTTATCTGGAAGGCGAAATGCCTCGCTACACGCTTGAGGAATTAAAAGAGAAATCGTTTCACGAATTATTCGACGAGAATGAATATGAAGCCATTTCAAAGAGGGTCTATGAACCAGGTTTCTTCAGTGATATTCCAGTAATGGAAGGTGCTCAGGACGTGATTTCCGACCTTATGCAGAAATATGATGTTTTCGTAGCCTCAGCCGCTCAGGAATTCCCGAACTCACTACGTGAAAAATGGGATTGGCTACAGGAGCATTTTCCAGCAATCTCGTGGCATCACTACATTTTTCTGGGCGACAAGAGTGTACTGAATACGGACTATCTGATTGATGACTTACCCCGAAACCTCCACACATTTCAGGGAGAAGGGTTGTTGTTCGATGCCTTGCATAATCGGCATGATAATCAATTCCGGCGCGTGAAATCCTGGCAGGATGTAGCAAAGGTGCTACTATAGTTTCTTTTTTTGTCATTCCGATTTTAGGAGTAATCTTAAGCTTAGCTTTTAATGGACTTTGAGATTCCTTCTAAAGTCAAATCTCAGCAATAAAAAAGGCTCCGAATGTTCGGAGCCTTTTTTATTGCTGAAGATTTGACTTAATTAAGCTTCAATTTCCTTTTCAAGCTCAACCCGACGATCATGGCCAACTTCAAATTGTGCCTTTTTGGCTTCAGCCGATGGGCGTAACCGAACGATATGCAGTTTGTGGAGGATACCGATAAGTGGGAAGGTAGGATCAAACTCGAACCACTTAGCACCAAAATTTGCTGAGTTCGGGCGTTTGTGGTGGTTGTTCTGGAATAACTCACCCATCATAACCACATCCAGTATCAATGAATTTTTCGATTTGTCCTGATTATCGAAGTTCGAATAACCATACTTATGACCACTCCAATTGATAATAGCGCCATGTACAGGTCCCATTACAAAGTGAACAGGCAACAGGAAGAAAAATGCCCAGTGCATATCTAAGTAGAAAAATGCAAAGACATAGAATACGGTATAAAGCACACCCCAACCCGCACGAGACACCCATGAATCACCTAGTTTTTCGATGAAATTCCACTCGGGGTAATTCCGGTCAAACTGCTTTTCGATGGCTTGTTTGCGGTGCAGAACAGCATTATAAATATCTTTTGTTTTCCACATCATCGTAAAAATGTTCTTTGTATGATGGGGAGAGTGAGGGTCTTTTTCCGTATCGCTGAAGGCATGGTGCATCCGGTGAAGCACGGCGTAGGCCCGTGGGCTCAGGTACGAGGAGCCTTGCGATAAGTAAGTCAACGTATAGAAAAAACGCTCCCAGAATTTGCTCATTGAGAACATTTTATGGGCAGAATAACGGTGCAGAAAAAACGTTTGGCAAAACAGGGACAGATACCAGTGTCCAAGAAATGCGGCCAGTACAATCACAATCTTGATTAATTAAAAGGTGAACGAGACGAGTCACTGAGAATATTACTACAAAACTAACGATTTTCCGACCGGTTTGGGTTTCTTTCTCAAAATAATACTTTAATTAATTTGTGGTCGTGGCATATTGTAACAGATTGGCACCCATACGCAAAGCCTGTTGGCGTACCGGTTCGGGGTCGTTGTAAACGCTCTGATCTTCCCAACCATTCCCTAAATCACACTCATAACTGTAAAAACAGATCAATCGGCCCTGATAAATCAGTCCAAAACCTTGCGGAGCCTTGCCATCATGCTCGTGTACTTTTGGTAAGCCACTGGCAAATTTAAATTTCTGTTGATACACCGGATGATTAAAAGGCAACTCAATAAAGTTGAGTTCGGGGAACACTTTTTTCATCTCCCGGCGGATAAACTTATCCAGGCCATAGTTATCGTCGATGTGCAAAAATCCACCCGACATCAGATATCGGCGCATATTCTGTACGTCGGCATCGCTAAATGTAATGTTGCCGTGGCCGGTCATGTGCACAAAGGGATAGCTAAATATATCGGGGCTCCCAGGCTCTACAATGTCTTCCTCCGGGAAAATATTCATTCGAAGGTTGGCATTGGCAAACTTAATCAGATTCGGTAGTGATGTTTTATTGGCATACCAGTCGCCACCACCATTGTATTTCAACTTGGCAATTTTATAAGCATACTGCGCTTTGGCAATGAAGACTGAAGAATGGAGAATGAAGAACAGGATAAGCAGCTTTTTCATACGTTTATAAAGTTCAATAGCTGACAAGCCGTCAGCGCGGCTGTTTCGGTACGTAATCGGTTGGGGCCAAGTGTCACCATCTGAAAACCAGTTGCAACGGCCTGTTGAATCTCTTTTTCTGAAAAATCTCCTTCCGGCCCAATCAACACAGCATACTTCCCAGTGAGCGTGGCGGCTTTAGCCAAATTTATAGGCGGACCATCGGTCGGTAAATGAGCGATAAACCGTTGCTCTTCTTGAATGGTTTTCACTAGTTCACTAAACGGAATTGCTTCATCCAATATAGGCAAAAATGATTGTAATGATTGCTTCATAGCCGAAACAGCAATCTTTTCTAATCGCTCTAGCTTTAACACCCGGCGTTCGGAATGCTGCCCGAAAAAGAAACTAATACGCTCAATGCCAACCTCCACAGCCTTTTCCACAAACCATTCGATACGGTCCAGATTTTTGGTCGGTGCCACACAAATTCGAACGGAGAATGGGCGCGGGGACGTTGTTTTCGTATCCGTTATCCGAAATGTGCAGCGTCGGGCATCGGCCTTTGTAATAACGGCACTATGTTGGTTTCCGTGTCCGTCTGTAACTGCAATAATCTCACCAATTCCCAAACGCAGGGTTTTAACGGCGTGACGCGAATCATCTTCGCTTAAAAAATCGACAGCAGTGGGCGGACTCAGGCTGGGTTGATAGAACAAATGCATAAGTAACACAAAAGTAGATTATTAGAACCGTACCCATCGGAACCCTACCCGTCATTTTTTTGTAATTTTACAGGATATATGATTCACTGTGAAAAAAGTCGCCTTCTATACACTCGGTTGTAAACTGAACTTCTCCGAAACGTCAACCTTGGCCCGCCTGATGGAACAGCATGGTTACGAGCGTGTGGAGTTCAATCAGCAGCCGGACATCTTCATCATCAACACCTGTTCTGTGACTGATAATGCCGACAAAAAATGTCGAAAAATTGTCCGTGAAGCGCAGAAAATCAACCCCGACGGCTATGTAGCCATTCTGGGGTGTTATGCCCAGTTGAAACCGAAAGAGATTTCGGAAATTCCGGGGGTCGACGCTGTTTTGGGCGCTTCCGAAAAATTCCGGCTGCACGAACTCATGGCTACGTTTGAGAAAGTGCCAACTGGCCAACCAGCGCAGGTATTCAACTCGCCCATTGAGGAAGCCATCGAGTACCACGCTTCCTACTCGCTCAACGACCGAACCCGTACATTCCTGAAAGTGCAGGACGGCTGCGATTACCCCTGCGCCTATTGCACGATTCCGCTGGCACGTGGGAAAAGCCGATCCGATACGATTTCCAACGTACTACGCGCTGCGCATGAAATTGCCGACCGGGGAGTGAAAGAAATTGTGCTAACCGGTGTAAACATCGGTGATTTCGGCTTGATAGATGGCGAGCGTCAGGAAACGTTTTTCGAATTAGTCCAGGCATTAGACGACGTTGAAGGCATTGAACGATTCCGTATTTCGAGCATTGAACCGAATTTGCTTACCGACGAGATTATTGAGTTTGTTGCGCAATCCAAGCGATTCGTGCCGCATTTCCATGTCCCTCTGCAATCGGGTAGCAACCGGGTACTGGGCCTGATGCGTCGCCGATACAAGCGCGAACTCTACGCAGAGCGGGTACAAAAAATAAAGGAATTGATGCCCCATGCCTGCATTGGTGTGGATGTAATAGTAGGGCATCCCGGCGAAACCGAAACTGAGTTTAAGGAAACCTATCTGTTCCTGAATGAACTTCCGGTTTCCTATCTGCACGTATTCACGTACTCTGAGCGCCCCAATACCACCGCAATAGGTATTAAGCCAACAGTACCCGGTCATGTACGGGCCGAACGGTCGAAGATGTTACATATTCTGTCGGATAAAAAACGCCGGGCTTTCTACGACTCACAGATTGGCCGCGACGCGACAGTATTGTTTGAGGAAGATATAGCAAACGGTATGATGCAGGGATTCACCGAAAATTATGTACGGGTGGTGGCCCAATATGATCCATTGCTGATTAACGAGACACTTCCTGTAAGACTCACATCGGTTAATGCAGAAGGGCTCATGGAGGTTGAAGAGCCCGAACCTGTGTTGGAGAAACACTAACTCTTTTGCAACTTGGGCCGGTAATCGTTACCGGCCTTTTTTGTTTACGTTTGTTCGTATTGTCTTCCCTACCAGGTAGCTGACCGTTCAACAGATAACTCATTGACTCCAATCACCTTTTATCTCCTGCCTATATGAAATTAATCGCTGAAATTCTGATTGGTATTGTCGCCATCGAGCACATCTACATCTTATGGCTGGAAATGTTTGCCTGGACCACCCGAGGCAGAAAAACCTTTAAATCCTTCCCGCCTGACCTGTTTGAGCCGACAAAATCACTAGCTGCAAACCAAGGCTTGTATAATGGTTTTTTAGCCGCCGGCCTGATCTGGTCCTTGCTGATTGAGGATAGCGCCTGGCGTATAAACGTTGCCGTATTTTTCCTGGGCTGCGTACTTGTTGCCGGTATATTTGGTGCATTAACAGCCCAAAAATCCATATTCTTTGTGCAGGCAATGCCTGCCATTCTGGCCTTACTTGTTTTGTTACTGGCTTAACTTACAGCAGGTCACCGAAATGTAGGGTTAGGTGTGACCCGATAGGGTCACACCAGCCATATACTCTAATTCTTCTAATCACTTCTTTATTAGATAGCCATGACACAAGGAGACGGAACAAAGGAGAATCCCTGGCAACTGAAAACGCCACCCGGTACGGCCGAGTACACCATGTATAAGGCAGAAAAAGATGGTAACGAAATTTTAGTATGTACCGTGGGCAAAACCGTTTTGCACTATGAGTATCGTTGCCTTACTGATCTGCACGACATGTTAAAAAAACACGGCGACTGGGTGGACCTGGGAGCCGACGACGAACAGAAGCCCGCCAAAGAAGGAACGGTTGAAGCCTGGGGGCGTTCGGCAGAGAATCCGGTGGGAGGATGGTATGGTCTGAAAAAAGGCCTTCGCGGGCGTTTTGGCATGTATGTACCCCCATTAATGGAAGCGCTTGGACTAGCCGAACTGGAACATAATCCCAAAAACAATCGGATGCGGGCGATCTAAAAAATCAACTCTCTTTAAAATAGGAAACCGCTCCCAAATGGGAACGGCTCCATGAGTACAACAAAACCACAGATAAAGCTGCCAGGTATTAGGCCAGACAGGTGCCTGTGGCTCTGTCGCTGTATAACGTACTATGTATGATCTACTTTTATAAGCTATTTGTAGAGATCTATTAATCGTATTTTATAGGATGTATGATATAGGATGCGAGACGTTTAGTCTTTATCCTATATCATACATCTACCTAATTTATGCTTCGATGAGGAACTCGTCGTGCTGGCTGACATCCAGACCAGACTTCTCGTCTTCTTCCGTAACACGCAGTGGCAGGATCAGATCCGTTACTTTCAGTAGTGCATACGACATAACGAAAGCAAAGACCGACACAGCAACCAGCGCAATCATGTGGTTGATGAACAGCGTCGTTTGACCAAACGCAAGACCTTCGTCAACAACCGCCGAGTTAACACCTTTGCTAGCGAAGATACCAGTCATAACCATACCAACCATACCACCAACACCATGGCAAGGGAATACATCAAGCGTATCGTCAAGCGTAGATTTCGAACGTAGGTGAGCTACATAGTTCGATACCATTGCACCGACCGTACCAATGAAAATAGCATTCGGGATCGTTACAAAACCAGCGGCAGGCGTAATAGCTACCAGACCAACTACTGCACCGATACAGAAACCCAGAGCCGATACTTTCTTGCCTTTAGCTGCATCAAACAATACCCAGGCCAGACCAGCAGCCGCAGCTGCCGTATTTGTTGTTGCAAACGCCGAAGCTGCCAATGGCGACGCTGCCACAGCAGAGCCCGCGTTGAAACCAAACCAACCAAACCACAGCAGACCCGTACCTAACAGGACAAACGGAATGTTTGCTGGTGGAAAATAGCTGGCTTCGAGGTGCGACTTACGACGTTTCAGATACAAGGCACCAGCCAAGGCAGCCCAACCTGCCGACATGTGAACAACCGTTCCACCCGCAAAGTCAAGAACACCTAATTTGAACAGGATACCTTCTGGATGCCAGGTCATGTGCGCCAGTGGAGCATATACGAACAGGCTAAACAGAATCATGAACAGCACGTACGAACGGAAATTGATCCGCTCGGCCATCGAACCCGTAACCAGAGCAGGTGTAATTACAGCAAACTTCAATTGGAAGAAAGCAAATACAACCAGTGGGATCGAAGCAGCCAATGACCAGGGCTTACCATCCAGTACGCCTTTAAACATGAAGTGATCCATTGGGTTGCCAACGAAACCACCAATAGAGGTTCCGAATGCCAGGCTAAACCCAACAACAACCCATAAAATACTGATAACACCCATCGCTACAAAGCTTTGAAGCATTGTAGAGATAACGTTTTTGTTGTTAACCATCCCACCGTAGAAGTACGCCAGACCAGGCGTCATCAGCAGAACCAGAGCTGTAGCAACAAGCATCCAGGCGGTATCACCGGAGTTGATGCCTTCCGTCACAATTTGCGTTGGAACAGAGTTAAAACCAGGAATTACACCGAGAATGGCGACAATTCCCAACAGAACTAAAGGAATGTAACTGGGCTTTTGCATAGTAATCGAGGTTTTTTGTTGTACTGAATTAATTGAGAAATTAGGTTAAGAAAACGGGGAAAGCTTAGTTAAAACTTAAAGATGGCAGCCATACCAAGCGTAGCTTGCGAGGTTGTCAGTGAACCATCATTTTTCTCGAATTTGTTAGCTGAATAGCTGTCAATCCGCAGTTCGGGCTTGAGCAGCACATGACCATCTGCAGCCGTAATGTTTCCTGTAATTGTGATCGAGTTAACACTCGCACCAAGGCCAGCAGCATCCGTCAGGGCACGGGCACCGTTCTTATTATCAAACGTTTCGTAACGGGCACCTAAGCCAAATTTATCGGTAAAGGCATAGTTCGTGTACACCGCAACACCACCCCAGCTTTTCGAGGTAGCAGGGCCACCATAGTTCTGATAATCACCCTTCTGTGAGCCAGTAGCCGCATTCAGGCCAAGGAAAAACTTTGGTGAAATTTGATAGGTAGTTGTTAGGTCAAAGAGTTGATACATCGCATCATCAGCCGCAACAGCGACACTATTATTCGGGTTGGTGATGTCTTTCGACGCTTCGTTCGATATAATACCATTCAGGTACACATTCCAGCCAGAAACCGGCGAGAAGAAGAACTGACCGATCAACCCTTTCTTTTTGTTGTTGTCAACCAGGTTATCAACGTTGTTCACCAGACCTAACATTAACGACGCCTTATCGCTGAAGGCATATTGCGCTTTCAGGCCGATGTGATAGAAAGGTCCGTTATTAAAGAGGTTAGACAGCGAGTAGTTATAGTTAAGCGGAGCGTCAATAACTTCATAGCCAATATGGGTACCAAATTGCCCCGCCGTAAACGATAGCTTGTCGGTTGCTTTAAAAACGATGTACGCTTGCTTAATGGCTAACGCAGTTGACCCTGGTGTACCCAGTAAACCAACATTGTTACCATAGTTGCCCAGGTCAGCAAATGTCCCAAATGTCAGGTCCATTACAGCATCGACCTTACTTGCCGAATAAACAGCTTTAGCCTGAATCAAGCCAATCCCGAATTGACCAGCCTTCTGGTCAAACGCTCGTGCATTACCAACACTCGACCCATTCAACCCTAAGTTCGACTGGCTTTTAGGGTTGTTAAAGTTGCCGAAATAATACGTATCCATGTAACCAGAGAACGTAAATTTTCCTGGTGTTGCGGTGGTGGAATCCTGCGCTTGGGCAGCAAAAACAAGAAACAAACAGTTAATAAGTAAAATTGCTTTTTTCATACTAATAATTTGGCGAGTGAATGTTCCAACTCAGGTTGTATTTCGAAGCAAATGTTGTCATATAAATAATCCCACGCAAGTAATAGTCCAAAATAATTACTTGTTTTTGTGTTTTTCAGTCAATATTATTGAAAATATACTATTAAATACACTATAAATGCCGAAAATAGCTTAAAATAAAATTTTTTAATTTATTTGGCTGTATAAGCGATTTGCCAAATATTCTTCTTATACTAAGTTAGCCTTTTTTGAGCCTTAACCAGGCGATAGTAAGGTAATAAAGTCCATAAAACAGCAATGCCCGATCAGTTCGCTGATCGGGCATTGCCGGGTATTCCTCGTTTATTAAAATTTTACGCTTCGGCGTGCAGCCATGCTTTCTTTGCGAGCAGTGTTTCCTCTTCTTCTACATGCTCAGGATCGGGCACACAGCAATCTACCGGACACACAGCTGCGCATTGAGGCTCTTCATGAAAGCCCATGCACTCGGTACACTTATCCGATACTATATAGTAAAATTCGTTTGAAACGGGAGCTTGCGGAGCTTTACCGCTCACAACTGTACCATCGCCAAAATCGACTTCGGTTAATTCGGTTCCTCCACCCCAGGTCCACTCTACTCCACCTTCGTAGATGGCTGTGTTCGGGCATTCGGGTTCGCAGGCACCACAGTTGATGCACTCGTCGGTGATCATGATTGCCATGAGCAGTCTGATTTATATACGCTAAAAATGTGTCTTCCTAAATTGAACAACAAATATAACTATTTAAAGGTTGACAGCAAACTAATATTTCATTACATTAGTTGATGGGGTATTCCATTTGTTTATCTAATTCATGCTTCAATCAGAACGCCTGCAAACGTTCGTGGCCCTGGGCAACTTTCTTCGCTCCGCCAGTGCGCAACCCGAACTTGAGGAAATTGCCCAACGGGCTCATCACAAAAATAACTTCTTTACGCCCGACAATTCCCTAAATGCGTTACGGGCCATTGCCGACCAGTTTCTGTCAGTCGACAAACTTACAGCCTGGTTCCAGCACTATCAGCCCGACCAAACTGCTGCCCTGAACGCTACACCCCGTTTAATTGGTGTCGTCATGGCCGGTAATATTCCGGCTGTTGGCTTCCATGATTTACTCTGTGTGCTAATGAGTGGCCATAAATTACTGGCAAAGCTGAGTACACAGGATTTTGTACTAATTCACTATTTAATACAAAAATTAAAAGAGCTTAATCCTGAATTTACTAATTGGATTGAGGAAGCTGAACGACTGAATGCAGCCGATGCCTATATCGCTACAGGCAGTAATAATACAGCTCGTTATTTTGAATACTACTTTGCTAAAAAACCGCATATTATTCGTAAAAATCGGACGTCGGTAGGCTTACTGATGGGCGAGGAGCATGAAGACGAATTCCTGAAACTGGGCCATGACATTTTAGATTATTACGGGCTTGGTTGCCGAAACGTATCGACTTTACTCGTACCGGAAGGTTATGACTTCATACCGTTGCTAAGAGCCCTGGAGCCACAGGCTTCTATTTATCTGAACAACCATAAGTACCAGAACAACTACGATTACAACAAGTCCGTTTACCTCATCAATGGGGTTCCCCATCTGGATAATGGCTTTTTATTGGTAACCGAAAATGCTGGATTGGTCTCCCCTATTTCTGTCTTGTACTTTCAGACGTATCAAACGCAGGCCGACGCATCAGCCTGGCTTACCCGTCATGCCCATCAGATTCAGGTAGTAGCCTCAGCAAATGCGTGGTATCCGGGTAGTGTCTCGTTTGGACAAACTCAACGTCCTGGCCTAAGCGATTATGCCGATGGTGTAGATACGATGGCGTTTCTAAAAGAATTATGAATGATGAATGATGCTGGCGCTAGCACTACATCATTCATTATTCATCCGCACGGGTGGACCCTATTCATTCAATACCGCCAGCTTTTTAAGTCGGCTCCCTTTGGTGCAGACTCTTCGATACGTTTCAGGATTTTATCTACGTACATCGTATTGTAGCGTAATCGGCTAATGTAATTGGGCTGCGTAGGGTCGCCATTCCAGCAATGCTCGGCCCGGTCGCCATAGGCTACTTCGCTAGCGGCCGAGGGATTTTTAACAGTTTTCAGAAAATCCTCCATCAAATAGACTGCATTGTTGAGATAATAATTATCCATGTCTCCGCAGTAAATATGAATCTTACCGGCCACTTTTGGACCTAGTGTTTTCCAGTCACGCTTCAGAATATGCATCAGGTCGTAGTGCTCACGCCAATAAGCTGCAACGGTTGGATCAATTTCGCCAGTTAGTTTATTCCAGACTCGTTTGGGGTAACCGTCTGCACCAACAGGCGAGTAAACGGCCTCCCAAATATCGAATTGATCGCCCGAGCGATTATGGGTACCGATCACCAGTTCGCGGTGGTTGGTTTCCTCCATGGTTACCTTCACCTGGCCCAGGTAGTTACGCTGGCTAGGGCGCGGTGTCCGTCGAAATGGCCCTTCAGAATAATACGCGTTTTTGTCTTTATACAGGTTAAATACCGTATAGGCATCGAACGCAATGGGGTCAGGGCAAGCCACAAAACAGCCATTGAACTCGTCCGGATAAAACACCTGCGCAGCCAAAGCCTCCCAACCACCGGTTGAACCACCATAAGTAAATCGTGCCCACCCCTGCCCTATGCCTCTAAACCGCTTTTCAATTTCGGGCAGGAGCTCATACATAATGGCGTCGCCATAGGGGCCGAGATTTTCGGAGTTGACCGCGTACGAATCATCGTAATACGGATTAGCATGCTGGATTTCGACAATCAGCATGCGCGGAAACTCCTTGCTTGTCCATTTTTTATAGAAATCATAGGCTTCCTGTGCCACAATTTTCTTATATCCGTGGATATGAAACCGCTCGATGTAATCAGTCGTATCCATATTGGCAGGTGGTGGCGTTTCACTAAAGCCATCGAAATCAGCAGGAAAATGGCCATGAAATAAGCAGAGTGGGTATTTGCTATCAGGATGTTCATCGAATCCGGCGGGTAGCAAAATATTGGCCCCTACGTACATGGGGCGCCCCCAGAATTCGGTCAGGCGTTTACTCTGGATTTTAATGTGCTTAATAAATTTCGTGTCTTTCGGTTCGGGAATGGCTGGGTTTACCTGATCCATCACCACAGCGAACGACTGTTTCGCGCCTGATTTAATGTTGATCTTCTGGGGCTTGCTGAACAGATTGCCCGGAGCAGTGCGCCAGTTCTGACCCTCTCCCCTATCCATCGGCAATTTAACCGTGTGACCATCACTACGTTTGAAGGTTTCATACTTATGCAGAACCGCCTGCACATAGTAATCGCCCGGTACAAGGTCTTTCAAACTTCGTTTCGGATAACCGAATGCGCTGGCATCGACTATAGTAGCTTGTCCAGGTTTCAGCCCATTGACATCTATGCCGAATAATTGAGCCGTTTCGACTGCATCACTGACTTGCTGACGGGGTTCAGGTTTATTGTTTTTGGCTAGAATAAGCAAGACGCGTCCATCGATAGCCTGGGTTGACTGTGTTGCGGGGAAAGTAACCGAGAAGGTAACAGGGCCTACAGTTGGCTGGGCTATAGCAACAACGGAGAGCAACCCAAGTAAGATGAGTAGCGGATATTTCATGAGGAAGTTCAGGTTGATTGTCAGCAGGTAAGATACTGAATTTACTAGTATCAACGAGGCTTCCTGGTAATTTTAGCTAAAAAATAGCACTCCTACACTAGTGCTTTGGTAAAATAGATTCTAGCAGATCCTATAAATTCTTTTGATCCTATTGGCATTGATTATCAACACGATAGAATCAAAAGAATCTATAGGATCTAAGTTAGATAAGTCTTGCTTAACGTTTCTATAGATTCCTAGCGACTAAGAATTTCGTTTCGGCAGCGACAAGTACAATGCAGTTAGGACTTGGGCTTAGTATAAATGGAATTGGGACAGTCGCAATTACTAATTTTCGTACCGTTCCAATAAAAACGTCGACTCGAACCCAGGCCGTTGGAGGCCCATACTCTCCTGTAAAGGTTAGTCCGCTTTCAGCAAGTCGAAAGTCTATATCTCGCTCGGGTTCAATGCCCCATTTTCCACGTACCCGTTTACCTTCTTCTACCTGCCCAGTCAATGTTCCCGTTGTATTTTCTAAAGTATCCCATCATATACCGCTGATAGTACCGTCTGCATTCACGTTGATTTGCATCGGTATTTCCCTCCTAATTATGTCATCTTTGATAGGATCGTCCTTCCCCCTTGATCTGGCATATTCTGTTTGCCAACAACCTGTAAACGAGACCTTTTCTCGCGAAAGAGGAGGGCAGCAAACACACTGCGAGAGTACCACTGTAAACACTAGCAGTACATAAAAAGGCACTTTTTGTGTAAATAAATCCTGCGGTTTCATAGCTGTGAGAGTTTGCTGATTAGTGATTCCGTATGATTCTTGCATCATGTAGTCCACCCATTAACGAATCGATTTTTCCGATTTTTATCTGATCGGAATTCATTGCATCCGTCAAAATAATCCGGCTGGGGCCTTCGATTCGGGACGAGAAAGCAGTTTGCCTTTTCTGTCCGTTACTGATCGATTCAACCGTAATTTTAGCCTCAACAGGGTCACCGCCTGCCATGAAGTCAATCTGTCGTAAACCTGGTTCGAGATGTACTTCGAGTGGTGCATTTGTGGTAGCAGCAATGCCTGTGACTGAAACACGTAGCACATCACCTTTGGCACCTAATTGGTTGTATGCTTCCAGCATAACCTGCTTATTCCGCTGGGTTTCCAGAAGAACCCGATTATCAATTGTTCCAAAATCTCTGGTGTTAATTTTTCCGATCTCACCTGTCGAAATAGCACTACTCAATTGCAGGCCCATAAAGGGCTGTTTCAGGTAATAAGCCAGGTTTCCATTTTTATTTCCAATGAAATTATGGGTAAAATTCCGGCTAGTCATAAGAGGGTTTACGACAGATCCAATCGTACTAATGCCCTGGCTAAGTGGCGCATTTAACGCCAGTGAAGCATGTTTTGACAGTATAGACAGATCTTTCCGGGAAAAAGTCGCAACCTTGGTCAGGACCTGTTCGCTGGCAACAGCAGGCAACAATCTTCGAACCGATGATGACTCCATTTGCCGCAGAAACAACTCACCCTGGAAGGCACCGGAGCCATAGGTGCCTTTATACGACACAAACTTATTTTTAAGTGATTTTATCTGCCCAGATGTATCATTGACGCCATTTATATCCTTACCTGATTCATCTGTAAGAGATACGGTAGTAGCGGCATCGCCAACAAAAACTAGAAGTGCTCCCTTAAAAAGTGAGAACAGATCAGACATAGGGGTTCGGGTCCGGTGGTTCAATACACTAAATGGCGTATAGTGCAGTCGACCACCGTTCCATGCCCCACCTGTATACGTATTCCCCGCCGAATATCGGAACGTATTAGCCGCCGGATCAATGTAAATCGTTTGGATGAAATTCTGAAAATTGGGGTCAAAACAACGGATTTCCCAATTCCCGGTAGCCGGTCGGCGCCACTCAATGGGTAGAATACAATGAGGTGCTCCCGTAAAGTCATAATTTTGGGCCAATGAGATCACCGGGTCCATACCCCGGTTAAAACAATCCCACGACTGATTAAATACCGAAACAGGATCGTGTGTTCTACCGGATAAGAACTGACCTACAAACCAGTAAATCTGGTCGGCCCCACATTGATAAATGTGCTTTACATTGAAGTCGTTCTCAACGGAGTTCCAGTTTGTAAACCGTTTAAGTGGAGCGCCAAGGCGGCTGTTGCCTTTCTGAGCATAGATTGCTTCCAGAGACATACCAAAACAATTTCCCTTGCTGGCAGCTCCTTTTACAAATAACTCATAATAGAGCGCCTTAAGACCATTGTCAATAAAACCCAGATCCAGCCCAATCTCAAAATCGGGATCTACGTCTGAAAACGCTTCCGCATACTCATGCGAATCAACCGTTGGTGTTGCTGTATTTGATACCCCAAAAAAGTCACGGGGGGCATTAGGAAGTTGCTCCGGCTTAATCGACCAACGGAGGTCATTTACCCAGGGCCCAATGGCGCCAGCCGAAAAAAGCCCGTCTCTACTTTCCCGTAATCCCCATGCGTTACTGATTGAGAGATTTTTGCTTAGCGTCCCAAGCTGCGTGTTTCCTCCTCCAAAGATGTTTCCAGAATCGGTTTCCCAGATAACTGTCTCAAATTTTAGCTGCGCATTTGGGTCGTTTGGTACGATCCTGTATGGGATCGTGTAATTCATATCGAACCGATTGGCGCTCGGGTAATGTGTGGTTCCTTCCGGAATCTTTCGCTCAAAAACGGTACGTCCATTCGTACTGATCTTGAGTTGCGCATAAATATCATTTTGACCATCCAAATCACCTACAATTGGTGCCCAATCCCGATCTTCTTCTTTCGTATCGAGGCTCCCCAGCGCAATTTTAAACGGATAGCAGACGTGAATTTCCCCATTAAACCAGGTTATACACCCGTTCTCAAAGGTGTTGTACCGGGCTGGGCCCTCCACACCAGGAATATCTTCTTCTGATGAAATTGGAAACCCCAACTGCCCCAATGGCCCTTGGAGTTGATTACGGTAGGTCTCCCGAATATCACCATAAACAACGTGTGCCCCTGTAGCCGGACTCCAGTAAATTGTGCAGTTCTCAAAACTGCTGAATTTACCGATCACGGAATTTCCCTGCCGAACATCCGATTCATGAGAAACCGGGTAGCCCCACCGTTCTATACCACCCGTTGCTTCAAATTTGGCAAGAATATCTCCGTGAACTTCAAAGGCATTAGATAGCCCATCTTTGGCATACATCTTACCGGACTGAAATGTTTGCTGTACCCCATCACGAATGAACTCTGCTTTGCGAATTGGCAAACCTATAGCGGATCGTCCTTCGCCCAGAACTTCGTAATCCAGATACAATTGACCGGTCACGGGTTGTGCTCCCGTACCCGCCGACCAATAAATGGCTCCTTTTTCAAAGTAATTTTTTCGGCTTCCAGGCTGCGCTCCGTTGATTTCATCACTCACTATTGGCCCTAGCGCATAGCGTAAATTGGCGTCGTTTTTATAGAGTTCATAAATAGCGCCATAAATGTCAAAGGCCGCACCTACCAACGAATTGAACATAATCTGACCATGCTCAAAGGGTTGGACTACACACCGGCTGGCCGCATCGTAATAGAAATCGGCAGTACGGCCTCCCATATTCAACTGAAGTCGAATTGCATTGTATTTTAATGTAAGGAACCATTCGGGCGAAGTTCGTCTGGCATCAAGCAGCGCTTCCAAGGCCATCGGAATACCCGAGTAGAGTTCTAACCCAGCCATGTCACCCAGAAATTGATAGCGAACCCCATCAACCCAAGTTCCTATAAAAACCCGGTCTCCACTGCCACCTGCTATATTACCATTAGGGAAAGCGGTTACAGCCAATACAGTTCCGTCAACCAGCACGGCCAGTGTATCCAGGTCGTAAATAACGTCAACCAGATACCACTGATTAAGTGCTAGCGTAAGGCGATTAACTGTACTGGCATATGCCCAGCCTACAGTTGTATCTTGAATGGCTGCAACAATGTTAAACGGATTTGGCGCTTGTCCCGGCTCCAGAAAAACAGCAAATGGTAACGCTGTTGATTCAATCAGATTCTGCCGCCCACTAACCGAAGCAGTTACTTTAAACAACACACGAACACAGAATTGTTGTGGATTAATACTCCCTGGGGAAACCGTTACCGAAGCCCGGGATCCTACCCTAAACCGCAGAGCTTGGGAGCGCTCACCTAAACGTGAATTACCTGGGCCTGCTACCTGTAGTAAATTGGTTGCGGCTGCCACCATACTACCGTTTGAATTAGCCAGCGTTGTGCTCTGGAAAGAGTAAGAAAGTACATTCGTTTCCATGAAAATGTAGAAATAGGTAGGGTTAAGACTTATAAAAAAGCTGTTGAAAAATCAGGCTCGCTTTCTGTGGAGTATCAATCAGGCAAATGATAGAATGCTTTTACAGTCTCGTAGTCGGTGTAGTCAACAGCGGCTTTACGGCCGTTTCTGAGATCATTAACAGGAATAACGACCACTCAAGTAGGTGTGAATGTTTCTGACCCGGTTCCCGATGTCCGGTTGATGTACAAGCGTATGGTACTTGAATTAACAGCGACATTGTAGGTTCGCCCTGAAAAAAGATTGGTTCCTGGCAACGAAATCCATACGGCATTAGGCACATCCGTTCTGACATAGGTAAAGAAAGCAGAACCAGTAACCTGGGCCGAGGTCATCCCCGTTAAGTCATAGACAAGCTCTGTCCCATTACTAACACGTGACCCATATACGACAGCCAGATGCTATCCCAAACACCTGATCAGGAATCCGCTTTTTTACTTCAGCGGGTACCGGTGAAAGAAAAGTCACGGTATATTGTTGAGGAAAGGTCCCAGTAACCGGTTGGTGCATATCGCCCACGCACATTCAGTGTTTTTCCATCGGCAGATGCCTGATCGTCGCGGTAATCATATCCATTCTGTTTCGCAGCAAGACAGCCAGAACAATTTCCGGTCAATACCAATTGGTAATTCGTACCCGAAAATCCGACGGACGAAATGTAGAGTTTACCATAACTATCTTTTGTTGTTGTTACGGTAGCTTTAACTCCCTGAGTGATTTTACCATTATCGGCCATTGACCCGGTTTACGTGCCTGCTGCATTGGCAAGCGGGTCGGGGGTTACAGGGGTAGTCTCTTCCTGTTTACAAGCAGAGAACAAGTTACCAATCAACATAAACAACAGGATAACATGGAGTCTGCGTTGATTTTTCACCAAAAATCGGATCGTTATTGTATGCATTTTCATAAAGAGGTGGAATAGTAGCGGAAAGCTTTGCTTTTAATTGACTCTGTTCTGTTAGTCGCGCTTTGGGAATTGCCGGAAACACTTCTTCTGATTTTTTTTTGAAAACCCTAATTTTCTTGTACTTTACAGCCGCAAAATCCACGCTATGAGCCTTTTTTCCAGACACTTGCCGGATACCGACATTATCGCTGGGATACGCCTGGGTGGATTGACCCGTACCTCCGCCGAAAACCGACTTTATACAAAATACCTCTCTTTTATTCGTAGTGGTGTACGAAAACACCAACTCTCCGAGGATGACTGCGCTACAGCCTACGCGGACGCGGTATTAGCCGTAATAGAGCACATTGGCAATGGGCGTTTTGAAGGCAAGTCCGAGCTCAAAACGTATCTCTATCAGATTTTTACAAATAAATGTGTTGACCTAATCCGAAAAAAAACGACTAATCGGCAGCAGGTACACAACGCTGTTTCACTCGACGATACACTCCTACAACTACCCGACCCGGCCCGATCGGTTGTCCAGCAGTTGATGGAGCAGGCTGAGCAGGAGCGGCTTCATCAACAGTTACGTAATCTTGGCGATAAGTGTCAGCAAATGCTATTAGCCTGGGGAGAAGGTTATTCCGACGAAGAAATAGCGCAACGAATGGGTTACAATACATCTTCGGTCGCCAAAACCAGTCGGCTTCGGTGCCTGGAGCGGTTGCGGGAAGCTTATAATCTGACGAAAAAATGAACGACCTGGAAACGATTGAAAACTATTTTGCGGGTCAGTTACCAGATGTCGAAAAAACACGTTTCGAGCAGCAGATTGTGGCCGATCCTGATCTGGCCGAAGCCGTTTCATTTTATGTGCAGGCCAAGCAGATGGCCCGCTCCGAAGCGCTGGATCAACGAAAGACAGAATGGGCTGCCTTGCAACAACAGGAAGCTCAGGCCAGTCGCCGGGTATGGATGCCTATTGCGTATGCAGCAGCTGCCTGTGTGCTGTTAGTACTGGGGTTCTTTTTGTTCTGGCCCCAACCCTCTACCAAACAACTGGCCAACCAGTACATCCAGGATCACCTGACCACCCTATCTGTAACGATGGGTAGCCAGCCTGATAGTCTGCAACTAGCCTCGCAAGCGTACAATGAAGGCCAATTTGATGCTGCTGAAGCCATTGTACTAGCTAAGCTAACGCGCGACTCTACCAACTCCGACTTCCTAAAAATAGCAGGTCTTGTTTCCCTCCGGCAAGAAAATTACGACCAAGCCATTGTGCAGTTCCATCGTCTGGGTCAACGCACTGAATTACGGGCAAACCCCGGCCTGTTCTACGAAGCGCTGGCCTATTTAAAACGAAGCCAGCCAACGGATAAAGTAACCGCCCGGCAATTGCTGCAAACGGTAATCGATCAGAATCTGGAAGGCAGAAAGGGGGCTAAAGAGCTAATTGAAAAATTATAAACCTACGTTAACCACTCTACACCATGGCAAAAAATCTATCCTTCAGTATTCTGAATGAATTTCAGAAACCTCTTATTCCTGGTTTACCGATTGGAGACCCAACAAAGATTACTATCAAAATAAAAGACCCAATTGACATTCTTGGAAAAACCAAACCAATACCTGATTCCGTCGCCGATACTCCTGATGAAAAATGGCTTCAAGTGAGGAAGCTCTTAGGTCAATGGGCTCCAGTGGAATCTATTCCTAAATTTAAGAATGTATATGCGATTCCTTATCAGAAAATTCTGATTGTAAAGAAAAGTAGCTCAGACTTTTCGGCAGAAGGCAATACCGCTCCGATAACTTTTTTTCCTTACGGAGAAGCTCCACGTCTCATTGATGTGCGTGTACTGCGCGTTTGCGAATTTGATAACCCTGATGATGAATATGGCGAACCTACTGTTACGGTGTTGATCGAATGGAAAAAACAGAATCCAGCTTTTGGCCGTTTTGACCACTCAGACATTGTCTTATCATCACAAACGGATAATCTTGTCATACAAGACCCACCTTATAGCCAACCTGGCCCTCCTGTTACTGCTGCGCTCGAAGACACAACTCCAGATGGTTTTAGTGTACGGACAACTGATTTTAGTGCTGGCTCTCCCGAAGGAGATATTCAATTTAGCACAAGCTCAGATCCTGTAATTGCAGTGGTTGATACTGGCATAAAAACCTCGTTTGAATATCATTCACGGGCCAATGGTAGACTAAACATAACGGTTACCAATGAGTATCCCCCTCTAACTGGTTCTAACAGAAAACTTAAACTAGCTGAAGTTCCAAGAAACGACCAGTATAAAAAAGGTTACTGCTCTGTGACAGAGTATTTGCGAGCAAGTAAAGAATCTAAGCGGGCAAATGTTGCAGAAGACCGTCCTTATATAGACGTTACAGAGTATACCCCTCTTACTTCAATTACCAAGAACGATATTAAGAAATCTCCCTACGATGATCATTTGCTCCATAAAGTATATAAGGACAAGCATGAGATGAAAGGTCGTCATGGGACCACGATTTCTGCCCTTATTAATCAAAAAAGCAATACGTATACTGTTTATCAGGAGGATACACTAACTACTTATAACCTTGATTCGACTACGGCAATATTACCCGTAAAGGTTTTTAACCAGGGAGGCAATGGAACCCTATTTGATGTACTATGTGGGCTTACGTATGTATTAGATTGCCACCAGGTATGTCCTTCAATCAAGGTAGTCAATTTAAGTTTCGCCGGGATTTTGCATCAGGAATCTTATTCTATTTTACGTAATAAATTTGTTTGCCTTAACAATAGGGGTATTTGGGCAATAGCAGCAGCGGGAAACAGAGGTAAGGAACTAATTGTAAACTTTACTCCTGGTTTTGTTCCAATGGACAATCAAGAGTTAAACTTGTTTCCAGCTTGTTTCAGTAACGATAAGGGATTAAATGTAATTACGGTCACAAGCGTTCATGTGGTATCCTATAAAATCATTCATCGATTATCGAAAAAACGCCAACATATAGTTTGGCCCTTAACCCCTCAAAAGCACACAGCCATTCTTAATACGCTGAATATACCATGGCGTGCTTTTACTATTGTGCCAGCTTCTTATGAAGCAATTCATAATTACTCAAAAGATTTTGTCAATGTAGGTGTAGTAGGGCCTTTTGATCATGTCTTTAAGTATGCGACTAAAAGCCCAGATTTGCATGCTACATCATTTACTGCCGCCTTGTTTTCGGCCAAACTGGCTGCCTATCTAAAAAATAATCCGACAGCTACCAGAGCACAGGCGCTGGCAGATCTAACGTTTACTGGTACTATTGAGCACGATGGAATTCAGGAAGGTCGGCTCATTCACTACACCTAGAAATTTATATGATTCGCTGGGGTTGGTTACTCATTTTGTGTACTTCTTTCGGGGCATCCAGCAGGGCGCAATGCCCCGAAAGAAGTTCTTTTTATGAGTTATTACAAAAAATATCAGCCAGGCAACCCGTTAATCAGCAACAATCTGCTCTGCACAATTGGTTAATTAATTGGAAAAAATGCTATCCGGCAACGGACTCAACCTATGCAAGCGCACTTATTCAACTAGGACTAGCTGAATTTTATGAGGGGAAATATCCGCAGGCGATAGCCACAACCAACTTGGTCCTACCCCTGTACAGGCAGTCTCATCCGGCACTCAAAGCGAGCGATCTAGTCAAAGTCTATTATCGGATCGGCGTTTACTATAGCAGCAATGACAATAGCGCTAAAGCGATATATTTTCTCCAGCGCGCCATTAAGCTTGGCAAGGATAATAAGGAGGCTAAACGTTTTGTAGCCAATAGTCATTTATATCTAATCTACGCCTATTTGCTCAAGGGTGATTTTGAGCGTGCATTGCTTCATGCTGATGTAGGAGGTAATTTGGCCCTGTCAGTCAACGATACAATAACTTCAGCTAAAATCTGGGAGCAAAAAGCGCAGGTATTGAGCGAATTACATCGCTATCAGGAAGCACAGCTCGCTGTCGAAAAAGCAATTTCTTTGCTTCAAAATTATCCCCAGCTTTGGTTTTCGGTGGCCAATCAGCATCGGCTCTTAGGTACTATTCTACGTGCCCTTGGCCAGCCTGCCAACGAATTAAAAGAATTAGAAATAGCTTATCAGATTGCAAAAAAAAATCAGCATGCCAATCTTTCTGACTTTTTAAACAGCATTGGGCATCACTACTTTAAGGATAAAAATTACCAAAAAGCTATTTACTATTATCAGCAAGGGCTAACTATCGACAAAAGTCAATTCAGCAAAATTAACCTTCTCGATCGCCTAGGGTTAACATATGCAAAACTTGGCGACTATTCTCGGGCATACCGACTCTATCAGCAGGGATTCAATTCGTTATTACCTGACTATAAAGGTGCTACTATGGGTTCGCTACCTGACGCACGTAAGATACGCCAGGTAGCCCAAAAAAATTCACTACTTCTTCTTGTCCAGGACAAAGCCGATACCTGGCTCGAATGGGCCAAAAGCACAGGCAATAATCCCGACCGGCTCCGAAATGCCCAGAAAACCTATGCCTTAGCCGATTCTATGATCGAGTTTATGCGTTGGGAACATACCGGTCAACAATCAAAGCTATTCTGGCGTGACAAAACACATCGGCTTTATGAATCAGCGATTGAAACCTGTTTCCTGCTCCATGATGCCACCAGTGCATTTCGGTTCATCGAAAAAAGCCGGGCGGTCCTGCTCAATGACAAACTGAACGAATTAGGTGCGAATCGCCAACTCACCCCCAATCAGGCAACTGAAGAACAGAAACTTAGGCAGCAATCAGTAGACTGGCAGGCAAAACTAGCCAGTGAAAAATCAGGTACAACCGCCTACACAAAAGCACTCGATAGTCTGCATAGCACACAGGAAGCACAGGAAACATTTGTTCATCAAGTAGAGCGCACCAATCCAGCCTATTACCGCTATAAATACAACAATGATGTAATTTCACTCACACAAGTACAGCAGCATCTGGCGGATCAAAAGGCATCCTTGGTAACCTATTTCTTGGGTGACAGCAGTTTGTATGCACTGGGGGTCACCCCAGGCAGCACAAAACTGATACACCTGTCAGCAGCAGTCTACACAAAACAGGCCAGCGAACTTCTGGCACTAAATGCCAGTTCCGAAGCACAGAATAAACAGTTTACGCATTACCTAACGGTATCCAACCAACTCTACCAGCAGTTACTAAAACCGTTAGCCCTCGTGCCAGGGCGCGTTATTGTATCGCCTGATGGCGTGTTGCTACCATTTGAGGCCTTAAGCACATCGGCCAGTCGACCCGATTTTCTAATTCACCAATATGCTTTTAGTTACGCTTATTCGCTAAATCAGCTCTTCAAGGAAATGCGCTCTCAGTCAGGGCATTGGTTCGGTCGATCACAGTCGTTTCTGGGAATGGCTCCCGTTCAGTTTTCGGCCAACCTGAATCAGGTACCGCTGGCTGGGTCCGATGCGACCCTTGCCCGAATTGGCAATCGGTTTTCGTCGGCCAGCCTACTTACTGGGCATGATGCTACCCGGCAGGCATTCGGGCAACAGATTCGTGATCATCAAGTTATTCAGCTCTTCACCCATGCCGAAGCTGATAGCACCGGACTTGAACCAGCACTGTTCTTCACCGACTCGATACTTCGGCTGTCAGAATTGACAAGCGCCGAATTACTTCCTGTTGAATTAGTGGGGCTATCGGCCTGTAAAACCGGGGTAGGTGCCCACCAGCGGGGCGAGGGCGTATTCAGTCTGGCTCGTGGCTTTGCTTCACTGGGCGTTCCAAGCATACTCACTACCCTATGGAATGTAGAGAGCCAGGCCACGTATGACCTGACCGAACGGTTCTACGCCAAACTAGCCGAGGGACTGCCTAAAGACCTCGCCCTTCAGCAAGCCAAACTCGATTACTTAGCCAACGTTGATTTATCAGGTCAGTTGCCGAATCGGTGGGCAGGGCTGCTACTGGTTGGCAATACTACTCCACTACAAACGAGTCCGAAGCTGGGTGTCTGGAGTATTGGCCTGATTATTATTGCCTTAGGCAGTGTCTGGTGGTGGTTTCGTCGGCGAAAACGCCCGCCCCAACCCTACTGATACACGCGTACATAATCTACTTCCATACGCTGCGGCCAGATGCTTTCGTCAACACCTTTCTGGCCTCCCCAGTTACCACCTACGGCTACGTTTAAGATCAGGTAAAATGGCTGCTCGAAAGGCCATTGCGCTACCTCGCTCCCCAACACCGATTTCTGTACAGTATAGTATTTCTGATCGTCAACAAAGAAATCGATCTGATCAGGCGTCCACTCTATGGCATACAGATGAAAGGCGGTTGACACATTCTTGATGGATATAGCTTTCCCTTTCTCCGTTTTCTTAGCGTGGTTATAAGCTTCGGTATGGATGGTTCCGTGAACAACGCCTTCATCGAAACCAACGTGTTCCATAATATCGATTTCGCCGGAGCGTGGCCAGCCTACTGTCGAGATATCAGAACCCAGCATCCAAATAGCGGGCCAGGTACCGCGCCCGGCAGGCAACTTAGCCAAGGCCTCAATCCGGCCATGTTTCCACTCCACTTTACCCCGGGTCAGCAGACGGGCCGATGTATAATTTTTACCCTCATAGGCTTCTTTTCGAGCTTCGATAATGAGTTTCCCATTTTCAATACGGGCATTTTCAAGTCGTTTTGCGGTATAGTATTCGAGTTCATTATTCCCCCAACCGTTGCCCCCTACATCATACCCCCATTTTGTTGAGTCGGGTAGACCATTCACATTAAATTCGTCAGACCAGATAAGTTTGGGCACCACGACACTATTCGTTTTAGCATCCGGTATGACCACATCAGGGCTTTTGCAGGCAAGTAAAATCGCAATCGCAAAAGTCTTCAGCAGCAAAAGGTTTTTCATCGGGCAAGGGTTTAGCTGTTCATTTGCACACAATATCGATCAAGTCAACTATTGGGCCGGAAATGCCCATGTCAGAAAATCTGGCATAATTGCACTCCAGGTTTCCTGATTATGTTTTCCGCCGTTGATTTCAACGTAACGAATGTCAGATGATCGAGAATCGTTGGCGTTATAGGGGTAGCCTTTTTTAACCAGCTCATCAATTAGATCGATGGTATCGTCGATGGAGTCGATGATGCCGTTGTTGTTTCGGTCACTCGTTTCATCCTCGGTTCCGGTTTCAAACCAGAATTTGAGTTGTTTATGGAAGTTCCCTTTTCGAACGAGATCGTGCATAATCCGGTCAGTTTCGTCGCGGTAGCCATCGGCCGTACTTTTGCTACGCCACCAGAACGAACCTGAAAATACGCCTGCCCTGGAAAATCGGTCGGGGTGGTGAAAGACAATATCGAAGGCCGATAAACCTCCCAGCGAGAATCCGGCAAATACTGCCTGTGCGGGGTTTGTGCTGACAGCGTATTGTTTTTTGATGTACGGAATCAACTCAGTTAGCACAAAATCGGTATATAAACCTGCTTTGCTGCCCCGGTTCATATAATCGGCCTGCGCGGCTGTTCCATACTCCTGAATCCGATCGCCTGCGTGAATGGCTACGAGCACAAATGGCTGAATAGCTCGCTTCTGATAGAGCGAATCCAATATAGCCGTCATTTTCAGCCGTCCTAAATCCTGCCCATCGTTGAGGTATAGAATTGGGTACGTTTTAGTAGACGCATGATAACCAGGTGGTAACAGGATATCTAAATGAACGATTCGGTTGAGTGGAACAGAGTATAATGAATCGTCAGGCCGGACTGTTACGGTGGGTGGTTCGGCGCACGTTTGAGCTGGTATAAGGTCAGCCATAAGCACAAAAAGAAACAAAAGTATAATCTTCACAAACGACAAAGTAGGTATTTTTTTCGATTCATGGCCCGGTCTTTTTTGTCAGAGCCGCCTATTTGTTCTATTTTCAACCGAAATTTTCAACGTTTTCATCAACCAGACAGCATCGTGCAGGAAGATTATCGCAAATGGTATTCGCATCATCTCGGCCGGGATATTGAGATGTTGGTGTATGGCAACTGGGGTTATCCCATTTTGCTATTTCCAACCTCTATGGGCCATTATTATGAATATAAAGACTTCGGTTTAACCGAAACAGCCCGTTGGTTCGTTGAATCGGGCAAGGTAAAGCTGTACTGCATTGACAGCATAGATCGCGATAGCTGGTATGCGAAACACCTCCACCCTGGTGCCCGTATCTGGAATCACGTTCTATATGACCGGTTTCTGCATGAAGAATTGGTGCCGGGCATTCAGCGGGAGTGTAATGTTCAGAAAATTGGGGTGTCAGGCGCTTCTTTCGGAGGGTATCATGCCCTGAACTTTGCATTCCGGCATCCAGAACAGGTAGGGCATTTGCTAACCATGGGAGCAGCCTTCAATATCCGATCCTTCCTGAGTGGGTATTATGATGATAACGTTTATTTCAATAATCCACCCGATTTCATGCCCAATGCTCAGAATAATGAGTTTCATCGCATGAATATTGTACTGGGCACTTCGGAGTATGACTTCTGCAAAGACGACAACTACCAGATGTCAGGTATTTTGAGCCGTAAAGGTATCCGTCACCAACTAGACGTAACGCCTTGGGGTAACCATGACTGGCCAGTCTGGAAAGACCAGTTTCCACGGTATTTAAGTATGATTTGATTAAAAGATGTATGATACTGGATGTAAGATGTATTTATCGCAACCCTACACCATATATCCAATATCATACATCATACATCCTCTCTATGAATGCCCTCAGTCGCCTTCGCAACCATCTTGTCGAAGTGCCTGCCCATCTGACAACCCTGTCGGAACACGAACTCACACAACATGCCCCTGGCAAATGGTCTCGAAAACAGATCCTTGGGCATTTGATTGACTCTGCTATTAATAACCTGAAGCGATTTACCGATGCGCAATTTGCCGATGGTCCGTATTTGATTCAACCCTACCAGCAGGATCAATTAGTTGTTGTCAATCAATACCAGAGCCTCCCCCTCTCCCACTTACTAACACTTTGGGCTAGTTTAAACACGCAGATTTTAGCGGTTGTAGAAGCAATTCCGGCCGAGATTCTAGACTTACAGATTCAAATTAAACAATTCAGTGACTTTATAGAACAAAAATCATTAGGCTGGCTCATTGAAGATTATATTGTTCATCTAGAACACCATTTAAAAAATTTATTATAAACTTCAGCTCTATTTATATCTATTTTTTTAATCAATTTACCTAACTTAGTAGCATTAAATAGTTCCACTTATTGAATTTAGTATACAATCTCACCTTAAACTCAAAGTTGTGTTATGCTAACATTTACACTAGTCCGTCCAAATTTTCGCCCAACGGCGAATGGTTTGCATATGTATGTCCAACGGCATAATGATCACGGGCTCGTTTTGAGCAGCTATGTCTGCTCATTATTGTATAATTGACGGTAGTCAAATTCCACAAAAAGCCCTGTTATCTCTAACAGGGCTTTTTGTTTTTCTGGCCTAACAACTGCAACTTGCTCCGGTTAATTGAGTATCAACCTATCAGGTTGGTCATCTATCATTTTATCAACATTGCTTTACTCAGCACTTAACTAATTCATTATGAGCACAAAATCAAAAATAGGTATTCTCTTTGGCCAGGAAAATACGTTTCCGCAAGCGTTTGTTGATCGAGTAAACGAAAAGCAAAGTACATTTCTGGCTGAGTTTGTTAGTATTGATCAGGTTGAGCAAAGCGTCCCTACAGATTACGCGGTTATTATCGACCGTATTTCCCAGGATGTGCCGTTTTACAAGGCCTTTCTTAAAAATGCAGCACTGACGGGTACGGCCGTTGTCAACAATCCTTTCTGGTGGAGTGCCGACGAGAAGTTTTTTAACAATGCGCTGGCCGTTCAACTTGGTGTTCCGGTTCCTAAGACCATTTTACTGCCCTCAAAGGAACGGCCTGACGATACCAATCATAACTCGTTCCGCAATCTGAAGCACATGAACTGGGATGGAATTTTTCAGCACATTGGCTTCCCTGCCTTTATGAAACCCCATGCCGGAGGTGGCTGGAAAAGTGTCTATAAAGTAGACAACCCCGAGCAGATGTTTAAAGCCTATGACGAAACGGGCCAGTTAGTCATGCTGTATCAGGAAGCCATTGATTTTACCGATTATTTCCGGTGCTACTGCATTGGTGGTAAAGATGTGCTCATTATGCCCTACGAACCACGTAACCCGCATCACCTACGCTATGCTGCCCAGATGCAAACCACCGGCGATGCAGGTAAGAAATTACTGGCCACTATGACCGACTATGTACTGAAATTAAATCATGGCCTTGGGTATGATTTCAACACGGTTGAGTTTGCGGTACGTGATGGCATCCCCATCGCGATTGACTTCTGTAATCCCGCTCCTGATGCCGACGTACATTCGGTTGGACAGGCAAATTTTGATTGGGTAGTGGAAGCAGCTGCCAATATGGCCATTGATCGGGCTAAAAAAGCACAGAAAGGGACAAATAATCTAACCTGGGGAACGTTCGTGCGTGGATCGGTGATGAGTCAGGAGCCAGTAACTCCAGCTAAAGAAACAAAGTCGACGAAAGGTGCTAAAACGGAAGAAGCGCCTAAAGCTGAAAAGGCACCTAAAGCCGAGAAAGCAAAAGAGGATAAGCCGAAGAAAGGCAAGAAATAAGTGACGAAAATTACGATAAAAACTCTCCGAATGGTCAGGCGTACCCGTCTAGCTATTCGGGGAGTTTTACTTAACCAGCCCTGAACCGGCTAGTTAATCTTTTTATGCTCTTTCAGCCACGTATTCACTACTCCGGTTATAGAAAAACGAACCCCTTTAAATCGCTCAGGTGGTGGGGTATCCAGCGCTTGTTTTAGCCTGACCACATTTGGGTAAAAATCAACACGCTGATCCAGAAACTGATCGTCAATAGCTCTTAATAGTCGATCTATTCCGTACATATCAAAACTCCAGTGTTGTAAGTTATTACTATCCTCAATATCATCTTTTATAGTTGCCGATAACCATAAAATACTTTGGTTCAGCGGTTCGGCAAACTGCTCAGGATGCTCCACCCGATTGCCATCCAGGAAATAATACACTTCCTGATAAGTATTTTTATTCGTTAGCAACTCCAGAAGTTCGGCTTCCCATTTTGGCTTAGCTTTAATTTTGGCGAGCGCAGCCCGCTTTATATCTTCAGGTCGGTATTGAGTTGAATAGCTCAGGAGATTGAAAATAGGGTCTTCGGGTTTATGAGCGGCAATCGTCTCTAAATTTTTCTGGTGCCACTCGTCTTGCTGTCTGTTTTGGCTGGCCACTTCGGTCTCAACAGTCTTTAATGTATCCCGGAAATAGCCAACAAGTAAGCCCGTACAAAACACGGCACTACTACCCAAACCCACCCAAAACGGAATGGTAAACGCATGGGGTGAAACGGTCAATTGTAAGCCTGCATTCAGTGAGAAAAAACACGCCGTCAGCCATAGTAAGGGTATCCACAATTGGCCATAGTGTACGGCTAACCAATGTAAAAACTGGGGATATACGGTGTCAGTATGCCATTCCCATTTGAAAGCCGCACAAAAGAACGTTGCTAACACTACCAGCAGCCAGGATAAAATGACCAGCGTTGTGCGTATACCCGTTTCTTGCCCAACCCAGTCAAATCCACCTTTCGCATGAACACTAATTGTCAGTACCAAACTGCTTATCGCAAAACCGACACCCAAAAATGCCAGGCCCAGACCATAACCCATGGCACTGTCGCCAACCAGTGTGGGTTTTGACGCAGTAAACAACCCCAGGCCAATGTAAAAAATGGCCGTTATAAAAAAGAAACTATACGCAAACATCTGTGAATGGTAACTAAGACTTCTGAACTGTTTCCGCGCTACTGAAAGCACCCAGGCGCAAAAATGACGTATTCATACATAAAGCCTATACTACCGCTTACTGAACGGTAAAAAATGGCAAACTACCGGGCTGTAGGTTAGTAGGCAGCGAAGGCAAAATAGGAGGAGCCGCAGTGCGGTAAGAACTAATTGACGAAAATTTATTTGTCTGAGTACTTATCACCAGTCATTTAAAATCCTAACTGCTTCGGATCAAGACCTGTGTCCCGCGCAGAGGCTCGCAGGATAGCCAGCATCTCCACGTAACTAAACAGTCGGCCATCAATGTAATTGTGTTCTTCAGGATCGGCAAAAGTCCGTTTCTCTTCCAGATCGCGAATATTGGCGTGTATAGTAATCAGCACATCCTGAATAAAGTCTTCCAACTGTTGCGTATAGGTAGTCATAGGTACGTTTTGTAGCGGTTTGTTCACCTTTTAAGGAATCAATTGCTTATAAGCATTTTTACCGAATATTATTGGGCAGAATGGAGCCCTTCCCCTCTACCGTTTGTCACAAATTAAAACACCAATATAAATCTGTTCGTCTTTTTTAGCCATATTCGTGCTTTTACTGAGCGTGCAATCTGTACAATCATCAACGAACATCTTCTTTTTAATACATGCAAAGACGAGATTTTATCCAGTTGTCTGGCTTAGGCGTTGGTGGCCTGCTGACAGCTGGTGTTCCGGTATTTGGCAATGCAGTATCTCCTGAATACCTGCGTGAAGCCAGTGGCCGGGGTGTTGGCATCGACACAGCCGCCAAGAAACGATTAGCCGACATTGCCCTTAACGCGGCCAAAAGCAAAGGAGCTACGTATACCGACGTCCGTATTGGCCGATACCTTCAGCAATTCGTGTTTACACGCGAGACGAAGGTGCAGAACATTACCAGTGCCGAATCGTTTGGGGTCGGTATTCGGGTTATTGCCAATGGAACCTGGGGCTTTGCCGCCACCAGCATCGTAACGCCCGATGCCATTGCCAAATGTGCCGAAACAGCCGTAGCCATTGCCAAGGCGAATGCCAAACTTCAAACCGAGCCCGTTCAACTGGCTCCCCAAAAGGGCGTTGGCGAAGTAACCTGGAAAACGCCGATCAAGAAAAATGCCTTCGAGATCCCCGTTCAGCAGAAGATCGACTTGCTGATGAACGTGAATGGCGAAGCCATGAAAAATGGAGCCGCCTTCGTTACGTCGAACCTGTTTTTCATCAACGAGCAAAAATACTTTGCCTCCACCGATGGCTCTTACATTGATCAGGATGTTCACCGGATCTGGCCAACCTTTACGGTATCCGTTGTTGATCGGGCCGCCGGGAAATTTAAAACCCGCGATGCCATCAGCTCACCCATGGGTATGGGGTATGAATACCTGGAGGGTCTGGATTCGGAGAAAATCAAGGCGCCAAACGGCCTTGTCGGCTATCGAAATTCCTACGACATGGTAGAAGATGCCATTATGGCGTCTAAACAGGCGAAGGAAAAACTAACCGCCAAGACCGTCCAGCCGGGCAAATACGACCTCGTACTCGACCCCAATCACCTGGGCCTGACCATCCACGAATCCGTAGGCCACCCTACTGAACTCGACCGCGTACTCGGTTACGAAGCCAACTATGCCGGAACCAGTTTCGCCACCTTAGACAAGTGGAAGACGAAAAACTTCAATTACGGCAGCAAATTAGTAAATATCGTCGCAGACAAAACCCAGCCATATACCTTGGGAACCGTTGGCTACGACGATGAAGGCGTTCCCTGCAAAAAGTGGGATTTGATTAAAGATGGGATACTGGTCAATTACCAGGCCATCCGCGATCAGGCGGCTATTCTGGGCGAAAAAGAATCGAACGGATGTTGCTATGCCGATAACTGGGATTCAGTGCAGTTTCAGCGGATGCCCAACGTATCCTTGCAACCCGGTACAGAAAAACGCTCGGTTTTCGATATGATCAAAGGGGTTGACAAAGGAATCTATATCATTGGTCGGGGTTCGTATTCTATTGATCAACAACGCTATAACTTCCAGTTCGGCGGGCAATTGTTCTACGAAATCAAGAATGGCGAAATCGTGGGTATGCTCGATGATGTAGCGTATCAGTCCAATACGCAGGAATTCTGGAACTCCTGCGCCCAGCTTTGCGACAAAGACGACTACCGCACCTTCGGTTCCTTCTTCGATGGGAAAGGCCAGCCTTCGCAGGTCAGCGCCGTTTCGCACGGTAGCGCAACCACCCGATTCAACGGCGTCAACGTAATCAACACCGGACGGAAAATATAGTCATTGGTGGAGTTCGTGAAGTAGATGTAGTGAGTTTAGTAAGTGAAATTGGTGTAGTGGGTTTACTCCACTTACTTCACTTACTCCACCTAATGCACTAATACACCAACTCCACCAACTGCACTTAATACACTAAGAAAAATGGCAACCATCCTAACCAAAGAAGAAGCAAAAAAGATAATTGACAAAGTGCTTTCCTACGCGAAAGCGGATGAGACGAGTGTCAATCTGTCGGGAGGGCGCACGGGAAATATTCGCTATGCCCGTAACTCGGTCTCGACCAGTGGCGAAAGCACGAATCTTTCTATCGGGGTAACATCCGTTTTCGGCAAACGATCCGGTACAGCTACTATCAACGAATTTGATGATGCGTCGCTGGAAAAAACCGTTCGGCGGGCCGAAGAAATTGCCAAACTGGCCCCAGAGAACCCAGAGTATATGCCGATGCTGGGGCCACAGACGTATCTGTCGACAGACCCCTATGCCGAAAGTACCGCTAAAATGACCCCCGACTTCCGGGCACAGGCTACCTTCGAGAGCCTTGACCCCTGCCGGAAAAAGAACCTGACGGCGGCTGGGTATATGGAAGATTCAACCCGCTTCAATGCAATCGGCAACAGCAAAGGGTTATCGGCTTATAACCGCGAAACATCCGTTGAATTTTCCATCACCGTCCGTACGGCTGACGGTTTAGGTTCAGGATACGCGACGCAGGACGTTACCGACGTATCGAAACTGAGTACCAAAAACATGACCGAAGTCGCCATGCAAAAAGCGCTGGCATCGGCAAGTGCCCGCGCGTTGGAGCCTGGCAAGTACACGGTTATTCTGGAACCTGCCGCCCTGGTCTCGAACGTCGATGCATCCCTCATGGTGGCGTTGGTTCGATCCATGGATGCGCGGAATGCCGATGAAGGCCGTTCGTTTCTGAGTAAGAAAGGCGGTGGCACCCGACTCGGCGAAAAACTCTTCGATGAACGCGTCACCATTTACTCCGATCCAACCAATCCCGAAGTACCCAATGGTGCCTTCAGCGGGGACGGCCGGCCGCAGGAAAAAGTAACATGGATCGAAAAGGGTGTGGTAAAAAACATGCCTTACTCCCGGTACTGGGCCGAAAAGAAAGGCGTACATGCCACTCCTCCAGGCGGCAACTTCATTATGGAAGGCGGCACCCAATCGCTGGCCGACATGATTAAAAGTACGGAGAAAGGTATTCTGGTAACGCGCCTGTGGTACATCCGCCCGGTCGATCCACAAACGCTGCTGTACACCGGTCTTACCCGCGACGGGACGTTCTACATCGAAAACGGGCAGATCAAGTTTCCGGTCAAGAATTTCCGGTTCAATGAAAGTCCGGTTATCATGCTCAATAACCTCGAAGCAATGGGAAAATCTGTTCGTATCGGGGGTAATCTGGTACCGCCACTCAAAATCCGAGACTTTACTTTTACTAGCTTGTCAGACGCGGTATAGTTTTCTAAACCACGAAGAACACTGAGTTCCTTCACAGACTATGTGGCGAATTCCTGTGTTCTCTGCCCTTCTCACTGTTAACTCTGTGTTTAAAACACTTTTTCAATGAATCGTCGAGATTTTAACCAATTACTAAGCATGGGGACAGCCGGCATTTTGATGCCCTCTCTGCCCGCTTTTTCCCGCTCTGTTACGCCCGAAGCCCTGCTGGAACCCGGCCTTGATGTTTCTATGAAGAAACGGCTGGCCGATGCGGCTCTGAACGCAGCCAAATCAAAGGGAGCTACCTATGCCGATGTGCGCATTGGCCGGTACCTGAATCAGTTCGTCCTCACTCGCGAGAACAAAGTGCAGGGGATTATCAATACCGAGTCCTACGGTGTTGGCGTTCGGGTGATTGCCAATGGTTGCTGGGGATTTGCATCTGTAGGCGATGCCCGTGATGAGGCCGTCGTTGCAAAAGCAGCCGAAACAGCTGTACAGATTGCAAAAGCCAACGCCCGGCTCTTGACGGAACCGGTACAATTGGCCCCTCAGAAAGGCTTCGGTGAAGTAAGCTGGAAAGCCCCTATTAAGAAAAATGCCTTTGAAGTGCCCATCAAAGAAAAGGTGGATTTGCTGCTGGCAGCCAATGCGGAGGCCATGAAAAACGGCGCGAACTTCGTGAATAACGTATTGTTCCAGGTGAATGAGCAAAAGTATTTTGCCTCCACCGATGGCACCTATGCCGATCAGGACATTCACCGCATTGGACCGAGCTTTACGGTGACGGCGGTTGATACGCAAAGTGGCAAATTTGCTACTCGTAACTCATTGAGTTCACCCATGGGCATGGGTTACGATTATTTGCAGGTCAACCCAAGTGACAAAGTAGGTGGCATCACAACCCGGTATAACAAGGGTTATGATATGATGGAAGACATCACCGCAGCGGCTAAACAAGCCAAAGAGAAACTGACTGCGAAGTCGGTAGAGGCTGGCAAATATGATCTTGTTCTCGATCCATCTCACCTCTGGCTCACTATCCACGAATCGGTTGGTCACCCCCTCGAACTGGATCGTGTATTGGGTTATGAAGCGAACTACGCCGGTACGTCCTTCGTCACCCTCGATAAATGGAAGTCAAAAGACTTCGCGTATGGTAGTAAAGAGGTAAACCTGGTGGCCGACAAAACACAGGTGGGTTCGCTGGGCGCAGTTGGCTGGGACGATGAAGGTGTGAAGACGAAGAAATGGGATTTGGTCAGAAACGGTACGTTGGTAAACTACCAGGCCATTCGGGATCAGGTTCACATCATCGGCGAGAAAGAGTCGCAGGGCTGCTGCTATGCCGATAACTGGAGTTCAGTACAGTTCCAGCGCATGGCCAATGTATCGCTGGAGGCTGGAAAAACGCCCTTGTCGGTAGATCAAATGATTAAAGATGTCAAAAAAGGCATTTATATTATTGGCGATGGGTCGTTCTCTATTGACCAGCAACGGTATAACTTCCAGTTCGGTGGTCAGCTGTTCTACGAAATTAAAGACGGGCAGATCGTGGGCATGCTGAAAGATGTTGCCTATCAGGCCAATACCCGTGAATTCTGGAATTCCTGCGCTGCTGTTTGTGACCAGAGCGATTACCGGTTGGGTGGTGCTTTCAACGATGGAAAAGGCCAACCCTCGCAGTCGAGCGCCGTTTCACACGGTAGCGCAACCGCTCGCTTCAACGGTGTTAACGTGATCAATACAGCTCGTAAAATCTAGTCATTATTGGTAAAGTAGGTGCAGTTGGTGAAATGAGTGGAGTAAGTGAAATCGGTGCAGTGGGTTTTATTTCCCTCACTCAACCTATTTCACTCACTACACCTACTTCACCAACTGCACTAAAAACACTAAAATCAACATGGCAATCTTAACAAAAGAAGAAGCAAAAAAGATAATCGATAAGGTGCTGGCGTTCTCGAAGGCGGATGAAATGAGTGTCAGCCTAACGGGCAACCGCACAGGCAACATTCGCTACGCCCGAAATTCTGTTTCAACCAGCGGTGTATCCGATAACATTTCCCTGGCTGTAACGTCTGTTTATGGCAAGCGTTCGGGTACGGCCACGATCAACGAGTTTGATGACGCATCACTCGAGAAGACCGTTCGGCGGGCTGAAGAAATTGCCAAACTGGCCCCAGAGAACCCAGAGTATATGCCGATGCTAGGCCCACAAACGTATCTGGAAACCAGTACATATGCCGAAAGCACCGCTAAAATTGACCCTGAATTTCGGGCTAAAGCGGCTTTTGATAGCATCGATCCCTGCCGAAAAAAGAATCTGACAGCAGCGGGTTACATGGAAGATACAACCGGGTTCTCATCCATTGGCAATAGTAAAGGGCTGTTCGGGTATAACCGGGCCACTAGTGTTGACTTTTCAATCACCGTCCGCACGGCCGATGGCTTAGGCTCAGGCTATGCCAACCCAGACGTAACCGACGTTAGCAAGCTTAACACCAAAGCAACCACCGAAATAGCCATGCAAAAAGCATTGGCCTCGGCGAGTGCGCGCGCGTTGGAACCTGGCAAGTATACCGTTATTCTGGAACCAACCGCTTCCGTTGAACTGCTGCAAAACATGATGCGCAGTATGGACGCCCGGAATGCCGACGAAGGCCGGAGTTTCCTGAGCAAGAAAGGGGGCGGCACTCGCCTTGGCGAGAAACTCTTCGATGAGCGCGTTACCTTCATCTCCGACCCAATGAACCCTGAGTTACCTTTATCGCCCTTTGGCGGAGGAGGTGGTGGCGGTGGTCAGGGTCGCTTTGGTGGCGGTGGTGGCGATGGCGTGCCGCAGGAAAAACGGACCTGGATCGAGAATGGCGTTGTCAAGAACATGTATTATTCGCGCTATTGGGCTGATAAGAAAGGGGTTAAGCCAATTCCTGCCCCTGGCGGTTTCATTATGCTGGGTGGTACTCAATCCCTGGCCGACCTGATCAAGAGCACGGATAAAGGCATTCTGGTAACCCGGTTCTGGTACATTCGCGCGGTTGATCCGCAAACGCAATTGTATACGGGCCTTACCCGCGACGGGACGTTCTATATTGAGAACGGGCAGATTAAGTTTCCGGTGAAGAATTTCCGGTTTAACGAAAGCCCGGTTATCATGCTCAATAACCTTGAAGCAATGGGAAAACCGGTTCGAGTGGGCGGTAATCTAATTCCCCCAATGAAGATTCGGGACTTTACGTTCACGAGCTTATCAGACGCCGTATAGGAGTAATCGCTTCTTAGCGTACAAAAGCAAAGGCCGTTATCGAAAGATAATGGCCTTTGCTTTTGTAGGAATACGTAAAAATCAGCTTTTATCAGCTTAAAAACCCCTAAATCCCTTGAAGGGGACTTTGCTCATTTGCGGATAAAGTCCCCTGATTGACTTGAAGAAATTAACCGCCGTTTTGCTAGTCTTCAAAACCCCCAACCCCCTGAAGGGGGCTAAGTTCACTGGGGAGAAAAGCCCCCTTCAGGGGGTTGGGGGTTTTAAAAGCCCAAAAGGATAATTTTTATTTAGGCGATTATTTAATACAAATCAATCAGGGGTTTTAGGGGTTTTAATATCTTCTTAGAATAGACGACGAAGATCCATAAGTAATTATCTGTAAGCAAGTAAGTTACTATACGAAATATGAATTATAGGGGCTCAATTGCCTGCCTAAAGTTACTTGAACGGATAGGTTACCGGCTACCAATTTTTGATTTTATCAATAAACAAATAATTAGTTGCCTATATACATTATTTCAAAATTAATTATAAGTAATTTATTTTTTATAGATATTAAATTTTATAATTTAAGTCTCAATTAGAATATAACACAAATCATCCCACCTCCATTTTAGATTAAAGCTGACTACTCATTTTCGCTTACTTAACCATATAGGAGGAATACAACTTGAATCGTAGAGATTTTACGCAAACACTAGGGTTGGGTGCTGCCGGGCTTTTTTTGCCCAGAACACCAGCCCTTGCCCGAACCGTCACCGCAGAGGAGCTACTGGAGCCGGGTCTGGATGTAGCCATTAAGAAACGGTTGGCCGATGTTGCCTTAAATGCCGCCACTGCCAAAGGGGCCACCTACGCCGATGTACGAATTGCCCGTTACCTGAATCAGTACGTTATGACCCGTGAAGATAAGGTACAGAACATCATCAATACGGAGTCGTTTGGTGTGGGGGTACGTGTCATTGCCAACGGATGTTGGGGATTTGCGGCTATGGGCGAAACACAAAGTGAAGACGACGTAGCCAGAACAGCCGAAAAAGCGGTTGCGTTTGCCAAAGCCCATTCCAGGTTAATGAAAAAGCCCGTGCAGCTTGCCCCCCAAAAAGGCTTTGGCGAAGTGTCCTGGAAGACAAAAGTCACGAAAAACTCGTTTGAGATCCCCGTTAAAGAAAAAACGGATTTGCTATTAGCCGTTAATGGGGCAGCCATGACTAATGGTGCCGATTTTGTGAATTCAACCCTGTTCATGATCAATGAACAGAAATATTTTGCCTCCACCGATGGCTCCTACATCGATCAGGATGTCCACCGTATCTGGCCAAATTTCACTGTTACGGCTGTTGATAAAGCGAGCGGGCTGATGGCAACCCGAGAGTCCCTGAGTGCGCCAATGGGCCGAAGTTACGACTACCTACAAACTGCTCCTCCCGACCGTCTGACGGGTGTGACTACCCGCTATAATCAGGGGTACGACATGCTCGAGGATGCAACAGCAGCCGCTAAACAGGCCCGCTTGAAGTTAAAAGCCAAGTCGGTAGAGCCCGGCAAATGGGACTTAGTGCTGGACCCGTCGCACACCTATTTAACGATTCACGAATCGGTCGGACACGCAACGGAACTGGACCGGGTATTGGGTTACGAAGCCAATTTGGCCGGTACGTCCTTTGCAACGTTCGATAAGTGGAAGTCGAAAAACTTCAATTATGGCAGCAAGGACGTTAACTTCTTCGCCGACAAAACGCAAGCAGGTTCGCTGGGCGATGTAGGTTGGGACGACGAAGGCGTGAAAACCAAGAAATGGGATATTATTAAAGATGGCATTTTGGTCAACTACCAGGCCATCCGCGATCAGGTGCATATGCTGGGCGAAACCGAGTCGCAGGGCTGCTGTTATGCCGATAGCTGGAGCACGGTTCAGTTTCAGCGGATGGCCAATATTTCGTTAGCGCCGGGCAAAGAGCGGCTCACGGTCGACGAAATGATCAAGGATGTTAAGAAAGGCATTTACATCATTGGCGATGGCTCCTATTCCATTGACCAACAACGCTATAACTTCCAGTTTGGCGGCCAGTTATTCTACGAAATCAGAGACGGCCAGATTGCTGGCATGCTTCGGGATGTGGCTTATCAGTCCAATACGCAGGAATTCTGGAACTCCTGCGTAAAAGTATGTGATGAACGCGATTACCGCATGGGGGGCACCTTCTTCGACGGTAAAGGCCAGCCCGCCCAAATCAATTCGGTTTCGCACGGCAGCTCAACGGCCCGGTTCAACGGCGTAAACGTACTCAACACGGGACGGAAAATTTAAACAGTTTAAGGTCTTCAGTTTTTGGTTTACGGTTGGCTGACCGCACCGGCGGACCGGCGTCAGTAACTCATGCGTCAGCCAACCGTAAACCAAAAACTGAAAACTGTAAACCATAAACCGAAAACTCTTTATGTCCAATATATCTAAAGAAGAAGCGAAGAAAATTCTGGAAAAAGCATTGTCTTTTTCCAAAGCCGATGAAATGAGTGTTAGCCTGGGTGGCGGCCGGACCAGTAATATTCGGTATGCGCTCAATAGTGTCTCTTCCGGCGGTGAATCAGACAATATGTCGCTGTTGGTTACGGCGGGTATCGGCAAACGGATGGGCTCGGCAACGATCAATGAGTTTAACGATAAGGCACTTGAACGAACCGTTCGGCGGGCCGAAGAAATTGCCAGACTAGCCCCCGAAAACTCGGAATATATGCCCATGATCGGGCCACAGACGTACCTCGAAACGCCGATGTATTCAGAAAATACGGCTAAGATGGACGCTGAATACCGGGCTCAGGTCGCCTTTGACAGTGTTGATGCCTGTGAACAAAAGAACCTCAGTGCAGCCGGGTTCATGCAGGATACAACTGGTTTCTCGGCCATTGCCAACAGCAAAGGGTTATTCGGCTACAACAAAGCTACTTCGGTCGATTTCTCGGTTACGGTCCGAACGGCCGACGCCACTGGCTCGGGCTATGTTACCCGTGACTTCAATGACATATCGAAACTGAAGACCCGTTCGGTAACGGGCATTGCCATGCAAAAAGCGCTGGCCTCTACAAATGCACGAGCTTTAGAACCAGGCAAGTATACCGTCATTCTGGAGCCTACCGCCATGAGTACATTGTTGCAGAGCATGATGTCGGGTATGGACACGCGCCTGGCCGATGAAGGCCGGAGTTTTCTGAGCAAAAAAGGGGGCGGCACCCGCTTAGGCGAAAAGCTCATTGATGAACGGGTAACCATTTACTCCGATCCAATGAATCCTGATGCTCCAAGCGAACCCTTCGCTGGTGAAGGCAGAAACCGCACGGGCTCATTTCTGGGTGGGGGTGGTGCCGTTGGCGACGGTCGTCCGCAGGAGAAAATAACGTGGTTCGAGAATGGGGTCGTGAAAAACATGAGCTATTCCCGTTTCTGGGCCGATAAGAAAGGAGTAAAAGCCATTCCCCCACCCACGGGTTTTATTATGGCAGGGGGCAACCAATCACTGGCCGATCTGATCAAAAGTACCGATAAGGGCATTTTAGTGACCCGGCTCTGGTACGTTCGGATGGTTGATCCGAAGACCTTGCTGCAAACGGGCTTAACGCGGGATGGTACTTTTTACATCGAAAATGGTCAGATCAAGTTCCCGATCAAGAACTTCCGATTCAATGAAAGCGCAGTCATCGTGTTGAATAATGTGGAAGCGTTAGGCGCGCCAATTCGGGTCAATGGCAACATGATTCCTCCCGTAAAAGCCCGCGATTTTACGTTCACGAGTTTATCGGACGCGGTGTAGATTTAATGTCTACAGGTCCACAGAGAACACAGTGTGTTTTTCCCTGTGTTCTCTGTGGACCTGCGTTCTCGCTTGGCTTCGCCGAGTGAGGTCTATTAGTTTAACGGCCTCTGGCCGATGTGATTATAATAACATAAAAAACGGGCCAGAGGCCCTTGAATGAATACTCCTCACTCGGCGAAGCCAAGCGAGAACGTAAGATAAGGGAGTCATACTGCTTGTATGACTCCCTATTTTTTACCAAAGAATGCCGTTTAAATTAACTTTTTACCATCCAAAACTTAACTTGAGCAAATTTTGATGATTTGGCTTTTATTCGCGATTGGTCAATAAACATTGGCTATAGGCGTGATTCCTGGGTTTAAATTCTAGATTTCAGGCATCAACCTGTATCTTGGTCGTGCTTTTGATTACGCTTCATTTAATTCAATAAAATAGGAGAACCAACCATTGAATCGTCGAGATTTCAACCAACTTATAGGCATGGGAACCGCTGGTATCCTGCTGCCTAAACCGCCCGCCTTTTCCCGTACCGTCAGTCCAGAAGCACTGTTGGAGCCCGGCCTTGATGTAGCTGTAAAGAAACGTCTGGCCGATGCCGCTATGAATGCGGCTAAAAGTAAAGGAGCGAGCTACGCCGATGTCCGCATCGGGCGCTATCTGAATCAATACGTGATCACCCGCGAAGACAAGGTGCAGAACATTGTGAACACCGAATCATACGGGGTTGGGGTTCGTGTCATTGCCGATGGCTGCTGGGGATTTGCCGCCGTAGTGGACGCCAAAAGTGAGGCCGACACTGCTCAGGCTGCTGAAAAAGCCGTAGCGATTGCGAAAGCGAATGCCAAACTCATGAAGGAGCCCGTTCAACTGGCTCCGCAAAAAGGCTATGGCGAAGTAAGCTGGAAAGCGCCGATCAAACGGAACGCCTTTGAAGTACCCATCAAGGAAAAGGTGGATCTACTTCTGTCCGTCAATGCGTCGGCTTTACAAAACGGAGCCAACTATGTAAACTCGGTGCTCTTCATGGTCAACGAACAGAAGTATTTTGCTTCCACCGATGGCACCTACGCCGATCAGGATATTCACCGAATCTGGCCGATTTTCAATGTAACGGCCATTGACCCAAAAAGCGGCAAATTTGAAACGCGGAATGCCCTGAGTGCGCCAATGGGCATGGGTTACGACTATCTACAAGTGAACCCTTCCGACAAAGTAACGGGCATCACGACCCGCTACAACAAAGGGTATGACATGCTCGAAGATGTGACCTCAGCCGCCAAACAGGCCCGCGCTAAGCATACAGCAAAGTCGGTCGAAGCCGGTAAATACGACCTTGTTTTAGATCCATCTCACCTCTGGCTCACGATTCACGAATCGGTTGGTCACCCGCTGGAGCTTGACCGTGTGCTGGGTTACGAAGCCAATTTTGCCGGAACCAGTTTCGCTACGCTGGACAAATGGCAATCAAAAAACTTCAACTACGGCAGCAAACAGGTGAATCTCATCGCCGACAAAACACAGGTCGGTTCATTGGGTGCCGTTGGCTACGATGACGAAGGCGTTGGTACCAAGAAATGGGATTTAGTGAAAGACGGCACGCTGGTGAATTACCAGGCTATTCGGGATCAGGTTCACATCATTGGTGAGAAAGAGTCGCAGGGTTGCTGTTATGCCGATAGCTGGAGTTCGGTGCAGTTTCAGCGCATGGCCAACGTATCGCTGGCCGCGGGTAAAACGCCTTTGTCGGTTCAGGATATGATCAAGGATGTCAAAAAAGGCATTTACATCATTGGCGATGGGTCGTTTTCGATTGACCAACAACGGTATAACTTCCAGTTCGGTGGCCAGTTGTTCTACGAAATCAAGGATGGTCAAATTGCCGGCATGCTGAAAGACGTAGCTTACCAGTCGAACACCCAGGAATTCTGGAATTCGTGCGTGGCCGTTTGTGACGAGAGCGACTACCGTCTTGGCGGCTCCTTCTTCGATGGAAAAGGGCAGCCCCCGCAATCGAGCGCCGTTTCGCACGGTAGCAGCACCGCCCGCTTCAATGGTGTCAATGTGATCAATACAGCACGAAAAATTTAAAAGAGTTTACGGTTTACAGTATTCGGTTTACAGTTAGCTGGCGCAAGCCTATTCTCGTGCCAGCCAACTGTAAACCGAATACTGTAAACCGTAAACCACAGACAAACAATGGCAATCATCCTTACCGAAGCAGAAGCGAAAGCACTGCTCACTAAAGTTCTCAGTTACTCGAAAGCCGACGAGTGCGAGGTGAACCTTCTGGGCGAAGAACGGGGAAATCTCCGGTACGCCCGCAATGAAGTATCGACCAGCGGCTCGCTCATCAATAAAAATTTAGCGGTACAGTCGGCCTATGGCAAACGCGTCGGCACAGCGACGATCGATGAATTCGACGATGCGTCGCTCGAAAAAGTCGTACGTCGATCCGAAGAATTAGCGAAACTAGCCCCCGAAAACCCTGAATATGTGGGTATTCTGGGTCCACAACAATACGTAAAATCGAGTGGTTTCTTTGATTCTACGGCCAAAATTACGCCCGATACCCGTGCTACTGCCGTTGATAAAAGTCTGCAACTCTCGCGGGAGAAAAACTTAACGGCTGCTGGCTTTTTGCAGGACAATTATGGCTACACTGCCATGATGAACTCCAAGGGGTTGTTTGCTTATTATCCCAGCACAAGCGTCAATTTCTCGTTGACCGTCCGTACGCCCGATGGCAAAGGATCGGGTTATGTAGCGCGTGGATACAGCGATTACGCCAAGCTCGACACAGCAGCTGCAACGCGTATCGCCATCCAGAAAGCACAGGGGTCGGCCGAAGCACGAGCCATAGAGCCAGGCAAATACACCGTTATTCTGGAGCCTACGGCGGCTGTCGTCTTGCTTGAAAACATCTATTTCAACATGGATGCCCGGTCGGCCGATGAAGGTCGGTCCTATTTCAGCAAGGCAGGTGGCAAATCGCGCATCGGCGACAAGATCGTGGATGAGCGCGTCACCATTTACTCCGACCCTACCAATCCTGAATTACCCGCATCGCCCTGGTCAGGTGATGGTCGTCCGCAGGAAAAAATGATGTGGATTGAGAAAGGCGTTGTCAAAAACCTCTCTTACGAGCGGTATTGGGCACAGAAGCAAGGTAAAAAAGCCATTCCGTATCCGAATAACATGATCATGATGGGCGGCAATTCCTCCCTGGAAGACATGATCAAGAGCACCCAGCGTGGTATTCTCGTCACTAAACTTTGGTACATCCGGGAGGTTGACCCACAAACAATTCTGCTCACGGGCCTCACCCGCGACGGAACGTTCTATATCGAAAACGGCAAGATCAAGCACCCGGTGAAGAATTTCCGCTTCAACGAAAGCCCGATCATCATGCTCAACAACCTCGAATCGTTGGGCAAACCAGAGCGGGTGGTCAGTACCGAAACGGATCGCAACTACCTGGTACCACCAATGAAAATTCGGGAGTTCACGTTTACGAGTTTGTCGGACGCAGTGTAATATTATGCGTTTAGTCGTGAAAAGGCCGTTCTATAATTTCACGACTAAACGCAAACTCGTATCTTTAGAAAAGATCAATTAGCCATTTATAAAATGAAGTTTGGCAAAACAATTAAAATCTTTCTAATAGATGGCGACCCTAACGGCAGAATGAGTTGTGAGCTTTCCAATTGGACAGGTAAAGCGTATAAGATTCCGCGTGTTCGAATAAAAGATTGTTCTGATAGATCTGAGTTAAGTAAAACTGGTATTTATCTCTTACTTGGTCGTAATGAAATAGGCACTGAACAGGTTTATATAGGTGAAGCGGAATCTGTGTTAGAGCGATTGCCGCAACACAAAGAAAAAGATTTTTGGAATGAGGCTATTGTCTTTATAAGTAAGGATGAAAACCTTAACAAAGCCCATATTAAATATTTAGAGAACAGACTTCACAGCATCGCTAAAAGTGCGAACCGCTATAAAATTGAAAATGGAAATACACCTACTCAGTCTGCTATATCAGAATCAGATAAAGCTGAAATGGAAGAGTTTCTGGAAAATATTAAGCTTTTAGTTAACACACTTGGCCACAAGGTTTTTGAGGAAAAACGAGAAGCAAAACCAGAAACAAAGCAACCACAAGAAGTTTTTCAGATTAACTCCGCACGAGGGTCTAATGCACTGGGGGTTCCTACATCAGAAGGGTTCGTAGTTTTTAAAGGATCAAGAGCAGCTACCAATACGGTTCCTTCATTTCCTTTGTCTACACAAAAAATTCGGCAGGATCTTATCGAAAAAGGTGTGTTATCTGTAGTCAATGATTGTCTTGAGTTTACTGATGATTATATATTTGGTAGCCCGTCAACGGCTGCTGCTATCGTTATGGGGCGAAACGCCAATGGTTTAATTGAATGGAAAACATCAGTTGGACGAACCTTGAAAGGATTTGAAGCAGATGAAACTGCGTTTGTTACCAGTAGTATAACCAAATTAGAAGCCGTAGTTTCCCCTCTCTAAGAATTATGATGCTCGAATCTCGTGTTGCCGACCTCCTGGAAGCCCCCGATGCCAAACTGGTTATCGAACGGGCGCAGGCTATTTTAGCCGACGAAGCCCAACGTCGTCGGGCTTTTCGAGAATGGCTTCGCGATGACATTAAAGCCGAATTCATTAACGGCGAAGTCATTATGCACTCGCCCGTCAAACGTCGGCATCTGGATGCAGCTAAATACCTGGAAAATCTGCTTCAAAATTTTGTTCTACTCAATGATTTGGGAGTTGTCGATTCAGAGAAGGCCCTCGTTGGACTAACCCGCAATGATTACGAACCGGATATCTGCTACTGGAATAGCGAAACGGCAAACTCATTCGAGGATGACCAGATGGAGCATCCTGCCCCAGATTTAATCGTTGAAATTCTGTCAAAAAGTACTACTGGCCGCGACCGAGGAGTCAAGTTTGAAGATTATGCGGCACATGGGGTTCAGGAATATTGGATCATTGATCCTGTCCGAAAGTCGGTTGAGCAATATCAGTTGGATAAACCCACAATGGCATTTGCTTCTGTTGCAGTCCTCTATATAAATGACACCCTTACCGCACTGACAATCCCTGGTTTTCAGATTCCAGTTCAAGCAATTTTCGATAAGCAAAGTAACCTCGATACGTTGCGAGTTTTAATGGCAAAATCTGCCTGATTGATTCCCCCCCAATGATCACCATCACCCAAGTTACCGAACAAGATTTACCCCTCATTCGCGACATCGCCTACCAGACCTGGCCCACTACATTCGGGGAGATTTTGTCGCCCGCCCAGATTAGTTACATGCTGGAAATGATGTACAGCCAGGATGCACTAAACACTCAGATCAATGAGAAAAAGCACGTGTTTCTTATTGCTAAAAACACCGACACGAATGAGTACCTCGGCTACGTCTCCTACGAGTTAAATTACACGAGTAAACCCCTCACCAAAATCCACAAAATATACCTGCTTCCCGCCAGCCAGGGGAAAGGCGTCGGCCGATTATTTATTGATCAGGTTGGTGCTATTGCGCTAGCCCATCAGAATACCCGCCTGGGCTTAAATGTCAATCGGTATAACAAGGCCATTCAGTTCTACGAACGAATGGGATTTTTGATAGTTGATACCGAAGACATCGATATTGGTGATGGCTTCCTAATGGAAGATTATGTGATGGAAAAACCGTTAATTCCTTAGTTATTTAACGGCGAAATCAGTATTTTTAAGCATAAAATGTATGTTTTGGGCGGCTTATCCACCTTTTACAAACAGCCACTAAAATGAATATAATATTAACTGCTAATAGTAATATCGACGGATAAGGTACTAATCGACGGTAAGTATATTGGCATAGTTTCTACTTCATCAAACGCACTTGAAACCTTTTTTTTTCACCCGAATCCAATACACTTCCGGCGACTGGGAAACCGACCAGCGGATGCCATCGAACCTGATGCACTCGCTGGTAGAGTATACGACTCTGCCGGTTGATCAGAAAGAAAAAGTGGTGCAGTTGAGTAGTCCCGACCTGTTCAAAAGCCCATTTTGTTACCTCAGTGGACACAAGCTGGTTGAGTTTTCGGCACAGGAACGCGACCACTTCAAACGCTATGTCCAGAACGGCGGATTCGTCTTTGTAGACGACTGTAACCATGACGTCGACGGGCTATTTGCCAAATCGTTCGAGCAGGAAATGGCCCGTACATTTGGCCCCAAAGCCTTGCAGAAAATACCTAATTCACACCCTATCTATACCTGCTTTTTTAAGTTCCCTGAAGGCCCACCTACAACCTCATTTGAGCTAAATGGCTGGGGTGATGATCTTGTCCACGACTACCTGAAAGCCATTATGATCAACGGGCGAATCGGCGTTTTGTACAGCAACAAAGATTACGGCTGCGAGTGGGATTACGACTTCAGAAACAAGCGCTTCCTGGCCGAAGACAATACCAAATTTGGAGTCAATATAGTAACGTACGCATTGACTGCTTAACAGTAATGTACAATGAATAATGACTAATGTTTAATGAACAACGGTGCCATGGCTGACACATTATTAATTATACATTTTACATTATTCATTTTTACACTCCTTCATACAACCTGATACACATAGCAAGTTGGAATCAACAGACTTAACTCACTACAAAGCGCTGGTGGCAAAGTTGCCTCAGCTACGAAAAGAAATTGGAAAGGTCATTATTGGACAGGAAGATGCGATTGGCGAAGTCCTGATCTCGCTTCTGGCAGGTGGCCATTGCCTGCTCGAAGGTGTTCCTGGACTCGCGAAGACACTGATGGTGAAGACCATGTCGGATGCACTGGCCATGCGCTTCAAGCGTATTCAGTTTACTCCTGATCTGATGCCCGGCGATATTGTTGGGACGGAGATTCTGGAAGACGATCTGGAAACGGGTCATAAAGTCTTCGTCTTTAATCAGGGTCCAATCTTTGCCAACGTCGTGCTGGCCGATGAAATCAACCGGACTCCACCTAAAACGCAGGCGGCTATGCTTGAGGCCATGCAGGAGTATAAGGTTACCTACGGCGGCAAAAATTATCCACTGCCGAAGCCGTTCCTGATCATTGCTACGCAAAACCCGATCGAACAGGCGGGTACCTATCCCCTACCCGAAGCCCAGTTAGACCGCTTTCTGCTGTACATCAAACTTAGCTATCCGGGTGAGCTTGAGGAATTAAACGTCCTGAAAAGCACGACAGGTACCGCCCGGCCTGAGTTAAAAACGGTACTCTCCGACGAGGATATTATTCAGCTGCAAAAACTGACCCGCGAGGTGCATATCAGCGATGAACTGATTAGCTATATCAATAAGCTTGTGCGGGCTACTCGCCCCGATGGTTCCCCATCATCCTTTGTCAAACAATGGTGTCAATGGGGAGCTGGCCCTCGTGCCGGGCAGGCCCTGGTATTATGCTCGAAAGCCCGTGCTGTGCTAAACGAACGTTTTTCGGTAATTCCCGAAGATATTCAATCGTTGGCTTACCCCATTTTGCGTCACCGCATTGCGCTTAATTTCCGTGCTGAAGCCGAAGGTATTACGACCGATAAGGTGATCAAGCAGTTGTTAACGGAGCTAAGACTGGCGTAAAGATTTATGCTCACAATTGATCTCATCAAGCTCAATAATCTGCAACTGGCTGGAAAATTAGTCAGCGATGAGTCATTATTGGGTATTCAAGCCAGCCAGCGATCGGGTATTGGAACGGAGTTCGAACAATTCCGGCACTATACACCGGGCGACGATCCGAAGCGGATAGACTGGAAATTATTTGCAAAATCGAATCAATACCTGGTTCGTGAATCCGCAACGGAGAGTAACCAGCAGATTCGCTTTGTGATTGATTTGTCAGGCTCAATGAACTACACCGAAGCAGGTGTCAGTCGATTGCAGTACGCTAAAATTCTGCTGGCTTCACTAGCTTATCTGGGCAATCGACAGAGCGATCAGATTAGTCTGTACAGCTTGACCGATGGTGCTATACAAACGCTGGTTCCGGCGGGTAAGCAGGCTTTTCTCAAGCTTGTCGCAACGCTTGAAGCCGCTCAGGCAACCGGTCCCTGGACGAGTACGGCAACGTCGTTCCCGGAGTTCAGCCGTAAGCAAAGTGAGATGCTCATTATTGCTTCCGACTTCCTTCAAGTGGACGATGAGTGGGTCAATCTAATTCAGAAAGTAGCTGGGCCTAGGCGGGAAATCATCATTTTTCAGATTTTAGGCGACCAGGAAGTCGATTTCTCGATCAGTGGATTTTATCGGTTTCAGGATCTTGAATCGGGAAAAGAGATTGAACTACAGGCCGATGCCATTCGGGATACCGTTCGCCAGCGGGCAGCCGATTACCTGGCCAATCTGGAGGTAAGCCTGCGAATACCGCATGTTCGGCTTATTCGTGTTCGTTTAAGCGATCCGATCGCATTAATTCTAAAACAGTTTTTGACAAGTTGACACTTGTTTGAAGTTTATAGTTTGAGGTTTGACGTTCATGACACGCCAGCAACTTCAAACGTCAAACTTCAAACTTCAAACGTTGAACCCAAATGCCCTTTGTTGAGCCATTTTTTTTGTGGGGTGCGCTGGCCGTTGTCATTCCGGTCATCATTCACTTCTGGCATCAGAAGCATGGCAAGCCGTTGCCCTGGGCGGCTACACAATGGCTCGTTGAAAAGCAGCAGCAACAAAGCAGAGGTCTACAACTCGACAATATTCCCTTACTGATAATCCGGTGTTTACTGCTGATTTTGCTGGCTATTTTACTTGCTCAACCGCTGTTGAACTGGTTTACAAGGCCAGACGAAGTCCAGAAAATTCATTTAGTACAACCCAATTCGGTAGTTGCCGATAACTTCAAGTTTGAACTGACAGAAGCAATCAAGAAAGGCGAAAAAGTTGTGTGGGCAGATGAGCGTCTGGAGAAAATGGATGATAAACCGTACAGTTTTCAAAACTCAACTCGGTTTGACCCATTACGTCTGCAAACAGCCATTAACCAGGTCGATGCTCAACATAATGAGCTGCATCTGTATATAAGCAATAGTCAGGCGTTAGCCGATGTCCCGGCCATCATGGTACCCGCCCGATTTCAGTTACACGCTATAGCTGACTCTGCCAGCCAGCCACGTGCCTATCTGTCCCTAAAAGACGGTAAAAAGCTCTTTGTTAATCGAGCGGGGAAACTAACCAACAGCCCGTCATTGGACCCATCGCTAAAGTTTCAATCGGAACCCATTCATTCGGGACCAATTAAAACGCTGGTCACCTATCGGAACGCACGAGAAAGTCAGAGCGTTAAAGCGGCCCTCGCAGCCTTGACCGATGTCTATGGTCTTGATTTAGTCATTGAGGATAAAGCCGCACCGAATCAGGTGTACGATTGGGTACTCACGGATCAGTTACCCGCAAAGCCATCCCCGCAAACGTTCTTTATTAGTTCGGGCGGTAGGCAACCTACGGCGCTGGCCAACGTCATTTACACGAATGAAACACTAACGCCCCAAACCTCTGGGCGCGTTGAAAACGGGCAATTGCCAGAATGGCTGGGAGAACAGTTGCTACAACACTATAACATGGTTACCAATGCTCAACCATTGAGCCAGCGTGACCTCAAAACCGTATTCATTCCCTCAACCAAACCAACAACAGCGCAACATGCGAGCCTCCAAAACGCACTTCTTCTGTTGTTTATCGTTTTAGTAGTACTCGAACGCTGGCTTGCCTTGACAAAAAACGCATGAACGAACTGAAACGCCTTATCTCGTCGGTCACGTACCAGCTTTACGCCAACGCCCTGCTGCGTTGCCTGTTGCTGGCAGCGTCGGTCTATTTGCTAACAGTCACGTTTACGGGACCCTCCATCTGGCCTAGTTTACTAGGACTAGTTGGGTTTGGTGCTGGTGCCGTCCTCAACAAACTGTATCAGGACAAAAAGCCGGTTGCCATTCGGCTTATTCACCAAACTGTTGGCGATACGGAATACAGTCTGCCGTTGCTAACCAAGCCCCAGCTTAACCTGGCCGAGCAACTTCAACTCGACCGGTTGAATCAGCAAGTACAACACGTTCAGATACCCGTTGTCGTGCTGTCGAAAGCGGGTGTCTATGGTTTGTTTTTGTTGGGGGCGCTGGTTGTATATGTTGGCTTTCCGATGTTGAAAAACGGCTCCAAAGCCGATCCGAAGAAGAGTGGCTTTCTGGCAGCTATTATGCCCGAAAGCAAACCCGTTCCGCCTACGTTTGAGTCGGCTACCCTTCGTATTCAACCACCTGCTTATACCAAGCTTCCCGAAACGAATTCGGCGAATTTAAACGCGTCGTCTATTGTCGGTTCAAACCTGTCCTGGCGGGTCGAGTTCAGCCACACACAACAGGTATCGGTGAAGTTGGTGGGTAGCCGTGGCCAGGAGTTGGCGTTCAAGCAAGCGGGCGATGCATTTACTTATCAGGATCGATTGGTCAACTCAGGTTTGTATGCGATCAAAGCCTACTGGCGCACTGCCGACAACAAAGATTCGGTTGTTTATCAATCTGATTTTTACCGACTTGAAGCCAAACCTGACCTGGCTCCCAAGATTGAGCCCGATTCCAAAGTATTATATCAGTTCCACTACCTGAAAGACCCAAAAATGCTGAACATCGGAGCCAAATTTTCCGACGATTTCAGTGTTACACAGGCCTTTATAGTGGCAACCGTTGCGCGAGGTTCTGGCGAAAATGTGAAATTCCGGGAGATGAAGTTTCCTCTGAGTCCAAGCAATTTCAAAGAGGCCAGGCTCACGAAAACGATTGACCTGAAAGCGCTGAATTTCACGCCAGGCGACGAACTCTACTACTATTGGGCCGCCTTCGATAATCGGCAACCTGAGCCTAATTTCACGAAGTCAGATACCTATTTCGTGGTTTATAAAGACACAACCAAGGTTGAAGAGAGTGAACTGGCTACGATGGCCGTGAACATCATGCCGGAGTATTTCCGAAGCCAGCGGCAGATCATCATCGACACCGAAAAACTGATTGCCACCCGCAAGAAAATGGCAGATAAGGCCAACCCAACACACGCCTTCAAAAGTCAGTCGAATGAAATTGGTTTCGATCAAAAAGCCTTACGCTTACGCTACGGTCAGTTTCTGGGCGAAGAGTTTGAAAAGTCTATTGGTGGTGGTGGGCCTCCTGCCAATGATGGCGCTGCACTAACGGGAATGGCCGCCGTTGAAGCCTACACGCACAAACACGATGAAGGAGAAGGTGATCACGGTGGACCCACGCAGGCTCATCATGACGACGATGATGACCACGATCATGGACACAGCCACGGCGGAGCAGCCGACGACAGCAAAGACCCTTTAGCAGCTTTAATGGAGCAGTATGTCCACAATCATGACGATGCGGAAACGAATACTTTTCATGAACAATCTACGCGGGCATTGTTGAAAACAGCCCTGGAAAATATGTGGCAGTCTGAGTTGCATCTTCGAATGTATGAACCCGAAAAAGCCCTGCCTTATGAACAGGAAGCACTTAAATACTTAAAACTCTCGCAGCAAAAAGCCCGTTCATATGTGAAGAAAACCGGCTTCGATCCACCCCAAACGAAAGAAAAAGAAACCCGGTTGACGGGTGAGTTCAAAAACGTAACCGATGCGTTTAAGCAGGAACGTAGCTACAGCCAGCAACGGATTGAAGCGATGGTAGCCGATGTGCTTGGCTATCTCGACTTACCTAAACTCACCAACCAGCAACGGCAAACAACGCAACAGCTTGGCAATGCCTTGGCGGATCCCGCCATAAATGGTGGTCTGCAAAACTGGTCTGTATTAGCTACCTTACAAAAGTTGGTGGGCGGTAAGTCAATTTCAGACGCCGAGAAAACTACTCTAAAAACGAAATTATACGCCCTCACGGGGGCCTCAGAGCGAACGGGTGCATCGTATGTAAGCGACCGTAAACTGCAACAGGCCTTCTGGCGACATTTGAAATAATGGAAAATGAATAATGTACGATGGATAATGCAATCCTTCGCATCCTGCATTATCCATCGTACCGCATGGGCGGCTCTGATTATTCATTATCCATTTTTCATTATTCATTAATAAAATGCAAACAACCATCAACTGGACTAGCCCAATTTCCTGGCTTATCGCACTGGCCTTGTTCACGCTGCTACTCGTTCAGCTTTGGCTCATCGTCCGTAATGAGTCACTTTCTACGGGTCGAAAATGGGTTCGGGGAGTATTAAATGGGGTACTTTGGCTAATTCTGGTTGGTTATTTTCTGCAACTTCACTGGCCCATTTCCCGACCTGCAACCCACGCATTGCTCATTAGCGATAATGTACCTACTGCCCTTGTCCGACAATTAAAAGACAGTCTCCATATTCAGGATAGTTTTTCCAGCCGAACCTTTAAAGCGAAATACGATTCTGTAACCCTTGTTGGTCAACAGTTTCCAACTGAAACACTGACTCAGCTCAGTAATTCCGCTCTGCAATGGATTCCCTACAACCAACCCGACCAGCTAGAGGATATCCACTGGAAAGGGGTTGTACGGCAGGGTGAAATGCAGCGCGTTACTGGCCAGATACAGTCGTCAAAAAAGCAAGTACTTCGGCTTCGGTTTGGCAACAAAACATTAGATAGTGTGGCCCTTCACGAAGGCAACAATGCGTTTAGGTTTCAATTTCCAGCCTTTGTGAAAGGCCAAAGTCAGGCAGAATTAGCATTGGGCTCTACCACCCTGGATACCCTTCACTTTTTCTCCCGACCAACTGAACCGCTTACAATTCAGTTTCTGTTGAACAGCCCTGATTTTGAGAGCAAGACTCTGGCCGACTGGCTGGGGAAGCAAGGGCATACCGTTACTGTTTCGGCCACGCTATCCAAAGATATAAGCAGCCAGATTAGCATCAATAAGGCGGGTAAATCGGCGCGCAAAAGTGCGCCCGACCTCATCATTACAGAACCTGTCAATGCCGCCAATCCAATTGTTCGCAAAGCCGTTGCCGATGGAAAGTCTGTCTTATTCATCAACCTGACTAATCCGGAAACAGATAGCCGAGTCGTCAATCAGTCGTTAGGAACGCGCTGGCAGGTACGCAAATTTTCTAACGAACCATTGATACCGATGGGCAACGGACTGAATGCCCTCCCCTATCGTTTTGCCGATAATCCAACTCAGTTCGTGGTTTCGGGCTACCCGATAGCCGCCCAACAAACTGCAGGACGCGTGGGGGTTAGCCTGCTTAGCGAAACCTATCCCTTAGCGCTCAGTGGCGATAGCCTGCTATATACGCGGGTGTGGACGGCGGTGCTGGCTCGTTTATCTGAATCGAATCAAAACACGGTTCAGGTTGATGCACCTGTGTACAGCGGCATTCGTCAGGCCATTTCAATTAATAACCCCTCGAATCGACTGACCAGTCTTCGCATTGGGAAGGATACGCTTCGCTTAACCTATTCACCCATCAACGACCGTTCAGCTGTCGGTACGTCGTCATTTCGACAGGCAGGCTGGCAGCCTATACAGGATTCACTGGCGATGTACGTCAATCCGTTACGGGCCGATGATCCGATAGCGGGCCGTACACTTGTCAGCCAATTTATAAAGGCCCACTCGCTAGTTCCATTGATTGGAGGAGAAACCTCTGATCAAACAAGTACTGCTCAATTGCCAAATTGGGGCTGGCTCCTGCTTCTTCTTGCCTGTTTTACTGCTCTTTGGGTAGAACCCAAGATCAGCTAAAACAAAAACGGCAACCCGTTTTTGGATTGCCGTTCGTATGCACGCTCTTAGTCGACTATCGACTTGATCTTAGGACTTCACCGTTTTAGGCTGGAATCGCCTTTATCAGTCGATCTGTCGGCATGTTGGCTATCACAGCTGCCATGATTATATTGATACTGATGTCCATAATAGCCACGATGACCCCAGCCATGATGCCCAAATGAACGAGGGCCTACGAGAGCCATCAGGCTCCCAAAGGTGAGGGCTGCGGTTAATACCACGACCCATGGATTTAAGCGTTGTCTCATCGGTTCGATTCGTTATAAGGTTGTTTCGTTCGTTGGTTTGTCGGTTGCCTTTCGGGTTTCATAATCACCGTATCGGCCACCCTGATTGAAACGCTGTTTGAACTGGTTATACTCTTCGTCGCTCATTTGACGAATCCGGTCAGCGAAAGCGGGCATTTGACCGTACCCAGGCCCCTGCCTCCATCCCCGGCGGAAACGGCCACCGCCAAAGATTCGAAGTAAAGCGCCGATGATCAGGACGAAAAACACCAGCCGAATCAGGAAAAATGGCATGATGAATAAAGCTACTCCCACTAATAGGCCAGCCAGAATTGATTTTAACAGGTTATTGTTCATCGTATTTGTCTCGTTTACTTGTTGTTATACATGGGATGACGAATCAGACGAGAAATTACTTTAGTGGGCGTGAAGATTTTTCTCATATGCGTTCTCGCTTGGCTTCGCCGAGTGAGGGCTATTGTTTTGACGGCCTCTGGCCGGAGTATTATATCAAAAACGGGCCAGAGGCCCTTGAACGAATATGCCTCACTCGGCGAAGCCAAGCGAGAACTTCTGCCTATAAAAAAATCTCATCAAAATCATCTGATGAGATATAAGTATAATGAAGATGATTACGACCTGTCTTCGCCACGTCTACGCCATTCGTTTTTAAATTTCGCCCGATCTTCATCGCTCATTTGCCGAAATTTTTCCCGCCAGGGCGGACCGCCACCTTCGGGCGATCGGCCACCACCAGGCCCGGCTTTAAACCCTCCCAGCAATATTCTGCTTAAAATTAATAATCCCATTGCCTGCCAATAAGTTACGACTTTCACGGGCACCACTGCTACCAGCACTTTATTCCAGAGCCAGTACACAGCAAACGAAAAGAAGAATAAGGCCATCAGTATAAATACTGGGAAGAAGAAGCGTAATCGTCTTCGGCCATAGTGATTTCTCATTGGTTTACAGGTTATCGAGTTCGTTATAAAGAGTCTGTAGTCGCTTGCGTAGATGTTGCACGGCGTATCGCTTTCGGGAAATTATGGTCTTCAGGTTTTCACCGGTTTGGTCGGCAATTTCCTGTAAGGTAAGGTCTTCCAACTCATTCTTCATAAACACGCTGCGCTGATTTTCGGGCAGTTCGTCCAGCGCCCGCATCAATTCGTCCCAGAAAATATCCTTAAAAAACTGGTCTTCGGGCGTTTGGGCATCGGTTAACAGGATTTCCCGGAAACTGATATCACCCTCGTCATCTTCAATCATCAAACCGGATAAAGGATCTTCTTTTTTCTTCCGATAGGTATCCGTTATCCGATTGCGTGCCACCTGAAACAGCCAGCCACTGATACTTTCGATTCCGTCCAGATCAACCACTTTGCTGAGCTGATACCAAACGTCCTGCAAAATATCTTCAGCATCTTCATCCGATTTCACTTGCCCACGAATAAAGCGCGACAGCCGATTTCCGTACTGCTTAACTGTCTCGATAATATTTCGTTTAGCTGGCTCAGCCATCTTAATAAACCAGACGCTGTGTGAGTTGGTGAACGGGTTGTTCGGCCAATGTACAAAAACGATTGGCATTGTCTGAGAAACCCAGAGCAGATCTAATAAGTGCAAAACCATCGGGCCGTATAACGGCTAAATCAATAGAAGGTCGTAGCTAACGATGATCGGTTGCTAGGCAGGTATTAAAAATAGCAGTGCCTTTGCGATCCCCAAATCTACTATTACTCAAAAACCTATCTAAATGCCACAATGGGCAAGGTAAAGACAGCCGATACGGTTTACTATGCGCTTGATCGAAAGTTTAAGCTCATTCCAACTCTCTGATGCTGGCGCTACCTTCATTGTGTTGAACACATAATCCGTCACTCGCTATTGTTCATCGTTGGTTAACAAAAAAAAGGAATTGTCGTTGCTGTCCATAGCGCACCAATCGAAAAACTAGTATCTTACCTCTTCAATTCTCAACCCATACGAATCTGCTTTTCCTAACACATAACGCCTATGCCCGTTTTCACCCTCGGTATTGAAGAAGAGTTTCAAACGATTGACCCTACTACAGGCGAGTTGCGTTCGCACATGTCCAAGATTGTTGACGGTGGCCAGATTGTCCTTCAGGAACGTGTAAAGGCCGAAATGCACCAGGCCGTCGTTGAGGTTGGTACCAATATCTGCACCAATATTCAGGAAGCCCGCCAGGAGGTTACCTACCTGCGCAAAATGATTATTGAACTGGCCGAAAAACAGAATCTAAAAATTGCGGCTGCCGGAACGCACCCTTTTTCTGATTGGCAGGAGCAACTCATTACCCCTAACGAACGCTACGACCGACTCATTGAAGAACTGCGCGATGTAGCCCGCTCGAACCTTATTTTTGGCCTGCACGTCCACGTAGGTATCGAAAATCGGAATGAGGGGGTTCAGATTATGAATGCAGTACGGTATTTTTTACCCCATATTTACGCACTTTCCACCAACTCACCGTTCTGGCGCGGACGCAACACGGGCTTCAAATCATACCGTTCGAAGGTGTTTGACAAATTCCCACGAACGGGTATTCCTGACTTTTTCTCGTCGGCGGCTGAGTATGATGAGTACATAAACCTGCTGATCAAAACCGGCTGTATAGACAACGGGAAGAAAATCTGGTGGGATATTCGCTTGCACCCCTTCTTCGATACCATTGAGTTCCGCATCTGCGATGTACCAATGCGTGTAGACGAAACCATTTGCCTGGCCGCCATTATGCAGGCACTGGTTGCTAAAATCTATAAGCTACACCAACAAAATTTAAACTTCCGCCCCTACCGACGTATCCTGATTAATGAAAACAAATGGCGGGCCGCGCGGTACGGTATTGAAGGTAAACTGATTGATTTTGGTAAGCAGGAAGAGGTACCGACCCATCAGCTTATCCATGAGCTACTCAGTTTTATCGATGATGTTGTGGATGAATTAGGTAGCCGGGCTGAGTGCGAATACGTACTTAAAATTCTGGAAATGGGTACTGGTGCCGACCGCCAACTAGCTGTTTTTCAAGAGACCAATGACCTGAAGAAGGTTATGGATTACATTATCGAAGAAACTTCTTTGGGTATCTGACAGTTATTTTCAGGACGACTATCATCAACTAATTAGCCGTAACCGACACCTATGAATGTAGTGAAAATTGCCGTACTGGATATGAATAACAACCATGCCAATGAAGGAATGCGTTGTATTCTGCACCAGATTCGGAACATGCAGGGGAATGTACAGGAGGAACTATCTTATGATGTTTTCGATGTTCGATCTAAAAATGAACTTCCTGATTTAGAGTACGATATATTTATTTCGTCAGGTGGACCGGGCAGTCCTCTTGCCTCATCGGAGGAATGGGAGGCCCGCTATTTTGACCTGATCGATCAGATAATTGACTGGAACCGGCACAACGAGCGTAAGAAATTTGTCTTTTTGATCTGCCACTCGTTTCAGCTGGTTGTTCGTCACCTCGACCTAGGTTTGCTGAGCCGACGTCGATCCACATCGTTCGGTATTTTTCCGGTTCATAAAACCGACGAAGGGTTGGGAGAAACGTTACTGGAAGGCCTGCCTGACCCATTTTTTGCCGTTGACTCACGGGATTATCAGATTACCGAGCCGAATGCCGACCGTCTGGACGAAATGGGTGCCACAATCCTTTGTCTGGAGAAAATCCGCCCGCACGTTCTGCTTGACCGGGCAGTGATGGCCATTCGGTTTTCTCCAGAGATTTTAGGTACTCAGTTCCATCCGGAAGCCGATAATGAGGGGATGTTGCGTTACTTCCTGCAGGATGAAAAACGGAATCATATCGTATCGAATTTTGGGCAGGAGAAATACAACGACATGGTCGCTTATCTACAGGAACCCGACAAAATTGCTCTGACTGAGTCGATTATACTACCCGGCTTTTTGAGCCAGTCCATTCAGTCATTGGCTCTGTCCGAACAGTTTATAGAACAGAATTAACCCTGTCCTAGGAAATTTATGATACAGTCCGTCCGCCAAACCTATAACCAAGCTTTTAGCCCGGAACGCTACCGGGCTTTTTTGGATAAAATAAATACAGAACTGCCCGATCAATTAGATTTTCGTGTGGCTGAAACGCCGGTTTTTGTCCCGAAAGTATTGACCGACAAACTTCTACAAGCCTGCGATGATATTGTAAGCGTTATTACTCGTGATGATTTTAACGCGCTTACAGAAAAGGCAATTCCAGAAGGCCAGCGAGTTCCTAATGAGGATGCTCACACTCAGTTTCTGGCGGTAGATTTCGCGGTATGTACGAATGGCAGCGGTGAACTCACCCCTCAATTAATCGAATTACAGGGATTTCCGTCGCTTTATGGATTTCAACCATTCATTGCGAATCTATTCCGCACAATGTATCCAATTCCCGATAACCTTTCACATTTGTTCAACGTCGAAACAAATGCGGATTACCTGGAACGGCTTCGACAGATGATTGTGGGCGATTGTGAGCCCGAAGAAGTTATTTTGCTGGAAATATATCCTGAAAAGCAAAAAACGCGGATCGACTTTGTACTGACCGAACGGGCACTGGGCGTTGCGCCCGTTTGTATGACTAAAATCAGGAAGGAAGGCCGTGCGTTGTTTTACGAAAAAGACGGTCGACAAGTAAGGATCAAACGCATCTATAACCGATTGATTTTTGACGACTTACAAAACTTCCCTGACCTAAAAACTGATTTTCATCTCACTGATGATGTAGACGTAGAGTGGGTTGGTCATCCAAACTGGTTTTTCCGCATTAGCAAATACACACTCCCCCTGCTGAAAAGCCCGTACGTTCCTGCCAGTTACTACCTGTCAAGCCTGAGCGAGTATCCTGCTGATCTGGAAAACTACGTGTTGAAACCGCTCTTCTCGTTTGCGGGTAGTGGCGTTAAACTAAACATCACCTCCGCCGACCTTGATGCCATTCCCGCCGATCAACGTGACGGCTATTTGCTCCAACGGAAGGTTATATATGAACCTGTTATTCAGTCGCCGGATGGGTTAGTTAAATGCGAGATTCGTATGTTATTTATCTGGCCTAAAGAAGACCCCAAACCCACTTTGGTCACTAATCTGAGTCGCTTGAGCCGGGGCGAAATGATTGGGGTTAATTTCAATAAAAATAAAGACTGGGTAGGTGGTTCAGTCTGCTTCTTTGAAAAGTAAAAGATTGTTTGAGGTTCGTAGTTTGTGGTTTGACGTTACTGGGCGCATCGGTAACTCAGGTGTTATCTAACGTCAAACCTCAAACTACGAACCTCAAACTTTTTATCTATTATGGAAAACTCTCTCCAACCCACTACCGAAAAAGCCATGTTTGACCTGACCGGAAAAGTGGCCATTATAACTGGAGCCAGCAAAGGCATTGGCGAAGACATGGCGCGTGTATTTGCCCGTTTCGGTGCTAAAGTTATTGTGAGTAGCCGCAAACAGGATGCCTGCGACGCCCTCGCCAGCGACATCCGGGCGCAGGGTGGCGATGCCACAGGCATTGCCGCTCATGTAGGCGATATGGATCAGCTTCGGCAATTAGTTGATAAAAGCATTGCTACTTACGGAGGCATTGATATTTTAGTTAACAACGCTGCATCGAACCCCGTTTTCGGCCCCTCTCTCGACTGCGATGGTGCGGCTTTTGACAAGATCATGCAGGCCAATGTGAAGGCGCCATTTGAGTTAAGTAAGCTTTGCTATCCCAGCATGAAAGCCCGTGGCGGAGGTAGTATCATCATGATCAGCAGTATTGCTGGTCATACACCCGATCCCGGCTTAGGTATGTACAGTGTCAGTAAAGCATCGTTGAATATGCTCACAAAGGTACTGGCGAAAGAATGGGGTCCTGACGGGATTCGGGTGAATGCCATTTGTCCTGGTCTGATCAAAACCAAATTTAGTCAGGCCCTCTGGCAGGATGAGAAGATTCTGGATCACTTCACCAAGCGAATCCCGATTGCCCGTATGGGTACAACCGACGAAATCAGCCCACTGGCGTTGTTTCTGGCATCTAATGCCTCATCCTATAGCACAGGGAGCTTGTTTTATGCGGATGGCGGAACGGTGATTTAACTAGTCAAGCCTTCCTCTCATAATCAGGTGTAAAGAACCTGTTTTGGCCTTGTTAGTAATCTAGTAAGATTCATATTCATAAATGATCTCATAATTACCATCACGTTGGGTGGCTTTTGTCAGTAAGCCATTCGAATCATACGTGTAAATTTCATGGCTCAGCATAGCATTATTTTGGCTAAAAGCCCTGATATCATCATATAAATCGATTAAATCATGTGTGTAGAACACGCCATACATTAATCCGTAAAGAAGATTAGGTCTGTCGTCATATTGAAACGTTTCAGGAGGGTAAATACCAGACTTAGGTTGATTACTTTGTTCCCTTGTAACAACATTCCCCTTATCATAGGTATAATAATTATAAGCATATACGGCTCGTCCAGACGATACAGGCCCACCACTGATTGATATAACTCGGCTCGGAACTTTATCCCCGTCTTTATAGTCAAAATTCCACTGACCCGCAAAGCGGGCAAATTTATCGATGTCACTCACCTGCTCTGTGTATACCGAGATAAGCTTACCACCCTCATCATAGGTATAGTAATACCTCATATCAGCAACGTATTCGCCTGGGGTATATACCGCCATTCCAGTACCAGCTTTAAATTGTCTCTCTATTTTTATGAGCTTACCTTGCTCGTTATAATACAGTAGTTTTCTACCATTCACAGAAATCCAATTGGTGCCTATATATCCAGAAGTTATACTATCTAAACGACCTTCGATAGAATAATTAAATGTGTTATACGAGCGATTTGTGTCATTTATGTGTTTATACGAAACGCGTTTAATTCGAAACCGCTGAGCTGATGGAATTCGGTGATCTTCGCAGGAAGTCAATAAAATAAAAAGTGCTAAAACACGAAGCCAAATGCTAAAATTGAGTCGCATACTACAGATGTTAAACTGGTAAAATTATCAGACGTTGTTTAGCTATATAGGCCCAAGGGTGAAAAGGAAAGTCGTAAATAATAAAATTTTTGTCCCTATTTTGTCTATCGTTGATTAGCGAATTAACTAAGTAAGTACCTATGCAACCCCCAGTTGAAACACGCGAAGTCTGGTTACGTGGCCCTCTCTCAACTATGCCACCCCTACTCCAGCCCATAGCACACGCACTGCTGCAGGCCCGCGAAGAGGTGAGCACACTCATGCATGATTTTCCAGAACAGTTACTTTGGGAACGCCCGGCTGGTGTGGCCTCCGTCGGTTTTCATCTTCAACACCTGACAGGCGTATTGGATCGGCTCTTTACCTACGCACGCCAGGAAGCGCTTTCGCCTGATCAGCTAGCATCCTTAGCATCAGAAGGTAAGCCAAGTGAGTCGCCCCTTTCTGTTCAGGAGTTAGTTAATTTGTTTACTGAGCAGGTTGAAAAAGCATTAGCCCAACTCCGTTTGACCGATGAACAAGCTCTGACTGAAATACATGGAGTGGGTCGGGCGCAACTCCCCTCTACCCTGATTGGTTTACTGACGCATGCTGCCGAACACACGATGCGCCATGTAGGTCAACTCTCGGTTACGGTGCGCGTGATAACAGTTTAACTGGTTTTTAAGTTATCATTCATTAGTACTTCATCCTACTAGCCGACCTTTCATTTAGGAAGTTCGCCAGAAAGGCGGGGTTCTTTCACTAAAAACCATTCTTAAGCTCATGAAAAAGTCAATATTGGCAGCCCTTGCGGTAGCCGCTCTTTGTGTCAATATCTCGTTTGCCAACACGCCTTCACAAGACAAACCAGTATCTAAAACAACAACGACTGTGAAGAAGACTACGCCATCGAAATCAAAAACGATGACTTCATCGGTCCATAAGAAGCATGTTAAGCAATCGTAATGACTGATCAACATAACAAAAACGGCCCATTTTCGACGGGCCGTTTTTGTTACACAACTATGGGTATTAATGCGAAGCTTTTTATTGTACAGCTAATACTTTAAACTCGGTCCGGCGGTTTTGCTGGTGCTCGCTTTCCGTACAATTCACGCCATCTACGCAGCCGTTAAGAATCTCGGATTCACCATAGCCCCGCGCCACCAGGCGACTGGCGGGAATCCCCCGAGCCACCAGATAATCCATTGCCGCACGAGCACGACTCTCCGATAGCCGGATATTGTAGGTGTCTGTAGCACGGGCATCGGTATGTGACCGAAGTTCGATCTGCATTTGTGGGTACTCCTTAAGAATAGCCAGTACATGATCTAGTTCCTGTGCAGCATCAGCACGAATAAAGAACTTGTTCAGGTCGTAATAAATATTCTTGAGTTGAAATACATCCCCTACGCCATACAAACCCAGGGAGTCCGTAACAATTTTCGATTTACGCTTCGTTTTGCCATACTGCGCTTTTTTGGTTGCGTAGCGATCTTTCTGAGCTGTAATCGTATAAGGTGCGTTTGGCTTCACATCAAACTCATATCCGCCATCTGGACCAGTCGTTACGGTTTGTTCCGATTTATCCTTCTCATTCCGCAAGGTCACCTTCACACCCGTTGCGGGCTGCTGGTTTACTTCCGTCTTGATTACACCCTTCACTAATGTATTTTCCGACTTCTCAAGGTAAATCGATACGTTCATGACCGGTTTAGCCGACTGCGTCAGGGTTGAGAAACGAACGCTGTTCATGGCGTAGCCTTCTTTAATGGCTTTAAATTCGTATTCGGTGTTCGAGTCGACACATAAATCGGTACGGCCCTGCACGTTGGTTAAACGAAGATCCTGATTGATGCCATTCCGCAAAATCCGAACATCCGCATTTTCAAGTGGCGTATTGGTTTTGGCATCATACACCAGAATGTTAAGCTGCTTGCAGGCACGGCGGAACGAATAGATATCATCATCGCTTACACCTTTTTTACGGTTACTGCTCACAAAACCCGTTGTACGATTCTTATCCGTGATGAACCCAAAATCATCCTTTTCGGAGTTGATCGGTGCACCTACGTTCTGAACGCCTTTATAAGCAATACCGTCTTTCAGTTCGGCCACAAATACGTCCAGACCACCCAGGCCCTCATGCCCATCAGATGAGAAATATAAATCATCTCCTTCAGACGCAAACGGGAACATTTCGTTGCCTTCGGTATTAATTTCTTTGCCCATATTTACGGGCGTTCCCCACTGGCCATTGTTGAATTCAACTACGTAGATATCCGTACCGCCATAACCGCCCGGCATATCCGAAGCAAAATACATTTTTGTATTATCGGCCGAGAAAGCGGGGTGACCAACGGAGTATTCGTTGCTGTTAAAAGGAACTTCCTGAATATCGACCCATTTGCCGTTCTTATTCACGGAAGAATACAATTTCAATTTTTTTACCCCATCTGAGCTTTTGCCCGCTTTTCCCTTACTCGTATTGTTACGGGTGAAGACGATGTAGTTCTGATCTTTCGTAAAGGTCATTGGACCTTCATGGTATTTGGTATTGAGTGTGCGGCTAAAAATCTCAGCTTTCGATAAGGGTTGATTCTCAGCAGTAACTTCAGTACCGGCTGTTTTTGCATCGCTACCACCACCCAATACAGCTGAATTAATCGAGCGGGTCAGATCAGCACCCGGCACACGCAGTTGATTCGTATCCGGATGAAAATAGAGATCCAGAAAGGGGGTTTGATTCCAGTTGAATACGCGCTTCACTACACCCGATTCATCGCGAGCTGATACGAAAACAATCCCACCCTTATAGTACATCGGGCTGAAATCGGCCTGCCGGGAGTTGATCGGGAGGTTGTACAACCGGTAGGAAGACGAATCCTGATAGAACCGGCTCATATCCATGTAAGATACCGTAAATCGGCGTCCACGGAGGTCTTGCCCCTGTTTTTCGCCGTATTGGCTATACATTTTCTGCGATTCCCGGTATTTACCATTGGCCGCCAGCGACTGCGCATAGTAGAGGTATACTTCGCTATCCAGATCGGTATAGGATTTTACCAGTTCGCCATACACACGCTCTGCGTTGCGGGTATCCTGCAACTTTCGGTAGCTGTACCCAAGTTTAATAAGTGCATCGCGCGTTTCGGCTGGATCTTTCTTTTTGTCGGCCCGCAGAAATTCCTCATACGCCCGCACTGCGCTGACATAGCTGAGATTATCAAATTGCTTGTTAGCCGCTCGTAAACGCGCACTTTGTGCCTGAACATTCAGACTCCAGAAGGCTAGTCCTGTTAGTAATAGGACACGTACAATTCGGTTCATGGTATTAGAGAGTTAGTAGAAACTATGGGCTCGCCAGAAACCTAACAAATAGAATGCCAACTTTATAAGCTAATTGGTATCGGCCCCCTAAAGCGCTACTTTTTTTGTTATGGTATCTTAAAAATACAATTTTCAAGTAGCTATCAACGATTAAATTTCCTTTTTCTATTCAACGAAAATCGACCAATTCGCTTCGTTTCAGCCTGAACGCGAAAGCGATGGTCTATCCGATGGCCAATGACCCAGGCAATCTGACCACCCGAGAGCAGTACTGCTGTTTGTTCCCGCTCAGTACGGCTAAGCTTCAGGTCATTCAGCAAATCACTAACTAACTTATGCCCATTTAGGCCCAGGGGCCGGAACCGATCACCTTGTCTCCAGGGGCGAATGGTAAGCGGAAACGTCAGTCGATCTGCATCCAGGCAAGCCACACTTGAATCTGGCAATGGACGGAAGTCATCGGATTTCTCTTGTCTCTCCAACGTAAGCGTAAACACAGAGTCTACTTCCACTGGTCCATCAGGCCAATCCTGTAGCATAATTTCGTAGTCTGCCTTCTTTACTAAGGGTTCAAGTACCAAACCTATACGTTCATGACTGATCCGATGGGTAGTTGACGAGAATACCTGCCCAACAGGTTGATGTAAGGATTCAACCATGTGCTCCACCTGATTGTCAGTAAATCCGAATGGTTTGAACCATTCTGTTAGTCGGAACACGGGTTCAGGTAATGCCTGTAGCTTATTGACAGGTAGTATGATTTGTTCTCCATCTTGCCTTGCCGTTTCCTGCCAGGAACGTTGAAGTTCAGCCTGCATCAGCGTTTCTGCAGCCCGCAGCCGCTCAATTGTACGGGGTAATGTTTGCCATAATCCCGGATTCAGATCGGTCAGAACCGGAACAACATGGTGCCGAATCCGGTTACGAGCATAGGTATCATTATGATTAGAACTGTCCTCCCGGTAGAGCACGTTATGTTCATCGGCATAGGTAGCCAGCTCGGGGCGAGTCGCAAACAATAGTGGACGTATTATTCCGTTCTTGCTACTCGCAATACCATGTAAGCCAGCTAAGCCGGTGCCACGTGTGAGGTTAAGCAACAGCGTTTCCAATACATCATTCTTGTGATGAGCCGTTGCTACACAGGAATATTGATAGTCCTGAAGAAGCTGAGCAAACCAAGCATACCGGAGATCTCGGGCAACCATTTGAATAGAAACGCCCTGTCCTTTAGCAACAGCAGTTGTATCGAAGTGTGTTAGATGAAACGGAACCCCATAGTGTTCAGCCTTGTTCTGAACAAACAAGGCATCAGTCTCTGAGTCCTGGCCACGTAGACCGAAGTTGACATGGGCTATGGCAAATGGCTGCCCGATACGGTAAACTAGTTCGGCGAGTACCATTGAGTCAATGCCGCCACTTACGGCCAACAGCACACGATCGCTGGGACCGAATAGTCGATTGTCGTTAATAAATGCTAAAAAATTCTGCTCCAACATCCGGTGTCGGCCCAAAGCCGTAGTTTTGTCACATGATTCGTTTGTTTGCCCGCTTTTTATTTGTTGCCGTTTGCGTTTGCTTACTAGTGCCCTCTACGGATACACTGGCGCAAGTTGGGGGTGCGCCTGTAACTGCGGGCACTGGCGATAAAGTCGAGTTATTTCATGCCGATAGTTTAGTCGTCCTAAATATACCTGGTCAGGCGGTTCGAAAATTATACAATAACGTCCGGCTACGGCACAAAGGTGTACTCATGTACTGCAATCTCGCGATTCAGAACGTGACGACCAATGTAATCGAAGCCTATGGTAATGTCCGGCTTGTTCAGGGCGATACGATTAACGTGCGGGGTGACACCATGTTTTATTACGGCAATACGCGTCAGGCAAATATGCGCGGTCATGTAATTATGCATGACCGTAAAATGACCCTGACAACCGCTCAACTCGACTACGATATGCTGTCGGGTATTGCCCATTATCCAACGCCAGGCCGTATTGTCGACAAAGAAAACGTTCTGACCAGCAAGGAAGGCTATTATGACACCCGCAGTAAACTGTTTACATTTCGTCAGAATGTACGTTTAGTGAATACCAAAGGTACGCTCACCGCCGATTCGCTGCTGTATAATTCGCTCACCCGAATCGCAACCTTTCAGGGGCCAACGCGCATCAAAAATAAAGATGGGGTTCTGACGGCCATTGCCGGGCAATACAATACCACATCGGGCATTTCTAATTTTCAGCGTCGGGCTACTGTCGAGACGCCCAAGTATCGGTTAACGGGCGATTCACTCTACTATGACAATGTATCCGAACTAGGGATTGCGAAAGGCAGTGTCATTATGGTTGCCAAAGATCGTAAAGCCGTTATTACCGGCGACCATGTTCGCTACAATGGGAAAGCCGGAATTTCGCGGGTTACGGGCCATGCGGTTGCCAAAAGTCTTGCGAATGAGACGACAAATGACACGCTTTATCTTCGAGCCGATACGCTATTTTCCTTCGACAACAAACTTACCAATACCCGCCGACTGCTGGGTCAGAAAAACGTCTTTTTATATAAATCGGACATACAAAGCAAGTGCGATTCGCTCATTTATGACACGGCTGATTCAACCATTTATTTTTACAAAAAACCGATTCTCTGGAGCCAGAACAAGTACCAGATGGAAGCCGATTCGATGAAGGTTTTGCTCAAAAATAATCGGATTCACACCATGTTTTTGAAAACAAAATCGTTCGTTATCTCGCTCGATACGCTAAAAAATTTCAACCAGATAAAAGGGCGTACAATCACGGCTTATTTCGCCACAAAACTTGTCAATCCAGATACGCTTTCAGAGGACCAGCCTAGGGCTAAGTCTGACAAAAAGCTATCTTCTGCAGTCAATAACATCAAAAATGCAACGGCTTCTGCAACGAATACCCTACCTAAAGGCGTAACAGAAAAAAGAACTGGCTCAACAGGTTCTGATACTGTACGGCTTCAGGAGAGAACAACGCTTGATCGGGTACTTGTTGATGGCAATGGGCAAAGTATTTATTACGCTCTCAACGAAAAAAATAAAATGATTGGCCTGAATCATGTTGAATGTAGCCGGATGAATATCGAATTTAACGACAACAAAGTTGGCCGAATTCGATTTTATGGACATCCGGATTCGCAACTTATTCCGCCTAAAGAAATAACTGGCGAAACGCAGGAACTCGATGGTTTTCGGTGGCGCGATCCAGAAAAACCAACAAAGGGTCAGGTTTTATGGCTCGAAACGCCACCGGCCGAGAAGCCTGCGGTGAAAAAACCATTAAAAATTAAGAGCCAAAACAAACCTTTGGCTCAAAAATTGGTTCGAAAAGGTAATAATTGAGACTTTTAACAATTTTTTAGACAATAGACAGTTGACTTTGTCTTTTAAGCTGAATAGGTTTGTGGTGAATAGGTGTGTACCTGAAGTGGACTTACATGAAACAAATTATACTTATTGGTGTATTGACGGGCTTGCTAACGGCAACTATCCCGCTCAGAGCGCAGGTCGCTCTTCGGGATACGGATGGCCAGAAAGGAAGCCGACTCGAATTGGGCCGAACGTCATCGCCACAAAAAACCAGCGCATCACGAATACCGACTCAGCGGTTTTCGATCATGCCTAATCCGACCTTATCAGGACTCGATCGGTCGATAACGCTCAATAAAAATTCAGCTATTAACGAACACTATCGGTCGTTGTTGCTACCTCATGCGAGTGGCAAAGCAGCGGCTCGGACCTCAGCAGCAGAGGCATCATCTCCAGCCAGCGAAATCCGGCAATCACCTTCTCAGGAAGGCAAGAGCGATAACCGTTTGTTTGCTAACGATAAACTCTGGATTTCGAACGCTTACCCCAATCCTGCCGACGATGTGGCAGAGCTGGATTATCAGTTTACAGGTGCAGTGACCGAAGCCAAACTAGTTTTGCTGAATGTACTGGGCACACCTGTACCGGGTTATGAGCAAATAGATCTTGAGCGAAATGATCGTAAAGTTCGAATCGTTACCCGGCCATTAGATACTGGTTATTATTTGTATCAACTAACCGTTGATGGAAAGAAAGTAGCGACTAAACGCCTGCTTGTTCGCCATCAGTAATAGCGGATACAATTTGTTAAAATAGTTTAAACAGTGTTAATTGCTGGCTCTTTTCGGCACTATCACAGGCTGCGTCGTCGTTAAAACGGTGTAGCCTGTATTTTTTTTGTATCTTTGCAAGCATATGCAACAACGTCATATTGGTAAGATTCTGCTGGGAATTGGAGTAGTGTTTTTACTGGGTTCGTGTAGCCCTTTCTCGAAATTGCAGAAAAGCGGCAACGATGATGCTAAGTACAAAGGGGCCCTCGAGTATTACAAAAAAGGAGATTGGTATCGGGCAGGTCTGCTGTTCGAAGAACTTATTCCTGTACTGAAAGGTAGTAACGAATCGGAGCTAGCACAGTTCTATTATGCCTATACGCAGTATCAGCAGGGCCAGTATTTGCTGAGTGCTACTTTATTTAAGAAATTCTACGAGACCTTTGCCCGGTCAGATTATGCGCAGGAGGCCATGTATATGTATGCCTACTCACTGTACAGAGATACGCCCTCCTTCAATCTTGATCAGTCGAATACTTTAACGGCTACTTCGGCATTACAGGATTTCATCAATGCTTATCCAGACAGTAAGTATCGCGATGATGCGACGAAACAGATTCTGGATCTGCGCGGAAAGTTAGAGCGGAAAGCATATGAAAAAGCTAAGCTTTACTACAAAACCAGCGGCTTTAATATTGCCTCGTACAAATCGTCGGTCATTGCGATCAACAATTTTCAGCGAGAATTTCCTGATTCTGAATATAATGAAGAACTAGCATTCCTGAAAGTAGATGCCGAGTTTAGTCTGGCGCAGAACAGTCTGGAAACCAAGCAAAAGGAACGTTATCAGGAAGCGATAAGTTATCATCAGGCGTTTATTGATAAGTATCCTAATAGCAAGTTTCTGAAGCAGTCGGAGAAGATGTACGAAACCAGTCAAAAAGAAATCGAACGTCTGGACAAACTGGAGCAGGAACGCGAAAAGGAAAGAGAAAAACTTAAGAATCCCCCGGCCAAAGTAACGGCAGCAAACTGAATTACGAATTACGAGGTTCGAGGTTTGACTTTAGTCGGCCTTTAAATCGTAATTCGGAAGTCGTAAATCGTAAATCAATACATGGCAACAAATCAATCAATTATCACCCGTAATAACGATAAGATTGCGGCTCAAACCGGCAATCTGTACGAATCGGTCTCGATCATTTCTAAACGTGCCCGGCAGATTGCAACCAAAAATAAAGAAGAATTAAGCAACAAACTCTCTGAGTTCGTTTCGGCAGTCGATAACCTCGAAGAAGTGTTCGAAAACCGCGAGCAAATCGAAATTTCGAAGTTCTATGAGCGTATGCCGAAGCCAACTTCTATTGCAACGGATGAGTTTCTGGAAGGAAAAGTTTACTGGCGCTATAACGACGAGACCCAGCCCTAAGGTCGGTCCTCTTCTTACTTTTATGACCGCACGGTAAATTCGCCGTGCGGTTTTTGGTGTTAAAACAAATCCATAGATGTCAGTTCATTAAGGCCTATAGTTGTTTTAACCAGCCTTTACTGACACTTATAGATTAATAGATTACCTAAATTCATGTCAGTAACGGGTAAGAGAATTCTTCTGGGTGTAACGGGCAGCATTTCAGCTTATAAATCAGCCCTTTTGGTTCGGCTGTTGGTGAAAGCTGGAGCCGATGTGCAGGTGATCATGACTCAGGCAGCCAAGGAATTTATTACACCATTAACCCTAGCCACGTTATCGAAGCGGCCTGTACTATCGGCATTTGTTAACACTGAATCCGGGCAACCAGGTGATGGGAGCTGGAATAATCATGTAGAGTTGGGTTTATGGGCAGATGCCATCGTCGTTGCTCCCGCATCTGCCCATACACTAGCTCGTTGCGCTACTGGTTTATGCAATGACCTGTTGTCGGCCATATATCTGTCAGCCCGATGTCCGGTATTTTTCGCTCCAGCCATGGATGTCGATATGTACCATCACCCCACAACCATTGAAAACCTACGCCGACTTGAATCATTTGGCAACCACATTATCCAGGCTGAGCATGGTGAGTTAGCCAGTGGTTTAGTTGGGGAAGGTCGATTAGCCGAACCAGAAACGATTCTTCAGGTGCTGGATGAGTTTTTGGCAGATAGGCAAGGGGCAAGGCGTTCGGAGCAGGGTATATTTGCGGGGAAGCGCGTACTGATAACGGCGGGGCCAACGCAGGAGCCGATTGACCCTGTGCGTTATATCAGCAACCATTCAACGGGAAAAATGGGGTATGCAATTGCCAAAGCCTTACATAAGGCAGGAGCAACCGTTACCTTAGTTAGTGGACCAACGACACTCCCCCTCCCCGACCCTGCCATCCAGCGCATTCAGGTGCGTTCGGCTCAGGAAATGTTTGTAGCTACACAAGCGGCTTTTTCTGAAGCTGATATTGTTGTGTTGAGCGCAGCCGTTGCCGATTACACACCCGCTCACCCTGCCGATCGGAAGATTAAGAAAAAAGAAGCCGTATTTTCTCTCGAACTTACCAAAACCACCGACATTGCAGCCACACTTGGAAGCCAGAAACGACCGGGCCAATGGATGATGGGCTTTGCTCTCGAAACAGATAATGAAGTTGAAAATGCACTAAAGAAACTTCATGCCAAGAATTTAGACTGGATTGTATTAAATTCACTACGCGATGAAGGGGCCGGTTTCGGGCACGATACGAATAAGATTACCGTTATTGACAAAGATGGGCAAACGCACGAATTTGCACTAAAACCAAAGGATGAAGTAGCCCAGGATTTAGTGAATCTGATCGGTGAAAAACTAAGGTCTTTGTGAATCTGCTGTTTTTACCCGGCTTTTTCCATTTAGCTCATTCTCTGTGAAAACCAACCTGGAAACGCCACAGAGTTACTACCTATGAAAGCGATACTTTTAGTCATTTTAAGCTGCTTTATCGGCGTTGCCCAAGCACAGGAGTTAAATTGTCAGGTGACGATTAACTCCGACCAATTGTTTGCCCAGCAGAAAACTGATTTTTCCTACGTAAGCCAGTTGAAGGGTATCATCACTGAGTTTATGAATAACCGACGCTGGAGTAATGATCAATTTGCGGTTAACGAGCGAATTAACTGCTCGCTAAATATCAACTTGGTGAAATCAATTTCGCAGGGGGTATTTGAAGCAACCGCACAGGTTGTTGTAACCCGGCCTGTGTATGGCACTAATTACGAAACGACCATCTTCAGTTATGTAGATCGGGCTTTTAACTTTGTTTATCTCCCAACAACACCGGTTTACTTTCGGGAAAATCAGTTTTCAGATGATCTAACGTCTCTATTAGCGTTCTACGCCAACGTGATCTTGGCTGTCGATTACGACACATTCAGTAAAGAAGGGGGTAGCCAGTTTGTACAACGAGCCTATACAATCACCAACCTGGCTCAGCAAGGATCAGGCAACGGAGCCTGGCAAGCCGGGGGCGATCGTCGTAACCGGTACTGGCTTGTTGAGAATTTACAAAATCAGCAACTGATCCCGTTTCGCGATGGGCTCTATACCTACCATCGCTTAGGGTTAGATGTTTTTGCGGCCAACCCTGTGCAGGTTCGCAAACAAACGCTCGATTTACTCACAACAATTCGTACAATTGGTTTACAGCTTCCTAATTCGGTTTTAATCAATTCGTTTTTTGACGCCAAATCGCAGGAACTCTATAATATTCTCTTTGAGGGAACACCGGCCGAACGCCAAAAAGCCTTTGATTTACTTTCCTATCTGGATCCGGCAAAAACCGAAAATTACCGAAAATTAATCCAGTGAGTTGTCAATAGTGGCTGGCGGTTACCCGCAAACAGTCCGTAACTTTGTACGTATACAATGTCTTCTAGACACACACTCACTTAAAAGAATACCTGCTCACTGTTAACTGTTTCTGATTTTGTTATCGCATTTACTAATAAAAAATTATGCGCTGATCGACGAACTCGAACTCATGCCCGACCGTGAGTTAAATATTATCACGGGCGAAACAGGGGCCGGGAAATCGATCATGCTAGGGGCTATTGGATTACTATTGGGTAATCGGGCCGATACACGCGTTTTATACAACCCCGAAAAGAAATGTGTCATTGAAGGTACATTTGGGGTATCGGGTTATACGATTGAACGCATTTTAGAGGAAGAAGAATTAGATTATTCAAGTACGTGCATTGTACGCCGAGAAATCAGTGTAAGCGGCAAATCGCGGGCGTTTGTCAATGATACACCGGTCAATCTGGAAACCCTCCGCCGGGTTACAAGCCAGATGATGGACATTCATTCCCAGCATGATTCCGTTTTACTGGGCTCCAATGAATATCAACTGGAAATTGTTGACACTTACGCCCAAAATGATGCTCTTCTACGCAGTTATCGATCTGATTACCAATCTTATAGAACTAAAAAAACGGCTTACGATCAGCTACAGGCAGAAGCCTCTGCTATGCGAAAAGAGTTTGATTACAACAATTTTCTGTACGAAGAACTGACTAAAGCGCAATTACAACCGGATGAACAGGAGTCACTCGAACAGGAACTGACAATTCTCGAAAATGCTGAAGAAATTAAAGAACGGCTTCAATTAGCCTACGAATATTTAGACAATACAGAGCAATCAGTTATTGACTTTTTAAAAGGTACGGTTAGTAATCTGGCTTATATCAGTAAGCTGTCTGACCAGTACGAGCAGTTGCAGCAACGGGCACAGAGTAGCCTGATCGAACTACGGGACTTAGCCGACGAAATCAGCTCGGAACAAGATAAGGTAGAGGTTGATGATAACCGTGTTGAAACCATACGAGAACGCCTGAACCTGCTGTATCAACTCCAGACAAAGCACCAAACGAAAGACGTACATGGCCTGATTGCTCTTCGAAACGAGTTAGGTCAGAAAGTAAGTAAGGTACTTAATCTGGACGATGCGCTCGGAGAAGCTAAAGCCCAGGCCGCAACTGCTTACGCACAACTTCAAACCAGTGCAGATGCTTTATCAACTTCACGAAAGGCGGTATTGCCGCTTATCGAGCAAGAAATTGGGTCTCTATTATTTGACCTTGGCATGCCAAATGCGTCATTGAAGATTCAAGCGGAAACAAGTAAACCAACACCCACAGGCGTAGATACCATTTCCTTTTTGTTCAGTGCCAATAAGGGTGTGAAGCCACAGCAGTTAAAAAATGTAGCTTCAGGTGGTGAATTCTCACGGCTGATGATGGCAATCAAATACATTCTCGCCAGCAAGCGGTCGTTACCGACAATTATTTTCGACGAAATTGACACAGGTGTATCCGGAGAAATTGCCATTAAGATGGGTAACATGATGCACGAAATGTCGCATAGTCACCAGATTATTGCGATCACGCATCTTCACCAGATAGCCGGACAAGGCACAGCACATTATTTTGTCTATAAAGATCACTCAGCCGATAAAACGGTTAGCCGGATCAAGAAACTGACACTGGATGAACGTATTAACGAAATAGCCCAGATGATTGGCGGCAAAAATCCATCGGCCAGCGCCCTTAAAAACGCCCGAGAAATTCTGAAACAACGCGTAACAGCCAAATAGATGTAGGATATATGATGTATTTTCACCTCACATACATCATATATCCTACATCATACATTCCTTCAAATTATGAATAAAACTACCCTTGCCGTATTACTTGCCGTTAGTGGAGCATTCTGGTCCTGTAAATCAGGAGATGATGCGGTTAAAGATGCCGAAAATGAGGTATTTGCGCTTCATGATGAGATTATGCCCAAGGTAATGGGCGACCTTGTGAAATTAAAAAAGCAACTAAAAAAGCGCGTTACTTCGCTCGATAGCCTGAAATCAAGCGGCTCAGCAGCTGCCAGCCTGCGAGTAGATGAAGATAAGGAACAGGCAGCCCGACTGGACCAAAACCTAACGATTGCCGATAGCCTGATGACCGAGTGGATGGCTCATTATAACGGCGATACACTCGCCAAGCTCTCATCCGACGAAGCATTGAATTATCTGGCGGCACAAAAAGATTTCCTAACTGATGTCAAGAAAAAAGTTAATACCAGCCTCGAACAGACCAAACAGTTTCTGGGCAAAAAATAGCAGTTGGTTGTTTCTGGCTGAAGTAGCCTTGTTCCTATGGGGATGCAGTATGTCCGGGAATGATAAACTCCCTATTTTAGGCCAGCGTGAGGCCGTAACAAAAACCGTTAATGGTAAATCGGTTACAGATTCCGTCTACCAGTCCATCCCTGATTTTAAATTCGTCAGCCAATATGGCGATACAGTAACAGCAAAAACACTCGACCATAAAATTTACGTGGCCGACTTCTTTTTCACCAGTTGCCCTACTATCTGCCCAAAAATGAAAGTGCAGTTGAAACGGGTTTACGAGCGATTCAAGGGAAATCCCGATGTAATGCTGCTATCGCACACGATTGATCCGGTTCATGATTCGGTATCTGTGCTAAAGGAATTTGCTCAAAACCTCGGCGTAACCGGGCGGCAATGGCTATTCGTTACCGGCGACCGGGACAAAATTTACGAGCTAGGCCAGACCAGCTATATGGTGACAGCCCAGGCCGATAGCACGGCACCGGGGGGAGTTATTCACAGCGGTGCTTTTATTCTAGTTGACAAAGACAAACACATCCGGGGCATTTATGACGGCACTACCGAAGCAGGTGTCGATAAATTAATGACCGATATGGACCGGCTCCTGGCCGAGTACAAACCATGATTCAATACCCCAAAGGGTTACTACTGATTGTTACTCTTGTTAGTTTATTCTCCTGCCAAAGCGAGGAAGAGATGAAACGGGAGCGCTACATTACCGAAGGCATTCTTGTGTATAAAAACAATTGTGCTAATTGCCATCAGAGCAAAGGCGAAGGCCTTGCTGCCCTTTATCCGCCAATTGCTCATTCGGATTTCCTGAAAGACAAAAACAGGGTTATTTGCCTGATTCGGTATGGCCAGCAGGGTCCAATTGTTGTGAATGGGAAACCTTACAATCGCCCCATGCCGCCCCAACCGCAACTGAGCGACCTCGAAGTAGCCGAGCTAGCTACCTATATTTACAATGAATGGGGGAATGAAACAAAATTGACGGATGTGAAAACGGTTAAGCCAATTTTGGAGAAATGCGTACAATAATAGGTTATCAGTTGGCGTGTGTATTCACCCGTGCCAGCGAATTATCCCTACCTACGATTAAATCCCGGTTTGCACGTTGAAAACGCCAGTTACTTTTCGGATGGCGTATTTAGAAAAATCCTGGTTGGCATCTAACCCGATCCCATATAGTTTTTCGCCTGTAAGCTGACTTAAAATTGTCACCTGCTTGTCGGTATATACTTTTTTGGTCACCGGGTTCCAGGTCAGTTCGGGTGTGAGAAGTTTTTCCTGTTTCTGTTTATTGATGACCACTACGTGGCCCATAACTACGTATATGTCTTTAGCTTTATCGTAGCGTCCAGAATCCGAATTAATGGTTGTTACCTCCTCTCCGGTAGGTCCAAAAAAGATAATATGAACGGGGTTTGGATAACGGCGATTATCGTTGATATAGCGAAGTTGCTTAGCCGTTTCCAGCTTCACCTTCAATAAAGCAGCCTCGCTATAGAGCAATTTTACATCATTGATTTCTTCAATGGGGCCAGTATACGGCGATACTTTTTTTGCCTGTTTCGACTCACCACAAGACATTAAAAGGAATGAACAATGGATAATGAATAATGAATAATAAAATGGAGTTTGCAACCATTGAGTCCGTTTCATAAATAGACTCACCTCACACCTCGTCGTTATCCATTTTACATTCTTCATTATCCATTAAGCTTTAGTCAATCACCGTTTTACGGAACCACCAGTCGTTCAGCGAGAAGCCCAGTGCAAACTGCACATAACGCTCCCGAATCTGATTGGCAGTCAATACACCCCGCTGGCCAGCTACTACAGATAGGGTTACGTGATTAACTAAATAAGATCCTAGTGGTAGAGATAGTCCCAGGCTACCGTTGATATCGTTTATTGCCTGGCCGCCTAGTTTATAAGGCATTTGATTGTATTGGAAGCCTGCACGGTATGTAATCAGATCACGGTAACGGTTTGAAGTAGGTTTGGGTGTATATTCTACACCAGCCGCAACATTCATAGCGTCGAACAAATTACCGGATTTATTATCTGGCGTACGATACTGACTCCACTTCTGAAATCCAACATCAACGCCAAATAAGAGTGAATTTCCCTTTTCTGCGCTTATCCCAAAATGCATCTGCTGAGGAAGCGTTGCCTGGCTATTTGAGTTAAGGCGCAAGGTATCCGGTGCGGTTAACGCCTGACCAGATAACGTTGTTTGCTGGTAAATATCCGTTTGCTGAGCCTTAATCCTCATTTTGGGATCATAGGTAGCGCCCAGATTAAGTGTCCAGGTATCGCTCAACTTAGGACGCCAGGCTGCTCCTAATTTAAAGACGACATCACTATAGTTGACCCGGCTTAATCGGGTTACAAGCAAATCGGCATTGCTCGTGACGGAGCCCTGATAAGCCCTTGAATCCGCTGAATAGGTGATATTTCCAAATAAGAATGAAGCCTCCGCACCTAAATAAATATTTTTAGTTGCTCGAATCCCGTTCGCGAACGTGGCCTTATTTAATCCTCCACGCCCGGTATAGTTATAAACACCGGTATAAGCAGTCCCCGGTACAGTTGCGTACTGCTGTGTGTTATAATTTACATAAGAGTAAGGTTTCAGACTGATGGACATATTCCAGCGCGAGTTAGCAGGAAACGCCAATGCCAGGTAAGCCAGGTTACCAGCTACGTTACTCTGATTTCGCTCCGTGTTACTTATGTTCTGAGAGAGTCCTTTTGATTGACCAATTAAACCAACTTCAAAAACCGTAAAGCGCGTCCGCCGGGCTAACAGTGCCGGGTTTTGCAAATTCAGGTAAAAGGCGTTGGCATTACTAATACCCACACCACCCATGCCCATATTGGTCACGTTGGCGGGGCTATACAACTCTCCGATGCCCAGAGACGAATAGGGTGAATTACCCAATCCCTGCGCCAATACCATCGGCGATGTCGCGGCAACAGCCAGCAAACTATGCGTTAACGTCCGGCGTATTCGCTTGTAAATTCTCAACATTATAGCGTAAAATTCGATTCAATCCAGTAAGCACCAATTCAGGCACTGCAAATATCGGGGGTTTAAGACGACTTTCAAAGGCGGAAGCATCTCCCCCACATAGTATCACCACAATACCCGGTCGTTCCCGACGATATAACTCAATAATTCCATTCAGTTCAAAGGTCAATCCATTCATTACTCCACTTTGCATGGCTGCCTGTGTATTTTTAGCCGTAAGGCCAGGCCACTCATCAGGTGCTGACACTAAAGGCAGCCGTTCGGTTTGCTCGTGCATCGCCCGAAATCGCATGCGTAATCCTGGCGAAATTAGTCCCCCCTGAAACACCGATTCACGGTCAATCAGGTCGGCAGTTACACAGGTACCCAGGTCCAGAACCAGGCAATCCTGATCCGGAAATAACGTCATAGCGCCAACTGCGGCCGCTACCCGGTCGGCCCCAAGCGTAGTAGGCGTATCATATGCCTTGCGTATAGGTACAGGCGTTTGACTATCCAACACCCAAAAGTCGCTCGCCAATCCTGTCAATCCCGCACGAATCTCCTGGGCTGGTCGACTCGTAGAAGAAACTAACACATGCTCAACTGGCCGATTTTCAAGGTCAGCCAATAGCTCAGTTGGTGAAGCATACCGATTCGTTTCAACTAATACTGACCCAGCAAACCAGCCCGTTTTCAGGCTAGTGTTGCCCCAGTCAACAACCAGGCTTGTAGACGTTTTGAACCGAATTGGGTGCTTATCTGTTCCTTTCATATACAAAATTGCAACGTCCAACAAGGGAACAAAATTTGTAATTCGCTTTTGTTTTAAGGATTTTTAACGGCTTTTCACCTCCATGTATTGGCCCAACTGTGTCAGTCGTTCCTATATGCCTTCACTTGCAGCTCCTTTAGCTTGTCTTTTCCTAAGTCTGATTGTAGGCTGTGCTTCTTCACGACAGAACGTAAGCGTCCATTCACTGCCAAACTACGATCCAAATGCAGAACACCGGCTTATCTTTATGGACTTCACCATTAGCCGAGATGGTCCAGAAAAACCGGAAAAAGTGACCCTGACGAACGCCATCATGGGTAATGGCGAACTGAAAAACCTAGCTGAGGTAGTCCATATACCCTACCAAATCAAGTTACAACAGTACTACAACGATAAGCAACTCCCCAAAGTAGCTAGTTTTACCCATCCACTTTTCCGGTCAATCGAAATTGCAGATACGGATGGCACATTAAGTCGTAAATTAACCAGTGATCAGGAAGGTCATCTCTCGATTCGTTTTCCATATACACCTGCGCTATCGAAAATTGAGTTGTACAGTGTCACTCCGGACAAGGGTACCCAGAAAATCTACACCTTGTTGTTGAAACCATGAATCGATTCTTTACACCATTTCTGGTCTGTTTTCTAGGGGTTTGTACCATCTGTCCAGCCCAAAAATTTCAGGTCGATACCCTTCAGAAAACCGGTCCACTCAACCGACGAATCAATGTTGTTCTTTTGGGCGATGGGTTCTCACAAAGTGAACTCCCTAAATTCGATCAGGAAGCCAAAAAATTCATGGCTTTTTTTTTGAGTTACTCACCTTATAATGCCTACACGAATTACTTCAACTTTTTCTCTATCCGGGTTCCATCCAAGGAAAGTGGAGCAACAAACCCCGGAACAGCGCCCGACCGCGACCCAAGCCAACCCGTTGAAACGAAAGACACCTACTTTGGCTCGTCATTTGGTACTGCTAATATCAATCGGTTGGTTGCCATCAAAAATTATCAGGCGTTTACCAATGTTATGGCAACTAACTTTCCCAGCTATGACCTCGCGGTAATGATCGTAAATTCACCCTATTATGGTGGATCGGGTGGTAATCCGGCAACGTTTACACTGAACGTGCAGGCAAATCTGATTGGTGCTCACGAAATTGGCCATATTTTTTCCTCCTTAACAGATGAATACTGGGCTGGCCTGGTTTATGCACACGAAGCTGCCAATATGACCCGGATCAATACACCATCATCGGTCATCTGGAAAAACTGGCTCAATCAGTTTAATGTCGGAATTTTCCCCCATACTGGCGAGTCAACGGCTAGTGGCTGGTACAAACCAACAACCGGCAACTGCCTGATGGAACTGTTATCAAAACCTTTTTGTGCCGTTTGTCAGGAAGCTACAACGAACAAAATACTACAAGTGGTTAAACCAGTCGAGAATGTTCAGCCTTTACCTGATTCGCGAATTACCATCAACGAGCAACCCGAGACCTTTCGGCTGACCTTGTTAAAACCAAACCCTAATACGCTCAATGTAGAATGGCGTTTGAACGATGTGCCAATTAAGCTGGATTCTGGTAACGTGACAATTACAAATAGTCAGTTAACCACACTAGTCAGCACACTGAGTGTTTCTGTATTCGACAGCACGACGTATATTCGATCGGAAAGCCATCGTCAGCAACACACCTATACCTACCGCTGGACGCTTGAGAAAGCAATTCTTGCTCAAACAGTAGCGATCACATCCTCAAAAAGTTCGCTTTGCATGGGTGAGTCGGCTACGCTCACAGCCGCAAATTGTGCTGGATCAATTAGCTGGTCAACAGGTGCAACCAGTACAACCATCAGCGTGTCACCAACGCAGTCTACCACTTACTCGGTACTGTGTAACGGAACCGATGCCAGCTCCCAAACGGCGGCTATTAACTTATCAGTCTTTCCGCTTCCCGTGGCCGAGGTTTCTAATACTGGACCTTATGTTGAAGGCCAATCCATTCAGCTTATGGCTAAAGGGGGTACCAACTATACTTGGATGGGGCCAGCTAACTTCACATCAGTAGAACAAAACCCAGTTATTTCATTTGCAAAAATAACCCAGGCCGGAACATACACCGTTGTTGTCACATCAGCAACTGGTTGTATGAGTAAAGCGCAGACGACTGTTACAATTAGCCCATTGCTAGCCAGGACCAATGCATCAGCTGAATCTGTTTGGGTCTTTCCGAACCCAAGTAAAAACCGCATACAAATTCAGGCAACGCTAACGGGCGAACTTGAATTTACGTTATTGGATGCTACAGGCCATGAAGTCGCAAAAAAATCCTTTTTCCGAACTACCGAACTACCCATTGACCATTTGCCCAAGGCCGTCTACTTTTATCGCGTTGGTAATGACCAGCAGCAACTTACGGGTAAGTTAATTGTGGATTAGTTCTATCAGGTAGCACATGACCCTATCTTGGCAAGCACGTAAGAACTCTACAAGCAACTTTTCGATTAAAATCTTTTTAATCGAAAAATGGAAACATTTCTTGTAGAATAACGTTCTCTTGACAATACCGCAACAAATTATTACCTTTGTTACTATCAATCCGGTTGGCAGGTAGGGTTTTCATTCAGCAACGAGAAAGCTCATAACTACAGCAGATCATCGCCACGGCGAACCGCCATTTTCCAAACGTTTTAATAACCATCACATCTGGCCCCACCAGACGGTTATGTTTGGATCAGGCAACCACTCCAGTTCATATTTTTGATTTATTTTCAATACGTAATTACTTGAATCTGTTGAGGTTAGTTTGGTTTATTAATCAATAGCCCCACTTTAGGCCAACATGGGTCTCTTAACACGCCTACCAAAACAGCGGTTTCTTAGTTTCAAAAATCCCCAACTTTCATCCTTACCGCCCCGGCGGTCCTATTTAGGTTTATCGCTAACCTGACCTCTATGTATAACAAGGAAGATTTAAGTACGAAGTCTATTTCAGAACTTCAACCCATTGCTGCCGAATTCGGCATTCGCGACACAACCAAGTATAGCGAAGAAAATAAAAGTAAACTTGTCCTAAAAATATTGGGAGAACAGGCTAAACGGCCTGACGATACAAACACAGCTCAGGCTGATGAAGCTCCTAAGCGCAGTCGGCGTGTAAAGGCGGTTGCCGCAGCTCCTGAGGCTACTCCCGTACAGGAAACTCAGCCGGTTCTGGCTGAACCTACGCCTACCCCGGCAAGCCCCCAGCCCCGTCAGCGTGCCAAACGGGAACGCACTGATGTTGAGCCAAAACAAAGTGAACCAGCCGCAGTAACCGATGCAACTCCGGCTCCAACGCCTGACAATACGAGTACGGTAACGCCCGAAAGTATCCCTGTAGAAACACCAGCAGCCGTTGCCGTTGAGACATCGATCCCAACAGATACGCCCCAGACCGTTCCTCAACCCCGCGAAAATCGGGAAGGTGGCCAGCGTAATGGTCAATTTAATCAGCCCGTTCGCAATCGTGTTGACAACCGACGTGATGGCGAAGAAGGAACTTCTTCTTCCGAACGTCCTTTCCGGCAAGGTGCTCCCCGGAATGATAGAGACAGAAATGGCCGACCCGATCAGAATCAGCAACGAAATCTGCGGACAGACAATCAACGAGATAGTCGGCAACGGCTGGATAATACCCGAGATCGCAATGATAGTGGCCAGGGAACCAACGGCTCACGAGATTTGCGGGATACTAACCAACGCCGTGATCAACGTCCACGTACCCAACGTGTTGTAACGGATGAAACGGGATTGAATTACGGGGGACAGGCTGACGAAGAGTTTTTGACACCAACCGTGGTTTCGGACGATAATGCAGCCAATATGCAGACGCCGGCCGAAGCAACTGCCCCAGTCACATCTGCTGCGGTTGAAACAACGGAGGCACCTGCCGAAACTCAGGCAGATCAGCCAGCACAATCCGAAACGAATCAGGCTCCTCAACCACAACTAAGCCAGCCTGCCCGTGAAGCTCAGGAATACCAGAATCGTATCCGGCGGCAGTATAACCAGCACATTCGTGAATTCGATGGTATTATTGACAACGAGGGTGTTCTGGAAATTATGCAGGACGGTGGCTACGGCTTTCTACGCTCTGCAGACTATAACTATCTAGCTAGCCCTGATGACATTTATGTATCACCCTCGCAGATCAAACTGTTTGGCCTGAAAACCGGGGATACTGTTCGTGGCGCCATCCGTCCACCAAAAGAAGGAGAGAAATACTTTGCTCTTTTGCGCGTATCGACCGTAAATGGGAAGACAACGGAAGAGATCCGCGACCGGATTCCTTTCGAATACCTGACCCCCCTTTTCCCAGAAGAGCAACTACATCTCAGTAACCGTCCCGATAACTATTCGTCGCGGGTTCTGGACTTGTTCGCGCCTATCGGTAAAGGACAGCGCGGTATGATTGTCGCTCAACCTAAAACAGGTAAAACTGTTCTGCTGAAAGAGATCGCCAACGCCATTACGCGTAACCACCCAGAGGTGTATCTAATCGTACTTCTGATCGACGAACGCCCGGAAGAAGTAACAGATATGGCCCGTAGCGTGAATGCGGAAGTCATTTCATCTACCTTCGATGAGCAGGCCGACCGCCATGTAAAAGTGTCGAGCATGGTACTTGAAAAGGCGAAACGGATGGTTGAATGTGGTCACGATGTTGTTATCCTGCTCGATTCGATCACTCGTCTGGCACGGGCTTATAACACCGTTGTCCCTTCATCCGGCAAAATCCTGTCAGGTGGTGTTGATGCCAACGCGCTCCACCGGCCTAAGCGATTCTTCGGTGCTGCCCGGAATGTAGAGAATGGCGGTTCGCTGACCATTATCGCTACAGCCCTGATCGATACAGGCTCAAAAATGGATGAGGTGATCTTTGAAGAATTCAAAGGAACCGGCAACATGGAACTTCAACTGGACCGTAAATTAGCCAACAAGCGCGTTTACCCAGCTATTGACGTTATGGCCTCAGGTACTCGTCGGGAAGATCTGCTACTAGACAAAGAGACGCTGCAGCGTGTCTGGATTCTACGGAAGCACATGGCCGATATGAATGCGATGGAAGGCATGGACTTCCTGCTTGGTCATATGAAAGGCACCCGGAACAACGAAGAGTTTTTGACGTCGATGAACCGGTAAACATATTTTGATTAAACACAGAGCCACAAAGAGCACAGAGACTAAAAACTCTGTGCTCTTTGTGGCTCTGTGTTTAATTCTATTTTCAATGAATTGAAAACATCTCTGGTAAATCTTAACTTGCATAAAAGTCAGAAAAATTATGAGAGATCTGATTCAATATGCCATTCCGGGCTTTGTCATCCTCCTGGTGGCTGAAATTCTTGTAACGGTCAGGCAACAGAAAGATTTTTATGTAACCAAAGACACCGCCAGTAGTTTGTCGATGGGAATTGGTAACGTCATCATTAGCGCTATTATTGGAAAAGCGCTGGTATTTGGTGCTCTTTCACTAGTTTATCAGGTTCGACTGTTGACGATTGACATGACACAATGGTGGGCCTGGGTTATTCTGTTCTTTGCGGAGGATTTCAGCTACTACTGGTTTC
>NZ_BAAHBG010000012.1:0-11266 GCF_054776855.1 Spirosoma migulaei | reverse complement strand
TAGTAAGTTTGCCACAGACCCAGTGTGCCTGCCCACCCGCCAAGTGTGTGCCGTTCGTGATCACGAAGAAAGTAAAATAAGAGACTTTGACGTATAAGAACCAGAAAGGCATCCCTTACCAGGGGTGCCTTTCTGGTTTTATGCCCTAATCACCATTCTTTTTTGTTTCTCTCTCCTATGACCTACTCTTGTAGGGGTTTCAGGTGAATGCTGTAAATCGTTTTTGGGAAGGCTTTTTACCCCCCATTTTGGGCAGGGGTGTTAAGTTCTGAATTTAGGTTAGTAAAATTAACTTTTTAAACGCCTGTCCATTACCCCCCAGCCCCCTGAAGGGGGAGTACTCCGAAGTGGATTTTCTCCCCCTTTAGGGGGCTGGGGGGTGAAATAAGCTAGAACTAAACAGACCTGCCCTGAAGGGGGAGTACTCCGAAGTGGGTTTTCTCCCCCTTCAGGGGGCTGGGGGGTAAAATAAGCCAATAAAGAGGATGATTAAGTAAAGAAAATTCAGCACTTAACGGCCCTGCCCTAAAGGGGGAGTACTCCGAAGTGGATTTTCTCCCCTTCAGGGGGTGGGGGGTGAAATAAGCTAGAACTTAACGGCCCTGCCCTGAAGGGGGCTTTGGCCGCGCATGAGCAATGCCCCCTTTAGGGGATTTAGCCGGGCGCGGACAAAGCTCGCTAAAACGCAAGTTTAATCAGTTGCTCAAATCCCCTACAAGGTTAACCCTTCAGGGGGACAGGGAGTATTGGTAGTTCCGGCACATTATGAGCTTTCCTGTAAAGTGGTCAGTGTCTCCCTAATTTCGAGTAAGACAGCATCAATATCACTAAAAACGGCTTCGTTCCTGAACCGGATAACGGTTATCCCAAACTCTTCAAGCATATAGGTCCGGTTCGTATCGTATTCCTGTTGCTCCATCGAATCATGAGCACCACCATCAAGCTCAATGACTAACCGGTTGGCATGGTTATAAAAGTCAGCGATAAAAAAGGCTATTGGGTGTTGGGCTTTAAATCGATACCCACCCAGCCGATTAGCACGTAACCTATCCCACAGTGCAATTTCGGCAAGTGTCATCGACTGCCGAAGGTGCTTCGCCTGCTCAAATATCTGCGCCGACGCCCCATAAAACATATCACTCGCCATTCGTTTTCGTATCTACTTTTTTACATCAAATTTCATTATGGAACAAACTCCCCCCTTCAGGGGGTGGGGGGTAAAAGCAAGCTCAACCACCCCCCAACCCCCTGAAGGAGGTATTGGCCGCACATGAGCAATGCCCCCTTTAGGGGGTGGGGGGTAAAGCATCCTCAACTACCCCCAAACCCCTAAAGGGGGCTCTGGCCGCGCATGAGCAATGCCCCCTTCAGGGGGTGGGGGGTAAAAGCAAGCTCAACCACCCCCAAACCCCCTAAAGGGAAAGTCGGCCGCACATGAGCAATGCCCCCTTTAGGGGGTGGGGGGTAAAGCTACCCCAACCACCCCCCAACCCCCTGAAGGAGGTATTGGCCGCACATGAGCAAAGCCCCCTTCAGGGGGTGGGGGGTAGTTGGGGTTGCTTTACCCCCCACAAGATCAGTCCAAAGCACCACACACCTACCCCCTAAAATCCAGGAAACATTGTTTGAGATTCTATTTTGCTGTTTAGGATATAGTCTTCCGCGCGATTATTGATAAGCCCGGAAACTATTCGTTTGACGCCAGTCAACGAAAATCTGCCAATATCCTTCTGGCACGGGTCAATTCGAAATGGATGGGCAGCAGGTTCTGCTCCCGGAGTCATTCTGGCCCAATCGCTTCTTTTTGTCACTCATACAGGGGTATTGGTATTGACTTGACTGTTTAGGATACATTTTAGTTGTCCAGGACTCTACTTGTCGCATTGTTCTTGTTTGCTTATGATCAACAAGCCACAAGACCCTATGCACTGGATTCTGTATATACCGCTCCTCCTTGCACTCTCGCTGGGTTGCCGATCCAAATCGGAGACGCACCCAACGGTAGGCACAAACACGCCGGAAACTGCGAGGGTAACCCTATGCACGGGCATGGCCTCAACGATACCCCTCGGTAATTGGCCTCCACCCGCCCTCAGGACAGGGATTGGTACCAGTCATCTGACCCTAACGACCCGAAATCCTCAGGCCCAACGCTGGTTCGATCAGGGACTTAATCTGCTCCACGATTTCTGGCATATCGAAGCCTACCGGGCTTTTCAGCAGGCGATTAAGGCCGACAGCAGTTGCCCAATGGGCTACTGGGGACTGGCCATGTGCCAGCCAGGGTTTGGCGGAACCGATTCGCGTGTATGGGTACAGGCCATCGACAAGGCGAATACCCTGAAAGCCAACAGCCCACCGTTTCACAAAGCCCTGATCGAAGCCAGCACTATATTGGTCAAACTGGGTATTGCCCAGGCCGTAATGCCGTTCCGTAACTTGTATAAAACCTATTCCAGCGAACCCGAAGCGCTGGCTTTTGCGGCTATAGTGCTGCGCCAGCAGCCCGATGAGGCCCTCCAGCAGGAAGCTAAAACCCTGCTGGAAACAGCCTTTGGCCAATTCCCGACCCATATCGGGCTGCTCCATTATTATGTGCATGTGATGGAACTACGGCCCGAGTTCAGCCAGGCCACAGAGGCCGCTCGTCGTATCGTATCGCTGGCACCTAATGCCCCCCACCTGACGCATATGCCAGGGCATCTGTTTTTCCGGGCGGGCCAGTATCAGAAAGCCGCGGATGTATTTAGGCGGGCGCGCCAGCAGGAAATGGCCTATCACCGAACCCAGCAGCTACCCCTGGTAGCCGATCAGAACTACATGCATAACCTGCATTATCTGGCCGTATCGCTGGCCGAACTGGGACAAAAAGACAACGCCCTCGAAGCCGCCAATGCCTATGCCGCCATCAGCCTGGGGCAAACGCCCCCCACCAGCGGGGCGGCCCTGATGCTGCTCTACGAAGGTCGAATCCTGCCGACGTTTATCCATATCCGTTATCGAGAATTTGCCAAAGCGAATGAAACGTTAAACGGCTGGCTCAACAGCCTCGATATGCCCCTGACCAACCCCCTGGTGCGAACCTACCTGCAGGCCATGCAGGCGTATTGCCGGGGCATGGCGGCTATCGACACCGGCAATGGGCAGGCGGCTAACCAGTACGGAATGCAGCTGACCCAACTCCTGAAAATCTTTGAACAACAGGGCATCCAGCAACAGGGCAGTGCCGAGTTTAAAGCCATCAACGAAACCTTCGATATCCTGAGTATGGCACGCTATGAGCTGGCAGGCTGGATCGATAATATGGATGAGACCAGGCCCTTCAACAACTCGGCCTGGAACGAAGCTCTGGAGCTGGAAAAGGCCATCCAATACGATGAACCCCCACGCCTGATGTACCCCATTGGGGAGAGTTTGGGGCGGCTGCATCTGTACCGCCATGATACACAGAATGCCCGTCTGGCGTTGGCTCAGGCGCTCCAGAAACGCCCTAAAAGCCCTTTTATACGGCAACTACTAACGAAAAACACACCTATATGAAAGCACCTGACATCCCGGCAAAATCCACCTCGACTAATCCGCTTGCGACTAAGGAGGTTTGAAAAATACCTTATACACAGTCACGCTTGATAAGGCCAAAAGGTAAAAATTATCCACTAACGCATGTTTGACGATTAAACCGAAGTAGACACTTTTTTCAATTTAAAAACAATGAAAACATATTTATTTTCTCCTAAAAGCCCAATGGCAACGTTAGTCAGAGCGATACTGCTAGTGATTCTTCAGCAGTGTTTGGTACCTATGGTGAAGGCCCAATCCGTTCTCCCGCCAGTGCAATGGAATAAAGCTTTTGGAATTCTTGATGGATTTAATAGCGGCCTTACTGCACGCCAAACAAAAGATGGCGGTTATCTGGCTGTGGGTTACTCAAACCCTAGTTCCGGTGTCTTTACATATGACGGTTATGTAGTAAAAACGGATGCTTACGGCACTAAACTTTGGGAAAAATATATTGGAGGAAGTGCTCATGATTATTTAATGGATTTCGTTGAAATAGAGGGAGGTAATTATTTACTGGTGGGATATTCAGAATCTCTGGTAAGCGGTACTAAAACAGCTCCTAAAAAAGGAATTTCGGATGTTTGGGTGATTCAAATAGATGCTAATGGCAACAAGCTTTGGGACAAAACCTATGGAGGAAGCAGTTCAACCAAATCATTCCTTGCCACTAGAAACGTATTAAAAACGGCCGATGGTGGTTATGTCATCATGGCAAGAACCAACGGTCCGGCCGGTAACGACAAAAGCCAAACCGGCCCAGGTGGGGATGACATTTGGCTACTGAAAATAGATGCCAATGGCAACAAGCTTTGGGACAAAACCTATGGAGGAAGTGGAAATGAAGGCTCCTATACAGGTATCTTTTCTGAGAGCGATATAATACAAACATCTGATGGCGGTTATCTATTGGCTCTTGGTACTACCTCACCCGCAGATGGCGATATTTCAGCGGCAACATACGGAAGTACAGATGCCTGGATCTTGAAGGTAGATGCTACCGGCACTAAAATTTGGGACAAAAGATTTGGGGGTGGTATTACAGATTACATTATAAGTACATTTCAAATTGCTGATGGAGGTTATTTATTATGTGGAAGTTCCTCTTCATCTGCCGATGGTAATATAACCGCAATCAATCATGGTAATTACGATTTTTGGGTAGTGAAAATAGACGCTAACGGCGCTAAATTGTGGGATAAGTTGTATGGAGGAAGTAGTGCAGAAACTTTGCGTGATGCAGTAGCAACCACAGACGGCGGCTTTATTCTTATGGGATCTTCATCCTCACCTATAGGTGGGGATGTTTCTGAAGCTACATCTACTGGTAATCAATGGTACTTGAAAATAGATGCTGTCGGCACTAAAATTTGGGATAAAAAGCTGCCTGGAAACGATGATTCTATGATCATTGCGGCAACTAATGACGGTGGCTATATAGTATGTGGCTTAACATTTACTGATCTTAATACTGGGACCTCGGCTATCCTGTTAAAAAAACTAGGCTATATTATTACTGACCTAAGTCTTACGGTGTTGCCTCTTACGCAAACCGCTAACAGAGGTGATCAGGTGAGCTATACCTACACCATCAGCAATACAGGGCAGGATGCCACCGGCGTGACGGCCAAAATCAAAGTGCCGCAGGGGCTTAGTCTGGTCAATGCCAACGCACAGCAAGGCAGCTACAATGCAGTTACCAAAATCTGGGACATTGGCACCATGCCCGTAGGTAGCAAAACGCTGACCTTGACCCTAAAAGTAGATTAATGTCAATGATTTCACTCACCCGGTCAATACTTCAATGAAAAACATTTACCACAGCCGCTTGCCCGTCTTGGACTTTTGCAAGCCCCCCAAACGATAGTATTTCTCTTGCTTTTCGTTTTACTTTCTTCCTTTTTTAGGGCAGAAGCTCAAACCTGTAGCAGTCCCGTCGGTATCCTCGCCAAATGGAATATGGATTCGCAAACCGTACAGTGTAATGGCGGAACTGACAACGCGGATAGCCAATTTTACACATCCCCGATTTTGGGGGTTGGAAGAACCTATTGCCCACAAATCAATTCTGGTTGTGGAATTGGTTTCTTAGGGTCTAAAGGTCACATAAACACAATCCATTTTGATAATGCACTTTGTTTATTTAATTTTTATGATCCGGCTACTGCTATTCAGTTGTATGGTGGGGTATCCTTTGACCCCACCAGTACTACTTGGGCTCCGCTTGATCCGGTCAACCTGTATGTAGACTATACTTTTCAAGAAGGGAAAGTAGGCTGTTTAAGCGATTTTGCAGTCAAAATCCTTCAAAAACAATTCGATGGCTCGCAGGCCAATGTCAATTTCGAGAAACAAGGCGTAGCTGTCTATAGAAACGGCGTACAGATCTATAATCAGACCCAGCCTATCTTAGCATCGAACGTCAATGGTACGCCCATGACCTTCAATTTTACAGGTTCCAATTTTTGTACGGATGGGAGTACAGAAGTAACTTTTCGGATCTATTTTGGTTTGGTGCATCAATTCCAGAGATCAGACTTTACTGCTAAAATGACAGGCTATGACGATATTTCCATCAGAGGTACCTGCGAAGGGCCTAATGGTGTTGGTATTGCCACCGCCCCCACCTGCATCCAGGGTTTGCCTCAAAGCACGGGTAGCATTACGCTATCGGGTTTTGGTACTACTGATCATTACGATTTTAACATAGGCAGCACGTATACCGGAGGCAAAACCTATGCTACTGCTTCGGCCGTTCCAGGGGGTGGGGTCATTGTCAACAACTTGCCCGATCCGACTAATGCCACTCAAGCGTATACCGTTCGGCTGTTTAATGCTACCGGTTGTTATTCAGACATTAAAGTCTATCTTAAAAAAGCCGTGTGCCCTCCTTTTTGCGCCAATCCTACTGGGGTCGTGACCACGCCTACCGCCCCTACTTGTAGCGGTACTACCCCTCAAAACAACGGCCAAATCGCTATAACGGGCGTATCCAACGGAACCAAAGTAGGGATTTCGATGGGCGGAGTCTATACCGGCCCTTCCTATACCGATGCAGGCATACAAACGCTTTCCGGCGGAGCCTATACCTTTACAAGCCTGGCCAATCCAGTAGGAGGTAGTCAGCTCTATACTGTCCGGGTATTCAATGGAAACAACAGCTGCTACATCGACAATGTAGTAGAGTTGGTCGGTGGCGAGTGCGGTGTCTGTAAAAAAAGTAAATCAGAGATTTGGACCTCCGATATAGGAGATCCAGATTCTACCCCTGGCAATGATGTAGCTGGCGAAGATGACCAGGCCATTGCGGAGTTTTGCCTAGGCACTCAACACGTCGACTTGGCATTGACAAAAACCGTCAGTCCCGCTACGGGCACCGTGTGTGGGTCGAGCGGTGGCGGTACTACCTTTACCTGGACTATTACGCTCACCAACACGGGCGATGTAGCTGCTACTGGCATTACGGTCGCCGACCTAATCCCGGCGGGATTGCAGTTAGTCAGTTCCTCGCCTAGTACGGGTAATTTTTACGGCAATCTGGGTTGGCTCGTCAACAGCTTACCTGCTGGTGGCTCGGCCACACTGACTATTACCACTAAAGCCCTGAAAGCAGGCACCTATAAAAATGTGGTAGAGGTGATGGAATACGCCCCCATCAGCGACCCGGACAGCAGTCCCGGTAATTTTGTAACCACCGAGGACGATTATGCCGAAGCGACCATCACGGTAACAGGGGCTAGTCCGCCTATCATTGAAAAAGAGTTTAGCTCCATGCTCACCAAGCCCGGTACACCCACCAGGCTCACACTAAAAATAACCAATAACGAAAGTACGCCCATTACCCTCACCGAAAACTTCGTGGATACTTTTCCCACAAGCCCAGGAGCCATGGTGGTTGCCAACAACACCACCATAACCACTGTAGGGATGGCAATACCCGTAGATGGAGGATTACCACCCGTAGCCACAGTTGGCGGCAATACCCTGACCCTTCCCAAAGGAACAGTATTAGTGCCTGGTCTGAATCAGATCAGCCTGGAGGTCACCGTACCCAGCGAGGGCAGTTATTGTAATACCATTGCGGCCGGAAGTTTAAAAACGACAGTGGGCGAAAACTGTCTGGCGGCAACCGGGTGCCTGTTAGCCAACACAACGTTTAATCTTGCCCCCCGCGTAAAGAAAACAATGACCCCGGCTACGATCCAAACGGGTCAGAACGCCACCCTCACCATTACCATTGAGAATCTTAATGGTTCTGCCATGACGCTCAATCAGGATTTTGTCGATTATTTGCCGACAAACCTGGTAGCTACCGGTACACCCACCAGTACATGCGGGGGCGTAAGTTTACAAAACAGCGATACAGAACTGAAAATAGCCGGTGGAACAACCATAGCCGCTAATTCGACCTGTACAATCGTTGTATCGGTCAAAAGCACGAGCCCTGGCACCTATTGTAACGTTATTCCGATGAATGCGGTATTAACCACCGTAGGCACCAACAACAATTTAGGCAACGAAGACATTGCCGAAGCCTGCGTAACCGTTACGAACACCCCATGTACTGCCGTAGGAACCCTAACTGTAACCCAGGACCCAGCCACTACGATTGTACCGGGTAGTAATGTTACATTAACCGCGGTTGCTACTGGTTTTGGGGCTACCAGTTTTGTGCAATGGTCGGGCGTGGATGGTAGTTTTAGTAACGTTGGGATTAATCCTACGGTGTGGACGGCGCCGGCTACGGAGGGAACCTACACCATTAAAACAGTCGTCAATAATAGCGCAACCGGTTATGGTACCTGTAAAGATTCAACCACGACTACGATTACAGTAGCCTTTCCCTGTACCCCACCAACGCCTACGGGGGTTCCAGCCGCCCTCTGCGGTGCGGGTACCGTAACGCTAAGCGCTTCGGGTTGCGATGCAACTTACCCCGCCCTCTGGTATAGCGATGCGGCTTTAACCACTCAGGTCGGAACGGGTAACAGTTTCACTACGCCTAGCTTAACCACCACCACCACTTATTATGTGGCTTGTGTGAAGGATGCCACCTGCCAAAGTGCCGGTGTCAGTGTGGTCGCCACGATTAACGCCTTGCCCACGGCCAGTGCGGTGGCTACGGCGGCCACCTGTAATGCAGCGGGAACAGCCGCCAACGCTGATGGGGGATTGACCCTTTCGGGTTTTGATGCCGCTGATCATTACGATTATACGGTGGGGGCAACCTACACTGGTTCGGCTACCTATGCTTCGGCCACGGCCATCCCAGCGGGTGGACTTATCGTCAGTAACTTGGCTAATCCGGCAGCGGCAACCACCTATACCATCCGGGTGTTCAATGCAGCGGGTTGCTTTGTGGATCTACAGGCGGTGCTTCAACCCACGATCTGTACGCCTAACTGTACCCCTCCTACCCCAATCGGTGTAGCCGCTAATCGGTGCGGAACGGGTACGGTGACCCTGACGGCCACGGGCTGCGATGCGACCTACCCCGCCGTCTGGTTCAGCGATGCGGCTCTGGCCACCCAGGTCGGAACGGGTAACAGTTTCACTACGCCTAGCTTAACCACCACCACCACCTACTACGTATCCTGTGTGAAAGATGCTACCTGCAAAAGTGCGGGCGTTGCCGTAGAGGCTACCATCAATGCCCTACCCACGGCCAGTGCGGTGGCTACGGCGGCCACCTGTAATGCAGCGGGAACAGCCGCCAACGCTGATGGGGGGTTGACCCTTTCGGGTTTTGATGCCGCTGCTCATTATGATTATACGGTGGGGGTAACCTACACTGGTTCGGCTACCTATGCTTCGGCCACGGCCATCCCAGCGGGTGGACTTATCGTCAGTAACTTGGCTAATCCGGCAGCGGCCACCACCTATACCATTCGGGTGTTCAATGCAGCAGGTTGTTTTATCGATGTGCAAGCCACCCTGCAACCAACCACCTGTACACCTAACTGTACCCCTCCTACCCCAATCGGTGTAGCCGCTAATCGGTGCGGAACGGGCACGGTGACCCTGACGGCCACGGGCTGCGATGCGACCTACCCCGCCGTCTGGTTCAGCGATGCCGCTTTAACCACTCAGGTCGGTACCGGTAACAGTTTCACCACCCCAGCCATCACCGCCACCACCACCTATTACGTGGCCTGTGTGAAAGATGCTACCTGTAAAAGTGCCGGTGTCAGTGTGGTTGCCACGGTTAACGCCCTGCCCATTCTGAGCCTGTCGGCCAGTTCGACCTCCGTAACGGTGGGCACCCCCGTGAGTCTGTCCGCTATCGGCTGCACCGGCTCGGTGGTCTGGAGTACTGGGGCTACCACCAGCGTCATCAGTGTGATCCCCACCAACGCCACCACTGTCTACTCGGCCACCTGCACCACAGGACCCGGCTGTACAGCCACCGCTTCGATCACCCTCAACACAGCCCCTGCGGCCAGTCTAGTGGTCGTTTCGGCCACCGTCTGCTACGGCAGTTCGGCCACCCTGGTGGCTAGCGGATGCACCGGCTCGGTGAGCTGGAACACGGGGGCCACGGGTACTACCCTGGTGACCCCGGTCCTGACCGCTTCGACCAGCTACACCGCTACCTGTACCACCGGCACGGGCTCAACCACCACCGCCGTGGGCACAGTAACGGTAATGCCTCAGGCCAGTCTGAGCCTGTCGGCCAGTTCGACCTCGGTAACGGTGGGCACCCCCGTGAGTCTGTCCGCTATCGGCTGCACCGGCTCGGTGGTCTGGAGTACTGGGGCTACCACCAGCGTCATCAGTGTGATCCCCACCAACGCCACCACTGTCTACTCGGCCACCTGCACCACAGGACCCGGCTGTACGGCCACCGCTTCGATCACCCTCAATACAACAGCGGCCTGCTCGGTGAGCCTGACCACTAACAGCTTGCCTGTCGGCACTGTCGGACAAGCTTACAGCGCGAACCTGACGGTTTCAGGCGGAACGGCCCCCTACAGCTTCTTGCTGGCCGGGGGAACGCTGCCTACGGGTCTGACACTCAGTAGCACGGGCCTCATCAGTGGCATACCCACCGCCACGGGCACTTTCTCAACCACTATCCGCATCACCGATAGTCAGAGCTGCTCGGTGACCGTACCCCTGGCCGTGCTCAATATTGAGTTAGCGCCAACCTGTTCGCTAACCGTTACGGCAACGCCGGGCTCGTGCCAGTCTGCCACCAACACTTACAGTGTCAGTGGTACGCTGAGTTTGACCAACAACACCAACGGGGGTACGATTCTACTGAGTGATGGGACTCAACTCATCTCCCTGAGTATAGCCAGTGGTGTAAGCTCGGTGCCTTACTCGTTAACCGGGTTGGTTTCGGACGGGTTGGTTCACACCCTGACGGCCACCTTAAGTGGGTGCGGTACAGCCAGTGTAAGTTACACCGCTCCGCAAAGCTGCACGGCTGCTTGCCAACCACCGGTTCATGCGTGCAAAGGCACTAACTATGCGTTTGTTCTGACTACGACACCGGGTCTGGGAACTTACCAATGGTACCGGAATGGCAATGCCATTTCAGGTGCAACCGCCAGCTCCTTCACCGCAACCCAGGCCGGTAGCTACTCGGTAGTGGTCAATGGTAACGTGGTGGGTCAGTGCCCCGATGGCTCCTGCTGCCCAGTCGTGATCGTGGAAGATGAGGTACCCCTCTATCAGGCCAACGTCCAAACAGCCACCTGTCGCA
>NZ_BAAHBG010000011.1:242142-474374 GCF_054776855.1 Spirosoma migulaei | reverse complement strand
CGAAACCTTAACAGTCTCAAAAGTCAATCTACTCTATTAGCTAAGGCTGCGTAACATCAGTGAATAATGTAGAATGTGTAATGAATAATGTGCTCATTCCTCTCCCATTTTTCATTACACATTCTACATTGTTCATTACACATTCTACATTATTCTTATGTCTCCCATTCCATACGGCCGCCAACACATCACAGACGAGGACATTGCGGCCGTGGCCGAGGTACTTCGCGGTCCATTCCTGACGCAAGGGCCTCATATCGGTGCGTTTGAAGCTGCTTTCGCTACGTATGTGGGCAGTCAATACGCCGTAGCCATAGCCAACGGAACAGCCGCCTTACACCTGTGCTGCATGGCATTGGGCGTGAAAGAAGGTACACGGGTTATTACAACGCCCATTACGTTTTCAGCTTCGGCCAACTGTGTCCGGTACTGCGGGGGCGAGGTCTATTTTGCGGATATTGATCCCGAAACAGCCTTACTCGACATCAACGCCGTCCGAGCTTTACTGGAACAGCATCCGAAAGGCTATTTTTCGGGTATTATTCCCGTCGATTTTGCCGGTTATCCGGTCGATCTGGCTGCCTTCCGCGACTTGGCGGTTGAGTATGGTTTGTGGCTTCTGGAAGATGCCTGCCATGCACCAGGCGGTTCATTTGTAGATCGTAAAGGCATAACTCACCGCTGTGGCGATGGGTCGCTGGCTGAATTAGCCATTTTCAGTTTTCACCCGGTCAAGCATATTGCAACTGGCGAGGGTGGCATGATTACAACCAACGACGAAGCACTGTATAAACACCTGCTTCGGCTCAGAACGCACGGCATAACCAACAAACCGGCCGAGTTAACAGAGCTCTATCCCGGCGAACCTGAACGCGGTGGCTGGTACATGGAGTTACAGGAACTGGGCTATAATTACCGCCTGACCGATATGCAGGCCGCCCTGGGAACAAGTCAATTACAACGTGTGGATGCCATGTTAGCGCGTCGGCAGGAAATTGCCAAACGCTACGATGATGCCTTTTCTGGAACCAACGTTACCATCATCGTTCCGCCCGCTCAGGTGAGCCATGCGTATCACCTTTACGTAATTCAAACTGACGATCGGAAAGGGCTTTACGATTTTCTTCGGACGAAAAATATCATGGCACAGGTGCATTACATTCCGGTGCATCTGATGCCCTACTACCGGCAGTTCGGCTGGAAGCCGGGTGATTTTCCAAATGCTGAACGGTATTATGCCCGATGCCTGAGTTTGCCGATGTTTCCAACACTGACCAACGAGGAGCAGGAGTATGTCATTGACGTGGTAAAGGAATTCATGGGCGCATGAGCAACGTAGCCATCATAACGGCGCGGGGCGGCAGTAAACGAATTCCGCGCAAAAACATCCGGCTCTTTTTGGGTAAACCCATCATTGCGTATGTCATCGACGCTGCGCTACAGTCGGGTTTGTTCAGCGACGTGATGGTTTCGACGGATGATGCTGAAATTGCAGACATTGCCAAAAAATACGGTGCGTCGGTCCCGTTTCTTCGTACTGCCGAAACGGCGGATGATCATGCAACAACTGCCGCTGTACTGGACGAAGTTCTGGCTCAGTATAAGCAACAGGGCAAGATATTCGATTACGCTTGCTGCCTCTACCCTACCGCGCCCTTCGTCACGCCCGAACTGCTGAAGCGAGCATTCTCAACCCTGACTGACAAACAGTTCGATACGGTGTATCCGGTTCAGCCATTCAGCTTTCCTATTCAGCGTGCTGTGCTCCTACGAGGGTCGAAAGTGCAGTGGTTTCAGCCTGAACACGCGCTGACCCGGTCGCAGGATCTGGAGCCGACTTACCATGATGCAGGCCAGTTTTACTTCTTTAACGTAGCCCCATTTCAGCAAAGCAAGCGGCTTGTTACGGACAACTCAGGCGGTATCGTCATTTCCGAAATGGCCGCCCATGATATTGATACCGAGGCAGATTGGCAGGTGGCGGAGTTTAAGTATAAAATGAATAATGGATAATGTAAAATGGACAATGCAAGATTCACAGAACCCAGAACAATCATTATCTATTATCCATTTTACATTGTTCATTAAGCTATGAGCCAAATCCTTTTCCGCGCCGATGGTAACGCTCAGATTGGTTTAGGCCACGTGATGCGTTGCCTTGCCCTGGCCGACATGCTGAAAAATGATTTTTTGATGCGATTTGCGCTTGTCGAGCCAACGCCAGAAGTTAGTGCTTCGATTGAAAAGGCTGGGTTGTCAATCGTTTCGCTACCAGAATCGTCGCAACAAACTTCTTTTCTGGCTCAGATCCATCCTGACGAAATCGTTGTGCTGGATGGGTATGCTTTCGACGAAGCGTTTCAGCAATCGGTGCAGGAGCGGGCAAAAAAACTGGTCTTTATCGATGATTTGATCGATGGCCATCAAGTGGCCGATGTAATTATCAATCATGCCGGTGGTGTTTCTGATATTGATTATGATGCCGAACCAGATACCCACTTTTGCCTGGGCCCCCACTATGCGCTGCTACGACCGGAGTTTTTGAATCCAGCAGGTTTCGGCGAAACACCTTTGGACGGCCCCATCTTTGTTAGCCTGGGCGGTGCCGACCCACACAATACATCGCTGACAGTGCTGGAAGCCATTCGACAGGTTGATACTACTCTGGCGGTTCACATTGTTTTAGGGCCTTTTCACCCAAACCGAGCCGCTATTGAATCCTATAAAAGCCAAATACCCAATCTGACCATTCTACAGAATCTGACAGCCGCAGAAATGGTTAACGAATTGCAGCAATGCCGTTTGGCCATTACCGCTTGTAGCACCATCAGTTACGAGGTTTGCGCTGTCAATCGACCCTTGATCGGCATTGTCACCGCCAATAATCAGTCTCGACTAGCGCGGTTTCTGTCCGAAGAAAAACTGGCGCTATCGGTCAACTTCCCAACCCTACTCACTCGTTTGACGCCCGTACTCGGGTTAGACCAGTTGGTAAAATTAGCGATTCAGGCGTTTCAATTTTCGCCTGAAAACGCGGCTGATTTACTTATAAACCAGCGTCGGTTTTTCGATGGTCAATCGCCCGAACGGTTTCGTGCGCTGTTTCGAAAATTAAGTACGTAATTCGGTCAGATGTTCGCGCTATAACTATGCTTACCTACCGAACGGCCCAACCTGCCGATGCCCGTCTTTATTTCGACTGGGCCAATGACCCCGATACCCGGCAGCAGTCGTTTAACTCCGCCCCGATTTCGCTGGAAACGCACACGGCCTGGTTTACGAGAAAATTAGCCGACCCCAACGCCCTGTTGCTTATTTTTTCAAACGATGCAGGACAGCCGGTTGGACAAGTACGTTTTGAACGGACACCGGTAGCGGATATGCCCGACGAAATTATTATTGGTGTCTCCGTCGATGCCCGACAGCGGGGAAAAGGTTTAGCTAGTCAACTGATTCAGCAGGCATGCGCTATTTGCCGGAAACGATGGGATGCCGTCACGATTCACGCTTATATCAAACCGGAGAATCAGGCGTCGAAACGGGCTTTCGAAAGGGCCGGTTTCAAATTGTCGGGCGAAAGCGGTAAATTTGGAGTTGCTGGCCAGCAGAGGCCATGCTTGCTTTACCTTAAAACTTTATAGCCGAACTGCCGTCGCGGTGTTGAAGAGGCCATAGGGTTGATTAGACTATGACAAAAGACCAACCGATTCAGGTTGCCCACCATACTATTAGCCCGGCCCACCGTCCGTTTGTTATCGCCGAAATGTCGGGCAATCACAATCAATCGCTCGACCGGGCCCTGGAAATTGTCGACGCTGTAGCGGATGCCGGTGCTCACGCCCTTAAGCTCCAAACCTACACCCCCGACACGATTACCTTCAACGGAGGATCAGAAGAGTTTTACATTCGGGACGCCAAGTCGCTCTGGGCCGATAAAAATCTCTATAAGCTTTACGCGGAGGCCTATACCCCGTGGGAGTGGCACCAACCAATTTTTGAACACGCCCAAAAGCGGGGAATGATTGCCTTTAGCTCGCCTTTCGATACCACGGCGGTTGATTTTCTGGAATCACTGAATGTGCCGCTCTACAAAATTGCGTCCTTCGAAAATACGGATCATATTCTACTCAAAAAAGTAGCGCAAACGGGTAAGCCGGTCATTATGAGTACGGGGGTAGCATCGGTTGCCGACCTTGACGAATCAGTGAAAGTATTACGTGCCAATGGCTGCAAAGATCTTATTCTGCTCAAATGCACCAGCACTTATCCCGCCACGCCCGAAACAACCAACCTGCTCACTATACCGCACATGCGTGAGTTGTTCAATCTACCTGTGGGTCTCTCTGATCATACAATGGGCATTGGCGCAGCCGTAGCAGCCGTAGCCCTTGGAGCAGTAGTACTTGAAAAGCACGTTACCCTGCGCCGGGCCGATGGTGGGGTTGATTCAGCCTTTTCGTTAGAACCCGACGAACTCAAAAATCTCGTTATTGAAACCGAACGGGCACAGCTGGCCATGGGGCAGGTCAGCTACACACTAACCCCGAAAGAAGAAAAAAGCCTGCAATTCAAACGCTCATTATACGTCGTGCGCGACATGAAAGCGGGTGAGCCCTTCACACCTGATACCGTCCGCAGTATCCGCCCCGCTAATGGCCTGCATACCCGTTATTACGACGACATCATCGGCAAAACCGCCAGCCAGGACATTAAGGCGGGAACGGCGCTGGCGTGGAATTTTATTCAATGAATAATGTAAAATGCACAATGTATAATGATAAGTAACTGACTCTATTACTTGCACATTCTACATTATTCATTCTACACTATTCATTTTTCATTCACCTACATGGGTATCATAAAACGGCAAACCATACAGAGTTCTATTTACGCCTATGCAGGTGTGGCCGTTGGCTTTCTGACGCAGGGGCTCTGGTTTCCGAATTTATTTGAGGGCACCCAGGTCGTAGGCCTGCTAACCCTGCTAATTTCGCTGGCACAGGTACTATCGCAGGCAGCAAACTTAGGTTTAAACGGCGCCGGGGGTAAATATTTCCCCTTTTTCCGAAACACCGACCGGCAGCACAACGGATACCTGCTTATTGCCTGCCTGACTACCCTTATTGGCTTCAGTCTTTGTGTGCTTATGTTGTGGCTGGCACGCCCCTGGATTGTTAAGTGGTATTCAGCGGATTCAGCTCTGTTTGTCGAATATTATTATCTGCTCATACCATTAACATTCTTTACGGTCTATTTTACCGTTTTCGACAATTACGCCCGCTTACTTTATGATCCCGTTACAGGAACGCTGCTACAACAATTTGTTCAGCGGGTGCTGGTTCTGCTGGCAGGTGGGTTGTACTGGCTGGGGTGGGTTACTTTACCCCAATTTCTGGGCGTTTGGCTACTAGCTTTTTTTATTCCATTGGTCGTCATGATTATCAGTGTTGCTCAGGATGAGGCTTTATTCTTCAGCCGTAAGTTTGTATCCGTCAATGCCAACTTACGTCGAAATATGATGCGTTATGCAGGGCTAACATTCACGTCTGCCCTCTCAACACAGATTGTCTGGACCATTGATAAGTTTATGATTAACAGTAGACAAGGCTTGGGCGATACTGGAATTTATGGAACGGCGTCTTACTTTGCTACCGTCATTGCGATACCAGCAACCACCTTATACAAGGTTTCGGGAACGCTTATTGCTGAGTCGTGGAAAACAAATGACCTGGATAATATTGCCAGTATTTACCGAAAAAGTTGCCTGAATCAGCTTATTGCAGGCTGCCTGGTCTTTGTGGGTGTAGCAGCCAATTTACCCAGTGTCTTTCGATTTCTACCTCCCGATTACGAAGCGGGTTATTACGTCATTCTGTGGCTGGGGCTGGGCAAACTGATCGATATGGCCACTGGAGTAAATGGCATCATTATGAACACTTCACGCTATTACACCTACGACTCATTGTTTTTTGTCGCACTTGTTTTTATTACCATTGGCGCTAACCTATACTTAATACCCCGTTTTGGCATCAATGGTGCCGCTATGGGAGCCGCACTGGCAACAATGCTCTTTAACCTGGCCCGGACACTGTTTGTCGGCTTTGCGTTTCGAATGCAACCGTTTACCTGGCGAAATCTTGCTGTTATTCTGTTAGGCCTTGCCGTATGGTGGATCGCCGTTCAGATTCCTTACCCTGATGCAGATGCACCAAAGTGGCGCTTTATCCTGGATATTGGCTGGCGTTCAACAATGATTAGTGCCCTGTTTGGTGGAGCAGTCATTGGCCTAAAGCTCTCTACCGATATTAACCAGATGGTAGAGGGATTAAGAAAACGGTTTTTAAACTAGTTTGACGTTTGATGTCCAAAGTTTGACGTTCCTAATAGCAAGACCATCAATAGCTATCAACCTCAGACTTCGAACATCAAATTTCGAACATCAAACCAGTTCACCCATGTGGGTTTTTCGATTTTTATTTACTGAAACGGCCCGGCTCCTGCGCTCGGTGGAGGGTCGTCGGTTATTGGGATTAGCGGTCCGTTACGGCGACAGACCACGGAATCAGTCCATTGATATCACGTTTGGACCCTATCGATTTAGAGTGCCTGACGCACTGTCGTTTATCTGGCAGTACCGCGAAATTTTTGTCGATGAGTTTTATAAATTCACGACAACGAGCCCCAACCCAGTTATTTTCGACTGCGGCACTAACATTGGTACGAGCGTTGTGTACTTCCGGCAGAACTACCCAACTGCCCGCATCGTAGCATTTGAGGCAGACAAACATATTAGTGAAATTTTACAACAGAACCTTCGCCAAAATCAGATTTCGGGCGTTGAAGTAATTACGAAAGCGGTTTGGACGAATGAGGAAGGAATCTGGTTTGGCAGCGACCAGGCCGACTCTGCCTCTATTTTCTCACAAACCGACCGAAAACTGGTGCCCTCTGTTCGCCTACGTGATGCCCTCCTGCGCGAAACCCGCATCGACATGCTCAAGATGGACATCGAAGGAGCCGAAACCGCTGTTCTAACTGATTGCCATGACGCGCTAGAAAACGTCCAAAACCTGTTCGTTGAATTCCATGCGTACCTCCATCATCCACAAACACTGGCAGAGGTAATCAAGGTGCTGGAGAACGCTGGCTTCCGGTATTACATCAACACCAGCCAGTATCGACACTCACCTCTGGTTAACCAGCGTTACAAAGGTAACGACAGCATGGACCTGCAATTGAATATCTTTGCATATAGAAAATAGGTGCAGGGTTTACGGTTTTTGGTTTACGGTGGGCTGACGCGTCCATACATAATGCGTCAGCCCACCGTAAACCAAAAACCGAATACCAAATACCGCAAACCAAATGATCGACAAAATTCTTTCCCGCCCTGAGTTCCAGACTGAACCGCCCGTTTTGGTAGATATTGGTGCGTCGGGACAATTGCATGGCCGTTGGAAGTCGTTTGCCAAATACGCTGTTTGTATCGCCTTCGACGCCGACGATCGTGACTTTGGCTACGTCGAAAGTGAGTCCAGCCATTTTCGGAAGCTCTACACGTTCAATAATATTGTTACCGGTCCAGACTCGCCTAAGGACGATACGGAAACGGCAAATTTTTATTTAACAGTTTCGCCCCACTGCTCCAGCCTGCTGCGGCCCAGACCCGACTTGATTCAGGAGTATGCGTTTGCACCCAAGTTTGAACCAACTAAAGTCGTTCAACTGAAAACGCGCAGCCTTCGGTCAACGCTCGATAGTCTGGGAGTTAAACAAGTAGACTGGTTTAAAACTGATTCGCAGGGTACTGATCTCCGACTATTCCGTAACCTCGGCGACGATCGTGCGAAGCGCGTGTTAACAGCTGAATTTGAGCCCGGCATTGCGTCGATCTACGATGGAGAGGACAAGCTTTACCAAGTCCTGCAATTCATGGAAGAAACCGGCAGTCACTGGCTAGCCGAGCTACTGCCAAAAGGCTCACCCCGTATCACGCCCGCTTTGCTGGACAGTTTCACCAATCAGCCGTTAGTGAAAAAGTTTGTTTTGTTTTCCCTCAAAAATAGCGCGGTCTGGGGCGAAATGACGTACCTGAATCGCTTTGCGGATGAAGCCACGCTTACGCAACGAAATCTGCTTCTGGGCTGGGTTTTCGCTACAACGCTGAAACAACACGGATTTGCGCTTATTCTGACCCAGAAAGCAAAAAGCCTATTCTCAGACCCGATTTTTGCTGAGCTGGAAGCCTATTCCCGTAGGCGTATTTGGGGGCGTGTTTTCGGACTTGGCTTCTGGCCCGAGGTTGTCAAAAAATTCGATAAACTACTGGGGCGGTGAGAGTTACGCACCTTAGCAACTACCACTTATTTGGCGGGGCAGCTGTAGCGGCCAATCGGCTTCATCGGGCCTTAGAAAAACAGGCCTGGTCAAACCATAACGTCGAAAGTACAATGCTTGTTGGCGTACCCAACCGATTGGAAACGCATCGGCCAGAACCGGGTGTTGTGTACCTGGCCAATAACTTTCTGGCCGAGCAAACTGCCTTTGGGCGATTTGTGGCTGAGCGGTTGTATTTTTTACCTTACGAACGTGATAACTCCGTTCGATTTCAGTTTTCACCGGCCCGGTTCGGGGCTACGCTCGACTTCCATCCGGCTATTCAACAAGCTGATATCCTACATCTGCACTGGATTAATTTTGGTTTTTTATCCATTAATGGATTGCAATCATTAATCGACCTAGGCAAGCCCATTGTCTGGACACTACACGATCAGTGGGCCTTTACCGGTGGGTGCCATTACTCGCGTGGCTGCAACCATTTCCTGACGCATTGCCATCAGTGCCCGTACCTAAAGAAACCGGGTGAACACGATTTGTCGGCCCGAGTTTTCGCGCAGAAAAAGAAGCTTTTCGACAAGGCCCGTGTGCATTTTACCCCACCGAGTCATTGGTTAGCCAGTGAAGCGCAACGAAGTGCATTACTTCGCGGTTTTCCGTTCACGGTCATTCCTTATGCCATTGACCAGGCGGTTTTTTGTCCGGTTGATCGTGCAGAAGCAAACACACGTCTTGACCTTCCCGATACCAGCAAGCCAAGGCTTTTATTTGGTAGCGCGAACGTAACGGACACTCGCAAAGGATTTAAGTATTTCGCTGAAGCCCTGACGCTTTTACATCAACAACATCCTGACTTAGCGCCCGAGATTTTAGTGTTCGGCAAAGGCCGCTCGTATCTGCTTAACGAATTAACTTATCCTGTTCGTCATCTCGGTTTATTAACTACCGAAGATGATATTGTGGCGGCCTACAACGCAGCCGATGTGATGATTGTACCGTCTCTGGAAGATAACCTGCCCAACACCGTAATTGAAGCCATGGCCTGTGGAACGCCTGTCGTGGGCTTCCGAACGGGCGGCATTCCTGAAATGATCGACCATCAGCAAAATGGTTACCTGGCCGATATTGGGTCTGCCCAGCAACTCGCCGACGGGATAGCCTTCCTATTGACCCACCTGCGCCCGGAAACGTTACGCCAAAACGCCCGCCAATCCGCGGAAGCCCGTTTCTCCGAAGACGTAGTAGCTAGACAACATATTGAGTTATACTATAAATTATTGAATGAGTGAATTGTTGAATGATTGACAACCTCCAAGTCATTCTACATTCTACATTCTACATTCGTAAATGCCAACCGTCTCCATCATCACCATCACGTATAATGCCGAGCGGTTCCTGGAACGCACGATTCAGAGCATTGTGGCTCAGCAGACAACAGACTATGAGTATATCATAATTGACGGAGCCTCAACAGATGGAACACTGGCGATACTAAAACGATACGAAAGCCACATCACTACCTGGATTTCGGAACAGGATTGTGGGCTTTACGATGCCATGAACAAAGGCTTGCACCAGGCCAAAGGCCAGTATGTCTGGTTTATGAATGCGGGCGACGAAATTCACGATCCGCAAACATTACCGAATCTGCTGGCGCGGATTAAAGCAACAGCGGCCGATGTGTATTACAGTGATGCCTTATTTGTTAAAGATGATGGCGGTCGGCGCTCCGGATCGCCGGTGGGGCTACGGAGTGTCGTTACCCCGCACAGCTTACCGTACAAGCTAGTGTGGCGTGATATGGCCTTTGGCATGAAAGTTTGCCATCAGGCCTTTGTAGCCAAACGAGCTATTGCGCCCGATTATCCGATAAACAATCTCAGTGCCGATTTGGACTGGGAAATTCGTTGCCTGAAAGCAGCTCAAAAGATTGAATTTGTACCATTCGTTTTGTGTAAGTACTTATTGGGCGGACTGTCTGTACAGCAACATCGGCAATCACTGATCGATCGATTCAAGATCTTAGTCACCCATTTTGGTTTGCTCACCACACTACGCAATCATGTTCAGATTATACTACGAGCCCGGCGGTTTAAAAAACAATGAATATGGTGCGTTTTATCTATGCATGAAATGAATCTTGGGCAACCATGTATAACGTCCGATTTTAAAAATATCAGGGCGTTACCAGTACCATTTACCCCATTTTGTGAAATTTAGATGAAAACAATGGGATAATTACCAGACAGATGCCTTTAGATTGGGAAATGCGGATAAATTTGCGGGGTTTATTTCGCAACCTACCTGACCTTTTTGTGCAATTCCGTAAAAAAATTGATTTAACCTATGAAACGAATAGCTGTTTTTACCTCAGGTGGTGATGCACCAGGTATGAACGCCTGTATCCGGGCTGTTGTCCGGGGGGCGGTCTATCATGGTCTCGAAGTATTCGGCATCCGCCGGGGGTACAGCGGAATGATAAATGGCGATATTTTTCAGATGTCTTCGCACTCGGTCAGTAACATCGTGCAACGTGGAGGCACCATCCTAAAATCGGCCCGCAGTAAAGAGTTCATGACGCCCGAAGGCCGGGCTAAAGCCTTTGAACAACTTAAGAAATTCGACATTGAAGGCCTGGTTGCCATTGGTGGAAACGGTACGTTTACAGGGGCCACGCTTTTTTATGATGAATACGGGATTCCAACCGTTGGCGCGCCAGGCACAATTGACAACGACCTCTACGGAACTGATTATACCATTGGATTCGATACAGCGGTAAATACGGCCTTAGAAGCCATCGACAAAATCCGGGATACTGCCGACTCGCACGACCGGATTTTCTTTATCGAGGTGATGGGCCGCGACTCTGGCTACATTGCTATTCAGTCGGGTATTGCAGGCGGTGCCGAGATGGTCATGGTCCCCGAAGTCCTAACCCCTATCTCCGAGGTTGTCGAAATACTAAAATCAGGTTGGAGTCGTCAGAAATCCTCGTCCATCGTTGTTATTGCCGAAGGCGAAGAAGCTGGTATTGCCACGGAGATTGCCGAAAAGATTCGGCAACAGGTTGACTCCAACATGGATATGCGCGTTACAACACTCGGACATATTCAGCGCGGGGGTATTCCAACCGCCTACGACCGTATTCTGGCCAGCCGACTAGGACTTGGTGCGCTTGAAGGGCTCATGAACGGCGAAAAGAATGTTATGGCCGGAATTGTCAATAATGAACTGGTGTATACGCCCTTCCGCGATACCATTCGACTACCTAAGCCAATCAACGAAGATTTGCTGAGGATGGTAAAGATTCTGAGCGTGTAAGTAATGAATAATGTATAATGAAGAATGGATAATGAAGGGGCTGCTTCCTTCATTATCCATTCTTCATTATACATTATTCATTTTGTGTAGACTATACTGAATATGGCAAGCGTTTTGTAGTCAGTGTACTTGTTATCAACTACCATAAGTTTGACCCTATTTCCTTCGAAGATACGTACCACCCTGTATGAAAAATCTACTTCTCACGGCTCTGTTCAGCTTCTTTTTACTACCGGCTGTATGGGCACAATCAACCACCGGAACGCCAGCTGACGGTTTCCGTATCACTGGTCATATAAAAGGGCTAAAAGATACAACCTGTATACTAGCTCATTATTTTGGCGCTACTCAATACATTCCGAAGGATACGGCCCGTGTAGATGGAGCCGGGAATATGGTTTTCGAAGGCAAAAAAAGCCTGCCGCAAGGTCTATTCCTCGTTGTAGTTCCTAAAAAGGGATACCTGCAACTGCTGGTTACCGATGATCAGCAATTTTCGTTTGAAACCGATACCACTAACATGATCAAAAACATGAAGGTGACCGGTTCTAAAGAAAACGAGTTATTCTATGCCTATCAGCAACAGCTTAGCAAACTCTCGGAGGAAGCCCAGGTGTTAAACATGCAGAAAAAGATTCGGACTGACGCCGTTTCAACTACGATGCTGAATAAGCAAATGGGCGATTTGCAAAAACAGGCCAATGACTACCGGACTCAGTTTCTGAAAGAGAATCCAACTATGTTCGCAGCCAAGTTACTGAAAGCAACTGCCGAACCCGAGGTACCGCCCGCCCCTAAAGCATCCAATGGGCGACCTGACTCCGTTTGGGTGTTCAACTATTTCAAAAATCACTTCTGGGATGACTTTGACTTCGCAGACGAACGCTTTGTCCGCACCCCGTTTCTACAGGGGAAAATAGAGCGGTACATTAAAGAACTTACTGTTCAGGTGCCTGATTCGCTTATTAAAGAAGCTGACTTTTTGGTAAACAAAGCGATTGCAGGCAAGAATAGTGAAGTGAAGTATTATACCATCTATTACATCACCAGCCAGTACGAACAACCAAAAGTGATGGGTACCGATGGGTTGTTTGTGCACATGTTCGAGAAGTATTATAAAACGGGCATAATGACCGTATCCGACTCCTCAACGCTGAAAAGCATTGGCGAACGGGTAGCCACACTAAAACCTAATTTGGTTGGTAAAATCCTGGTTGCACCCATCATTAGTGATACCCTACGTCGAGCAATTAATTTTCCAGCCATTAAGGCGGATTATACGGTTGTATTTTTCTACTCACCAACCTGCGGACACTGTCGTGAGAGCGCCCCTAAGTTGAAGAAGTTTGTCGATGATTATAAAGGCAAGGGCGTGGAGGTTGTGGCCATTGCCATAGATCAGAGCCCCGAAGAGTGGAAGAAATTCATTAAGGAGTTTAAGCTCGGCAATGCCATAAACGGCTACGATTTAAGCTACCGTACCGATTATCGCCATCAGTACGACGTCTGGACTACCCCGACAGTATACATGCTCGACAAAAACAAGAAGATCCTTGCCCGAAAGCTACCCGTTGAGCAAATCGAAGATTTTATGCTTTTTCACAAACGGCAGCAAGCCGCCCAGGCTACTAAAAAGCCAGCCGCTGTAGCTCCAGCCAATGCGAAAGCGAGTGTGAAGAAATAAAGGAGAAAAGGGAGGAAGGAGGAGAGGAAGAAAAGCAGGTTAGAAATACGTTTGAGTATCTTTTGCCCCTTTCTCCCTCTCCTCCTTCCTCCCTTTTCTCCTTTACTTCATTTTTGTTCGCTTCACCAGATACGATGTCAGAATCTGATCGAAGCCCTGGGCGATGTCGGCTTCGATGAAGTCGATCTTGTATTGCCCACAGCGCATTTTCAATTCCTGAAAATAAGTCTTCACCGCTTGCTGGTACGTTTCTCGCACCTGCCCTGGCTGTAGTTTAACCTTCTCGCCCGTTTCGAGGTCAATGAATTCATAAGGGCGTTCGTCAAAGGCGAATTCTTCTTCTGTTTTCTTATCCGTAACGTGAAACAGGAGCACCTCATGCAAATTATGACGAAGGTGTTGCAATGCAGAAAATAACGCATCCGCCTTTTCGCTATTATCGAACATATCGCTAAAAATCACCACCAGCGATCGTTTGTTAATTTTTTCGGCTACCTGATGAATCACATCAGCGGCTGAGGTCTTACGCAGGGGCTTAGGCTGTAACATCAGCAGATCCAGTTGCGTAAAGAGTTTATGAACGTGCGACGGGGTCGATTTAGTAGGTGTTTGCAGGTCAATCTGATCGGCAAAAGTGGTCAGGCTCACGGCATCTTTCTGCCGTTGTAACATATACGCCAAGCAGGCAGCTGCCATCACACTGAACGTCATTTTTCCATAGTTAGCCTCTGGATAATACATCGATGACGACGTATCGATAAGCAAGTGGCAACGTAGATTCGTTTCCTCTTCATACCGTTTAACAAAGAGTTTCTCGGTCTTCCCAAACACTTTCCAGTCGATGTGCCGCGTGGTTTCGCCCGTGTTGTAAAGGCGGTGCTCCGCGAACTCGACGGAAAATCCGTGAAATGGCGATTTATGTAGTCCGGTAATGAACCCTTCGACCAGTTGGCGGGCCAGAAATTCAACGTTGCCGTACGAGCGTACCTGGCCCAGATTAAGCGGTTGTTTCATTGGATGTAGTTTGAAGTCTGTAGTTTGAGGTTTGAAGTTGGCTGCTGTAGGCATAGCTGACTGCACCGGAGGGCCGCAGTAGCCGACTTCAAACCTCACACTACAGACTTCAAACTACATCCAATTTAACGCAAAAACCGAACCGTTCGACATCTCCGGCAGGAATTGCACAGGGAAATGGCGAACGGTTCGGTAAAATGCAGCCTAAAGAGGTAGGTTACAGTACAGGTTCCAGCATAGGCTGGTACGCAATGGGGGCATCAAATGCCGAAGGGGTCAGCGAAACGGGAAGACCCTTCCCAACAACGCGGAGCGATACATTGGCAATTCCTTTCGAAACCATGCCAAGTGCATGAGCAGCCGCATGCGTAAGATCAATAACGCGGCCTTTGGAAAAAGGCCCCCGATCATTGATTCGTACAATTACTGAACGTTGGTTATCCAGATTTGTCACTTCAACCAACGTGTTAAGCGGCAGGTGACGGTGGGCACCTTCAAGGGCTTCGGAACTAACTCGTTCACCGTAGGCGGTCTTACGACCATTGAACTTCTTGGAATAAAAAGACGCTTTGCCTTTCTGTATGAGGCTCGGAAGAGCCTCCGCCGGGTTTATGTTGCTAAAAAACAACATAATGGACATGATTAAACTCATACAGCTTTTGGTTACGTGAAAAAAATAGACGAATAGCATGAAGGTTACCTTACCACATACCACCCGTCCCCAAAAAGTGCAATTCCTGTAAAACAAAGATAGCACAGATAGACTTAACTACCAAGCGTTTAGCTAAAAAACTGTGGAATCCTCTCCACAACTGCATTTGATTTTGTGGTTATTCTACCCCAAAATATATTTATACGCATTCTTTTTGTTCTTTCCCTAATGACCGTACTTTAGCGTTTGTGAACCTATTAAACCTCACTGATTGTGGACGAAAGAGACCGGGAGAAAATCTATTCAAGACGAGTTCGGGCGGGTAAGCGAACGTATTTTTTTGATGTTAAATCAACCCGTACGAACGATTATTACCTAACCATTACCGAGAGTCGCCGGCATCCGCAGGGCGAGGGCTTTGTGTATGAAAAACACAAGATGTTTCTCTACAAAGAAGATTTCGATAAGTTCGTAGAAGCGTTGCAGGAAACGGTAGAGCATGTAAAAACCGAACTCATGCCCGAAGTAGATTTTACGCAATTTGTTCAGCGAGAACGCGACGAGCAGGACGATTTCGCTAGTGAACTTAAATGGGAATAAATGGAGTGTTGATTTACGACCGCGCGGGCGGCCCCGTTACAGGTTACGATTTTACTGAATGATTTAGACTCTACTTCCTTACTTGCTACAAATAACAGTTAGCCCTCGGCACCAATGCCGAAGGCTTTTTTTGCGGTCCGCCGTAGCGGTTGTATTTTTGCAGAAATAAGTCTGCCAGTTGGTAAGTCGGTACGTTAGTCACTTCCTAACGTACCGACTTACCGACTTATCGACTTATTAACTTACTGACTTATTTCATGGGACTTCAATGTGGAATCGTGGGTTTGCCAAATGTGGGCAAATCGACACTATTTAATGCAATTTCGAGCGGGAAAGCCGAAGCGGCCAACTATCCGTTCTGTACAATAGAACCTAATGTAGGGGTAGTAACCGTACCCGACGAACGCCTGGACCTGCTCGAAGGGCTGGTAAAACCCCAGCGCGTGGTGCCAACCATTATCGAATTCGTTGACATTGCCGGTTTAGTAAAAGGCGCTAGTCAGGGTGCTGGGTTGGGCAATAAATTTCTGGCGAACATTAAGGAAGTCGATGCCATTGTTCACGTGGTTCGGTGTTTCGACGATGATAATATCGTTCACGTTGAAGGCAAAGTCAACCCAGTGTTCGACAAGGAGATCATCGATATCGAATTACAACTAAAAGATTTAGAGTCAGTTGATAAGAAAATTCAGCGTATCGACAAAGCTGCCCGTGTAGGCGATGCCAAAGCCAAGGCTGAACTGGAAATCCTGAAACTCTATAAAACAGCGCTTGAGGCAGGTAAAAGCGCCCGTACCGTACAGGTGTCGCCCGAAGAACGAGAAGCTGCCATTGGCGATATTTCACTCATGACCGTGAAGCCCGTTATTTATGTGGCGAATGTAGACGAAGGCTCACTACCGAATGGGAATGTGTATTCAGATGCGCTTCGAGAAGCGGTAAAAGACGAAGGCGCTGAAGTAATTATTATCAGTGCGGGTATCGAATCGCAGATTGCCGAAATGGAAGATCCCGAAGAACGAGAGCTATTCCTGGGCGAGTACGGCCTCACAGAATCGGGTTTAAGCAAACTGATCAAAGCCTCTTATAAACTATTGGGTTTGATTACCTACTTCACCGCGGGCGTGAAAGAAGTTCGTGCCTGGACAATTCACCGGGGTTGGAAAGCCCCACAGGCTGCGGGCGTTATTCACTCGGATTTCGAGCGGAAATTCATCCGGGCACAGGTCATGAAACTACCTGATTTCTCGCAGTTCAAAACCGAAGCGGGCGTTCGTGAAGCGGGTAAACTGGCCGTAGAAGGCAAAGAATACGTTGTTCAGGACGGTGATATTATGGAGTTTCTGCACAGCGCCTAGTTGGTGATTGGTGTAGTAAGTGAAGTGGGTGGAGTAGTTGAGTGCGTACCTATGTACCCATTCCACCTACTCCACCCACTTCACTTACTACACCAATCACCAATCATTTCCGTTTATTCAACCCTATTTTCCGGTACGCAATTAACTGATCGGCGCGGGAAGCGGGTGGGCGATGGTACACAAAGACTTCATAGTCATTTTCGGTGGACGAATAGCTGCCTTCCATAAAATGCTCATCTACTTTGGGTGGTGAGCCCGTGGTTTTCCCAATATAATCGTAGTTATATACGCCTTGTTTAAGCAGGATAGAGGCCCGATAGGCCCCCAGCAAGGCATCGAACGTCATGCGGTTACGGTCATTCAACTGCCAGAAATTGAATGCGCCATTCACGTATACATCCCAACCCTGTATTTCAGGTGTTTTAAGCGTAAAAACAGTCTCGATATAATCAGCGCCCGTAGCCCCATTGCCGGTTTCGCGATGGTCGATGACAAATTGACCATTGAAATCATCGCTCTGGATGTAAGGCCCCTGATTACGCGACCGATCGACCTGTACATAGACCACATTTCGGTCGGCAAGTCGGTCAATCCGATCAATATAGTTAGCGCGGGATAATACCGTTCGCGTATCAAAAAATCGGAATTCATTCCCCCCCGGCATGGTGTTACTCAGGTCAATCAGCCGGTATTCAAGCGTCTGATCGAAAGCCTGTACATTGGTGGGGCGCAGTCCCCGTAGTACGCGATCATCGCGGTAATTCTGGCGAATAACTACCTTAAAATCATCCTGTGGCGAAATCACCTGATACCCCCGGTAATTAATACTCAGGTCAATTTGCTGATCGGAGAATTGGCGGGACGGGTCTGTAGAAAACCGCGCTTCGGCAGCTACTGTTACCCGATTCTGGTACGTACTAAATCGCCGGGTAAAAATGATATTGTTTCGATTACGCTCGTCGTATACCACCAGCAGGTAATTACCGGGCAGTTTGACGCGGGGGAGCGTAAACCAATAATGGTAATAGGGAATTTTGGTATTGATCGAGTTCTGGTATTCCGTAATGGGGCTGTCGTTGTACTCGTAGGTAAACTCAATATCGTTCAAAATAGAGCGCTGCCAATCGGCATTGCAGTGAACAAGCCGGGCACGAAACGAACGGTAGTTGGCCGTCAGGTCGTCGAATTCGAGTTGAAGGGGCACCTGTTCATCCAGCGAAATAACGGGCGGATTCAGCGTTAGGGATGGTGATGCGGCATTCCGATCAAGTTGGTTGGCACTAACCTGCGGAAACAGCAGCACCGTTTCAACTTTAGGATCATAAATATGGTCAATCGTTTCAAGTTGCTGGCCCCTGAGCGGAGCCGTTAGTATCCCCAAAAACAAAACGGCAGATAATCTGGCAAGAACACGCATCCAATCTAATTTTAGCACAATGAAGTTAAAATGGAGTTAATAAGAAAACGCTATGGAATCCACTTGATTATACAAAGTTGTCAATGTCATCGGATTTAACCGTTGTTATCATCAGCAAAATCACGTATGATTATAGTCTACTCAGCAATACAGGCATATGGTCAATTATAATCCCAAAGACTGGTTTCGGTTTATCATTACGTTTAACCGAGCCGATACAGTACGCAAGCTACTGCCAATCTTAGTAGCCGTTGGCGTTTATTCATTCATTATTGTCCACTTGCTCGAACTATTTGATTTGAGCGAAAACCCGCACCTGAAGAACTTCTCGCTCATGCACACGCTGCTGAGTTTCGTTATTTCGATGTTGTTAGTCTTTCGCACAAACACCGCCTACGACCGCTGGTGGGAAGGACGAAAATTGTGGGGCTCATTGGTGAATAACTCCCGAAATCTGGCACTGAAACTAGACCAATTGCTGGAACCTGACCAAGTTGAAGCGCGCGAGTTTTTCCGGGCTATGGTTCCCAACTTCGCCTTCGCGCTCAAAAACCATCTACGGCAACAGCCATTCGAACGCGAGTTTACGGATGCATCTTCCTTTAGCATTCAATCGCTACGCTTGAATGAACACGTTCCTCAGCAGATTGCGCTGATTATCTTCGGCAAGATCAACGAATTACAGCGCCGGAATATCCTGATTCCCGAACACCTGATACTGCTGAATACAGAAGTTCAGTCGTTGATGGATATTTGTGGAGCCTGCGAGCGGATCAAAAACACGCCTATCCCCTTTTCGTACAGCTCGTTTATCAAGAAATTCATTTTCATCTATTGCCTGACACTACCCATCGGATACGTGTCAAACCTTCATTATCTGGTCATTCCGCTGGTCATATTCGTTTTTTATGTATTGGCCAGTCTTGAGATCATCGCCGAAGAAATTGAAAATCCATTTGGTACCGACGACAATGACCTGCCCCTCGATACCATCTGCAAGGGCATTCATAAAACTGTAACGCAGTCGTTTGATCATAAACTTACGCTGGAACAGGCCGAGCAAATCAGCGAAAAACAAAAAGGATTTTCGTACGAGAAATAACGCGTGTAGTGCCGACCGTCCCGGTCGGCACTACACACTACTCAAACAACCCCAATTGCCCCGCCGGACGGAACAAAGCCGTTGTAAGCTGAGGAGGCTGGCGATCACTAAGGAATTTCTGACAACCGATCCGGTGTAGTTGGGCGATATGCTGGGCATAGTTTCCCTGCCCCGACATGCGCGTTTTGAAGCGGGAATCGTTTAGTTGTCCCCCATGACAATCGGCAATCTGATTCAGAACGCGCTCGGCACGGTCGGGAAATGCTTGGTTGAGCCAATCGGTAAACAGAGGCCCAAGTGCTCCATTGAGTCTGACAATCGTGTAGGCAGACCAGCAAGCGCCTGCATCAGCTGCCTGTTCAATTAGTTTGGGAATTTCATGATCATTCAAGCTGGGAATAATCGGTGCTGTCATAACCCCTACCGGAACTCCAGCCTGGTGTAGTATGCGCATCATTTTAAATCGTTGAGCTGCCGTAACTGTTCGTGGTTCCATCAACAGCCGCAGCTTTTCGGTCAGGGTAGTAATGGAAATGGCTACATTTACTAAGTTGAGAGCAGCCATGGATTTCAGAATATCTAAATCGCGGAGAATCAGGGCGTTTTTTGTAATGATCGAAACGGGGTTTCGGTAGTGTAGGCAGAGCGCCAGCATGCGTCGAGTAAGCTGGTACGCACGCTCGGCTGGCTGGTAGCAGTCGGTGTTGCCTGAAAAATGAATGACTACGGGTTTGTACGAACGCGACTGAAATTGTTTTTCAAGCAAATCAGGTGCGTTTTTCTTGACCATGATTTTGCTCTCAAAATCTAATCCGGCAGAAAAGCCCCAGTATTCATGGGTTGGGCGAGCATAGCAGTAGATACAACCGTGCTCGCAGCCTTGGTAGGGGTTGATCGACGCCGAAAAGCCTATATCGGGGCTATTCGGGCGACTAATAATCTGCTTAGGTTTTTCTTCGAAAAATTGCGTTTTTAACGCCGGATCGGGGAAATCATCATCGCCAAAATCAGTCCCTTCTTCCAATTCATAGCGATGAGCCGCAAATGAATTAGCGGTATTGAACTGCGCTCCCCTGCCTTTTTTGTAGTCGCCCATAATCGTACAAATAAAACATAATTATAGTTTACTTGTACGATATTACTAGTTTATAGTTTACGGTATTCGGTTTACGGTAGGCTGACGCACCAGTATCTTCTTGCGTCAGCCTACCGTAAACCGAATACCGTAAACTATAAACGATAAATCAACTTACGCTAACTTCTTCTCCCATTCTTCAGCTTCGAGCATAGCCATTTCCCACTCATCCTGCAATTGATTGATTTGGGCGGTTACGTGTCGGTACTCGTCGTTCTTGGCCTGCATTAATTTGTCATCGCCATAGGTGGCTGGATTGGCAAGCTCGGTTTCAAGCCATTTTTTCCGTTCTTCCAGTTGGGCAATTTTGGTTTCCGATTCCTGCGCCTGGCGATTCAGGTTCTTAAGCGTCTTTTGCCATTCTTTCCGTTCATCGTCCGATGCCCGGCCATTGGTGGCCTTCCCATTTGTCGATTGCCCATTTGCAGTTGGCAATGGGCTCGTTACAGGCTGCATCTTGGAGTTGTCGACAGGTTGCTTCGAGGGACTTATACCCTGTGCCTTACGCTCTTCCTGCCACCACTCATATTCATCGTAGGTTCCAGGATATTCTTTAATCTGCTCGTCTTCGATGTACCAGATTTTGTTGGCAATCTGCGATACGAAATACCGGTCGTGGGAAACAACCACATACGTGCCTTCGTATTGCTGCAAGGCCTGAATCAGGATATTTACCGACTGCATGTCCAGGTGGTTGGTCGGTTCGTCAAGCAGCAGGAAGTTTGCTTGTGAGAGCAATACCTTCGCCAGTGCCACACGCGATTTTTCTCCCCCCGACAATACTTTGATTTTCTTGAACACGTCATCGCCCGAAAACAAAAAGCAGCCGAGCACGCCACGCAATTCCCCATCCGACTTGGTCGGGTTTGCCTGTTTGAGTTCTTCAAGCATTGAATCCTCCACCCGAAGCGACTCTAACTGGTGCTGGGCGTAAAAGCTGAACGAGACATTATAACCTAAAACACGTTCGCCATCAATGGGTTCTGAACCCGAGATGATGCGCAATAGCGTCGATTTACCGCGTCCGTTGGCACCAATCAACGCCACTTTATCACCCCGTTCGAGACGGGCTGTTGAGTGAGTCAGGATTCGTTTTTCGCCGTAGGCCTTCGAGATATCGTCTAAGTGTAGAATATGCCGACCGGGCTGCTGCGAGAAGTTAAACTTAAAATTAACCCGGGCATTGCTATCGATCACATCATCGACAAGCTCCATGCGTTCGAGTTGTTTAACCCGGCTCTGGGCTTGTTTAGCCTTCGAGGCTTTCGCCTTAAATCGTTCGATAAAACGCTCGGTTTGCCGAATTTTAGCCTGCTGGTTTTCAAAAGCCCCCTTCTGAATCTCATTTCGAAGGGCCTTTTCCTCCATATAGTAGGAGTAATCGCCAGCGTAATAATTTAGTTTCGCACCCGACACTTCAACAATTGTATCGACCACATTATCAATAAATTCCCGGTCGTGAGAAACGACAATTACGGATCCTTCGTAGTTCTGCACATACTTTTCAACCCACTGAATCGACGGTAAGTCCAGGTGGTTGGTCGGCTCATCAAGCATAAGCAACGACGGTTTTTCCAGCAGCAGTTTTGCCAGCATCACGCGCATTCGCCATCCCCCGGAGAATAACTTCAAAGGCCTATGCAGATCATCTGTCGAAAAGCCAAGCCCTTCCAGAATCTCTTCGGCTCTGGACTGGATGGTATAGCCATCCAGCGCATCGAATTCCTCCTGCGCCTTGCCTAATTTATCTACCAGATCGTCGGTATAATCAGTCTCCATTTTATGGAGCAACTCCTCAATCTTAATTTGCAATTCATTTTGCCGGGCAAACGCCTGCATTGCCACGGAGAGAATTGATTCGTCGGTCTGGTATGAAAGCAGATCCTGGTTCAGGAAACCGATCGATACATCTCCTGCTTTGGAGATTGTCCCCCCATCGGGCTGGTATTCGCCATTAATAATTCGAAGTAGTGTCGATTTGCCGGTACCATTGAGGCCGATCAGACCGATTTTCTGGTTGGGCTTGATATGAAGCGAGGCATTATCGTAAAGCGCCCGGCTTCCGAGGTAATATGAGAGGTTTGTGATGGAAATCATGGATGCAAATTTACCAAAAAAAGAACGGATACTTGCGTTCTTAAATTCCAAACGGTTATATTTGCACCGCACTGGCAGCCCGGTCGCAAAAGCCACTAAAGGCACTTACAAGCCTCCTTAGCTCAGTTGGTAGAGCACTTCATTCGTAATGAAGGGGTCGTAGGTTCAAGTCCTATAGGAGGCTCAACTTTTAAATCAAGGCTAATCAGTTTTAGAGCGCAAATCCTCTATATCAACTGGTTAGCCTTTTTTACTTTATCATACTTTACTATAAACAATACGACTTAGTAAAGTATAACCGTCCCCTAATCCGGCCCCTGTATTAATTTTGTTTGTAACTTGGTATCGACCAAACCAAGTCAGACACATGAAAAACGTATCCGATAAGGATATAAAGTTTCTTTTAAAGGAGACTAATTCCGGCCGACCGACCCTTATCAATCTTGTTTTTCGCTACGAAAACACCCGTTTTAAGGCATCAACGGGTCTTACCATTGACCCTTATCAATGGAATGCCTCTACCCAACGTGCTCATACCAATCAAAAGAGTCGAACCGCTCGAGATCCTTTCGAAACGATTAACGCATACCTCGACCGTTGGCGTTCTGCAATCAAAAAAGTACTGACAGCACTACAGCTCGCCCAGATTCCCCTCAACAACGAAACGATTAAACATCACTTAGACGCTGAATTAGGCCGCACGGAAAAAGCCAAGTCTACTAAGCAGATAGCCGCTATCCGTGAGTCTTTTACAGCCTATATCGAACGGTTTGTTAACGAAGCGCAATCCGGCAAACGACTCAATGCCAAGAGCGTTCACTATGCCATCTCCACGTTGGATGGGTATATGAAGCTGAAACGCATTCTGGAGAAGTATAGCGTTGAAACAGGAAACTCAGTCGATTATGATGCCTACAGCCTCGATTACTACCATGCCTTAAAACTTTGGCTAACTGATCGGGGTCTGACACTCAACTACGTTGGTACGCTATTGAAAGATTTAAAAGTGATGCTGAAACAGGCTCACTACGACGGTCTGCATACCAATATGGTTTTTCAGCACCGGGACTTTAAAAAGCTAGTTGAGGAGGTTGATAATATTTACCTAAGTGACAACGAATTAACCCAGATTTATAATCTTGATCTAGCTACTAACGCCAGACTCGACCGGGTACGCGATTTGTTTCTGATTGGTTGTTATACAGGTTTACGGTTTTCAGATTTTTCAGAATTACGATCAGAAAATATTACCCACAATGGCCGTATTCTCACACGCAAGACACTCAAAACCTCCGAACGAGTTTCTATACCTCTCAACCCTAGGATCCTTTCTATTCTCAATAAATACAAGGGCATCCCCCCTCGTACAATCACCAATCAGAAGATGAATGATTATTTAAAGGAGCTGTGCCGCCAAGCTGGGCTGACAGATGCCGTAGAGGTTAGCCGAACGAAGGGAGGCAGGAAAGAAACGCGCTATCTTGAAAAGTGCGAAATGGTGACGACCCACACAGCACGGCGCTCATTCGCTACAAATGCATTTCTGGCAAAAGTACCTACAGTGTCGATCATGAAAATTACGGGCCATCGTTCGGAAGCCGTGTTTTTGCGGTATATAAAAATTTCGTCGGAGCAAAATGCGCTTTTAATGCTTGATCATGCTCATTTTCAGTGATTCTCTGACATAGCAATCAGAACACTCATTTCTCTTAATACACTACAGCTTTTCGTTTAGCTTAATTACCATACGAGGAATGATGGACTACAAGAAAATTCAATGACCAAACCAAGCTGATAAAATGAAAGCCCAGCGAGCAATTCTTGATCAATTAAGATCTAATAGTATACATGAAGATTTTGAAAGACTATTTGTTAGAATATTTGGTGATCATATATATTCCTTTCACCATCCTTTGATGGATCTATGTAATACAGAATTCAATACACTATCAAAAAGACTTTCGATAATTAACTCATTAGCGTCTGATTTTATAAATGAGATGCGTTATAATTCATATGAATTACCCAAAGGTTCCAGAAGAAATACCTATGCTATCGATTGTTGGCACATTCTTCAAGAGTGGGATTATTGTGATAAATCACTACAAGATAGAATATCGGCACTTGATTCTAGAGTTTCTCTAGAATCCGCTTTACAGAATCATCCTAAAACCAAAGAATTAAGAGATATATTATTGAACATTCATTATATGTTAAATTTACGTCATATACAGTATGTATTTCTTGATTATTTTCCTGGTACTAGGCCGAACCAGCAAGGCTTACATGGCCCGTATGAGGATTCTATAGTAGTTAGTAAGACAAAGGTTGATCAAGAAATAGATACTATAAGATTTGATAATAAGAAAATAAAAGAAACCTATACTAAGGATCAAATTTTACTCTTAAATGAGTTGGGAGTTTTCGACCTACCAGCCATCAAAAGAATTACTACAGAAAATAAAGGTAGACTGTTTGCGCTTTTGCTAAATCGAAATGAGAAGAATGTAACAGAGTACATACGGAACTGTGACTTTAAAGGCAATAAACAAGCAGAAGATAATCCTTATACCTATGAAAATAAAGTTGCTGCAATCAAACAACTTCTTATAGAAGTGGGATTCTTTAAAAAATAGTAGCTACTACACTACCCACTACACTCACCGTATCTATCCAATTTTGAGCCGTACAAATCGCTACGGCTATGTTTCAGAATGTAATTCAAGTATCCCAATTAACCCCTGACCAATTTGCAGATTTGGTCGAGGATCGCTCGTATCGGGGAATGAAACGAGCGCTAGCTGAACAGTCTTTACTGGAGCAGCAAGATTCTACTCTTCCCGAACTGCTAACGCGCCGGCAAACGGCTGAGACATTACAGGTTTCTTTCACTACTCTTCATGACTGGGGTAAAGACACTGATGATCGCCCTGCGGTTCTAATACCACTCAAAATCAATGGACGTGTTCGTTATCGTCGAACAGATGTAATCGCTGCACTCAAAGAATCCCGTCGATTTAAAGCCGGAAAGCTCGTATGACCCTCTTTGAGATTGCCTCCACCATCCGCAAGTACGGAGGTGAGGTCTGGCTTGTTCAACATGGCCCATTCGGGATTATCCTTCGTTCTTCACTTGCTAGTCGACAACTACGCATCGGCGTTCCAGGACCTGGAGATACACCAGTTCCCTTTCCTGAGGAGAAGAATTCAGAACTGCTAACACCCAAAGATCTATCAGTTCTGAAGCAATGGCTAACCGGATTTATTCAGTCACAAAAAAGAGGATAGCCCATCAACTGGCTACCCTCTCTTAATCATGTGTTTATGCTACCCGAAGATACAACAGTTTCGCTGAATGAGGAACCCTCATTTCAATTAGCAACAAAGCCAAACGGTAAATTGACAATCACTCTATTAAAAGTAGGCGCAATTGTTAATTTAATTCGTGATACCACGAGAGGGTCAAAACTACGTGAGATCATGCAGAAGTCAGAAAGTGATGTCAAGGATGCTAACCATTTAGCGTTTATTCCTTGGTCCGGTATCTTGGATGAGCGAAATCAGTTGGTTCAGCCTACTGGCTTCATTTGGTATGAATTGCATGACGTTAATCCTCTACAGCTAGACTCGTTACGAGACCAGCTGGCTAGAGATCCTTATACATTTCTGTTGTGCACTAATTTAGCAGGTAATGGTCTTCTCCTTGTTGTGCGTACGAGCTTAATTGACCCAAATGAATATGATAATTATATTCGTGATTATGGCACTCTCCTTCGCCAATCCTATAAGCTAGACACCATTAGGATTTTAATTCCGCCAAGCCCGGCTCGGCGCTGTCCATTAGGTTTTGATTTGCAGCCTTACCTGAACAACTTTTCACAGGTATGGACGCCTGCCGACCCTTCTACACTGCAAGAAACCGTAGAATCTGGTGAGTCAGATACCTATAGTCCATTGTCACTGAGCAATCGTATTGATCAAGCGTTTACTAAGGAAGTAGATCAGGTCATGGAATCGGTAACTGTGGCTAAGAAGGATGTAGATCAGATTATAGAATCGGTAGCTGTAGATGAATGTATAGGGCTATTCACTATTAAGACAGCCAACAAATGGATTCAAGAAGCCAGAACAAAGCCAATCCCTAAAATGCTATATGATGAATTTTGGCTTGAAGGAGAAGTATGTATTCTGTTTGCCGAGTCGAACCAGGGAAAATCAATTCTTGGTGTTCAGATTGGCGATAGTATTAGCAGAGGTAGGCCTATTGACGGCTTTAGATTAGAAGCACCCGCTCAGCAAGTACTGTATCTTGACTTTGAGTTAACGGCCAAACAATTTGAAAAACGGTATTCGATTGAGTATAAAGATCATTACATCTGGGACGACAATTTTAAGCGAGTGGAGATTAATCCAGAGGCTGAACTACCTAAAGGAGTAACATTCGACGACTTCCTTAATGATTCGATTGAAACATCCATTATCCAGACAGGAGCTAAAGTCCTCATAGTAGATAACTTGACTTATCTGAATCAGGATACCGAAGCGGCTAAAGATGCAGCACCTCTAATGAAACGCCTTCAGGCGTCAAAACGAAAATACGGTCTTAGTTTGCTGGTACTAGCCCATTGTCCCAAACGAGATGCCTCTCGACCAATCGGCCGTAACGACCTACAAGGCTCCTCTAGACTGAGTCAATTTGCGGATTCCATGTTTGCTATTGGCTCTTCGACTAAAGACAGCAGGATAAAATATCTCAAGCAAATCAAACTCCGTTCTACTGCTTTCCGCTATGATGCTGAGAATGTTATGGTCTGTCAGATTATTCATAAACCAGCTAATTTTCTGCGGTTGGAATTTCTGCGATGTTCCACTGAACAAGAGCATTTAAAGCAACCCTCAGAAAAGGACACCGCCAACCAGCCAGAACTGGTTCATGCTCTGCATCAGCAGGGAAAAACGCAAACTCAAATTGCGTTAGAATTAGGTATTTCACAACCCAAAGTGAGCCGGATACTGGCTAAGCTAGTAATTACTAAATAAGACCCTGATTCCTTTTCTATACAGTGAATAAATGGAATAAAATGGAATAATTATTCAACCGTATTCATTCCCGTACAATGAATAATAACCACCTCCTATCTCTTTAATTTACTGTATATCAACGCATTATTTGCTAAATAATCTATTCATTAGTTAACACAGGAGGATAAATCCTTTTTATGTTCGATCATGAATGAATAGATTTTCAACTTCTTCACCCCTATGCTATCAAGTCAAATAGATCAGTTGGAAATTGAATTCGGTACTGCTATTTTGTTCGACTTGGTGGGTGAGCCACTGATTCGAAACCAACAACCAGTTCGGTTATTCGATCAGACCAAGCACACGGCTGAATACTATTACCGGGCTGATCAACGCGGTAAACCCTTTATTAAGAATTTTCAGACCGATGAATGTTGGTTTCCACTCACGGCCTATTGCAAAGTTCATAACATGGATTTTACAACAGCTGCTGTTGAGCTTGGTCAACAATATGGATTAATTAACCTGCCAACAACAGCTGAGCGTACTAGAAAGGACTTCAAAAGACCAAATCCTAATCATGCTCTTATTACACATCCTCAATCGTTTGTCAATGACAACACCCCAATTACTTATATTCCTAAGGAGATCTATCAGAAAAGTCAAAGCCAGTTTGTACGGAATGGGTTCTATCAATACCTCGTTCAATTACTTGATAAAGAAAAGGCTGATTATCTGTTTGCACAGTATCGTCTAGGCACATCTCGTGAATGGAAATACGAGAACACATTCGCAACCAGCCTGCCACAGTTTGACAAAGCTGGTAATCTACGCCAAGTAAAAGTCATTCCATTCCACCCTAATACAGGTCGGAGAGCAAAACCTCATCACAAGACCTTTCGGTTAAATCATCATACTGGGCAGTATGAACCTGATTTGAAAGAGAAGGTTTGGTTTGCGGGTAAGAGTCTGATTCGTAATGTTGAGGCAAAACTTCAATCATGTTTTTTCGGCGAACATTTGCTGGCTGAACATCCTGATAAACAAGTTGCTTTAGTCGAAGGAGAATCAACGGCAGTCGTTTGCTCAGCCTATTCTCCAAAACAGGTATGGTTAGCCACAGGCGGTAATAATGGGTGCAGGTGGTATGAGCCAAATGTATTTAAAGTGCTGAAGAATCGTCATGTCATGCTGTGGCCAGACACTGGCAAGTATGATGAATGGGTCAAACGCGCTAGTCTACTTCATCATATTCCTCAATCGCTTATTGTGAGTAGTTACGTTGAGGATAATGCACCGGCAGGTACCAAAAATATAGACCTTCGAGATTTACGAACAGGCCCCTGTTGGTTAAGAGATGGTAAGCTAATTTTTGGGGAAACTCTGGAAAGTGTTCCAGGAGATTATCCGCCTGATTGGGATAGTTAAATCCTATCAATGGTTATTCATTTTTGCGCTTTGTCGAGCTAGTATCAGATGGCAGACTTCAACCATTTTATGGTAGAATAGCCTTAAAAAGCGTCATCAAACACCAAGTAAAGAACTATTGCGAGTATATGTGTGATAATATTGTGCTGGCAATGAAGATGATGTAGATTATTTTGAACTCGATCCATCAAACGAACGCTAAATGAGCAGTTGGGGTAGTTGCCAGACGCTTTTCATTCCTAATCAATCATCAAAACTATATTTTTCCAATAAAAAGAATGCTACTCTTTTCTATATGAGTTGTAGGCCTATATTCTAGGGACTTATGGAATATGTTCGAGCGAATGGGTTCAATATTGCCTATTTAGACCCACTCCCATTCATAATTAGTGCCTTCTGGGAAAATATTTAAAGGCAAGGTTGAACCGAGCGCTAACTAGAAATACAGAATGAAGCTCCTGGGTTACTCAAGTTTTTTAATTACCCCCGGCCATTATTACTGATTACCTAATTTACCCCTTACCCTTCTTCTCTTTTAGCGACTTCATTGTGAATAATATCTAATTCTATTCATTCCTGTTTTGAATTAGATATTATTCACAATGAATAGACATTTTCCATAGTTAACATACTAACTTTTAGTAACTTAACTTAAATACACATATTATTATTCACCGAATAGCAGTGAATAGAGGTGAATAATTATTCAAGTTTATTCATTTTATTCACTGAATAATCCGTTAAGTATTGCAAGAAGCCTATTTAGGAAACCTGAATTGAAATCGGTTTAGCGATCCCAGGGTTTAGCCAAAAAACTGACCGGGTTCGATAAGCCATCAGTTTAAATTGGACGAGTTCACGTATGCCTTTTCCAATATAGCTACTATCCGTCATGAACCTCGAAGCCATCTTAACTGGGGATAATTCCACCGAACCGTCGGCTTCCAAATGAGCTAGCGCGTAGAACAGGACACGTAACGAGATAGGTCGTAAGGTGACCATCATCAAATTGAGCTTATAGTCTTCAGGCTGAAAAAATGTGCCCTGCACCAGATCATCGTGCCGAGGATAGGGATTAACTTTTTGATAACTCATCGATCAGAAATTTAAATGAAGGAAATCGTTTACGAATAGGTAAAAGGAGATAATACTAAAAGCTGGTTGCCAAAGATCTAAGCAGATTCAGACACGAGCGATGTGTGGGACTACCGGTTAAAGACTCCCCGGGGTCCGGCTCGTTTTTAAACCAGCCCCCGTCCAACCAGGATCTATCCTGCAAAGGGGACCCAGTGATTTATTTGCCAATTAAAAGTTTGGGCTTTAAAAGTTCTGCTCACAACAAGCTCAATCTTACCGGAAGTCAGGACCTAGTTGTGGTTACTGGAGTGAAGCTAGTCGTCATTATCCAGACCCAACGCCATAGGGTTGATAAACTGATTAGTTATCTTTTGGCCAACATCTTGCACGGAGAGAAGCCGGTTTAATGCGGCATTCTTATACAGCGAACCGATAGGTGTATACAACGTTATTTCTTGAGTATCCTTATTGTATGCCCCAGCGCCAATTCGGGTCGACGAATTGAACATGCCATCCAGCAATCCTGCTTTCTTGGCATCATTAGTATCCCCTAGCTTGACGGTGATTCTCAGAAAACCCGTAGGTCCGTTCGGATGAACTGGTTTACCTGACGCGTCGAATTCACGAGGATTGGTATAGATTTTTGGATCGATATGAACGATCTGATGATTCGTTCCGGAAAGGTCAATTGCATTAAAGCCATTCTTATCCACGATCCCCTCCAATACGTTACCTCCTCGCCAGCCAGTTGGGTTTGATTTCGATGCCGGTACTTTTTCGGCACCTATCAATTGACCCAAAGACTCAGCCGCTTGTTTGTCAAATACATCTAGTGCCTTAAAGCTAACCTTCCCGGTTTGTCGGCCACCAAAACGGGAAAGATCATAGCCTGAGTGTCGTAAGACTTTATAGGGAGCAAGCTCGGCATCCTGCATGTACTCGACACCAGGTTGATCCGTCGATTGTGGGATCATGTGCCGCAGATACGCCCCAGGATCAGACCCATCCGCTCCCGAATTTTGCAGGCTTGCCAGCTTGGTTTGTTTGATCTGATTGCTTAACTGTAATCCCTGAACCCGCAGGTTATCGAGCGCCCCTTTCCGGTTGTGGTCGGCAACCTTCATCTGATGATCCTGCTGCTTTAGTTTGAAGTCAACAAGCTCATCGAGTGGTTTAGTCTTGTAATAGATCTGCGCACCCCGATATTTTCGATGGTATTTATCCTCTGCCACTTCACGAGGATTCGTGGCTAACAGATATTCCTGGATAGCCTTATCATCGACTGCTGTTTGCTCGTAGGGAAGTTTGTTAGGAGCGTACTGTTCGCTGAAATGCTTGAGTAAATTATCATCGTCTTTATAGCTCCCTTGAAAATCAAATTTGGGTAGCTTTCCGGCATAGTAGTCAGCTATCCGTTTATCCGCTGATATATACTGCTTGGTACCATTGACATCCCGAACCTCACCAATCAGGTTTTCGCCCTTCCGCATGGCTTCCTTAGCCAGCGTGATCTGCTCCAGATTATGGAGTCCTGTTTGATACTCATTACTTTGCTCCAGCGCTCCCAGCGTGTGATCCATCCAGGCTGCTCCCTCAACTGCCATGAATTTTTTTAAACTTCCCTGATATGAGTTCTCCAGCCGTTCAGCGATGGATTTCTCTTGTCCTAGTAGCCATTTGGACACCCGCACTTTATCCGGCCGCTCTAGCGGTAAAGTGCGAATCTTTTGTTGAAAATTGGCGATCTGAGCCGCGGCTTGCTGTTCCTGCAATAACTCCTGCTCGGACTGTTGGGTAAGATAAGTTTGCTGCTGTAACTGGTTGTCTTTGGCAGCCATCACTTGCCCCCAGTTCGTAGTGGGAGCCATTAGCCCGGCGATCAGGGCATCTGAACCAATTGGACGAGTCATATATGAACGATATTATATGTTCATATAAAGATAGTAAATGTTTTTAAATTTGAACGATAATCTATATACGTATATTAGTCTTTTAGGAATTATGCCAGTTGCTAACAGGCTTATAAGTCCAGAACTGGCTATAAGAGTGTAATCTGATCGAGAGTCCTATCCGTCAGAAATATTGGTTGCTATTCTATTCGGTGATGCTTTCGCTTGGGATAACTGGACCGATCCGGCAGAACCGCATTCTTGACTTGAAACTTTTCAATAAAGGCCATCAAGTCGTTAGCTGAATAGAGTACTTTCCCATGAATACGGGTAGGTTTCAATTCCTGTACTTCTTCATAGCGTATGACCTGCTTGGTCGAGCAGTGTAGCATAGTAGCAACCTCGTTTCTATCATAATGAATCAGTCCTGCTTTTATGGCAAAATTTTCCCGTTTGACTTCCTCAGTTAGATCAAGGGCACGCAGGGCGACTTTTTTCCATTCATCGCGATCAGTTAAAATGGCGTCTAACTGATCTTTGGTTAAAACGGTAAATTCCATAATTAATAGTCATGAGTTAGGTAAGCTTCTAGATATCTGTAAGTTATAAATTTTGTTGGAATATTGGGGTAAAAGATAGCTACTTTCACTACTACGGTAGATTAGCGCTGGTTGATGAAAAGGTTATTCACTGTTATCACTGTGTATAGGTTTATGCATGTACCTTTCTATCAGTAATGGATAAGGCATTTAATTCATCTACAGCTTATCTATATGCTGTGTGACCAATTACCTTTACAGCAAACATTTACCATATGGAAAGATCAAAAGAAATTGGACGAAAAATTAAGTCTTTACGCGAGGCTAAAGGGTTGACCCAAGAGGAATTTGCTAAGCTCATGCACAAAGGCAACTCTACTATCTCGCATTATGAATTAGGCCGAAATAACTTTACAGTTGCCACACTCGATGAAATTGCTGAAGCATTAGGATGCGAATTACAAATTAATTTTTTGGTAAAAAGTTAATTTTATCATTTCATTTGACATATATAGAGAGTTTTATTAACTTTAATAAGTAATAAATAGAAAAACCCCAACGCTCGGTCCTTGGAAAACATAGCGTAGGGGTAGGTGTCAACATTTAAATCTTCATTCAAATGAACACGGAGCAAAATTACTCCCAACGGGATCCCCATGCAAACACGACTGAGCAAACGGTCAACTCAGATCAAAACGCAACAAGTGCTGGTAGCGAGTCAGAGTCTATTAATGCAGATTGGTTCGTAGAAACTGATTCAATGTATCGAACCGTATCCGCTCAGGCCAGCACTGCCATCGTCCAAGAAGTAGCGGGACTATTCGAAAAATTCAGTTCAAAGCACATTACGGCTACGCTCCAGGAAGTGATTGTTGCCTATCAAGAAAACCGTGAATTAGAGTCGGATGAGTTCAGCGTCTTGGTAGCATTACTACAGATTATCCCTCAACTTGAGTTGCCTCTTCTGCTCGGTCGAAAGCAAAACTGATTATCTTATTAGGAAGTGGTTCTGATTTCGTAAAACGTGAGTTTACATTCGCAGGGGTTTCTGGCCATCGAATGTAAACTCACGTTTTCTTGATTCATTAGGTGGCTGTCTAATCTGTTTTGATAAATAGGGGTCTAAATTTTGTTCGTAAAAAACGTTAGCAAACCTGATGACTACGATAGCGATAGTAAAAGGGAAAGTGGCTCGTAAGGGTGAAAAATGCCGACTCGATCCGGGCCCGCATTTTTCACCCTCTACCCACTAGGTATCAAAAGCAAGGTAGACGCGGGTTTATACTAACACAAAAAAACGCCTGCTCCATTGAGGGTGGCGTTAACCCTTCTATTCACACCATAAACATATCTTCCAGTACGCCTATAATTCAACCAAAAGTACGGATTAAACTAAACAGAGTTTTAGTTAGTATTACTCTAACTCAGTAAAATCAGGTAGCTTCCTGAATTAAGGCATTAACTCTTGCTTATAAATTATTTATTGTCAGATACCCATGAACGTATCTTGTTATAAGTACGTTGCCTCACTGACAATCAGTTCTCAATGAGTCCCTTACCCGCCCCCTCTCTTCTAGCTGTCGGTCAAGCTACTCCTTAACCACAGCTCCAATGATCCAAGTAGATCTGGAATCCAATACCCGGGTGCGCCAGCAATTTGCGACTAACTACCTGGCTCTTTCCAACAGGATAATAGCTTTACGGGCCCGAAATGAGCAAATTTCAGCTCGCCTGATATTGTTGATGGAGAAGGGCAAAGCGTTTCGCAAGCGGTGGACCCTGGATTGATGGGTAGGCTGCTTCTAGCTTATGACTAACCCTTTAAACTCTGAATGAAGTTTACACTTAAGCCTGTTGAAATTCCCTTTATGGTTGGGGATAACGTCTGGGTGTATCAACCCTTCGGAGCTACCCATGAATTTCCTTTTTTTCAGGGAATCATTATGCAGATTATCTTAGATGGTAGTTTGGCCAATACATTGGTGATTCGCCAGCGTAGCGAAACCCATGAACTGGTGATATCCACTGCCGTGTACGGTTTAAAGCCCATTGGCGATCATTCGGGTCCACCCCGGGTCAATGTAAACGTGCAGCTCTTGCCCCCACGTAAAAATTTATTTGAAACCGAAGAAGAGCTAATGGATTTCCAAAATCAGCTTTCTTAAGTATGAGAAATACAAATACAGGCAAACTGGGTGGATCGTATTTAGGCGCTTCCAAAAATTGTTTACCCTCCAATCGGTTTAGAACTTAACGAAGATAAATTCCGTTGATTTTCAGGGCAGCATTAGCTAGTTTTATTACTTAGCGAAAACCCCAACCTGTAGAAAGGGGCATTTCACTTAAAATGGCCTGCCTTTACTGGGCCTTGATCAATTTGATGGTTTGGAACTGCCCCTCACTACGCACCTGTAACAATAGCAGTCCCTGACTTGTACCTAGCGGAACACTTAGCCGATCTACCAAATTCGCCTGCGGTAGGGTTTGCTGATGCCATCGACGACCCTGTACATCCATTACCTCGACCACTACGCGTTGTCCACTCACGCCACTAATCTCGACCTCGGCTGAAGAACCCAACACAGGATTACCCATCACCCGAACCTGGAGCCTTGAGAGTGACTCCTCGGTGGCCCCTATCCGAGCTGAAGCTCCTGCGGGAGCGCTACCATAGATTAGCACGCCCTTCAAGTACACGCAGATGCGAGGATTCAAAACCGCAGCGCCATAGTTAGACACGTAGGAGTAATCATTGGTTTGGTTCAATAAGCCATAGTCCGAACGCACGAGCCGGAAGTCAATCGCCCCCAGACTACTCATCGGGGCGATGCTTAGCGCGCTGGGTGCCATTTTAAGTTCCACATAACTATCTGCCCCCGCTACCGGACTAATTTGGACAACCCGGGGCTGCACGTTGCTCCCCCCCATGGCTGCGTAATCAACATAGACTTTGGCTAATTGACTGTTGTCAGAGGTGAACCAGTAACGCACGCTCAAGTCCTGAAAGGCGACGGATGTGCTGCCATCGTTGCGCAGTTCGAGTCGGGTAGTAATTTGAGAAGTAATCGGTGAGTCTTTGGTTGCCGAGTAAGCCCGCACGATGAGCTGCGGGTCTGATATAGGGGGCGTCACCACAGCAGTAGGTACCCGACGGAAAGAAGCGTCAGGTATTACCTGTTTATTAATATTGGGTCCGCTATAGTTCACCGACAGTACCTGGCTGCTGCTACTCTGAAAATAAACGACGGTTAGCGCATGCACGCCTGCCTTCAACCCGATTGTGCCCGAACGCTCCTGCTCGGTGTGCCCACCATCGTTATTGACTACCTCCGTCGTACCAATCAGGAGCTTACTGCCATCATCCGAATTCGTGTAAAAGGTATAAGTTCCATCAGTAGGTACGCTGATGTAACCCGTGAAGCGTAGACCATAATTCTGATCCCGGCTACGAACCGACAGCCCAGGCGTAGTCGTAGTTCCCGATTTTACTGGCGTAAGCGTCGTAAAATCGGGTAAGCTGGTCCAGGAGTTTTCATAGTAGTCGTAGCTTAGCCCTGTAACAACATTGGCTGGATTTTCCGGCGTACGAAGCGTTACGACCGGGGGAGTATACTTCAAGAGAAGCAACGATGAGAAAGCAGGTATTGTTATCTGGCCTGTGTAAGCGGTGTTTCGTGCATTACGATAGGTACCATCCAACGTTACCTGACTCGCACTGGCCGTTGGGTTACTCAAAAGTTTTATATAGTCATCGGGATTGCCAGCTGTGTAGGTAATAGGGCTATTTGAGGATAATGGGTCTTTCCCATATTTGCTTTTCCATTGAGCCAACGAGAGAGCAGTTCCGGCTGAAGAGTTATACACAGTCAGAATCTTAAGGTTATCATCAAAGGGACGAGCGTATACGTTATTATCAAACTGGCCATAACTCGCTAAGTCATTTTGGTTCGATTCATATTTTGCGCTGTACTGATCGGTTGATCGGCTCACAAAAATATTGTTCAGAATAACATTGGAACGTGGCTGACAGCCATTCGCGCTTTTAATGGATATTTGTGCTTCGCTATTGTTATAAGCGGTATTTCCAGTTACGGTAATGGAAGATGATCCGTGCAGATATATTCCAGACCCCTTGCAGTTGTAAACCGTATTATCCTTCACCTCAATATTGGCAGTACAATCGTCGAGGTAAATGCCATGCGCTCCAGCCGATGTACCACTAGGCGACCCTTCTGGAGCACCGATACCATTATAGATGGTGTTCGAAATCAGATGAATATTACTTAAAGCCTGTTGATTACCATTCCAGATGTATAAACCACCACCGTCACTTTTAGTCCGGCAAAAGTTGCTGATTTGATTGCGCTGAATCGTTGTATTGGTCGAAAAATTAAGGGCATGGTAGCCAATATTATCGAATACGTTGTTCTCAATCAATGTATTGGTCGTACTAGCCGATTGAAAACCAATATAAGCACCATCGCCACTTTTACCCCGACCTGGCAGAAGCCCAACATTTCGAATTGTATTTCCTCTAAACGTGACATTCTGGTAAGTTGAAATAACCACCCCATTGTTATTTGCATTATCAACCAGATTGTCCTCTAGTAGTACCTCCTGGCCACTTCCCTGAATAGAAACACCATCCTCACCCGATTGCGTAATATCGGTATTGGTAATAGTAATGTTTGAACTATTGGTTACCAACACACCCGAATTCAGCGTTTGGGTGATCTGTAGATTACGTATCATTACGTAAGAAACAGCTGCTAGATTTATAGCCTGTGCAAAAACAGTAGCTGCAATAGACTGATTGTTAGGGTTGTCCTGACTATTATACAGTTGAATTGTTTTAGTAGCCGAGTTATAATACCACTCTCCGTTTTGGTCAAGAGCACTTGGATGATTCTGAATAAAATAACCCCAGTTGTTCATTATATCGTAATTGCCAGAGCCTTCTACATTCAGCGTATTGCCACTCTGACTCGTTATTTTAGCCCGGTTCAATATCCATTGTGCTGGCCGGAATACCACTTCTCCACCTGTCCAGTTCGTTGATAGCGATTGTTGGCTGGTAAGCTGCGTTTTGCCCGAATGCGATTGCACGGTGAGGTATCCTTTGTTACTTGCATCCAGATTTGGGTAGCGGCCTAATGGCAGTGCTGTGTTGTCACGGTAAAGCCCTGTAACCTGAGTGCCACAGGTAGAGCAGTTAGCCTGCCAGATATTATTGCCAATGTTGTTCCAGTTTGTAACGGCTACTGCGCCGGAAAGAATGGGTTTGTTACCAGACCCATAAGCATCAATGACAATGGGACTATTGGATGCGCCCGACTGGCTGAGTTGCAAGGTGCCCCGAAACGTATCGCCACGGCGCAATAGAACCATATCCCCAGCTTGTAAGGGAAGACTAGTAATTCTTGCCAGATTCTGAAAGGGACTAGATGATGATCGCCCGTCATTCGAGTCGTTCCCATTGCTAGCTACATAATAAGTTACTTGCCCCCAGGTGGGGTATGCAACTAAACTGGCTAGACAGGAAAGAACACAATAATTTAGAAAAAATAGACGAATTTGGCAATTCATAAATTTACACATATTATTAAAAGAAAAATACAAGTATTTAACTATAAAGAATAGTTAATTTATTATGCCATCAAATTAGCCTTATTTGACTAGTAATACATATGTAAATGAGATCTTTAATTATTTTTTTAATAGCCCTATTAAGTAATTACAAAATTTATACAGCCCATTGCCTCATTTTTATAAGTACCTGACCTCTTTTCTGAGTTAATCAGTTACTTTCATAAGTATATAATTTAGTTGATCCTAACTCATTCAGATTGTTTTTATAAGCTTGACTCGTTATACCCAACAGCAAGTGAATAAGACAATGGAGATGGAATCATAAATGGTTGTATATGAAGACTCAACTGGTTGTTCAAGTAGGTAAACTAAATGGTCCATTCCGAGGCTTTAGAACGCAACACACTCGCTTTACATTTTTAAATGGAGTAAGCTGGTTGCAAAATGAGCCTAAGTACTTTTACCATTACTCCAATAAGCCCCGCGCAAGGGTCGTATATGATGGAGGAATATATATACTCGAAGTAGATGGAATCACCGAAACGGTGCAAGTCATTCAAGTATCATAATGCTGCTGGAAACCAGTTCACTACTTAATTTAAGGCTACCATAGTATGGTCATCTAAGTTAGAACTGGTCATGTCTAATCAGGAGTATAGGTTTGAAGACGAAAAGAACCCTGATAAACCTGAACTATACGATCAGGAACTGGGTCCTTCTCCAGAATTCCCAGTTCGGCTCAAAGTGACTGCTTATGCAGTCATGGTAACAATGTCCTCTTTGCTATTGATTTTAAAGCTGTCAGGTCTGATTGACTGGTCCTGGTGGTGGATAAGTTTGCCACTTTGGTTAATGCCGGCCGGATTCGCATTAATTGCTATAGGGATCATTTTGCTTATGGGCTGGCATGAAATCAGAAGGACATTACATATTCACTAAAAGAGGGTATGGAACATATATCATTACGTTTCTGACTACTTTTCACAATTGAATCCGGCCATCTACTTGGCCCTGATCGTCTTCGCCATTTATGAATCCGTTACCTGGCGTTGAGTCAGGATCAGCTACGTTTGATGTCTTGATTTGAGCCCGATTGATCCAAGTACTTGGCAATATAGCCCGCACCTGAAACGATGTACTTAGGGTGGAGCCAGTTGCAATAGGCGCAAGAGACGCTCTCAGATAACGACCATCTACTGTCCAGTTCGTTGTATCGACTAATTCAAAACCATCGGGCAGTTGGTTCTCGAGTTGAACCCCATCGGCAGTACGCCCCCCTCCATTCGTAACAGATAAAGTGAAAGTCAGAATGTTTCCCACCTGAGGTGTGCGGCTACTGACTTGTATATGTAAACTTAGGTCAGCCTGATCAGGATCAGGAACGGGCTGGTTGGTCGCCACAGCTGGTAGCAATCGTTGATTAGGATTAGGCGACTCAAATACATTCGTAGCATAGTTTCCTACGCGCAAGTCAACTAGTGAGGTATCATCTTCCCCATCAGCCGTACCTGAGTTGGGACTACTGTCTGTATCAGGTGAGTTGGCTGTAGTTATTTGGGCCGATACACGGAATATACCAATAGATGTTGGTTTAACTAAAAAAGTAAAAACAGTATCGCTTTTCGGAGCTAGCTGAGACAAAGTCCCAGTCAATACGTTATCGCTGTATAATTGTCCACTACTATCGACGAATTCGAGGTTTGCTGGTAAGCGGCATATCCAGCTAACCAATCCAGATTGAGTATTACTCTTATTACTAATACGAAGCCTAAATGTAACTGTCTGATTCACCTGTAGAAATCGCTTATCGCTTTCCAGAAACAAACTCAGATCGGTGGGCGGCAGTGAGGGAATATCCTTAAATAAAATAATCGAGTTAAATGGAGTGAGGATAACCGACCCAGTATATACCTGATTCTTCACATCTCGATAAATTCCTTCGAGAGTAATAATACTATCTTTCAGTGTTGGGTTATAAAACAGTTTAAGGAAATCGTCGGGATTATTTCGAATGGGCACATCTTCTTGCAGGCGAACATTATCCAACCAAAAGGTTGTTCCTTCGCCATCAATCTGCACTAAAACAATAGCATTGGCATCATCATCAGACGAAGTAAAGGGTAACTCAAAGCTTTTACGTGTTACGCTAATTGGTATAGGGTAGCGCCTGTCATATTCTTTGTAAGGTGAGCCGTATTGCCGGAGATAAACCAATATGGTATCATCTGTTGTTGAAATGGCATCAAACCGCAGCACATACGTTTTCCCTTTTGTAATAGAAATGGACTTAGCAGCTTGGATGTATGAATTGCTTTGCCCGGATGGAGTTGTAAATCCTACGCGCAGACTACCTCCATCCAGTTTGTTTGTGTTGTCCTGGATGACCTCACCATTTCCATAACGACTATAGATCAGTTCCCATCCTTCTCTATTAGAGTCAAACGAGCTACTAATGCGGTTTTTGCCGCCAGAACCTTCGTTCTTATATCGCGTATAAGTAATAGGGCTACTTTTTGAGTGAAGGTCAAGCCCACGGGAAAAACTTTTCCAGCCGTTCAACGATAAATATTTTCCGTTAGTGGAATTATTAACACCAAGTATTGTAGTTGAGTCCTCATTGAACGGCCGGGCGTAATAATTTGAATCGATTTGACCATAGAGAAGCAAATCGTCAGCATTCGATTCATATTCAGCGACTAATTGAGAAGACGATTTACTAACGCAGATATTTCGCTTTATTACATCGTTTCGAACCGCACATACGCCACCATTATGATACACGACCAACTGACAGGTATTATTATCGAAAAGAGTATTGTCCGTAAATGTGATGTTACTGTTTCCATGGAGAAAAACTCCCCACTGAGTATTGCCAAATACAGTGTTATTTCTTATTTCTACATTCTCGACACAATCATCAAGGAATATACCAATTGCATAATCTACCCAAGGTACACCACCAGCGGGGTTGGTATACAAGATATTTGACACCAGGTGGATGTTTGTCATTGAAGCCTTGTTGCCATTCCAGCAATAGATTCCTCCTCCATCAATTTTGGAATAGCAATAATTTGAAATTACATTCTGGCGAATAGTCGTATTATTCCAGAATGTAATACCATTGTAGCCAATGCTGTCAATAACATTATTTTCAATTAATACGGCCTGATTAGCATTCGAGGCTATACCGTTATACTGCCCATCGCCACTTTTACCACGTCCAGGAACAGTACCAATACTATGAAGCGAGTTGCCCTTGAACGTAACAGTCTGGTAGGCATCAATGCTAATTCCATTGTTATTAACAGTAGCCATCCTATTGTTTTCTATAACTATGTTTTTGCCCGAACCATTGATCGTAATGCCATCTTCGCCTGCATTTGTAATATCAAGATTTATTAGCGAAAGGTTCGATACATTTTGAGCCGTTATGTTTGTATTAAGCGTCTCGGTACAATGTAAGTTAAGTAATTTTATGTTGGATACATTGGCCATCTCTATGCCCCGACTATTGACCGTAACTGTCAACACTTGACTAGGTAATATGCCTTGATTATCATAAAGTAGTAATTTTTTACTCACTGAGTCATAACACCATTCCCCATTTCTATCCAGTGTGGCCGGGTGGTTTTGAAAAAAATACTCGGAATTATCTCTCGGTGTATAATTTGAGTAGTTAAACAGATTTAAGGCATCTCCATATTGATGATCTACGACGGCCCGGTCAATAATCCAGGCAGTTGGTCGCATAACAACTTCGGCTCCCTGCCAATCAACAGTTGTCGGCAAATGATCCTGGCTAAAAATTTGATATTTTTCTGTATGTGCTCTGATAGTAAGGTTTCCTTTGTTGGGTGCATCGGTATTTGGATAACGGCCCAAGGGTAAAGCAACGCCATTCCGGTATACACCAGTAACTGCACTACCGCAAGTAGGGCAGGATGCCTGCCAAATATTATTGCCCACATTTGTCCAGTTTGTTACTGGTACTGAACCTGATAGGATAGGTTTCGGGCCACTACCATAAGCGTCAAAGACTAGGGGGACACTGGCCGAACCTGATTGTCTAATCAGCAACGTTCCCCGGAAGGTATCCCCTCGGCGAAACAATACGGAATCACCGGCTTTTAACACCAGGCTATTGACCCGACTAAGATTCTGAAATGGGCTGGCGGCTGAACGGCCATCATTAGTATCACTTCCGTTGCTGGCGACATAATAACTAGTTTGAGCTTGACTATTTAAAAACATTACGGCAAATGCAACCAGCATTGCATAACGAATTAAGGGTTTCGTTGACCCATGACCATTGGCAGGCATAATTATTGAGCTCGTAAAGGAAGTGTAACGATTTCCAGCCAATAGCGTCGGAAGGCGTAAAAGCAGTTTAGCCATTCATGATGGCTTATGGGCTTAATAATGTATGAAGCAGCATTTAAGCCATACACCATTGAAATAACTTCTTCGTCCTGCGATGCGCTTAGCATAATTACAGGCGGTTTTCGATAAAATTGATGTTTTTTGATAAACTCCAGCAGGGCAACTCCATCTTCAATCCGGGGTAGATATAAATCAGACAAAATAAGCCTGGGTAACTTAGCGATATCAGTAACCGTTTCCAGATACGTAATGGCCTGTGCTGAGTTATTTATCCATATGGGCTCCACTTCTGGAAAACATTGATTCAAAACAGAACGAATAATAAGCCATTGATCAGCATTATCTTCGACGATCAAAATAGGAATTTGACGACCTTTTCGACGCCGGGGAGGGGGGAGCTTAGCCATTTATTTATATACGTTGAGAAATACAAGTCCCGATTTCAGAAATGCTTGCTGGCTAGCTTTTTCGAGTGCTTTAATCGTATTGAGAGATTTAATATACTGTACGGCCTGTAGTGTGCTTTTAGGCCTGGTAAAGGTGTAACCGCAAAACTGGCTACAATCGGGGCGGTAATTATGGGTTTCATATGGTTGAGTAATTGTTTAATCAGCTTAGTTTGGATTAGGATAATTAAGCGCCCGTTCCAGTTCACTTTCCTGAGTTGACGGAACCTCTGTTTGTGGGTTAGCTCGCCCAGCGGCTGGCTTGCTCATGTCTTTATCCGTAGTAGACGGTAACTTTTTTACCTGGCGGGAATCGACCACTGCTTGTAGCTCGGGTGCCAAAGCAGAAATAGGTTCATTCGTCATCGTACGTTTTGACGATGAACGAGAAGATTTGGTCGTTTTTTTTGGTCGATTTTTCTGCGTTCGCGCGGATTTATCTAGCTTATTGGCGGATATGGCTGTAAGTAGCAATGGATCATCTGTCTTGGTATTACCCTGATCAGCAATCCTATCCTGACAAAGGGCAGGAAAGTATTGACATCGGTTGCTATACCCCGCAAAAGCCAAGCTCCCTACAATCAGCACCAACAATAACCCCACCCACAGTCTTTTTAACGCGGGTTTCTTTGCCAACATTAGCACACCAGATAGTTGCCCCGTTGTATGCGCTGTTAATGGAATAGATTTCGTGTCAGAACCAGTATGGAGCAAGAGCTGGCCGCTGTGCATCCCTGGTTTATTCGATACATAGCGTAAATGGACAAACGTACCATTAGTCGATGGCTTGACTGTTAAAACTGGGCCAAAATTGGGACGACTATTACTGGCTAATTGGAAAAATTCAGGCGCATCGGTAGTGAGCGTTACAGAGGCATCAGCCTGTTGAGGGGTAATGGTAAAAACCAGAAAGCTAGGTTTACCAAGTGCTGTTGGGGAAAAAGTTAGCTTGGACTGACTAACTGTTAGTGCTGGTACTAATGAACGCTTTACTGAGACGGATGTAGCTGCTATAGTCAAGACAACCGATTCTGCCTGTGTGTTTTGAATAACAATCTTCCCAGCGGTAGGTAGTTTATTACTGCATAGTACGGTTACACTACCGGTAGCTAGCCAACGACCGTCTGCCTGCTGTTTATGTTCGAAGGTATGCTCTCGTCGAGACACATTCGTCAACGAAGTTATTAATAGATAACCAGCTGATGCACTCACGATTAACCGCCCAGGAGACAATACCGATTCAAGTACAGATTCAACTGAGAATGTATAAGCCCCATCCCGAAAATCATTGGCACTAATCGATGTTTGAATGGGCTGGCAAATAGGCATTGTAATGGAATTAGGTAAAGAAAGAAAATGCTGAATTCGTGATCAATCATTAACTGTTTTCCAGGTTAATGGATCGTATCTATATAACTACCGGGCATTAATAGCTTGACTGTTAAGCCCTTTCCGGTATGTATTATAATTAAAGCTACCTGGGGTAGCTCTTACAAGCTACGTCCAACTAAAACCAAAGGCGACCTGATTTCGTACATAGAGTGCTTAATCAACAAACTCTATATGGAAAGTATTCAATTAATAGGTCACCCAGCACCCGTTCTCATCAGTTCCATTGTATGGCTGGAAGGAGAAGCGAATTATACGCGCGTGCATTATCAGAATGGTGGTTTTTCAATCGTTACTCAACCATTACAATGGTTTGAGCAACACCTTGATTTTGTGCGAATCCATCGCTCTGCCATCATTAACCCAATCTATGTCCAGGAGTTTGTTCAGAAGCGAGGTCGGTCAGGCTGGGTTCGATTGCAGGACAATCGGGTTATAGCTGTATCGCGGAATCGACTTGAATATGCTGCTTCCCGGCTTTTTCAGGCCAATACTTTTTAACTCATTCATCTTATATCCTGGCTGCAGAAGACCTGTAAACCCCTGATTTCCTAGTATTGACTTCATGACAAAGATACCTTATCCGGTAGGAGTATGTTTCAGTTAATTTCCTATTGGGTAATAAGTAGAAAGTTAATACTACATGCAAGATTAATTCAATTAATCTATTTTCTTTTCGCAACTTTGTTATACTTTATGTTTACAAATATTGTATATAATAAACAATAAGGCTACATGAGTTAAAATATAAAATATGCTGGTCGCTACCGCGAACATAATTCTTTCAAACTACCGGCTCATATTTATTGTAGAATCAGTAGAAAAAGCAAGCTCTGAGGGACAATCTTAATGGCCCCAATGCCAGGAGGGCATACCATTTATAGGATGATTCCACGGCCACTAGTTGGCCTAGTCACTCAACCAATAGTTCTTCTAGTAACTCAACTTATTACTTAACTTCTCAACGTATGAATGCACCAGTGCTATTGTTTGCCTACAAACGTCCTGTCGAACTTCAGGCAACGCTTCGGGCCTTACAAGCCAATCATTTAGCTTCACAAAGTGATTTATATATTTTTGTAGATGCACCTAAACGTCCGGATGATGTACCTAAAGTGGCGCAGGTTCGCCAGATTCTGGACGAGGTTTCCGGATTTCGGTCGATTCACCGTGATTATGCGACCACAAACATTGGCTGCGCGGATTCAATTATCCGAGGCATATCGCAGGTACTTACTGATCATCCCGCAGCGATTGTTGTTGAAGATGATTTAATTACAGCGCCGAATTTTCTCGACTTTATGAATCAGTGTCTGAATCAATATGCTGATAATCAACGGATTTATTCGATTGCCGGATATACAATGCCATTTCATATACCAGCTAACTACAAATCAGATGCGTACTGTATTCCACGTCATAGTCCCTGGGGATGGGCTACCTGGTCTAATCGCTGGCAATCCATAGATTGGCAAATGACCGACTATCCAGAATTTACGCAGGATAAATGGCAACAAAAAGAATTTATGCGGGGTGGCTCTGATCTATTGGGTATGTTACGCGATCAAATGGAAGGACGGGCAGATGCCTGGGATATCCGATTCTGTTTCAATCGCTTTAAAGCAGATGGCCTGACGATTTACCCTACTGTATCGAAAGTAGAAAACATTGGTTTTGGTAAAGATGCTACCCACACAGATATTTATAATCGCTACAAAACCGCATTAGATAATGGCCTCCAGCGGGTTTTTGACCTGCCTACGATGCATGGCCCTACACCGTATTACCATCGGCAAACATTAGAACATTATAGTGTTCCTACTCGGATATATAACCGATTAAAAACGTTAGCTGGTATGCGCTAACGGCTCCTGGCCCTCTACCTTCCTTTAAGCCGCCAAATTTTTTGAGCGGGCTAACCAGATCATGTAGTTATTTCTTATCGTTATGAAGCAATCAATTTGGCTTCGGTTGAGTGCATTTGCCCTTGCACTGACTGTATTACTCTGTTGTAAACCCTCAGATCCAGCACCCGATGATATAGTACAACGGCAGGATACGCTGACTATAACCCAAGTGCGATCCCTTAATGTTACCCTGATTCCCAATAGCATCTGGATTAGTGACACAGGTAGTGAGGGAGTTTTCAAACTGGATCCGGCTGACCTCAGCAGCGATGACAATACCGGGGTTACGCTGGTAACTAGTAAGGGACATCGCTATAAACGAGTGTACACAGGTTCCGCTAGTTTGACCTGGTTTGGTGTAAAGACATCAGACACGGATATTGGCCCAACGCTTCAAATTGCTGTAAACAATACGGACGATCTATATATTCCGGATGGGAGTTATACCCAATTAACGCCTGTTCATTTAAAAAGCAATCTGGCACTTCGGGCAAACCCAGGCAAAGCGCTCATTACATTATCCAAGTCCTACGTATCGCTTATCAGCCAGAATGATCCAGCCACTCCGCTCAATCACGTCCTGATCGACGGTCTGTCATGGAACGTAATATCCAAGGAAACCGGCACCTTTGGAACCATCTACATCGATGGCCCCTCCGTATCGGATCTGACTGTTCAGAATTGTACCAGTACAGATGTTGCAAAAGACAGCACGAACTGGTTTACATTGAAAATTCAGGCTGGCAAAACCGCCGATAACATTCGTGTGCGAAACAATACCATTCAGGCAAAACGGATGGCCTGTGAGATTTTCAACCATGATAATTACAATACATATGCCGGCACTACGATAATCGTTAGTGGAAATACCTTTCAGAACTGCCATTTTGGACTCTCATTATCAGGCCCTTTAGCTAAGCTCACTGTCGATAATAACTATATAAAAAACTGTAGCTTGTTTGGCATTGAAATTGCCGGAGCCGCTCAGGACGTTGTTATTACCAACAACCGATTTGAGGGTGTGTTTGACAAGTTTCTGGAAGGTTCCAACGATGGAGATGGCAATGGAACGATCGTGGGAGGCATGATTATTATGGGTAACTCAACCGTAGGTTTGTGTCAGGGAGGGGTACAACTTTACAATGGAGGAGCGGTTATGTTCAGCAAAAACAACTTCCGTATGTCTGGAATGCTGGAGCTAACACACTCAACGGCGGGCGGAACGTTCACGGATAATGTTATTGAAAGTTCGGCCAACAAGGCCATTATTTGCGACAATTCGCCTAATAACACATTTACCGGAAATACCATTTCCAATAAAGCCAGTACCACAAATCAGGCTACATTTTTGGCATATGGTAGTCTTGCCACGAATAATAAACTCATCAATAACAGATTAATTCAAGGCACGGGTGGTAAGCCTTACGATGCTGTTTTGGGGGGCAGTTGCCTGGCATCCATGAATTATGATGGAGCTGGCAATCCAATACCCTGATAAATAGCTGCCAATTCGTTTACGCATCCGCGTTAGTTTGGTAAAGTCCTGCTAATACAAAGTCGCCAATAACAAGCTATCGATGGGCGATTTTGTGATAGTAGGACTTTACCATTTTGAATTTGATTGGTCAAGGTTCGGTTGGGCAGCTTTATAATTCTACACTTTTCATCACTTTTTGCCGCCAAAACACAGTTAATTTCTGAATAGGTATTCCTATGAATCATGCTATTTTGTATGAATTTATTTTCATCTATTTGTTTATGAAATTGATTAAAAGTAAACTAGTAATTTATCAAATTAATAAATATAATACCATTAATGGCTCTAAGTTTCATATAAACGACCGTTAAATAAACTATCAAATTACATTTTTTAAAACTCACTGCCTAGATTTAGAGTAGATAAGCGTGAGTACTGAATAGAATTTATCCAGTATCAAGCGATTGTTCAGTGGCTCGTCTTTCCCTTCATCCATAAGCTAATCTGGGTGAATTCATCAACATCAACGAAGAATAGAGTGATCAGAAAAATAGTAAAAAAACTAGGTCTTGTCGGGATCAGCTTCGCCCTCATCACGTTAGGAATTGCTTCATTAGGGAGCTGTACATCCGCAAAAAAACTAGTTTATTTCCAGGGTACAACAACGCGTGAGGATACGGTTATGATACCAGAGCCATTTATTCCGATTATTAAAAAAGGAGATGTGCTGTCAGTACAGGTAAGTAGCCTCAACCCTGAAGCATCCGCCTATTTTAATCCATCGGCAGCGGCCGATGCCAGTCAGGGCAGTCCGGCGGCTAATACGCTTAGTCGAATGTCGGGCTACTTAGTCGATACCGACGGTATGATTAAACTACCACTGATTGGTCAGATATCTGTACTGAATCTGACCAATGCGAAGGCAGGTGAACTGATAGGAAGTAAGCTTAAATCCTATTTGAAAGAACCCACGGTAACGGTACGTAATCTGAATTTCAGAATTTCAGTATTGGGCGAAGTAAGCCGACCAGCACTCTACACAATTCCGAATGAGCAGGTAACCCTACCCGAGGCCCTGGGACTGGCAGGTGACCTAACAATTTACGGCCGTCGCGACAATGTTTTGATTGTTCGGGAAGAAGGTAACCAACGGATTTTCGCTCGCCTTGATTTAACCCGCCGTGATGCGTTTATGTCGCCCTATTATTCGCTCCATCCCAACGATGTTGTGTACGTAGAGCCGGGTAAAGTTCGGGCAACCACCGTAGCTAAAGCCTATTTACTGGCCCCCATTGCAACTGGCATTTTGTCGCTGATCGCCATTATTGCTACCCGCCGATAACCAGGAATACAACCACTTCTTAACGTTACTCAAATTAAAATGGCTGTCAATTCTTCCCATTCGTATGTTCCGTATCAGCTTGTCGGATCCGACAATGCAGTACTGCGAACGCATCTGATGCCCTATTTACGCTTTTGGCCCTGGTTTATCGTATCGGTGGGGTTGTGTCTGGCAGGAGCTTATGTTTATTTACGTTATAAACAGCCGGTTTATCGGATTCAGGCTAGTTTACTGCTTCAGGATGAAAAACGAGGCAGTGCTCAGACAAATCCACTTAAAGAGCTGGAAGTGTACTCGCCTAAAAAGGTAGTTGAAAACGAACTGGAAATACTTCGTTCGTCCAGTTTAATGGATCAGGTAGTTAGTAACCTTCATCTAGATACTCGGTATTTTCGGGAAACATCGTTCGGCAAGCGTGAAATCTATACAGAGTCACCTGTATGGATATCGGTGAAGTCGGGCACCCCGGCGTTGTATAAAAATCCGCTAACCTTATCGTTTCCTGGGAATCAATCGGTCCGTATCAATGGTGGTCCAACGTACCCTTTAAATCAACTCCTTCAGACGCCTTACGGTCGCTTACGGATTATGACGCGTCAGCCTGCAAGTGCTAAAACCCCGCCAGTGATTGTCCAGGTCATGCCTCAGGCTTCAGCCGTGGGCTTATATCTGGATAATTTGAAAGTGGAGCCAACCAGCAAAACGTCAACGGTTATTCGGCTAACGCTCGAGGACGCCGTTCCGCAAAAAGGGGAAGCTGTGTTGAACAGTTTAATTAATGCCTATAACCAAGCGGCCGTTACCGATAAAAACAAGGTGGCAGCCAATACGCTCCAGTTCGTTGAAAGACGATTGAACATGGTGTCTGGAGAGTTGGCTGGTGTTGAAAAGCATGTAGAGCAATACAAATCGAGCTTAGGTATAACGGATTTAAGTACGCAGGCGCAGTCGTTTCTAGAGACAACCCAACAGAATGATACCCAGCTTAGCCAGGTGAACGTTCAGTTGTCGGCGCTCAACGAGCTACAGGAGTTTATCACGAATCAGTCCGATAAACGAGGTAGTACGCCCGCTACGGTTGGGCTCAACGACCCAATTCTGCTGGGCGAAATCAACAAATTGGCGGAACTTGAATTAAAACGGGATGCGCTTATGCAGACGACTTCTGAAGACAGTCCGCTGTTGCAAACCGTTGGCAATCAGATCAAGGCTACGCGGAACAACATTGGTCAGAATATCAGAACGATGAAAGCCATGCTGACTAGTTCGAAAGAAGAATACGTAGCTAAAAATGAAAAGTTAGAAAAGAGTATCCGTACCATTCCTCAGCAGGAACGCGCCCTAATGGACATTACGCGTCAGCAAACCATCAAAAATAATCTGTATACCTATTTGCTACAGAAACGCGAAGAAATGGCCGTTACTTTTGCCGCTTCCGTAGCCGACAGTCGTATACTTGATGCCGCCAAAAGTAGCGGAGATCCGGTTAAACCCGTTGGCATCGTGATTTATGCGCTTTTTGGCCTGGTAGGTTTACTACTACCTACAGCCGCCATTGCGGGTAAACAAGCACTAAACACGCGGGTTACGCGCCGGACCGATGTTGAAACCAGCACACAGGTCCCGATTTTAGGCGAAGTCATGAACAAGCGGCATCGCGACGTTCTGGTTGTAGCCCCCCATCAACGGTCTGTCATTGCAGAACAGATTCGCTCTATACGAACCAATATACAGGGTTGGAATATCGAAGCTGAACAGAAGCAGGTCATGCTGTTTACCTCCAGTATGAGTGGCGAGGGGAAATCGTTCGTTTCTCTGAATTTGGGTGCTAGTCTGGCTATGATGGGTCAGCCAACAGTAATTCTGGAAATAGACATGCGGATGCCTGGATTGCATCAATTGTTCAAGATCGATAACTCTGTGGGGCTTAGTTCGTATTTAAACGGAGAAGCTACGCTGGCAGAGATACTTAAACCAGTCCCGGGTCATCCAAACTACTTTATTATTCCTTGCGGTCCCTTACCACACGACCCGGCGGAGTTATTGGGTGGCCCCCACGTAAAGGAGCTAATCGATTTATTGCGCGACCAGTTTCGCTACATTCTTCTTGATGCGCCACCAATTGGTATTGTAACGGATGCGCAGATCATTGCTCCTTTTGCTGACACAACGCTCTTTGTCATTCGCCATGGTGTAACGCCCAAGCACAGCCTCAAACTACTCGATACGCTGTATCGGGAGAATCGTTTTCAGAACCTGCGTATTATTCTGAATGCCGTTGGTGGTAGTGAAGCTTATCATTATAACGATCGGATTAAGAATAACTATTCGTACCGGTAAAGCCCTTATTCGGTAACCATTAAGACCAGCATAAAAGCTGGTTATACTCAACTTTAAGGCAGGCAACCAGCAATTCTCATGCAGGCATCTACCAACGAAAAAACTTTTCACTTGTATCTGGACCCTGGGGTTCAGCCAAGACTTCCTCCGCTAAGCTGGCTATCCTTTGGTCTTAAAAAGCGGGTATTTGACCTACTGGTAGCGAGTATTGTTACGGTATCTATTTTGATTTGGCTTATTCCCCTACTATCTCTATTGATCAAGTTAAGCTCAAAAGGTCCCGCTTTATTTGTTCAGATGCGAACAGGACGAAATGGCCGCACATTTCCGTGCCTCAAATTCCGGACGATGGCCTATGAGTCTAATCCAACCTTCCTGCAAGCGACACAGAATGATCGGCGTGTAACCCGGCTTGGCAGGTTTCTAAGAAAGTCAAATCTTGACGAAATGCCGCAATTTCTAAATGTGCTGGCTGGGCACATGAGTGTAGTGGGCCCTCGTCCACACCCACTCCAGCTTGATGCCGAGCATTGGGACTCCTTACCCGGTTATCGCGAACGGTACACAGTCCGCCCTGGCATTACGGGTCTGGCACAGGCACGGGGTGCCAGGGGCGAAACCAACGAACTATATAAAATGAAGATTCGGGTACGATACGACCACCTGTACATTCGGCGTCAATCGACCCGCCTAGATGCAAAAATCTGCTGGTGGACAGTTAAGGCGGCTATGAATGGCAATAAGAATGCCTTGTAAGATATTTATCTCAACAGATTATCAATAATGACTAAAGTGCTGGATGTCAACCTATTCGATGCTGGTCTGGACGCGGCTGTAAAGGGGCTTCTGTGGCGGTGCGAACCAAGCTGGCCACGAGATAATAAGTGCATTAGTGCAACTGGTGCGCACGGTTTGGTCACGGCCTTTAAAGAGCCCGATTTTAAACAGGTGCTGGATTCGTTTTACTGGAATTTACCGGATGGTATGCCCGGCGTCTGGATTGGGAAACTAAAAGGTGCTAAGCACATGACACGTTGCTACGGCCCTGATGTTTTCAAACAGGTATTTGAAGGCAGCGCGAACACACCAATCAAGCACTTTCTCTGTGGGGGTCAGGAAGGCGTTGCGGATGAGTTGAAAGCGGCTGTAGGCCGGAAGTTCGGCAACTACCGTGTAACCGGCACATTCTGTCCACCATTTCGGGAAATGACAGACGACGAGTTTCAGAATCTGGCTGCAACAATTAACCAATCTGGTGCCAACATTGTCTGGATTGGGCTCAGCACGCCCAAGCAGGAACGATTTGCCCGGCGGTTGGCACAATGGACCAAGGTAAATTTTATCGTGACGGTTGGTGCCGCTTTTGACTTCCATACAGATCGGGTCACTCAGGCACCTGGCTGGATGCAGAAACTCTCGCTGGAGTGGTTTTTTCGGCTTATGGCCGAGCCTAAACGCCTGTATAGGCGCTATTTAGAGGTAGTCCCTCTGTTTATTTTCCTCAACTTGAAAGAAGTATTCTCAACTGTTAAATAAAAACAAATTATGAAAAAAGCGCTCGTCTGTGGTGGTGGTGGTTTCATTGGAGGCCATTTGATTAACCGGCTTAAGTCGGAAGGATATTGGGTTCGCGGAGTCGACATCAAAGAAAATGAGTATGATAACAACAACGCCGACGAGTTCGTTATCGGTGATTTGAGAGATCCTAACGTAGCGGACGAAGTCGTTACCAGCGATCTTGATGAGATTTACCAGTTGGCTGCCGATATGGGGGGCGCAGGCTTTGTGTTCACCGGAACGAACGATGCAGCTATTATGCACAACTCGGTGCTTTGCAACCTGAACATTCTGGAAGCGGCCAAAAACAAAGGGATTCGGCGGATTTTTTATTCTTCATCGGCCTGCATCTACCCTGAGTATAACCAAATGGATGCCGATAATCCGACTTGTTCAGAAGCATCTGCTTATCCAGCAGCGCCCGATAGCGAATATGGCTGGGAGAAGCTTTTCTCGGAGCGTTTGTTTCTGACCTACCAGAAAAATCACGGTATTGACGTTCGTATTGCTCGGTTTCATAACATTTTTGGTCCCCAGGGAACCTGGGATGGTGGCCGTGAAAAAGCACCGGCTGCTGTATGCCGCAAAGTGGCCAGCGCTCAGGATGGCGATGCCATTGACATATGGGGTGACGGAAAGCAAACACGTTCGTTTCTGATTGTTAATGAGTGTGTGGAAGGGATCCGACGGTTAATGAACTCCGACTTTTCTGGTCCAGTCAATATTGGTTCCGAAGAGATGATTTCCCTAAACGATTTCGCGAAAATGGTTATTGGCATCTCTGGTAAAAACCTGACTATCAATAATATTCCAGGACCCTTAGGCGTTCGTGGCCGAAATTCCGACAATCAGTTGATTCAGGAAAAATTGGGTTGGGCACCTTCCATTCCGCTTCACAAGGGTGTTGAAAAAACGTATGCCTGGATTTTTGACCAGGTAAAGCAACGAGAGCTAGAACCTGTTGAAGCCTGATGGAACGAATTACAGCCTCTCTACCACACCTTGAGCGTGAGCTAACGGCTCATGCTCAAGGGAGTAAGCAAGTTTTTCTTCGGAACGACGATACGCCTACCCCAGTGACCCAGGTGGCCTATGGCCAGTTTTCATCGACTGATTACTGTGAACTCCATGCACACCCAACGATGGAAGAGTGTTTTTTCTTTTTGAAAGGCGCAGGCATCTATATAGTTGGTAATCAGGAAATTCCCTTGCAACATGGTGTTTTTGTTCGCATACCGGCGGGAGTTACACACCGGCTGGAAGCTACGGGAATAGAGCCACTGGAGTACGTTTATTTTGGCGTTGCTACAGTCTGACAAACACCACTATATCACCACTATGCTGAGTAAAGAAGTAGCTACAGTAGCGTCAACCAATGTGGGTTTATTTGACCTATCAGAAGAATCGACTGGGTGTGCCGATATCCCTGGTGAGCCAATGAACAATATAGTTTCCGAAGATCGTAAACAGGCAGTAATGTCGAAGCCCATGATGAAGCGATTCGTCGTTAATGTGGCATCGCTATTCAGTGTGCATGTGGTCAATATGTTGCTTCCGCTGCTTACGGTCCCCTATGTGGTACGAATCATTGGACCAGAACGTTTGGGATTGCTAAACTTTTCGCTGGCATTTGTAGCCTATTTTACCTTACTAATCAATTACGGTTTCGATCTAGCTGCTGTACGAGCAATTGCCGCTGACCGCAGTAATCAATCGGTAACGAATCGGGTTTTTAGCGAGGTGATTGTCGGTAAAGCACTACTCTGGGTATTATCAACACTCATTTTTGGTCTTTTGGCCTCCTTTGTGCCGGAGTTTCGGTCGCATTTATGGCTGCATATATGCACCTACGTTGGCAGTATTGGTATTGTGTTTTTTCCCGTTTGGTTATATCAGGCGATGGAAAAATTAGGACGGGTTGCCTTATTTAATTTGATAATAAAAGTTCTGCTGACACTGACCGTTTTTGTCTTTATCCGAAAGCCTGACGATTACATCTATCAGAACCTGTCCCTTAGTTTGTCGCAGGTGGCCGTCAGCTTCGCAGCCTTTTTTGTGGCAATTAAATGGTTTAACATCACGTTTAGCTGGCCAACTGTTAGCCACCTGTTGAAACGATTTCGTGACGATAGTACACTGTTCTTTACCTCCGTTGTTGCAACTATCTATGCTGGATCGAATATTTTTCTGTTAGGTATTTTCAGTACAGCTTACAATGTAGGGATTTTTTCGGCAGGTACCCGTATTGTGGGTATTGCACAGGCGTTCGTTTCACTGGCTTTAAATCAGGCATTTTTCCCCATTGTAGCCAACGCATTCGGGCAGAGTGAAGATAAGGGGTTGACCATTGTCCGTACTATTTTTTTCCCTGTTTCTCTGTTGATGGTACTGATATCAGTAGGATTATGGCTGATTGCTCCCCTGTTTATTTCCCTGTTTTACGGCTCCCGATTCGATGATGCCATTGTTGTGCTTCGGATTGTATCCTTTCTACCAATCACCTTGGGGCTCAACAATTTATTTGGGGTTCATACCATGCTCAGCTTGCGTATGGATAAAGCTTTTTTTCGCATTTCGGCGATTGGTGCTTTGGTGAGCCTATCGCTTAATGCCTTACTTATTCAACGCTTCGGTTATGTTGGGGTTGCCAGCTCGTGGGTGATTACGGAAGCCTTGGTTGTTCTTTTCTTTTATGCTTACCTGCGCTACAAAGGCGTGGATGTAATTAGACTCACGTATTTAAAGGAAGCAATACGATTTAGCAAAAGTCGGTTGTCTACGCTGCTTAAACTGTAATTATGGAACGAATAGCCACGTTGATCGTGACTTATAACCGACTCAATGACCTGAAAAAATGCCTATTGAGTCTTGGTGCACAAACGCATCAGTCAGACGCGATCTATGTAGTCGATAATGGCAGTACGGATGGCACTGGTGAGTGGCTCAGCAAACGGTCAGATCTAGTTGTTGTAACCCAGAGCAATCTGGGTGGAGCGGGCGGATTTGCAACGGGTATCGATAGGACGTTTAACGACGGATATGACCGAATCTGGTGTATGGACGATGATTGTCTGCCTGAACCGGACGCACTTGAAAACCTGCTTTCGTCGCCCAATTTGGGGCCCTGTATTAAAAACTGCGTGTCGATCAATGTCGAGAACAAAGATGAACTGGCATTTTATGTGGATCGTCCCAATCAGCTTTATCGGCAGGTTACTGACATTACCAAATTTGATTTGATCTATGGCGTGGCCTCATTTTTTAACGGAACCCTGATTAGTTCGGAAGTCATTCGGGCCATTGGTATTCCAGACAAAAAGCTGTTTATCTGGGGCGATGAGGTGGAATACATGACGCGCGCCCAGAAGATGAATTTTCCGGTGGTTACTGTACCAACCTCCCTGTTGTTTCATCCACCTTCGGCTGATCGGGATGGAATTCCCTGGCCGGGCGCCTGGAAAAACTATTACCGGGTTAGAAATGAACGACGCGTTTTTCAAAATGACCACGGCGATAAATACGGTTTTATCATGTTCCTGTTCTGGTCTGTACGGGCCACGCTAGAGCAGCTGACTTCGAAACGTAAAAATCGGCTGTATAACTTTTTATTATATGCCGAAGCCTCCATCGATAGCTTGTTGAACAATTTCCGCAAGCGACCCGAAACGATTTTAACACTTCGATTTTATCGATTCATGCATAAATAACTGTCCTTATGAACGTGCTTATTGCTACCTATCTGGCTCCTACTTCACCCTCGGGTGTGGTTACCTACTGCCGAACACTAGCCAGTGATCTGGAAGGGGCCGGTGTAGGTGTTCATACCGTCGATGCTTCGCATACACCCACCCTATGGCGTAAATTTCTGGGGGTATTGAAGCGAATTATGCGGCCATTGGGCGGGAAATTTTATGTTCTCTATGACGAGTTTGCGTACTTCACTGGGCTCTATCTGTCCGTACGTAAACTCCGTCAATCTGATATCGATATCATTCATGCACAGGACCCCCGGTCAGGGGTAGCGGCTTATCTGGCGCTACGTAGACGCGTACCCATAGTGCTAACCTGCCATTATAACGATAATCCGGTTCGCGAATTGGTCGATCAATTTGCCTTAAAGCCAGCCTTCTCGAAGCGTCTGACGAGTTGGTATACGTATCTGTTTTCGTTCATCCATAACTACGTATTCGGCTCTAATTACGCTTATGAGAAGTCGAAACACCTATTGCCAACCCATATAAACAAAGAAATAATACGTAATACGGTGCGGCTAGAGGTTCCTAAGCGCCAACGTGAAACGGGCGATTCACCCTCTGACAAGCTGATCATTAGCAACGTTGGCTACATCGACGAACGTAAAAACCAGAAACTTCTGCTTCAAATTGGTCATGAACTTCGAACAAGAGACATCCACAACTTTCACCTGTGCCTTATTGGCGATGGCCCAAAGCTGACCGACTACAAACAACTGGCTGAGCAACTGGAACTGACTGACCACGTTACGTTCCTTGGTCAGCAGAAAGCGCCGTGGAAACTGGTTGCTCAGAGCGATTTGTACGTTCATTCCGCCCTCAACGATAACTGCCCCTACTCCATTGTCGAAGCCTTTGCCGTTGGTACCCCCGTATTAGCATTACCCGTGGGAGGTATTCCTGAAATGGTGCCGGACGGATTTGGTACGCTACAGGGAACAACAGTGGAAGAGCTGACCAGCGAGGTAGCCCGCTACTTCGATGCGGATCTGCGACGACAACTGGCCAAGGCACAGGCTGCCCACGCAGACTCGGCTTTCAACACTCGGGTTAACCTGGAAAAATTGATTTCATTCTACGATCAGACCGTCTGGGAGCCTGCTTCTGCGGTTGTCTGTATAACCCCAACCGCATGATAACCTGGAGCTATCGAATTGCTTTATTTATCCTGTTGTTCGGGCTAAGCGCCCTGATTTACGGGGGAGATTCCCTGAACCCGCTGTTCGATAAAGCGGTCAGCGGTGTGACGCTGATTGGTATTGTTGCCTTATTTGTTTTTTACTTCCGGCAGCCTCCCATTTACAAAGTGGCCACCTGGCTGTTGGCTCTGGGCGTTATTGGACTGGTGCTTGAATCGAAATACGAATACGGCCAATGGGTATATTCGTATTTTGTCATCAAACGATTTGCCTACTGTGGTCTGGCCTTACTGGGCTTTGTAGTGGCATCGCAGGCTGGCCCCTTAAAAATTCAGTATGCGATTTACGTGATTTTTGCTTTCTATATCATCAATCAATTGTTTCTGGGGCAGATTTTTAGCTATAACCTTACCTCCGAAAGCCGAACCGTTACCTCAAACGAAGCGCTGTATCTGGTTATTCCCTTTCTGTATTATTTAGTCTCGTACCTGAAAGAGCGTCGGGTTATCGATTTCCTGCTGATGCTGTTCACCTTCGTGTTCATCGTGTTTTTGTTACACCGATCCGTGATCTCTGCGGCTGTTGTGACCATTGGCGTAGTGGCGGGTTTGTCGTTCATGGGCAAACTGTCTACTGGCGGGTTTCCGCTGGGGAAGACATTGGCCACCCTCACGGTGCTACTGATTTTACTGGCTCCGTTGTTGGGTATGCTACCCGGTAACAAAATGAACGCCCTGTGGGAAAACATCGGTGGTATTCTCGATCCCAAAGAAGATAATACGGGCAGTTGGCGCCTGGAACAGTCGGCTTATTATATAAGCCAGATTCCAGACAGACCGGTACTAGGCTGGCGCTATGATGGTTACGACCGGGGTGAAATTATGGAGAATGAAGATTTTCCGGAAAAGGGCACCATTATCCACTCGCAATACATCGACATGCTGTTCAACTATGGAGCCGTCGGGCTAGGCATTAATATGCTGATTCTACTGGGCACTCTCTGGGTAATGTATCGGCGAAATCCCACCTTTTCACTGGAACAAACCGTACTATTTGGCTTCCTGGTCAGCGGCTTAATTTATGCGGTTTCGTACCAGCTTCCGGTCTTTTTCTGGGGCTTTGTGGGCGTCGCCATGTACTATGCCTACCAACCTCAAACCGATAATGAATCCGAAGAAATTCTTGAATTAGATCCTTACGAAAGTACACCTGATTTACCCATTTATAAATCCACGCACCGCCATGATTAGTATTGTTATCCCCGTTCATAACCGAAGGGAGTTTACCCGCCAATGTCTGGGCTGTTTAGCCGGTCAGACGTACCGTAATTTTCAGATAATCATCGTGGACGATGGATCGACCGACGGGACCGACCTTATGATTCAGAATGAGTTTCCCGACGTAGTGGTCCTGAAAGGTGATGGCAATTTATGGTGGACAGAAGCTACTAACTGGGGAATACGCTACGCCCAAAAAGCGCAGGATAATCGACAGGAAAACTTTGTGCTTACGCTTAACGACGATACGCTTGTTGCACCAGATTACCTGCAAACCATGCTGGATGCATACCGAAAATACAAGCCATGCTTGATTGGTTCGCCCAGTGTCGACAGCGATAATCCCGATAAGCTGGAATACGCAGGGGCTATTTTTGAATTATATACTGCTGGTGGACACCATTTATCAGAAAACTATAGTAGTAGCTATCGTGAACTGGCCGCACGAACTTCCTTTTTGGAATCGCACTCGCTTCCGGGCAGAGGAACGCTTATCCCAATGGAGGTTTTTGATCGGATTGGCTTGTATGATTCGAAAAATTACATCCATTACATGTCCGACATTGAGTTTTCTGTCCGGGCGCGTAAAGCAGGTTATCGCCTGATTGTCAACGTATCCAGTGTGGTTTATGAATTTGTAAAGGCAACTGGCATTCAGGTGGAAAAGCAAATTAGTCTGACTGATTTTATCAAAGGGTTTACCTCCATTAAGTCGCCAACATACCTGCGGGTTCGTTACCGCTTTGCCATCGACCATTCCAAAACCAAATTGCTGTATTTCTGCTTCGATGTCGCTCGAATTTGTACGGGTTTTTTCCTGCGCAAGGTCCGAATAATGAAACCACTATAATCCCATGAGAAAAGTATTGCTCTCGGCCTACGCCTGCATACCTAATCTCGGCTCTGAAGAAGGGACGGGCTGGACGTATGCCTCTACCCTGAGTATGAATAATTTAGAGGTGCATTGTCTGACTAAAAAGGATGGCAAAGCTATTATTGATGGCATTCTGGCCGATGGATTCTTTCCGAATCTGACGGTCTATTACGTAACGGTGCCAGCCTGGGTGGATCGTTTCTGTCACCTCAATCTGATCGGGATGTATTTCCATTATCTCTACTGGCAATGGAGTGCGTTGAAGCTCGCCCGGCAACTTGATCGGCGACTTAGCTTCGATATTGTGCATCACGTTACCTATGGTAGCATTCAGCTCGGAAGTTTTCTCTATAAACTTCGGAAACCCTTCATCTTTGGTCCAGTTGGCGGTGGGCAGCGTGCGCCCGAAATGCTGAAAAGTTATTTCGGTGCCTACTGGTCCAGAGAGTGGATGCGCGACCGAATGAGCACGCTTCTGCAATATGTCAATCCAGGCTTTTACAAATCGGTAAAGATCGCCGACAGATTGGTGGTGACCAATTTAGATACGTACGCGTTGGCCCGTAAACTTCGGCCTACCTTACCTATCGACCGGATTTGGGACGCAGGCTTGAGCCGTTCTTTCCTGCCCGATGCTGCCCTTCCACATTACCCTGGTAAAATTTTAAAGCTATTATGGGTAGGACGGCTATTGCCCCGAAAAGCACTGGAGCTAACGATCCAGGCTCTTAGTCAGGTTGATCCCACGTTAACCGTTAAGCTGACAATTGTAGGTGGTAAAGGTGAAATGGCCAGTCAGGTACGCCAGTACATTGAGACCTATAAGGTGCACGACCGGGTGAACTGGGTCGGCCATGTGTCCTATCAGGAAGTGAAGGACTACTATGAGCAGTCGGACGTATTCTTTTTTACAAGCTTACGCGATTCCTGTCCACACCAATTATTGGAAGCGATGGCCTATTCCCTACCCATCGTGACGCTGGATTTGCATGGGCAAGCTGAACTCGTGAATGAGAAAACAGGGCTGCGTGTGCCTATAAAGACGAAGGAGCAGGTCGTATCGGATTTAGCGGGAGCCGTTGAGTGGATGTATGCGCATCCTGATGAACGATTGGCAATGGGTCAGGCTGGCTATGCCTTTGCCCAGACCCAACTGTGGGATACCAAAGTCCGCCAATTTATTGACGAGTTATACCCGGCTGTACTTAGAAAAACTGCCGATGAGTCAGTCGTTATGAAACGGGCTTGACTAGTTGAGTACTAACCTAATCTGAATAGAACGTAAACGCTTTGTCACATGATTACATTGAACCAGCTATCGCAGGTAGGTATCGGAACCAGTCGGGTTGCCTCGCTGGGTAGCCGTTTGTCATCAGATGCGTTTACCGATTTCCTGACAATTGCCAATGCGCGGGGCGTCAACCTGATCGACACCGCCGACTTCTACGGATCTGGCGATGCCGAACGGCTAATTGGCAAGTGTTTAAAAGAGGCAGACTTTCCATTTTTTGTCGTTACTAAGGCCGGATTGCCCTGCGTCCATACGCCCGGATGGCTCTCTCCAATGAACCAAATCGGCAAAAAAATAAAGCAGCACGCAGGTGCTAAACGCAATTACACAGCAGCCTACCTGGTTGACAGTGTACAGAAAAGCAATAAACGGTTGGGCGTCGAAACGGCCGATGCACTATTACTGCACGAACCTACCTGGAATGACCTCGCTGATGCTGATTCCTGGGACGGACTAGCCCGGATTAAACAGCAGGGTTTAGCCCGATACACGGGAGTCTCGACTAATGATGTGCGGATTGTGGAAGCGGGTATTCAGAGTGGACAGATAGATTTAGTACAAACCGCAATAAGCTGGCAGGACAATACGTCAGACGCGATCATCGCCTTATGTCGCACCCACCATATTCCGCTGATTGCTAATCAAACGCTACAGGCTTTTAAGCCATTGCAACCGGCCTTTGCCAAGCAAGCAGACACCATTCGACAACTGGCTGGACTAGCCAATATATCGTTAGTGCAATTGCTGATTGCTGCTGTACTGGCACAAAAGAAAGCTGATGTCGTCCTGTTCGGTACCAGTAACCTCCTGCACCTGGCCCAAAACACAGAATCGGTACGATATGTATCCAGCCTGTCATCGGCCTTGCCGATAATTAACCAACTGCTGTCATGATCATCACAAAAAATACGTTTCAAGCGGGGCAAATTCTGACAGCGGACATTTGTATCGTTGGCAGTGGACCAGCGGCTATTTCGATGGCATTGAGTCTGGATGCCTCACCGCTTCGCGTGTTGATGCTGACAGGTGGCGGCTGGATCGAAACCATTGCCAATCAGGATTTGTATCGGGGAAATGTTTCACCAGCAGGCTCACACGAGCCGTTGGAAGAGAACCGCAGACGACAATTTGGCGGGACCTCATCCGCCTGGGGGGGGCGTTGTATTCCGTTCGAACCCATTGATTTTAAAACTCGATCCTGGGTGCCGGATAGTGGTTGGCCCATTTCCTACAATGACCTCCTTCCTTACTACCAGAAAGCCGCTGATCTATGCCAAATTGGGCGATATGAGTTTGACGCTCAAGCCGCATTCCCCAACAGCAAACGGGAAATACTGGATGGGCTGGATTCGGAAGAACTGGTGTCGTACCCACTGGAGCGCTGGAGTCCTCCTGTTCATTTCGGCAAAACGTACCAGACTGCTTTAGAAACCAGTACCAACATCCAGGTTTTGATGGATGCACATGTACTTGGCATTCAAACGGAAAACAACACTAGTACCGTCAGCCACGTAACCGTGTTATTGGGAGGGCTTAAACTATCCGTCAAGGCGCGTGAATTTGTGCTGGCAACGGGAGGTATCGAAAACGCCCGCCTGTTACTAACGTCTAAAAATACCCATTTCCCAGCCGGACTTGGCAATCAGCATGATAATGTCGGACGATATTATATGGTGCACTTGAGCGGTGTATATGCAGACGTAAAACTGCATGACAAAGCCAGGCTGATGGCCGACTTTGAGCGAGATACCGGTGGCGTATACTGCCGCAGACGCTGGTGGTTTCCCGACGTGGTACAGGAAACCAATAAACTCCTGAATACCATCTTTTTCCTGTACCATGCCAATACCACCAATGGGCACCGTGATGTTCTGTTTTCTTCCCGTTTCGTAGCAAAGTCCGTTCTGTCTATACTAAGCCAAAAGTCGGTAACCCGGTTTGTCAGTCAGGGTAAGCAACTTCTGCCATCTATAAAAGAACATGCTGTTAACATTGCTAAAAACGGGTTTTTTGAATTACCGGACCTGATTAAACTAGGCCTGCAACGAATGGCAAAACGCCGATTGCCCTTCCTGCTTCCCTCCAAACGAAACGATTACTGGGGTTTATATTTTCAGGCCGAACAGGCACCTAATCGGGAGAGCCGGATTTGCTTGTCCAGTTCGCAGAAAGACTCATTCGGGATTCCTCGGATTGAGGTTAAACTAGCGTTTCTGGAAGCCGATATTGAATCTATTGTCCGGACACATACGCTGTTCGTCCATGAATTCAGGACAAAGAAGCTTGGCGAGATTCGCTATACCGAAGCTGGGCTACGGAAGCACCTTCAGGAACAGATAAGCGCGTTTAACTCTGCATCACACCACATAGGTACCACCCGGATGTCGGATGATCCACATACGGGTGTTGTCGATCGCCACTCTAAAGTATATGGGCTGGAAAATCTGTATGTAGCTGGCTCTTCAGTTTTCCCAACGGGTAGTCATGCGAATCCTACACTAACTATCGTTGCTCATGCATTATTCCTGACTAATTACTTGAAAACCAAGGAAAATCACAAATAATGTGGTCAGTGATTTAGTTTCTTATTGCCCATAAAATGGTTTTTTATACTCCCTAACGTTATGAAAAAAATATTAATTTCTGCCTATGCCTGCATCCCTGATTTAGGGTCGGAGGAGGGGAATGGCTGGCACTACGCTACTATTGTCAGCCAACAGGGCTATCAGGTCTGGTGTTTGACCAGGACTATTGGGAAGGCACAAATCGAGAAGAAATTACAAGCCTCGCCCCAGCCCAATCTGACGTTCGTATATGTTGTTGTTCCCAGTTTGATCGATAAGGCTAGTAAGTGGGGTCTTCTGGGCATGTATTTTCATTATTTGTACTGGCAGTGGGCCGCGTTACAGGTGGCCTTGACATTGAGTAAAGATCATCTATTCGATCTCGTTCACCATGTTAGTTATACTAGTCTTCAGCTAGGCAGTTTTCTGTACCGACTGAAACGTCCCTTTATTTATGGACCGGTGGGCGGTGGTCAGGAGGCCCCCGAATCCATGCGTCATTATTTTAAAAACTACTGGATAAAAGAAAAAATGCGGTCGTGGGTCAGCAATCTTCTGCTTCGTTTCAATCCCGGTTGCTATCAGTCGGTGCGCTATGCCGATTATGTACTGGCCTGGAATGAAGATACACGCCGAATGATTCACTCGCTAGGCCGGGAAAAAACGGTAGTTAAGGAGTTTGGCGGCATTGGTCAGTCATTCCTTCCTGCTGAGCCTATGTATCGGCCCTATCAGAAAACCTTACAACTTGTTTGGGTCGGTCGCTTAATGCCGCGCAAAGCGCTTGAATTGTCGTTACATGGATTGAGCAAAGTAGATCCGCAAGTGCCTGTTCACTTGACAGTTGTGGGTGATGGTGAAATGGGACAATATGTATCCGATTACATCAACACTTATAAGTTGGCAGATCGGGTCACCTGGGTGGGTAAAGTCAGCTATGAGCAAGTGAAAGAATATTACCAACAAGCCAATGTCTTTCTATTTACCAGCCTACGCGATACGGGGCCTGCTCAACTAATGGAGGCTATGGCCTATTCATTACCCGTTGTTACGCTCGATTTACACGGACAAGCAGAACTTGTCAATGCATCAACGGGTATACGTGTGCCCATTACGGAACCCGAAATGGTAGCCAACGACTTGGCAAAAGCAATTGAATGGATGTACCATAATGGGGAAAAACGCACCTCTATGGGGTTGAATGCCTTCCGGTTCGCTCAACAGCAGAACTGGGAGTCAAAGATTAAGCATATCATTCAGACCTATTATCAGTCAATAATTGCTAGAGAGGTTAGTGTCGATCTTACCGTTAGACAGATCGCTAATTAAACTTTCTTTTAACCAACATCAGCCATGTATATTGGAGTTTTAGGCGCTATTGCCACCAACGACTTGTTATCAGAAACGGCTACACGACAGCTTGGTACCTATCCGAAAGGTCAGGGGTGGGCTCCGTTGATCAGTAATCTTATACTTGAGTATCTGACTCGTGGCTATAAAGTGCTGGCCATTACGACCGATGCCGAGATGGATGATGATGATCCGCCTTTTGTCTATGAAGAAGGTCTGCTAACGTACGTTGTTATACCCGGTCGTAAACGTACTTTCCGACCCAACGGCTGGCGGCTAGGTCGTACTACCGATTTTTATGGCTATGAGCGTAAACGGATTCTGGGCGTACTGCGGGAATATAAACCCGATGTTGTCCATGCGCACTGGACGTATGAGTTTGCCTTGGCTGCACTCACCTACACACCCGATGCTCTTATAACCGTTCACGATAATGCCCAGATTATTTATAAGTATGTGCCAACGCTGGAACGTTTATTTATGCTGCTTTTAGCACGCTATGTTTTCCGCAAAGGACGTTGGTTTACAGCCGTATCCCCCTATATGGCAGAATCCGTGCAGAAATGGGTAAAACTGCCCGTTGCCGTTGTGCCAAACCCGGTGATTATACCGTCGAAACAAGTTGAACCATCGATACCAGATGCCCCCATTATCAGTATAGTTGTCAATGGCTGGGATGAACGTAAAAATTGCAAAACGGCTCTATTAGCCTTTAAACGCGTTCAGCAACGTCATCCTCAGGCGATTCTGTGGGCATTTGGAACAGCCTTTGACCCAGATGCACAGGCAGCCGATTTTTGTAAAGAGCATCAGATTCCAAACGTTGTGCTTTTTGGCCATACCCATCAAGCCAGATTACTGGAGAAAGTGGGCGAAAGTACGCTTCTGCTTCATGCTTCCCTGGAAGAATCATTCGGGATGGTTCTAGCCGAAGCCATGAGCTATGGTGTTCCGGTGGTAGCAGGTGAGGCTAGTGGCGCGGTACCGTGGGTCGTTGAAGACGGTGGGTTATTGGTAGACGTCACGAAGGTTGATTCAATCGCTGAGGCTGTCGATAAACTTTTATCAGATTCAATACTGTACAAACAACTGTCAGCCAATGCAATCCGAATCGTGAAAACGAGGTTTCCAATTACGCGGATTGCTGATCTATACCTAGACCTGTACCGAAAATGCAGATCGCACGCAGGCACGGATCGGAACCCGGTCCAGTATGCAAAGCCCGTACTTACACAATCAGCCCAAAGTAATAGTTGATTGGATCCGCCGAAAAAATGATTAATCGCTTCTGATGATCTAAGATTTAAATAAGCTCAGGCAAACACACAGTCCTAAGCGAATCTGATATAAAAATGACGGTACGCCATACATCCATTGATTACATGAAATCCTTTCTGGTGATCGGGATGATATTGGCTCATTCTATTCAGTTATTAAGTCAGCCCAAAGGCTTTTTCTGGCTATTTTCAACGGGTATAAACCTCATTACTTTTTCTGGCTTCTTTTTTTGCTTTGGCTACGTTTTTTACGGTGCTTACCTAGTCAGAAAACACGAAAATATAAGGCAGAAAATAGCTAAAACGGCTCTAAAGACCTTGATAGGCTATTATTTGTCGTCTTTTGCTTCTTCATTGCTATTAACTGAGCATTTTACTGGAAATAAATATGAGCTTTCGTTTGCTAGTAGTTTGAAGGTTATTGTCTTTTTGGAAATTCCTTGGTACTCAGAATTCCTACTAGCCTTTTTTCTGATTACGGTTCTGGTCTTTTTATTTCTCTCGTTCTTTCGAAAACTGATTACGTCAAAAGTTTTGGCCGTAGGTATTGTTACCTTTTGTTTGCTGGTTCTTTTGTTTCTACCGAATAGTCTGGCAATACCTTACCCACTCAATTTATTCGTTGGTGATAGGGATCGCCTTATTTTTCCAGTTATTCAATACATGCCCGCCTTTTTGATAGGTATTTATTTCGCGAGGTATAAATTTGAATTTCAGTGGATTGTATTCCTATTAAGCCTGGTCGGCAGTGGCTTGTTTGCTTTCTACTACCTGAAAAATCACGAACTACCCACACGATTTTTGCCGTCTATCTATTGGGTACTTGGCTCAACGGGTATTTTGTATGTATACTTCTTAGCCACAAACTGGCTTGAAAAAAGATCAATAGTTATAGTATCCGTATTGCTAATCGGGATGAATACACTCTTCTATTTATTGATAAGCAATTTTATTTTATTCGCGTTAAGCATTACCTTAAAAACGACCCCATCAATAGCCTTGGGTATTGGCATTTTCATAATCGCTACAATTGGGTTTCTAACTAGTCTGGTACAAAAGTTTCGTTTGACTGTATAGATAAAAAAAAGATAGCCCTTATTAAAACGAATAAGCCACTAAGTAGTAACGGTTTATTGGTAGTACAAATGATCGCCTGCCAAGTTCTGTATTTTCTTCTTTAAGTATCAATTCATTAACAAAATTTTATCTGTAAACAACGTATGGAAATCATCAAACATCTGTTCATTTCGCTTCTCGTTTTGGCGAGCCTGTCAGTGAGTATAGTCGCCTGTAAAAAGACGAACGACGATCCCCCGGTTACGCCAATTCCGGTAACCAGTATCACTAGTATTGACCCATCTACCGCCCCGGTTGGCAGTACAATCGCTATCACCGGTACTAATTTTAATACTGACCCTGCCAGTATTACTATTACGATTGGAGGAGTTACGGCCACTGTCGTGTCGGCTACAGGAACACGCCTGGTCGTTGTAGTGCCTACCGGAGTCGTTAGTGGTCCCGTTTCAGTCACATCCGGTGGTCAGATGGCACAAAGCCAGGGATCATTTACGGTCAGTCTGCCCAATCTCAAACCCACGAAGGAAGTACAAGGGACTACTTTTGCCAACCTGACTTGGAAAAAAGACACGATTTATCTGCTGCGTGGGCTTGTGTATATTCCGGCTAAATATACCTTAACCATCGAACCAGGAACGATCATCAAAGGAGCAGGCCCTGAGCTAGATCCATTAGGTTCTGGCCATCCAGGAACGTTGATCATTGAACGATTGGGAAAACTAGTAGCAACAGGAACAGCCGCACTTCCTATTGTGTTTACATCGGCCAAAGCAGCTAACCAGCGGAATTATGGCGACTGGGGTGGTCTTGTCCTAATTGGTAAAGCGCCCATAAATCAGCTTGCTACAACGACTAATCCGGGTGGCATACGGGGTACGGTTGAAAGTTATGGTGAACCCCTCGATAATTCAGGTACGCTACAATATGTACGGATCGAGTATGCAGGGGCCGTACAGCCCACTTCGCCAGTAAGTCGACTTGGTGGTTTGTCGTTATATGGCGTTGGTTCAGGGACAATCATCGATCATATCCAGATCTCATTCAGTGGTGGTGATGCGTTCTCTTGGTTCGGTGGTTCAGCTAACCTGAAAAATCTGTTTGCCTACCGAAATTTCGACGACAACTGGAGTATTGATTGGGGGTATGTTGGGAATGTTCAGTTCGGCGTTTCCCTGCGTGACCCAGATGTTGCTGACGTATCGGGTTCTAATGGATTTGAGATAGAAAATTTCTCACCAACCGCCACGGCTGATGTTACCGCCGTTGTTCTGGCGAACGGCCTTACGCAGACTGCTCCTGTCTTTACGAACATGAGTGATTTTGCATTCAGTACAACACCTGCCACTGCTACTACAGCAAAGGGAACAGGTGCTTACAAATCAGCTATATACCTACGTCGGAACAGCGCTATTAGCATTTACAATTCCCTGTTTTACGGTTATCCAGAAGGATTGCGATTGGAATCGATGGGATCGGGAACGGGTCTGACCAGTGGTACAATCGATTTACGGGGGATTGTGCTGGCCAATGTGCTTACACCCATCGCAGGTGCTGGTGTACTTACAACCGACCAGGTTACGTCCTACTTTACCACTACTGGACGTAACAATCAAATCATTCAAACAACTGACCTGACTTCGCTTTTATTGAATGGGTCTACGTTCAGTCTTACCACGCCTACATTTCTGCCTCAGGCCCTTTCACCACTATTAGCGGGGGGCGTAACAGGTGGTAAACTAGCCAATCCATTTATTACTTCTGTTGCCTATCGTGGGGCTTTTGGAGCTGACAATTGGTTATCGGGTTGGATCAGTACCAATCCTCAGGTTACCGATTACGATCGGTAACAAAGCAAGCCTTGTCAGCACGTAGTAGGGTTGACCAAACCACGTATTAAGCTGTTCAAGTGAGAATAGAGGATTGTTTTAAGAACAGGTCAATCAGGCCTTGGAAAAAAGTTGATTTCCAAGGCCTGATTGACCTATAAACGTTGGTTGTTAGGCTTAATTCAAGCGCATGAAATTCTCTTGGGCAATACATAGTTGAGACCCTTATCCCTTCCTTGTAGAGGCAACTTCGGTTGAGGCCAACTATAGAGCGTTGCCTCAAATGGCCTAGAGGCTAATTCTTACCTACTTGAGAATGTTTATATAGTTTAAAAGGTATTCAAACAAATTTGAATTTAGGCCTCCTTAACTACTTCCACGGTTTCATATGTACCGTTAACTATTAATAAGTATATTCTATTCCATTTATACCATTTAGCTTAGCCTATTTCTCAACTGTCAAGATGACTAAAACCCGAGTTAACGCTGAAAAGCTACTTCACCTGCTGGTTAATAATCTAGCTATGCGCCGGGAAACGATCCTCAATTTATGGCGTACCCGCTGTCTGAATGACCAGGAGCTGAACAGCAAAATCAGCTTTTCCCGCGAAGAATTTAATGATCAGGCACCGGCCTTGCTTAATATTTTAGGCCAGCGTTTAACAGGAGAAATCCAAGAGTCAGACACGCTTGAACGGGTGGGTGAACATGGGATCCATCGCTGGCAACGTGGCTACTCCCTGCCCGAATTGCCCACGGAGTTGGAGCATTTTTATTGGGTCATACTCGATGAGGTACGTACGTTTCAGCAGCAACACCTTCCGCTCTCAGGGGATAATCTTACAGAAATTTATCGACAGGTGTTTAAGCTGGAAGCCGAAAGCAAACGGGGTAGTGTGCTGTACCACGATCAACTGCGGCAGACCTACGCAGCCCAGCAAGCCAATAGCCTCCAAGATGCCCTGGCTTCACTTCAGCAGATGAGTCAACAATAGGATGATCACCTGAGCCACAGCTCGCATGATTTGCGCTCCAGCTTTAATATCATGACCTTAGCCGCGCACTTATTAAAGCTGCCTACCACCAAGAAAGCGCGCGAGCAGTATGTCGATATGCTGAATCGCACCCTGGCTTATATCGGTGACATGCTGTATCAGCTAACGGATTATGCCCGGATTGAAGCGGGAAAAGACCTTGGCTATCCACTCGTTTGATGCAGCTGCTTTAATTCAGGAATGCGTTGATGTAGCCCAACCTTTGGTTGGGAAACGACCTATCCGCTTACAAGGCGATGGTCCTGACAGTCTGCTGGTACATAGTGATGCGGTCAAGATTCAGCGTATCCTACAAAACTTATTCTACAATGCCTTGAAGTATACCCAATCGGGTTGGGTGCACGTGTCCTGGGCTCAAGAAAATGAGACCCGCTGGATATTAAGTGTCCAGGATTCGGGCGCTGGTTTTCCCCCCACCAGCCCACCGGGTTTGTTAGCCGAGAGTTAAAGCCCTTGAGTCAACCCAGTAGCACCCATCAATCAACAGGGCCTGAAGAGTATCCGCTTCAAAAGCCACCGACAACGGAATCGCTGGAAATACCTTCGATCAGCGGCCACAAAGAAAGTGAAGGGTTAGGCTTGTTCATTGTCAAAAAGCTGTGTGAATTACTGCAGACCAGCATGGACATGGAAAGTGTTGTGGGCAAGGGCACTTTAGTGCGCATTCGGTTTTTATCGAACCAGGAGTTAACTCATGAGGCTACTTAATCTTTTTTTTACCACACTTGTAAACAAGCGATTGTGTTGTCATACAAATAGGCCGCTATTTACACTCTCCATAAACTTGACATTTCGGTGTTTTCTGGAATTGTTATTTCGTATTTTTTAGAATAGCATGAAATGGAATTATCCTGTTTAGCCGGTCGCCTGGCGATAGAATAACTATAACCTATGGTTTATAAGCATAAACAAATAGGCGAAGCTATGCGCTTTTAAGACTAGCTATATAAGTTGGTTAGTATGAGCTAACGCAGGTATGTGCCCTAATCAATTGCCTATTGAGCTAAAATCAATCGCCGGGCATTTTTGTGACTTAAATATTAAAACTGTCAGTACTCGCCTCAATCCCTTTTTGCACACTCTCCGGCGCATTCAACAACAAATTATACCCCGTCTGCTTCTCAACTTCATCGACGCTGACCCGGTAGCTTCCCCAGGCTCCTTCACCGATTACGTTTGTGTTCGGCATCCAGACTGCAATAACTCGCGTCTGCGCGTTTATCCGATTCACATCATCTGAGCCTACCGGCAGCACCACTATCACCTTCCAGAGCGCAACAGGAACTGGCAATAGTTGATATCTTACTTTTAACACATGCTATTTGACTCAATGCATCGTAGTTGATCGACCTAGTCTACGAGTTTCCAGCCAATAGCCAACCCCCAAAAACAAAAACAGAACTCCATCCAGGATAAGTTGATCTGGCCATTGACCAGGATGAGTAAATTCGGGATCAAACAGAGCCGTACCAGGAAAAAAATAAGCACCTAACTGACCGAGCCAGTACAAACACCCGAAAAGCACAGCTAATTGGAGGGTGGATCGCTTTTCGCCTTTCTGAAACCATAAAAACCAGCCCGATAGCAAGCCCAATAGTGCACCAAGGACCATTGTCTGTGCATTGTGGAACTTAGCGTGAGGTGGCCACCGGGGGTTGAAGATGTGGGTCTCATTCCAATCGAAAACAAATCCACCCAGAGTTGTTATCAACGCTACGAGTGTGATCAACAGCTTGCCCATTTAATTTGATTAGTTTCGTTAAATCATACAATAATAACTTTGTTAAAGATAAGAACTTTCATATAAGCTCGAATTTCCGGTTAGCTTTTTTCAAAGTAGCCAACAAGGGTAAATCTATGAAACTAGATGTTGTGGCTCCACTAGGATTATCTATTGTCGTGTTATTGTCATGCATAGGCGTCGGATTAGCCTGAGTAGGAGAGCTGTTTACATTGATCGAGCGGAAAAACGAGGAGAATACCTATACTTATCTGTGTGATTGTTTTCATAAACTAATCAGAACAAAAACGGGTCGGGGGAACCACCCACCTGACCCAAGAAGCCGAGGGAACCACCCGCTCGGCTCTGACCAAACCAAGTAGCCACGAATGGCCGCTTGTTTAAAAGGAAAAATACGTACGGTAACCCGGCAACTTATCCCCCGGCAAATAAAAAGTTTTGTCTATCTATTATCATAAATGTCCCCTATTTCGTCCCCTACCCTTTTTTATTAAAATTAAATATTTGAATTTCAGCACATTAATACATTTAGTTCAAGTCCTATAGGAGGCTCAACTTTTGAATCAAGCACTTAACAAATACGTTAAGTGCTTTTTTTTGTAAGATTGCAAAACATTTTGATGGGTTGATTTCAGACTAAACAATCGCCTGCCAAGCAAGTAGATTTGTTAAAAACGAGTGGGCAGAGCCAATAAGCGTACTCACAATTATGATAGTAAAGGCTATCAAGACATTTCAGCCAATGCTTGTTGGCTTACTCAAGCTGCTTGATCTCCTCGACGCTATTGCCATTATGTTTTAACTAAAAAGTTCGGAGTAGTTAAAGCCCATGACAGCGACAATTAATATATTGGCACTTATACAACTAGTTCGTCATGCTTGACGCTCTTAAAAAGACGACACAATTAGATGGAGATGCTTGGTTGTTATTCAGCAAGATAGTGACTCACCAGCAATTGATGAAAGGCGAAACTCTAGTACAGCCTGGCCAACTTTGTAGGCATATATTCTTCCTGCAAACTGGACTTATACGGAGTTTTTATCTTAAAGAAGGGGATGAACGGAATGTAGCGTTTAGTGTTGAAAACTCGTTTCTAACGGACTTGAAAAGTTTGCGTAACCAGGAGCCAAGCGAACTAACTATCCAAGCACTTGAGCCCTCACTAGTGCTGAAAATGGCCAAAATAGACTTGATTAATCTGTATCAGCAATCTCATCAGATTGAAGCTTTAGGCAGAAAGTTAGTAGAATCTTTTTTAGAAGAGCAGGAGGAATACGCGTCTTGGTTTACCTTGTATTCGGCTAAAGAACGCTATGATTTGTTAATTCAAAAGAAGCCTGAGTTAATTGAAAGACTTCCGTTGGGTCAATTGGCATCTTTCTTAGGAATTCGTCGGGAAACATTAAGCCGAATCCGTCGCTTGAAGTAATGCTTTTTTGACTTTTGTCACACATTTTTCGCTTACGGGCTGTCTACTTTTGCTTCCATTAAACTAAAGAAGCAATGGACATAAATCAAACGAAGCAGTTGGCAATCAACTTCATTGAAGAAATTTGGAATCAACAACAGTATGTTAAACTGGATGATTATCTTCATCCTGACTATGTTGACCACTCCCTACCAACGCCCCTAGCCCCCAACAGAACTGGCTTATTAAAGTGGATTCAAGCCACCAGTCAATCATTCTCGCATCAGACTGTTATTGAGGATCAAGTTACCGAAGGAGACAAGACAATTCTAAAAGTTAAACTGTTGATGACCCATATTGGGCTATGGCGTGGTATCGAAGCGACCAGGGCTCAGGTCAGCACTACAGGGTATCGATTCTACCGATTAGCCGATGACAAGATCATTGAACATTGGGCTGCCATTGACGGTACAGTGTTAGAGGCCCAACTGAAACATAAAGCAAGTGAAGGTTGCAAAATTCCGGAATAATGTATTACTGTACGATCACGCCTATTGTAATTAATAGTCTGATTTCTCGTTTAATTCACTTTCCATAAAGTGAGTTCTTCAACGGCTCTAGGAAAGGGGCAAAGGTAGCCAATCCTAAGTTTTGTACTTTTCCAGAGGTATTATATCATTTGCTTGACTAGGGTACGCCAGCGGACGTACAAAGCGACAGAACTAGTTCAGACTTTTTTTGGGTGGATAGGCTGGTCTAACGCGGTGTGCTTACTTCAAACACACAAAATAATACCATTGCCTCAAAGTCAGTACCCTACTTGCTCGCATACCGCTATCTTGAATTAACATGCGCTTTCCGAATCAGAAACCGGTTAAATCAATGAAAAATACGTTGCTTTACCTAATATACATTTTTCTTTTTGCTGGCTGCTTGGCCTAGGGACAAACGCCGTCAAAAGCGCCCACCAAAGAGCAGGAAACAATGGCCAACTACTGGATTACTCCAGACCAGGCCCTAACCATGCCATCCTGGCGGGTTTGATCGGAACATGGGCTTTTCAGGATAAGAACTTATCGTTTGTGAAAGGAACGCTCGTCCGAAAATCAATCTTTGAAGGACGGTTCTTTTGGGTAGAGATAACGGGTGGTCCCTTACAAATACCAATTGCGGAGGGCAAAACCAAACTGGCAAACTACCAGGGACTGGAGATTGAAGGCTATGATAACGTCAGAAAATGCTATGTGACCACCTCCATTAACAATCATATCGGCAGCGAGACCAACCAACAAATCGGCCAGTATAATGCCCAAACCAACGTTTTTACCTACGAGTGGGAAAGTGAGTTACGGCCCGGTTTGCCACAAAAGAATCGCAAACTATTGCGAATAATTGACCCTGAGCATTATACGGAGGAGTACTATGAGCAGCAAAACGGTATCGAGAAAAAGGTTAGGGAGTTGAGTTATACAAGAACTACAGCCAAGTGATGGGTCGGGGACATGTTTTGAATACCACCTATAGAGTCAATAGTTGCCTTCTAAAAAAAGTAGTGCTAACAACCCCTTTAGCGATCTATTCTGCTGCTTACCCTGAGCCTTGGCCTGCTCTCCCTATCCCAGGTACAAACCTTGTATCTTTTTTGTCTTGCCCTGTTCAAATACGTATTTAAGTGAGGCCATAAAAATGGCTAGCAACTTCGTTCCCTACGATCAATTACGGGATAGTACTGTATTAGTAGATGTTAAAGTCCCCTCCTATTTGCTGTTAGTATTAATCGTTTCAGATGGTCTTATGGCTGTTAGTGGTACTATTGTTGATTTACGTCGGTAATTAAAATAGGGGAGCAGTCAACACTCGTACGAAATGTATAAATTAAGAAAGAGTATAATAAAATCAGGACAGAACGCGCAGCACTTGGTGATACTCCCTGGTCAACTGGAGCAGGTGATCAACTATAGATGACCCATCAAACGCTTCGACGGGTAAGTCGAAGCGTTTGCCCTTTTCATCCAGCAGGTAAGCCGATACCAGCACGTTACCATTGGCAACAAAACTGTTTAGGACTTCCAGTTGTATCTCCAGTTCCGCACAGCAAACACCAGGGCTATGCAGGGTACCATCCGGAGCCTTTAGAGAAAAATAAAGAGTCATGGCCTTGCTGGTAGGGAGAGACTAGAACGTAATTTTATATAAGGTCCCGTCGCCCAGGCTGGTCAGATAAGCCGTGTGGCTATCAACCACTTTCAAGTCCGTTGGCAGGTTCAGCTTGTCGAGCAACACATCGCTACTGGTTCCTTTTGCCCGGAGCAGCCGACCCGTTTTCGGAGTCCAGCCCATGGGCCCAAACACGGCAAATTCAAGCGCTAAATAGTTGCCACTGCCATCGTTTTCCAGATCAACCAGGCTGTTAAAGGTCTGCTGAAAGACACTGATTTTCCCAGCCAGATCCATCCTATAAATGAGCGCTTTGCCCGCCGGAAACGGGAAACCAAGCAAGGTACTGATGGCGAACTGCTTGCCATCATAAACGATACCCGTTGGTACCGACTCAATAAAAGGCGGTCCCGGTGGTGGACCAGCCGGATTAGGATTGGCAATACCCGGAACGGCCGTTACCACGCTTATCTGCCCGGTTTTAGACCGGCGAAGAATGGCATTGGCGGCTGCATCGGCGATGTAGAGAGCACCATCAGGACCAAGCGTCATATTGTAAAGATGGGATTCACCCGTGTCCTCGGTAAAGGTATAGTCAATGACGGTCTTCTGAATGTTTTCCGGCGTCAGACTAGATGCTGGAATCGGTGCATTACCCGTTTTGTACGATGCTAGATTGAACGTATAGAGACCTTTGGCATTCAGAATATAAAGCACACCATCGGCGGCCAGCAGGTGATCGGTTGCGTCCAGCTCATTATCGGGGCGTGTAAAGGAATATAATCCGGTGATTATCGGATGCACTTTCCCATCCGGTGTGATTTCCGAGACGCGGCCGTCATTGTTGCCCGTGCCTTGTTCCGTGACAAAGACCCGTCCATTGGCATCGGTTTCTACGCCAATGAGCCCCACCAGGCCGGTAGCCAGCGTGGTCGTCGTGGGCTGAACAGGGGTGGTTATTCGGTGATCCTGACAGCCGGTGAGTAGGCTACCCGCCAGAAATAAAGAGAGAATGGGCAGTTTGTAATGCATAACCTGAGTTGTTTTTAAGAATAGTAATGGATAATAAAAACGCTTACGAAAAATCATAGCTATTGAGTAGACGGAAGCTGGAAAAAACACAACTTCTAGCTGTCAGGCCAGTGCGGCCTGCACGTTCGTCAATCGCTCGGTCGATAGCTCCTCCTGGGCCAGTTGCCAAAACCGATCGTATACCGCCTGGGGAGCCCCGTGTTTTACGCCCGACAGCCAGGCAATCACTTCCTTATCGTTGATGGAGCGCATCATCCAGCGACTCTCGGCCATCAGCGTCTGAGGGGGAATGGACGCTATAATCGCCTGTTCCATCTGCCGAATCTCGGCATCGGTGTAGTGCTTCCAGAGCAGGTCGATCAGTACGGTCTCTTCCTTATTCATATGGTAGAGATTAAAGGCGATAAATTCATGGAAGGCAAACAGGATCTGCTGCCCGATGGCTTCACGCTGGTTACTGGAGGTGGCGGTTTCCCACGCCCGTATGTGATCAAAGAGCGTCTGGGTCAGTTGGTGATCGATCTGGTGATCGTTTTCCAGTTCGTCAATGAGCTGCGTCTGGTAGGGGCGAATGTGAGGCAGAATAAAGTGGTCCTCATTCTCAGCGTGTTCATCGAAAAACAGGAGTAACTGATGTAATGGCTCAATGGCCTGGCTGGCTTGTGGCCCAGAAAAATCAGTTTGTTGTAAGCGAAGCGCCGTATCATACAGCATGCCCCGCAGCCCTTTGTGAATTTGGGTGAAGATGTTGTGTCGTTGATCTTGCATGGGTTTTAACAGGTATGTATTGGTCTGATTAGTTGACAATTGAGTTGATTGCTCATTGGGTACGGCCCGGCTCATAAGGCTTGAATAATGCGGGCATACACATTGTTGAGCCGATTCACATCGTACTGCCCACTACTATCGTCGGCTACGTTCACCGTGATGTTGGACACACTGCCCGAGTTGGCACTCGTCCGGCTGATGCTTACACCCAGACTCACTGTACTGTTAGCTCCCACCCCCTGGCCCCCATTAATGGTTAGACTCAACTGCCGACCCTGCACCGAATTACTTTGATGCCAGCGGACATTATCGACTGCCACCGGGTTGGCACTTCTCCCCGACACGCTGATAGTAGTCAGTGTGTTGTCGAAGTTGACGCTGTAGCCAGGGGGGACGCTGATGGTCACTACAATGGCTCCACCAGCCGCTGTGCCATTGACCTCCTGAAGCTGCAGCAGCAAGCCCTTGGTGGCCCCCACCTCAAAGTTGGCATCGGGCAGACTAACGGTGGCCGTCAGGTCGGGACCGCTCAGGGCCGTCACGCTCACCAGGGCGCTTTGGCTACAGCTTCCACTGCTGGCCACCACGGTAAAGGTTTGCACCCCGGCCGTTGGTAAGCGGGCTGTCACCGCCGAACTGGTGGGGGGGCTGGTCAGGGAGGCCGAGCCAGGGGCGCTCCATTGGTAGGCGATTGGGCTGGTGGCTCCACTGGCCGAAGCGGTCAGACTGACTAACCCACCCACATTGACCAGGGGCGGGGTGGCTCCCGCCATAACGGTTAGCACCGATTGGCAGTCCGATTGGCGCTCACTCTCATAGGCTCCCATGTCGATGGTCGTTTGCTGAATCCGGCTATTCCCCCCCAGATCGGTGGCCGGTCCCCCCGCCGTCTGGTAGGCCCCGTTGTCGCCCGCGTTGATAGCCGGCGAGCCCGCTCCTAAAAGCAAGCTGGTGGGACTGGCAAAAGGCGAGCTGGCCGTGGTTCGGTTATTACCAGCGTCCGTGTAGCCTGTGACGGAAGCCTCCAGCAGACTGTAGCGGGCCGACAGGGTCACCTCACCCGTGTTGGAGAAGGTAGTGGCTCCCCCATTGTCAAACAGCACGCTGTTGGCCAGCGTTAGCCCGATGGGGCCACCAGCTGGAGCCCCCCCCGGTATGGAGGTTGCATTGTAGAGAGCGCCACCCGCCCGGTTGCCCGAAAACGAGCAGTTGGTGATAAGGGCATTGAGGACACCGGCCTGTATCGTGGCCTGCCAGATGGCGCCACCCTGGGTCGCGCTATTGCTCTGAAAGGCGCAGTTGGTGATCGCTGGGCTGAGGGTGCCCCCAAACGAGACGTTAGCGATGGCTCCGCCCCATTGGGTTGCGCTATTAGCCTGAAAGAAACAGTTGGTAATCACCGGAACGCTGTTACCACTGGTCGTATAGTTGGCGATGGCTCCCCCAACACCCGCCGTGTTCTGCTCGAAGCGACAGTTACTGATGGTCGGACTGGCCGCACTGCCAGCCCCATAATTTAGGATGGCTCCGCCTATGTTAGCCGCATAGTTGTTGATAAAAAACAGGTTGGTCAGCGTAGGGCTACTGCTGCCTGTATTGGTCACGTTCGTCAGCCCTCCCCCGATAGGCACATTAGAAGCCTCGGCCCGGCCACCAGTGATGACAAAGCCATCTAGCACGGTGGTGGGAACCAGATCGGCCCCAGCGACGACCACCAGGCTGTTGTCCAGGTCGTTACCCGGCTGGCCAATATCCCCACTCAGGGTGCTACTGCTGGGCTTCGATGCACCGCCGAGGTTGGGGTTGACCGAAGGGCGCTGCGAGAGAGCCGTTTCGTTGCCCACAAACCCCCCGTAGAGGGCCACCCCGGAGAGCAGTGAAAAGTAAACATTGCGGTCACCGGTGGGAGTGGGTTTGTAAACGCCCCCGGCCACCCAAATTTCCTTGAGATTATTCGCGCAGGCGTTGCCCACACTAAGGGCTGATTGCAGATCGGTGAAGGCATTGGCCCAGTCCAGGCCCGTATTGGCACCCGTGGCGCTGGCGTTGACGTAAAAACGGGCGGGCACCACGGGCCCAACCGTCAGACTAAAGGCGGTACTGGTCAGACTGAGTCCTCCCCCGGTAATCACCACCACGTAGCTACCCGCATCCGTGGGATTAGCCGAGGCCAGCGAGAGGGTAGCCGAGGTCTGGCCCGAAACCAGGGTGTTGTTCTTGTACCACTGGTAGGCGGTGGGTGTGCCCGAAACGCCCACGCTCACACTGACGGAGTTGTCCGCACAGACCAACAGGCTGGCTGGGGGCTGGCTGGTGATGCTAAACGGAGACACATTGATTACGTAGGGAGTCCCAATGCCTGGGCAGCCATTGGCATCGGTGGCCTGAATGACGACCGTAAAACTGCCGGTTTGGGTTGGGCTTCCTGACAATCGGCCATCAGCCGACAGACTAAGGCCCGGCGGCAGACTCCCGCTGACGACGCTAAAGCTGCGGGGAGAAACGCCCCCCGAGGCCGTGAAGGCTTGACTCACCGCCTGATCCACCAAAAAAGATGACGTGGCCGGATTGGCAACGGCAATCCCAAGACTGGTCACCGTCGTGGTGGCCGATCGGGTGCAACCGTTCAGTGAACCCACCACTGCATAGGTGCCCGGACTGTTCACGACCAGCGTGTTACTGGCCGGATCACCAGCTATCGTTAGGTTCCCCGTAGTAAAGGTATAGGAGGTCGCTCCCGATGCCGTCAGGGTAACACTGGGCTGGGCGCAGGTAAGCGGACCGTTATTGGTTAAACTCACCGTAGGCACCGGGTTGATTGTAACACTAGCCTGACCACTCAGGTTACTGATCGGGGCAAAGCCCTGGTCATCAAGCAGTGATTCAATGGTCAAATACAAGTAAGAGCGGGGAATATCTATCGTGCTGACAGGGATCGAGAAGGTTGACCCGCTGCCTGTGCCCACTGTACCATTGCTGAGCACGATCGTCCAGTTGCCTTTGGCGTTAATGGTGCCCTCTATGTTCGCGGACGAGCCATCGCAGATCGCCAGACTGGTGGTTGTGATGGCTGCAGTAGCTGTGTTTTGGCTAAAGTCAATGGTGGCTATGCCATCCCGGTTCCGACTGATTCCGCCGATACCTGGCGTTACGCTGGTGTTACTGCCAGCGGGACTCACATACGAATAGCCTCCCGTGGCTCCTCCATTAGACGGAAACACACTATCTCCGCCATGACCCCCACCATAACCTCCGCCCCCGCCACCAACCGGTCTCAACGGGGATGCGTCACGTCCGCCTATGGCCCCACCACCCCCAAAACCACTACCGCCAAACCCATTAATAGAACCGTCGTTATATGTCCCGCCGATACTTAGGGCCGTTAAGCTGGCGGCTCCACCGCCCGTGCCTCCGGGACTGTAGCCGCTGATCCCATTGCCTCCTGGCGCATCCAGACCACCACCGCCACCGCCACCACTGTAATTACCGTCAGCGGAAATACCATTTTGCCCCCCCTCTCCACCGGTACTGGGACCAAGGCCCTGGCCACCACCACCCGGCGTTATGTTTCTTCGCCCGCCACCGCCACCACCGCCAGCAGCCACCAGGAGCGTTTGGGTACCGCTATGAGTCAGCACCACCGCCGATCCACCACCACCACCGCCACCGCTACCGTTACCATCGCCCCCGAGGCCCAACTTACCACTCTGACCAACCATCAGTGTTAAGAGATCGCCACTCTGAACCGTATAAGACCCCTCAACACGGGCCCCCGTGCCGCCGATCGAATACGCCCCCCCGTCTCCGCCCCGAGCCGTCAACCAGACTCGGTAAGGACCACCCGCCGGGACAGTGTAGGTGTAGAGACCGGGGGTAGTGTACGTGGCGACCAAACTCATGTCGATCGGCTGCGTTACATTCACTTCGTACGGAGCACCAAGGCCTGGGCAGCCATTGGCATCGGTGGCCTGAATGACGACCGGAAAACTACCGGTCTGGGTTGGGCTTCCTGACAACTGACCATCAGCCGACAGACTCAATCCCGGCGGAAGGCTCCCGCTGACGACGCTAAAACTGCGGGGAGAAACGCCCCCCGAGGCCGTAAAGGCTTGACTCACCGCCTGACCCACTACGAAAAGTGTCGTGGCCGGATTGACAACGGTCACCGTGGCAACACTGGTCACCGTTGTGGTGGCCGAGTTAGTGCAACCGTTCTGGGAGACGCCCACCACGGAATAGGTGCCCGGACTAGTCACGACCCGGATGTTACTGGCCGGATCACCAGCTATCGTTAGGTTCCCCGTAGTAAAGGTATAGGAGGTCGCTCCCGATGCCGTCAGGGTGACACTGGGCTGGGTGCAGGTAAGCGGACCGTTATTGGTTAAACTCACCGTAGGCACCGGTTTGATTTCAGTAACACTAGCCTGACCACTCAGGTTACTGACCGGGGCAAAGCCCTGGTCATCAAGCAGCGATTCAATGGTGTACGTGGTGGGGCTGGCCGGGCTGACAGGGATCGAGAAACTGGTCCCGCTGCCCGTGGTCGTTAGGCCGTTAGTCAGCACCAGGGTCCAGCTGCCTGTGGCGCTAACGGTGCCCTCTATGTTCGAGGGCGTGCCCTGGCAGACCGCTAGGTTGGTGGTTGTGATGGCTGCGGTAGCCGTATTTTGGCCAAAACCAATGGTGGCTACGCCCTCCCGGTTCCGACTGGCTCCGCCGATACCCGGCGTTACGCTGGTGTTACTGCCAGCGGGACTCACATACGAATAGCCTCCCGTGGCTCCATCAACCGGAGCTCCATTATCTCCGCCATGACCACCACCATAACCTCCGCCCCCACCACCGACTGGTCTCCCTGGGAGTGAGTCACCTCCGCCCACGCCCCCACCACCCCCAAAACCACTACCGCCAGCCCCATCATCAGAACTTCTATACGGCCCGCCGGAACTTGGGGCCGTTAAGCTGGCGGCTCCACCGCCCGTGCCTCCCGGATCGAAACCGCTGCCCCCATTGGCCCCTGGCGCATCCAGACCACCACCACCACCGCCACCACTGTAATTACCAGTTGATCGGCCACCTACTCCACCGGTACTGGGGCCAAGGCCCTGGCCACCACCACCCGGGGTTATGTTTACTTGTCCACCACCGCCACCACCGCCAGCAGCCACCAGGAGCGTTTGGGTACCGCTATGGGTCAACACGATCGCTGAACCACCACCGCCACCACCACCGCCCCTACTGAAGAGCCTGCCACTCTGGCCAACAATCACCGTTAAGAGATCGCCACTCTGAACAAAATAAGACCCCTCAACACGGGACCCAGTGCCGCCGAGCGACTGCGCCCCCCCGTCTCCGCCCCGGGCCGTCAACCAGACTCGGTAAGGGCCACCCGCCGGGACCGTGTAGGTGTAGAGACCGGGGGTAGTGTATGTGAGGGCCGGACCTGTGAAGGTAGACTGGGTTACATTCACTTCGTAAGGAGCACCAAGGCCTGGGCAGCCATTGGCATCGGTGGCCTGAATGACGACCGGAAAATTACCGGTCTGGGTTGGACTTCCTGACAACTGACCATCAGCCGACAGACTCAATCCCGGCGGAAGACTCCCGCTGACGACGCTAAAGCTGCGGGGAGAAACGCCCCCCGAGGCCGTGAAGGCTTGACTCACCGCTTGACCCACTACGAAAAACGTCGTGGCCGGATTGACAACGGTCACCGTGGCAACACTGGTCACCGTTGTGGTGGCCGATCTGATGCAACCGTCCAGGGAGCCCACCACGGAATAGGTGCCCGGACTAGTCACGACCCGGATGTTACTGGCCGGATCACCAGCCAGCGGTAGGCTTTCCGTAGTAAAGGTATAGGAGGTCGCTCCCGATGCCGTCAGGGTAACACTGGACTGGGTGCAGGTAAGCGGACCATTACTGGTCAAACTCATCGTGGGCGAAATTATGACAGCAGCCGTTCCCGTTAGCTTGTTAGCATCGGCCAATCCCTGTTGATCGGTTAGGGAAGCAATGTTGTAAGTGGTTGACATGGCCGGACTGACCGGAATCGAGAAGGTTGACCCGCTGCCTCTACCCACTGTCCCATCGCTGAGCACCAGGGTCCAGCTGCCCGTGGCACTGACCGTGCCTTGTAGATTGGTCGAAAAGCCCGGGCAAATACTCTGGTTGACCGGGGTAAGGGCTGCGGTAGCTGTGTTGTTGGGAAACGAAAGAATCACTAAACCGTCCTTGTTTTTACTGGCCCCATCGGCCCCCGGCGTTACGGTGGTGGCACTACCTGCAGGACTTACAAACGAGTAGCCACCCTGGGCATTCAAAACGGCTTGTGGGGTAGAAAAGGCTCCCGCCCCATTTCCCCCTCCATACCCACCACCGCCACCCCCGGCAGCTTGGGGAGGGTATGAGTCATATCCGCCCACGCCCCCGCCACCCCCAAAGCCACTCCCGCCAGCTCCATTTGCACCGGAATTGCCACCGGGACTGATGGCCGTTAAACTGGCGCGCCCCCCGCCAATACCACCCGGATTAAAACCTGCAGTACCATTGCCCCCCGGCCCATCCAGTCCTCCCCCGCCACCACTACCACTGTAATTGCCACCCGTTGGTCCACCTGCACCGGCAGAACTCGTTCCAATGCCCCGCCCGCCCAAGCCTTGTATCGTTTCCATAGGAAAATTTCCTCCCTGATTAGTTCCTCCCCCACCACCACCCCCAGCGGCTAGTAACAGGGTGGGGGTTCCATTATGCGTCAATATCACCGCCGACCCACCGCCACCACCGCCATTTGCTGGATTACCAGGATTACCAGTAACGGGCACACCGCTTTGGCCAATGATGAGGGTTACTACATCTCCACTCTGAGCAGTGAAGGTTCCACCAACACGGGCCCCACTGCCTCCATGTCCATCTCCGCCCCCGTCTCCGCCCTGGGCCGTTAATTTAATCTGGAAAGGGCCACCCGCCGGAACGGTGTAAGTGTAGAGACCAGGGGTGGCGTAGATGCCACCGGACTGGGCCAGCATAGGATGACCGATCAGCATAAAAGCCAGTCCCACAAGTAGGGAGGTGACCGAATAAACAAGTCGCTGAAGAGCGGGGTGAGTGAGCCGGAAAGGTAGTTTCATAAACGTATGTAGGGAAAGAAATGGGATGTACTCAACTAAATCGGATGCCGCGCCCGCGGCTTTTAGGCTGCGGGTGGAGACGTCGGTCGGGCCAGGTTCATCCAGGATGCAAGGCGGATCGTCCGCGCCTAAGGACAGGCCAAAACTAGGAAGCAGATACCCCGTCAAACGATAACAAATGATCCAAATCCGATAAGAAATGATCCAAAATGATGCCTAGAGGGCTGTCAAGACGGGTTAAGTGAGCGCAGTTCAGGATTAGTATAGGAAACGATCGCCAGGCCACTTACAAGCCGGTAATAATACGGGCGTACACATTATTAGTCGGGTTACCGTCATTGGCTACGTTGACCGTAATATTGGACAAACTGCCCGAGTTGGCACTGGTTCGGGTCATGCTAAAGCCCAGAATCAACTGACTATCGGCACCAATGCCTTCTCCCGAATTGATGGTTAGGGTGAGCTGCTGATTACCTATGTTATTAGTCACATGAAACTTGCTATTCTGGACAGCAATGGGAGTATTGCCCCCCCCTGACACCAGAAGGCTGGTAAGGGTGTTGGAAAAGGCCAGACTATAGCCTGTCGGGGCAGTTAGGGTAATGACCACCGTCCCGATAGCCGTTGGTACGTGTCCCACTTCATAGAGGTTGATAGTAAAGTTGCGGGTAGCCTCGGGTCCACTGGCGGCAAAGTTGGCCTGGGGCAGTGTTAGTGTGGGCGACAGATCGGGGGTACGTACGGTGACCATCGAGGTAGCAGTGCCCGAACAGTCTCCAACGGTACCCGTCACGGAGTAGGTGCCCGCCGTACTGACCGAAATACTGGCCGTCGTTTGTCCGGTTGACCACCGGTAATTAAACGATTCCGAAGCAGTCAGGGTAGCCGTCTGTCCCTGGCTGATGGTCAGTGAGGGGTTGACCGTCAGAATGGGACTGGCACTGGGCCCGCCTGGGGTAGTGGTCAGTATGCCTGTGTTATTGGCAACATCAAAATAGCCCCCATTGAGGTTTCGTATTACCCCTGAATTATTAGTAATTAGGCCACTACAGCAAGGCGCATACTCAATGATGAAACCGGAGTTGTTAAACTGGGTATAGTTATGGTATTCGTCTGGCCGGTTAGCCCGGCGTACAAAATAGTGGCTTACGTTGCCATAGCTCTCTATATAAGCGTCACAACCGGTGTTGTAAAAATTGCCTACATTACGAATACCATTCAAGCCGACTTGTTCGATGGCTCCGATAATAATCTGACCCTTGTTGGTAAACTCGGCATAGGTATCGATGCCAGGGCCAGCGAGCTGTGGTATACGGTCAGGATAAGGATATATATCATCAGAAGGATCACTTAAACCAATAGTCCTGTTATCCTCGTTCTTCAAGGCAAGGTTGGTTGTGCGGTCAATGGCGATAACTCCGCCCGGATTGTTGTTGAATGTAGTCTGATTATAGAGTCCCCAATAGGCTGCTTGTGCGACGCTGCCAATCGTAATTCTGGCTGCGTTGTTAACGAGGCCAGTGTTCCACATACCAAATTTGGACGTTCGGTCAATGCTGATAATTCCACCCGCACTATTGTCCAGAGAGCCCAGGTTATAAAATCCAACGAAACCCACCTCTACAGTGGCTCCGATGGAAATCTGAGCCGCGTTATTGAATATATAACTGTTTTCCAGGCCGTACCATGATGTTCCGTTAATGGAGATAACACCCTCTGGATTATTATCGAAGCGAGCCGCGTTTGCCAGCCCTATGATTCCCACCGTTGTATTGGCCCCGATGATGATTTGCCCTGAGTTCGTGAATAGCCTTCCTGTAGTAGCACTGTTTTGCAAACCATAGGCAGTTGATCGGTCGATAGCGATGCCCCCACCCGTTTCGTTGGAGAAGCTTCCCTTGTTTATAAGTCCATATCTACCTACCGCTGACGTGTTGCCAATAACTAACTGCCCCGCGTTGGTGACCGTGCCGCTCGTGTAGAAAGCCGTTGTTTGGCCGCTACCAAAGTCCCTGGAGCCGTTTAAGGTTAGCTTACCACCACTGGTAATACTCAGTGAAGCTCCGCTCTGTACTTCTACCGAACCAGCTAGAGCCGAGACAGTTAGAACGGGCTGCTTAGTAGCACTAGCGGCAATCACTACATTGTCGCTGGCCGTAGGAATGCCAGCCGGGCTCCAGTTGCTGGATGTGTTCCAGTTCGTCGTCGTCCCGACCCAGGTTTTTTGCGCCTGCGCGTTTAACCCAGTCAGCAGTAAAAGCAAGCCCGACAGAAGACTGCCCAACAAACGTGCATAGACGTGTCGTGGTTGACGGGTAAATGTGTACTGTTGTTCCATAGCGTGTAAGCGGATAAAAAAGGGCGGTTAGTTTTAAATAACGTAGTTGGTCAGACTGGTATCACGGCTATCCTGATCATCGGTACTACTATCGGTCAGGCCAGAGCTATTGGCTGGAGCGTAGCCGCTTACAAAAACTGCCGTTCCATTCTGGCCGCTCTCCACGGCTTCCAGATAAGCTCTGGCTACAGTGGCCGCCGTTGGGTATTGGGTGCCATCCAGACCAAATAAACCAGCCGTTTCGGCCACAAGCGGGGGATGAACAATCACCAGCCTTCTGTCCTGGGTCATCTCCAGTGCAGCCGCCCGGACAAAGCCTTCCAGACCGGCATTGACCATGGCCACCAGCGACGTTCTGGGCCAGGGCGTATAGGCCAACATGCCCCCCGTCATCACCAACACGCCATGGGGCCGCAATCGGGCGATTCCTTTTCGTGCCATATTAATCTGGCCCATCAGCTTGCTTGATAGCGTCAGCTCAATCTGCGAATCGGTCAGTTGATCCAGGGAACCAAAGGCCGCATCACCGCCAACAATCAAAATGGCGTCCAGGTCGCCGATCTGCTCGTAAAAGGCATCGATACTGGCCAGCTCGGTGAAATCAACGCTGGGCTGCGTAGAACGGGATGCTCCGATAAGTGTAAACCCCTGCTTGGTAAAGAGTTGAGCGACGGCTGTGCCAAGGGTGCCCGAGGCTCCGATCAGTAGGACGTTCATAAGGTATAGATTATTGAGGTACCTGCTAAAACACTCCTGGTCGGTCAACCAGCAAGCGGCTAATGGGGCGATAATCCGTGAACTCGACGTTGGGGGCGATATAGCCGGGTCTGATTGGTTCTTTCCGAACCAGGTCGGTGCTCAGGTATTTTTTGTTGCAATCGCACAAAACCGTCACCACGCGGGCTTCGGGCCCCATTTCCCGTTGGAGCTTAATAGCCCCGACCAGGTTGGCACCCGACGAAATACCCACAGCAATCCCCAGTTGGCGGGCCAGTTGCTGGGCCATCAGGATCGCGTCGCCATCGCTGACCTGGACAACCTGATCCAGTTCGTCCAACTTCAGAATGTCGGGAACGAACGCATCAAATAAGCCCTGAATCCGGTGCGCGCCGGTCTTGTAGCCGACCGATAACGTGGGCGATTCGGCAGCTTCGAGCGGATGAACACGAATAGCCAGGTTTCGGGATTTCAGGTAACGGCCTACCCCCATGACCGTCCCCCCCGTACCGACCCCGGCCACAAAGGCATCCGGTATAACGTCGACGCTTTCCAGCTGGCGCCAGATTTCGTGGCCCGTGGTCAGGCGGTGGGCTTCCGTATTATCTTCGTTGGCAAACTGGCGGGGCAAAAAAACGCAAGGATCGCAGGCGGCCATCGCTTCTGAGTGGTGAATAGCGCCCATGAACCCGCCCTCTTCCTGGGTAAACAGCACGACGTCGGCTCCCAGACTGCGAATGATGTCAATCCGTTCCTGGCTAACACCGGCGGGCATGATAATGGTAACAGGGTGCCCCAACGCCTGGCCTATGGCCGAGAAGGCAATCCCTGTACTGCCGCTGGTGGCTTCTACAATCCGGTCGCCCGGACGGATCCTGCCTTCCCGATACGCCTGATACAGGATATGAAGCGCCATGCGGTCTTTCATGCTGCCGGTCAGGTTGTACTGCTCACATTTGACGTAGAGCGACCGGGGCTTTCCCTGATCGGTATAAAATACTTCCAGCATGGGCGTGTTGCCGACCAGGTGCCAAAGCCGTTCAAACTTTTTCTGAACAGCGGGCGTCAGCGTCGTGGCTGGTGACGAAACGTCATCCGCAACCTGCGTAAACCGCTGAGGATAGTGGAAAATGGTGTGCATAGATCGGTGTCTGGGTTGGGTTAGGTGCATCTTACGTTCAGTTTAGCTCGTGTAGAAACAGATAAATAGCTTTCAATTCATCGTCGGAATAGGTGAAGGATTTAACCGGCATATACGGGCTTAGCACACGCCCTTCAGGAGTTTTGCCGGTATGAAACACCTGGACAAATTCCTGCTGTGTCCAGCTGCCCAGGTGGCCGGTCGATGAAATGTCGGGGATAGGCGGCTGTTCGGGCGAATGGGAAGGCGCTCCTTTGTAACTGGCCGTATGGCAGCCCGTACACGTCACGGCCAGGTATTTCCCATAATCGGCATTGATGGCCGGTTTTACCTCGTCTACATATGTAGCGGTATGATCAATTTCTTTGGCGGGCAACAACGGAAACTCACCCAAAAACGTCAGAATCCGCCCCAGTGGTTTGATTGATTTTGGTGGAGTCGTTTTATCGACTGGTGGCTGCTTTTTAACGTAACTGATCAGGGCGGCCATATCCTGGTTCGACAAGCCGCAGATCTCATGCGAGGGCATAAACCAGAGTGATCTGTTGTCTTTTCCCAGGCCATGCCGGAGCGCCCGAATCCAGTCCTGATCGGTGTACTGAATTCCCCCCTTGCCACTCGTAATATTCGTGGCCTGGATGTAGCCGATTGGTGAATGTTCATCGGCGAATACTTCACCTGTTGCCAGATTAGCCCCGTGACAACCCAGACAACCCCGGATCTCGGCAATGTGTCGGCCAGCGATATACTCGGCTGAGTCGTCGGGAATAGGGAGCGGCTGGAGGGTTACCGCATACACTTTATGAATATCCGCTTCGGTTTTGGCATAGACAATACCATAAAAAAGCAGGAGCAGCAGAACCAGACTCCCCAGGGCAAGGCTGGTCCATTTGAGGATTTTTTTGACCATGGTGATCGCGAATGAACACGTGAAAACGTACTGCTTATCGTTTCTGAAAGACCAGGTCAAAAGTAGAGGGCGGGTGGTACGGGGAACGATAACAAATGGTCCAAATCCGATAAGAAATGGTCCAATAGACACCAAAGCATAAAATGAGTCAGTTCGCTGAACTGTGCTTCATACGCCATATCTTCGAGATATGGCGTATGAAGCACAGTTCAGCGAACTGACATTCAGGCTTGAGCGGCAAATTCACTGGGGCTCTGCTGATACAGTTCCCGAAAACATTTACTGAAGTAGGCCGCACTCTCGAAACCCACCTGATAGGCAGTCTCGCTCACTGAAACGTTGGAGCGTAGTAGCTGGGCCGCTTGTTTCAGGCGGTAATTGCGGAGCAGTTCATGGGCCGTCAGTCCCGTCAGGGCTTTTACTTTGCGGAACAGGTTGGTGCGGCTCATGCCCAGTTCGCTCATCAGTTGGTCGAGGCCAAAGCCCGAATCGCTCAGGTTGGCCTCAAACAGGGCGTATAAGCGAATCAGAAACGGGTCTGTGGTTTCGGGAGATGGCGGAGGGGAAGCCGGATCTGGATTACGCAGACTGGCCTGTACCCACTCCCGTTGCCGCTGTTTACTCACCAGCTGATTGCGCACCCGGAGTTGAAGCTCCGTGATCTGAAAAGGCTTGGTCAGGTAGTCATCGGCCCCCAGCGAGAGCCCCGCCAGCCGATTCTCCACCGACGACTTGGCCGTTAGCAGAATAACGGGAATATGACTGGTGCGCAGGTCGGTTTTCAGTTGATTACAGAGCGTGAAACCGTCCATCAGCGGCATCATCACATCCGAGAGAATCAGATCAGGCATCTGCTCCAAGGCTTGCTTCAGGCCATCCTGACCATTGACGGCCCGCTGGATGCGGTAGTTGCGGGGCAGACTTTCGGCAATAAAGCGAGCCAGCTCATCATTATCCTCCACCACGAGCAAGCGGGGGTGATCTGATTCATCCGAGGCTTCCCCGATGTCGTCGCTGGCTTCCCGGTGCCAGTGGGTGGCTCCGTCCGGTGCATTGTCCGACGCATCAACCCGGCGGTAGGGCAACTCCACCACAAACGTAGTGCCCTGGTTTAGCTGGCTCTCGACTGAAATGTGCCCCCCCTGTAACAGAACCAGTTCCTGCACCAGCGCCAGACCAATGCCCGTGCCGGGTATAGCCGTTGTATCACTGGCCGACCCAATCCCGCTCTGACCGGTGCCAGCTCCCCGGACGGGCTGGGGCGATACCCGATCAGCCGTATCACCCACTTGATAAAAGCGGTCGAAAATATGAGAGAGATGCTCAACCCCAATGCCAACGCCTGTATCGGCAACGGTGAGTAGGATAGGCCCCGACGCTTCTGTCAACGTTACGGTAATCGTACCAGCTTTGGTGAACTTCAGCGCGTTGGCCGTCAGGTTATAAACAATCCGTTCCAGCTTTTCGGCGTCGAACCAGTAATCGCCCGTTACCTCAGACGTAAATGTCAGATGGAGTCCCTGCATGGCGGCCTGATCAGTTAAAGGATTGAGCCAGTGCTGGACAAACTCAGTGAGGTTCCCTCTCGACTCGTGGATGGGCATGACGCTGGCTTCCAGCTTGGACAGGTCCAGCAGTTGATTGATCAGGCCCAGGAGTTGATGGGCGTTCTGTTCGATCGTTTGCAGTCTTCGCCGATTTTTAGGGCCCGGATTCTCGCTGGCCATCTGTTCGGTGGGACCCAGAATCAGCGCCAGGGGTGTCCGAAACTCGTGGGTGATGTTGGTAAAGAAGTTGGACTTCATCGTATCGACGGCCCTGAGCTGGTCGGCTTCCTGCTGGCGGAGCTGAATGGTTTGGTTGAGTCGGATTCGATTCAGGTACACCTGAAGTAAAGCCCAGGCCATGCTTAAACCGATCAGGGCGTACAACCCGTAGGCCCACCAGGTGGCCCAGAAGGGCGGCTGAATGGTAATGGCCAGTTTGCGCACGTACCGGCTCCATCGATCCGAGGTGTTAGATGTATTGAGCAACAAGACATAATCGCCCGGTGGCAGGTTGGTATAATTAGCCTCGGGCCGGTTCGTCTCCTTCCAGGCATCTTCCAGACCTTCCAGGCGGTAGCGATACCGGTTTTTGGCGGGTCGATTGAATTGCAGGGCGGCAAATTGAACGGTCAGGTAATTCTGGTTATGCGCCAGAGTGAGCTGGCTAGTAGCCTGGATAGGTAACGTACCCAGTACGGAGGTACCCAGTACGGAGGTTTCCACTAAGGATCGGTTGGCGGACGTCGTGGCGTCTGTGCCGTCTGGCTCTGGCAGATCAGGCTGAACAATCTGATTGTTTACCTGAAGCTCGGTTAATTCAACTCGTGGCTCAAAGGTATCCTGACCGATCTGGCGGGGATTGAATAGGGTGAATCCTTCCAGACCACCCATCAGGATGTTTCCCTCGGGGAACCGGACGTAGTGGTAGCGGTTAAACTCGTCGGCCATAATACCGTCATCCCGCGTAAAGGTTTGGGTGGTAAAGCTCCGGCGGTTCATCCGGCATAAGCCTTTGTTGGTACCCATCCACAAATACCCATAGCGGTCGGGCAGAGCCGAGTAGACGACGTTGTTGGGTAGACCCTGAGCCTGGGTAAACCGGCGAAACCGCCCCGTTCGTTTATCGAATAGACACAACCCACTACCAAAGGTACCAATCCATAGCCGATTGCCATCAGCGGGATCGGCCGACAGGCAGTACAAGGTATTGCTGCTCAGGGAGGTGGCATCGCCGGGCCGGTTGACAAATTGCCGGATCTCGCCATTGTGGCGGTCGAGCCGCCAGAGTCCCCCCACCTGACTGGCCAGCCAGAGCGCCTGCTCATCGACCACCAGTTCGGTAATGGGACCCGAAGATAAGCTAATAGGAATTGGGTAGGGAAACCGGTTCCAGCGCCGGGTCGGCTCATCGAACCAGAACGCCGTTGAGTGATACACCGCCCAAACGCAGCCCTTTGGATCGGTGGTCATGGGGAACGGGATCATTGTACTCCCGTCCAAGTAGCGCAAGCGGATGGGCAAGGGGAAATGCCCGGCCTGGCCCGTTTCCCGATCCAGCCGGTAGAGGTCCGAGGTGCCTACATTGAACCAGAAACAGCCGGCCCGGTCGAAGGTCGATCGAAAATTATAGTTGATCAATCCCCGCAGGCTGGCCAGTACCGCTGGGGGAACGGGGGGTAGTCCCAGCGAATCGCGGGTGAGCAGGTCCCAATAAAATTCATGTTGATACCGGTGCTTCTGAAACGGGCTCGGCTGAAGATTGTAGGTGCGGATACCAGCTCCCGTGGTGCCCATCCATAAGACATTGGTCCGATCAACGAGCAAACTCCGGCACTCATCGTTGGGCTGGTCCCAGTGGGCCACGAGTTGGACACCCTGTTGGTCGGTAAACCGAAACAGGTTCTGTATCCGACCGAAATAGACCGTTCCCTGCCGGTCGATGGCCGTATGAGCGCCTAGCCAATCGTTCCCCTGGGCGGGTAATCGATAGGAACGCAACTGGCCTGTACGGGGCTGTAGCAGGGTCAGATAGTACCTGGAAAAGAGCATAAGCTCGCCGGTCGGTCGAAGCCGAACGGCGCCTAACGAATCTTCGGGCAACGACTGGGCCTGGCCCGGCTGGTGTCGAATGTGGGTAAACCGATGGCTGGCTTCTTCGAATCGGTCGAGCCCGTTTGACGTAGCCAGCCAAATCGTCCCATCCGCTCCTTCCAGAAGATCGTTTACCGAATTGGTAATAAGGGAAGCAGCTTGCCGGGGTTGGTGACGGAACCACTGCCCCTGTTTTTTGGCCACATCCCAGCAAAGAATGCCAGTGCCAAACACTACTAACCAGAGCCGATCCTGTCGGTCAATGCGAAACTTATACGCAGTGCCGGGTTTGACCAGTCGGCGAAAGGCGGCCTGCCGGGAGATATTGGTGAAGGTTTCCGTCCGTGGGTCGAAGACATCGATATCCATCCGCTCGGAAAGAATCCAGATGCGTCCGTGCCGATCCAGTTCAAGTTGGTTGAGTCCGGCAAAGGAGAGCGAGGGGCGTCCGTCGGGGTCGGGTTGAAAGACCTTAAACCGCTGGCCATCGTAGCGACAAAGGCCGTCGCGGGTGGCGACCCAGATAAATCCCTGTTTATCCTGAAGAATGGAGGGCACAAAGGCCTGGGGTAGTCCCTGGCGGTCGGTAATGACCTGAGGCTGGGGTAAGCGAAACGACTGCGCTCGCAGACTGCCCGATGAGGCCAGCAGGCTCATCAGACAGACCAGTGTACGTATAATTGACGGTATGGATAGAGTCATACCCGTTCAGCAAGCTCAAGCTACGTCGTCTGCTGTGACGTGTAGCCTACAGGCATCGCTAGTTGTTTATGGGTTAGTTGAGTAACGCTTGAAACAAAGCTAACTTTTTTTACACTACACTCGGCCTTCCCGAGCTTAAAAATGAGTGAGAGTACATATGTACGTACGGTGTCTACAGGTAGGCGTATTTCGCATGACATTTCCTGGCTATGCTTGCCACTGACTTATCCTGAGTAGTCCCAACTATATATTAAATTAGATAACAACCCCTTGTATAAACGATTTAGGCTTAGAATAGGCGTTGATTGAAAAGTATTCAGAAAAACGTCCTTTTGTGGGCAATCCACGCCATTGACATCGCCCAGGTGCCCCGGCCGGTTTTTGCGACAATCTCCTCCATAGGTGCTTGTTTCAAAGCCACGCTGTCCGATTGGCAAATGAAGTAAAATCCAGCAGGGTGGCCTATGCGGTGTCAATCATAGCTTTGCTGATGATCGCCATTGCTGTGTTTATTGAAAGTTCGCACGCCACGGGTCGCCCCGCTCAAAATTCACATGGCTGCGGGGATTTTTCATGAAGTTTAAAACAGCTTCATCTTTATAATCAATAAATTCATTCAGGAAACCCACCGATAGTTTTCCTGACAACACATATTATCAACGCGTATTGAAATTGCGGGATAACTCCAATGACGACCAGGGGTCAAGATAACGATAGTCCTGGCCATCAACTGTTAACGCATCAAAAGAGCTGTCAATAAAAATAATGACAGCTCTTTTGATTTAATTTTGGCCTAATCTATTGATTCATTATGAATTAATAAAAGCCAGTAGGTCCGCATTAATGGTATCCGCTTCAGTGGTGGGCATACCATGGGGAAAGCCCGGGTACGAAATTAATTTCCCATGTTTTAGCAATTTAACCGCTTTTGCCCCGGAAATGGGAAAAGGAACGATCTGGTCATCTTCGCCATGCAGGACCAGAACTGGTATATCCACACCTTTTAGATCTTCCGTAAAATCGGTTTCTGAAAAAGCCTTGATACCATCATGATGGGCTTTTATGCTTCCCATCATGCCCTGACGCCACCAGTTATCCCGAATGCCCTGCGAGATGGTTGCCCCCTCCCGATTGTATCCATAAAATGGAATCGTAAAATCCTGGAAATATTGGGGGCGGTGTTTAGCCGTTCCTTCCCGTATTTCGTCAAATACCGACATCGGAACACCGTCAGGGTTGGCTTCTGTCTGGACCATTAGGGGTGTAACCGCACTTATCAGCACCGCTTTAGCAACCCGGCCCTGTCCATGTTTGGCCACATAATGAATCACCTCGCCACCGCCCGTTGAATGGCCAATGTGGATCGCATCTTTTAAATCAAGAAATTGGACTAGCTCCGCCACGTCGGCAACATACGTGTCCATATTATGACCCTCAGATGTGTGCGATGAACGGCCATGCCCCCGGCGATCATGGGCAATCACGCGAAATCCACGCGCTACGAAGAACATTAATTGTGTGTCCCAGTCATCGCCCGATAAAGGCCAGCCGTGGTGAAACATAATAGGCTGTCCTGTTCCCCAGTCTTTGTAAAAAATTTCGGTACCGTCTTTTACTGTGATCTTGCTCATGATTGTAGGATTAAACTATTGAGAGTAGATAAAAATTAGCGATTGGTATTCTTGGTTTACAAAGCCATTCCCCTTCATTGATCAGGTTAACCGGCAGTTAGTATTGCCTTCAATCAAGGAGTAGTTGGGTCTTGACCTGGTTATTTTCGTCAGAACAAAACTACAGCCAGAAGTCCTTTAGACAGCGGTACAAACAGATGGTATTCCAGTAAAAAGAGAGGATCATAAAACAAACTTTTCAGGTATAATCTGCTATACGATCCGGATCACAAAGTATTTCCGAAAGCTACCAGGAGTCTTCTTTAAATGGTAATCTTTTATGTATCAGCCCGTTGCACCTGTATCTCTTCCCGATCCAGTTCGTTTTCTAATTCATGGAACAAGTCAACATCAATCAATTGGTCATCCCGTAAGGATAATAACTCAGCCCGTTGCGCCTGAATGGATGATAAGGTCAGTTTTTGACTGAGTTGATGCTGAGACAACGTCTTAGCGGAATCGCTTCCTTCAAGCGCATCAACGCGTTCCTGATGTCGGTCAATGATTTCCTGGACAGTGTCTCCGCTAAGCCCTTCCTGATCAATTACACGATGAATCACCGTCAGCGCTTTACGGGAAAGCCGTTTACGGATCTCCCGGCGGGATAAATAGTCGGTGGACGGCTGACCGAATTGTAAAGCCCGAATCACAACAGGTAGCATACTCCCCTGCCCGACCAGCGTAAAGAGGATCACACAAAACGTAATAAACAGGATTAGATTCCGGCCGGGGCATGGAAGGCCATTAGGAAGTCGTTCAGGTATCGACAGGGCAGCCGCCAGGGATACAATGCCTCGCATGCTGATATACGCCAACAGCGTCGTGTGTTTGTAAGACGGAAACACAGGCGCAAGGTGCAACACCTTTCGTATCCGGGTAGAAACTGTATCCGCAATAAAGATTCCCAGGAAGCGGATTGCCACGGCGGTCAGGCTAATAAGTAGTCCGAACCAGGCGAGTTGCCCCAGCGACTGCCCTTTGATTGAAGCCACCACATGCGGCAGTTGCAACCCAATCAAAATAAAGATTAGCCCATTCAGCAGCACAACGACAAAGTCCCAGACCGCTACTGCCTGCATCCGTGTGGTTGGGCTATGTACGCTTGACTGCTTATGGCCTAACAATAATCCCGCCGTAACCACACTAAGTACCCCGCTTAACTGAAGATGTTCTGCGGCAATATAAGCCGAGTAAGCCGTCACAAACGTCAGCACTGTTTCCAGCGCGGGTTCCAGATTGCCGTACTTATGCAACCAGAACGATAAATAACCAATAACAAGTCCGGTACCAACTCCGCCCCCGGCTAACCAAATGAAATCCAGTAGCGAATTGGTCAGTGAAAAGCGCCCGGTATTCATGGTGGCCAGGGCCAGTTGAAAGAGTACTAATGCGGTTGCATCATTAACCAGACTTTCGCCTTCGAGAATAGCGACAATTTTTCGGGGAACTGCCAGCGTCTTCATAATCGCTGTAGCGGCTACGGCATCGGAAGGCGAAACGATAGCTCCCAGTAGTAAGCCCGTAGCCAGCGTAAAGCCGGGAATAACCGATTGCGCTACGTACGCTATACCCACGCTGGTTGCCAGCACCAAGCCTAGGGCGAGCACAACGACAGGCTCTAAATTTCGGCGAAAGTCGCTCCAGTTGGTATACCAGGCCGCACTGTAGAGAATGGGTGGTAAAAAAACCAGCAGCACAACCGAGGAGTCTAACCCTACGTTTGGCAGACCGGGAATAAAGCCAATAAGCAAGCCGCCTACCGTCAGTACTATCGGAAAGACCAGATGTAGTCGCCGGGCTATCAGCGCCAGCCCGATAACAAAAATCAGTAGCAGTAGAACCGTTTCGAGTGGATGCATGCCTGGTTTAAGTAGGTGTGCTAGGTGTTAGGGCAGGTTGCTCCCGTTCGCCGTACTATGCCCGTTTGGCGGGAGATTAGGGCCTCTATTCGCCTGTTGCAATCGGTTGAGGAGTTTGGCAGAATCCCAGCTAAATGCCCTCAATTCAACTACCCGATCATCTTTTATTTGCCAGCAGTGGACAAAAGGAACAACAGCGGGTTCGTTGTCTGCCAGAAGTTTACCTTCAAAAAAACCGGTCGTAATAACAGCGTTTTGTTGAGGATCATTTTCCGGCATGAAATACACGAGCGAATGCACGCTGAGGTTTTCACAAATCGTGTAAAGGCTGGACATCATAGTTAAAAAACCACTTCTGCCATGGTATTCATTACTGGTAAGGCCATTCTCAGCGATATATAGCACAATTTTCTCATCCAGCACGGGCAGTATTCGGCTTAGGTTGTTGTCCGAAAAAACACCGTAAACTACTTCGATTAAATGCCTGGGAATAGCCATATCAACAAGAGGTAAGCTTCATGACTATAGGCTCTATCAAGGTAAGTGCCAGCCTTTGACACCTGCGTAAAATAGCAATTTAATGGGGTGAGGAATTCCAAATTCCTCATTATCAACAGGCAGTAATCCTTTTTGGGTGTTGATCGGTCAACTGGCCTGATTTTTCAATTTGGAGAACTCCAAAAAAACTGGAGTTTTCTATTTTTTCCGTAGGCCTAGTTGAATCAAGCCTCCGGTTTCAGTTTGAGTAAGCCTGTTATGCAATTAATTTTTACTCAATTTATGAGCTATTTATTCCTTCTCTTAATCGCTATACTAAATAAAGTAGTTAGTTTAACAATCGTTTTCATGCCCTTTGCGCTTCTCAGGCATAATTGGGACTAATTCTTGTAAGCAGATGAAAACGCGGTCTGTGTATGCAATCCTTTAACCCATTTCGGACTATGCAATCACCAGTCAACCCTCCTCTTTCCTCACCGTCGGCCTGTAAAATATTAATCGTTGAAGATGAATACATTATTGCGAATGACCTGGAGCTCATTTTACAGGAAGCAGGCTATCCAGTCATTGGCGTTGCCGACTCTGTTTCCGAAGCCGTGGCAATTATGGATCAACAAAAGCCCGATATCGTTTTACTGGATATTTACCTGAAGGGAAGAGAAACCGGCATTGATCTGGCAAAGCAACTGGACGATCTTGGCATTCCCTTTATTTACATATCAGCCAATGACAATAAGAGTGTGCTGGAAGCGGTAAAGGCCACACAGCCAATTGGCTATATTGTCAAACCGTTTCGGGAAAAAGATATACTGACGACGCTGGAAATCAGTCGATACCGCCATGCGCATAGTGTTGAAATGAAACTCCGGGAAGAAAAGGCGCTTCAGATTGCCCTGATGGATGCCCTGTCGGCTCCCGAAAGTTGGGAACAGAAACTGCTGAAGGCTGCGATGGTTCTTCAGCAGCATGTGCCGTTCGATTTCATGTCGATTCAATACCAGAAAAACGGCACAATCCAGCATTTTAATTACTACCGGGTGGGCTTTGAGGAGTATCAAACGATACGTCTGGCCGATTTCCAGCAAATGACGAACACCCCCATCGATCAACTTCTCCAGTTACAAGTTGACCAGCTACCTCCCGGCCCTGTTCGCTATACTGACGATTCGTTTAGCGTTCTCTGCAAACAGAGTCCGTTTAGGCAGTTACTGGCTAAAACATTCCGGTTTGAGTCGGCATTAACGATACCGCTACGGGTAGGGCCAGTTGATACATTCAGTATTTCGTTCCTGAGTCGTAAATCCGATGCTTACCTGTCCCGGCACGTTAGTTTACTGGAGCGGCTGGAGCAACCGGTTGTGTTAATGCTGGAGCGGGTGCTCGCCTTTGAGGAAGTGGCCCGCCTGAGCGAACAATTAAAACGGGAGAATAACTACCTCCAGGAAGAGGTCAAAACATTAGCCAATTTTGAAGAGATCATTGGCCGGAGTCAACGCCTGTTACGAGTTTTTGATCAGGTAACCCAGGTTGCCAATACCGACACAACCGTACTTATTCTGGGTGAAAGCGGCACTGGCAAAGAACTCATTGCCCGGGCACTCCATAACCTGTCGGCCCGGAAAGATAAAATTCTGGTCAAAATCAACTGTGCAACTCTACCGGCAACTCTGATTGAGTCTGAACTTTTTGGCCATGAGAAGGGGGCGTTCACGGGGGCCTTCGAGAAGCGGATCGGTAAGTTTGAACTGGCGCAGGGCGGCACTATTTTTCTGGATGAAATTGGGGAAATGCCCCTCGAATTACAAGCCAAACTACTGCGCGTACTGCAGGAGAAAGAGATCGAACGAGTAGGCGGCCGTACCCCCATCAAAACGGATGTACGCGTGCTGGCTGCCACCAACCGGTATCTGGAAAAAGAAGTAGCCGAAGGCCGTTTTCGGATGGACCTGTATTATCGGTTAGCTACGTTTCCCATTACCTTACCAACGCTACGGGAACGGCCTGCCGATATACCGCTCCTGGCCCAGTTTTTCGCCCAACGTTCGGCCCGTAAATTAGGGAAACCCTTTCGAGGCATTAGTGAGACCGTACTCAATGAGCTGATCAATTACAGTTGGCCGGGAAATATCCGGGAATTGGAAAATGTGATTGAACAGGCGGTTATCATCAACGATGGTCATACACCGTTAATGCTGGGCCGCCCCCTGGTGAACAGCCTGTTTTCCAGGACTATGGCTGGCCCCACGCTTCATCCAGACACCAGTTTGATTGGGTATGGTCAATCGGGGATGTCAACGCCAAAAGATTTGCAGGATGTAAAACAGATTCAACAGGAAACAGAACGGGAATACATTCTGGCGATTCTGAAACAAACGAACGGGCGTATCCGGGGCAGCGGTGGAGCTGCTGAATTAATGAACTTAAAACCAACCACACTGGAGTATCGGATGGAAAAGCTGGGTATCCGAAAAGTACTTTCCGCTCAGCCACCCACTTCCTCATCTGGTATCAATTAAGGTATTGGACATAATGAAGCAGTACATTTTTCTGGCCGTGTGGACGCTGTCAACCTTATCGGTCAATGCGCAATGGTCTCCGTCTCAAATTGATAGTCTACAACACTTATTGAGCGTTCGTAAACTGGATACCAACCGGGTGAACTTACTCCTTCAATTGAGTCAGTGTTACGTCCTTAAACCAGGTGAAGATGCTCATGATCTGGACACGGCGTTACGGATGAGCCAGCAGGCCACGGCATTAGCTCAATCGTTGCATGATCAGACCTGCCTGGGTGAGGCCGCTTATACCTCATTCCTGATCTGGCTGGAAAAGGGAGATTTTTCGAAAGCCAGCCTATATGCCGAGCAGGCAGGTGAATTTTTTCGGCGCCATAAGCAATGGGATCAGCTTGGGTATGTGTACATGAATCAAGCTCGTTTTTACACGCTCGAAGGCGACGAACTGCCCAAAAAGATTCATTTCTACGAAAAAGCACTCGCTTGTTTTATCCAGGCCAACGATAAAGTTAAACAGGCTGACATGTATAAGGAGTTATCGGACCTCCATCAGATACAGGAAAATTATGCGTTAGCCCTGACTGAACTGCAAAGTGCCCTTCGGTTATTTCGCGCGATTGGCCATACAGATTTAGCCACGGTATATGATCTGCTCGGGTTCGTATCGGCAAAACTGGGCGATTATAAAGAAGGACTGGCGTTTGGTTTGATGGCTGTTCGGGCGGCCGAAGCGAACAAGGATAGTTCGCTGACACTCTGTACTATTTATAACCGGGTGGGCCTCACGTATTATGGGATGGGTCAGCTCAAACAGGCGGAAGCTTATTTTCAGAAATCGCTGGCCATTGCCTTAAAACATAAAAACAATGCCTACATCCTGCACCTGGTGGGCAACCTGTCTGATTTGTTAGTTCAACAGCATAAATCGGAGCAGGCCCTTCGCTTTTTACGGGAAAAGTCCAGACAATATCCACCAACGACAGCGGAAAGCCAACTGCTGGTCGACTTTCGTTTTGTTACGATTTATACGGCACTAAATCGGTTTAAACTTGCTCAGACCTACTGCAATCAGGCATTGGGACTACTGGCCAAAGGAGGCATTGGGAGTTTGGGCCACGCCCGCATTTATCAGGCGGTTATCAACTTTTTTATTAAGAGCGGGCAGTTTCAGCAGGCCCGGCAGTATCTGGCCCTCAATGAATCGCGCTGCCAGTTAAATGGATCGATCATGGCGTTAGCTAAAAATCACCTGCAATGGTTTAAGCTGGATTCGACCCAAACCAGCTATTTTTCCGCCATTCGCCATTATCAACGCTACAAAGGACTCCAGGATTCTTTGCTGAATACCACAAAAAGCCGGCAGATCGCCCAGTTGGAAATTGAGTTCGAAAGCGAGAAGAAAGATCAGAATTTAAAGCTCAGTCAGCAGAATATTCAATTCCTGACGAAGCAAAGTCACTTACAGCAGAATCAATTACAACAGGCCCACACCATTCGAAACGGTACTATTGTGGGCATCATCATGCTGATTTTACTGTTGGGGCTAAGCTACAATCGCTACCACCTCAAGCAACGGAGTAACCAGCTCCTGGAAGCCAAACAGCTGGAGATCAATCAAAAAAACAGATCCCTCCAAAAGGCAGTCGATGATCAGGAACATTTACTACGGGAGCGCGAATGGATGCTTCGGGAAATTCACCACCGGGTAAAAAACAACCTGCAAATCATTACCAGCCTGCTCCATTCTCAATCTACCTACCTTACAGATCAGGCCGCGCTGGCCGCCATCCGCGAAAGCCAGAACCGGGTTCATGCGATGGCCCTGATTCACCAGAAATTGTACCAATCAAACCGGTTGTCCAGCATTCCAATGGCTGAATACATCAATGAAATTGTTGAGTACCTGATGGGCACGTTTGATCTTAAGGGGAATATAAAAAAGCAGATTGCCGTTACGCCTGTTGATCTAGACGTTACATTGGCCGTTCCGCTGGGGCTGATTATCAATGAAGCCATTACAAACTCCCTGAAATATGCGTTTCCGATGGATCGAAGCGGAACTATACAAATTGAGCTTAACCAGGTGGATGATCATAATTTCTGGCTTTTAATCGGCGATGACGGTATCGGTTTACCAACTGACCTGAATCCTTCCCGAAGTCGTACGCTGGGCATGAGTCTGATTCGGGGGTTGAGCAAACAGCTGGGGGGCAAGCTGCAAATCAACCAGATGAATGGCGTGCAGATTAGCCTGCTGTTTGCCGAAGATAAAGTAGGTCAGTCAGCGCTGGTCAGTGCGTAACGTTCATCGATTGCCGATGTGGATGCGTTTGGACAGAAAAAGGATTTTTAATACAAACAATCGATGCGAAATTGGGCACGACTTTTTCAACGAGTGAGACAATTGGCAACCGTGTATGCTACAAAAATTGCCTGGTTAAGCCTGTTTAGTATTACGTTTCATATTTTGGCTGCGGCCTCGTGCAATGGCCAAAATAGTACACGGAAAATGGTCAATCAATTATTGATCAAACTACAGAAAAGTGAGTTCGATACAGCCCGAATTTCTACCCTGATTAGCTTAGGAAAATTTCACGTATATAAAGCGGGGGAGGCTAAAATTGACCTGGACAGTGCGCTACTTTATTTACATCAGGCCGAAGAGTTAAGCAACAGGCTGCACGTTTCAAAAGAAAAACACCAGGCCGAAAGTATACTGGTTATTGCCTATATGGAGCAGGGAGATGTCCGGCTTGGCGAGGCTGTTTTTTCTAAACTCATTTCAGATTGCCGCAGAACGGGTGATAAAGAAACGGAAGCCGATGCTCTATACGGATTCGCCACCGCCCAGCGGTATATCACCCGAAATTATCCCAAAGCGTTTGCTGGATATCGTCAGGCCGCATCGCTATATAAAGTGCTCAGAAATCCGGAAAAAGAAATTCAGCTATATGAGCACATTGCTGGTCTCCATGCCGATCTGGGCGAGCTGGATCTGGCTGAAAACGAGTTTCTGGATGTGCTGAAACGGTATAAAGCGATCAACTACGCGAAGCTTCATTACACCTATAGCTGGTTGGCCAGTGTTAGTCGATTAAAGGGAAATTTTGAGAAAGGCCTTTATTACGCGTTGCAATCCCTGGAAAGTATGAACAAAACCCAGGATACATTGGCTGCTGCCCGCTTTTATGGGACTATTGCCGAGGTATACATGGAGCTGGGTAAACCCGATCAAAGTACGTACTGGTTTAAGAAGACACTTCAGCAATGGCGGCAGGAAAAACTACCGAATTATTCGCTGTATTATGCGGCTAGTTTTATTGTGCAGGATTTAATCGGACATCATAAAACCCAGGAGGCCCTTCGATTAATCAAAAACCTTATTAAAGAAATTCCGCCCGTTACGATTATTCAAAAAGGATGCATCGCGCAAATATTCGCGTACTGTTATAACGACCTGCAAAATTATTCGTTGGCCGAGAAATATTACCTGGAAGCAATTGCCTGGTACAGCCAGTCGGGTAATGACTTCGAAATGGCTCAAAAAGCACCTAAAGAAGTCGGCGAATTTTATTTAAAACGTAACGATTTAAAAAAAGCAGGCTTTTATTTACGAAAAGCCCTCGCCTTCTCACCCCAGAAAAACGCCCCCTCAACTGTAAAGGATATTCACTTTATGTTATTTAAAGTTGATTCTACGGAGGGGAATTACCTATCGGCCATTCGTCATTTTCGACAACACAAAGCGTTAAATGATTCCATTTTCAATGAAGTGAAAAGTCGGCAGTTTGCGGAGTTGGAGGTTAAGTATGCAACCGCGAAAAAAGTACAGCAGATTCAACAGCAGCAGAATGAACTGGAAAAAGAAAAAACAACCCGCAATGGAATACTGGCGGGAACCGTTCTGCTCCTGGGTTTACTAGGTGTCAGCTTTAATCAGTACCGCTTAAAGCAGCGGAGTAACCAACTTCTGGAAGCCAAGCAGTTGGAGATCAATCAAAAAAACGAATCCCTTCAGCGTATTCTGGACGAGAAAGAAATCCTTATTGATGACAAAGACAACCTGCTCGATGAAAAAGAAGGGTTGTTGGAAGAAAAAGAATGGATGCTTAAAGAGATCCACCACCGGGTAAAAAACAATCTTCAGATAATCAGCAGTTTACTCCATTCACAGGGCGTTTATCTAAAAGACAAAGCGGCCCTGTCCGCTATCCGCGAGAGCCAGAGTCGTGTGCATGTGATGGCTCTGATCCATCAGAAGCTTTACCAATCAGACCGTATATCAACGATTCCAATGGCCGAGTATATTGACGAAATCGTCGATTATCTACTGGTTACGTTTGCCTGCCAGGATTCCGTTACCAAACGGATGGCCCTTACCCCCATTCATCTGGATGTAATTCTGGCGGTGCCACTGGGCCTCATCCTGAACGAAGTCATTACCAATTCCCTAAAATATGCTTTCCCCGCTAATCAGCAGGGGAGCCTATACATTGAACTTACCGAAGTGGCTAAACGAACCTATCGACTCACCATTGGTGATGATGGGGTTGGCCTCCCCCCCGATCTGAATCCGAACCGAAGTCGAACATTGGGGATGAGCCTGATTCGGGGGCTGAGCAAACAACTTGGGGGCAAATTGCAAATCAGCCAGTTAAATGGAGTGCAGGTCAGCCTGACATTTTCTGAAGAAAAAGTGGGCGTGCCCGACGTCGCGAATGTATAATCCCTGGTTCTTACCTAAAGGAAGACTGTAAATAAGCATTTCTAACGCGGGCAGGAACGAACAAACTTCGCCGGTACTCTGTGGGCGTCGCCTGGTAATACCGTTTGAAGAGCTTATTAAGGTGGCATATATCCGTAAACCCAAACTCGTCTGCTATCTGCGAAATAGTCATACTACTCAACCGCAGTCTTGTTTCTACCAATTGAAGTTTATACCGAATAATGTATTGGTTGATGGATTCGCCCGCCTGTTGTTTGAATAGAGCGCTCAGGTGACTTTGGGAATAATTGAACACATCAGCCATCTTTTCCATGCGCAGGTGATCCGGCATGGTAATATGCTGGCAGATGTACACGCCAATTCGCTGCATCAGTGAGGCCGCGCTAACAGTCGATGAGTTTAAGCCCTGCTGTTGAGCGAGTTGCCGATCAATTAAACTCAAAATCGTTTTCATGAGAGCCTCTACGATTTGGTTTGAGATCAATGGCCGGTGGTTTTGCTGTTCCGTTAACAGGATGTCGACCAGCGCATTCAGATTTTGTTGTTCGATAAGGTCTGTTACGATACTACCCACGAGTTGACGACTAGTCGTAAGTGCTCGCTCTTTGATTTGTAGCCAGCCGTCTGTCCCAGGCGTCGTCAATCCAGTCATGTAAAGTTCAGTGAAGGAAAGACAGCAAAAACAGGTCATTTTATCAATTAAAAAATAATGGCTGTCTAAATGTCCCAGAAAGAATATATCGCCGGCCTGATAAGCGAATCGATTGCCATTAATTATATGCTGCCCACTGCCGGTTCGGATCAGGATGAGTTCAAAGTGATTGTGGTTATGAACTGGGTAAGACCATTGGTTAGTTTCCATTACCTGAACCGTCAGGAGTTCATGCTGCATGTTGCGTTTCATACGGGGAAGTGTTCTAGATGGATATGTTGACTCAACCACTTCGAACAACTTTGCCAATAAAATGCCAAACTAAAAACGCCCTTAAGCAAACAAAAAATTTATTATAAATTGCTGATAATCAAATATATATAAACAAACTAACCATAGAGACTACCTCCAAATAAATTGGAGAGTCCATTATATTTGGAGGTAGGCACTGGAGTTATTGCTTCGTTCTTTTGTTGCCACAAAAGTTCAAGCTCACCTCGCTGGTTATGGCCATCTGAATTGTGTCTATTTAAGATGTGCCCGCAACATCCAGGCTATTTTTTTGTGCTTTTCCAGTATCCCTGTCACAAAATCGCTTGTTCCGGCATCCTGATGGGCCTCCTAGAACTCGTTGATATTGGTGCGAATAAATTCGATGATACTTCCTTGGTCACTCAGCAATTTCCAGATCAGGCTACCGACCCTTGTTTCACGAATAGTAGCTTTATAAGTTGATCAGATTCGTTCAGCCAGAAATGCGGCAACTTCAGCCAGGCGATTCGAAAATCCCCATTCGTTATCATACCAGGCTGCTACCGATAATAGGTTACCTTCCTTGGCTGTCAGGGGTAAGTCAATGATGGACGAATGCGGGTCTGCCACAATTCGGGACGAAGCCCACTCATCCTCCAATACATCCAGGACCCCTTTAAGCGGGCCTTCCGCAGCGGCTTTTCGGAATGCATCATTAACTTCTTGTACCGTGCAATCTTTTTCAGTGATTAAATTCAGCTCGGCAATGCTGCCCGTGCGCGTTGGGACGCGGTACGCTTTACCCGTAATTTTCAGGTCTTTCCAGATAAATTGCAAAGCCCTGGCCGCTCCCGACGATGAAGGAATGATATTCTCGGCCGCAGCCCAGGAGTCACGACGATCTTTCATCGGCTGGTCCGTTAGGGACTGGGTATTGGTGTACGAGTGTACCGTCGAAAAAAGACCGTACTGGATACCAAAATTTTCCCGAATCACCTTGACCACCGCTGCCAGCGCATTTGTTGTGCAGCTACCCATGCTGATGATGTGGTGGTTAACCGGATCAAAGGTATCCAGATTGATGCCTTTCAGGAGTACGGCATCACAGTCGGCCAGGGTTTTGCTGGGTGCACTGATGAGCACGTACTTAGCCCCTCGGTCAAGGTGTACCTGCGCTCCGGCACGGGTTGTGGCCCGCCCCGTGCAGTCGACAACTAAATCAACGCCGAGCGAACCCCAATCAGGTACTTCTTTCAACGAATTGATGTAGGGAATTGTCTTTTCGCCAATTGTTAGCTTGCCATCGCTTCCCGAAACAGGTTCCGGCCATCGACCGTAATTGGTGTCGACCGCAAACAGTGCAGCCAGGGTTGGCTCGTCCCGAATGTCGGCAATAGCCGCTGGAACAAACAGGTTGTGCTGTAATCCTATACGCAGGAATTGCCGCCCGATGCGGCCAAATCCATACAAAGCTATTGTAGCCATGTGGTGTATTTTTTAGAGGAGATCAGTTAGTCAGGTTACTGAAGATGAACGAGGTAACGAACTTAATTTCATCTTTAACAATTGCATGCCCTTTATTGTTGAGTGGCGGTTTATATCCGTTATGAATTGGGTTGCTTACCGGGATGCCAATACGGGAAGTGCTTTTTCAATACGTGTCCTGGAGGATTCGTACTGCTTCGGAAGTTTTAGATGGCTGCTCAACTCCTGTAGGGGCTCATCGACAGTAAAGCCGGGATTGTCGGTTGCGATTTCAAACAGGACACCACCTGGTTCGCGGAAATAGAGCGAAAAGAAATAATCTCGGTCAATTTTCGGGGTTATCTGTAATCCTTTGCTCTGGATTTTCTCCCGGAATTCCATCTGGATAGTCTCATTGGCGACCCGGAAGGCCACATGATGGTTAGTACCAGCAGCATTTCTACCTATTGTCCCTGCTGGTTCTTCCAGCAAATCGACTATTGATGCCGTAGCAATGGCATCGGTCACGAACCGGTAGCGATTGCCTTCCTGCGCTTGTAGCGTATACCCAAAAATGTCGGTCAGCACACGGGCAGTTGCCTCAATTTTTTGCAGGCTTAACGTTACACTATGAAATCCCTGGGTCGCCATGTCTTGCTTGATATCGCCCTTGATATCGCCGGTCTCCCAGGCGGGTCGATCATCCGAATGCTGAATGAGGGCAATAGCCAACCCATCGGGATCCGTAAAGGGCAAATACGTTTCGCCAAACCGCTCCGCCTGTTCACCCATAGATACGCCAAACTCTCTGAATCGCCCAGCCCAATTATCCAGGCTTCCGGTCGGTACGGAATAACCAATTTCGGTAGCCATACCCACACCGTTTTTGCCAGGCCCAATGCCTTCCCAGGGAAAAAAGGTAAGAATGGTGCCGGGGGATCCATTTTCGTTGCCGTAGTAAAAATGATACGTGCTGGGGTCGTCGAAGTTGACGGTTTTTTTTACCATCCGCAGCCCCAGCACGTGGGTATAAAAATCGTAGTTGCGCTGCGCGTTGTTAGCGATAGCCGTGATGTGATGAAGGCCTAAAATACGGTTGTCCATATCTGATAAGTGAATAGTTGTTAGTAGAGCTTCGTAATGAATCTAATCGGGCCTGATGCTTCCAGGTTAGTCTAAAAATCGCCTACTTATTGTTCATGTATCTGATTTTCACGCCATCGGAAGCGATAAAAAACACACTTTAATTGCATCCGCAATCTGGTCATATTCGTCAACATGAACTGGTTTTTTGATAAAGGGGTTTATCCCTTTTGCATAGGCTGATGTTATTAATTCTGGCTGGTCACTGGTTGAGAGCATGACAACCGGCGTAGAAAATAGTTGGTTTTGCGCCCGAATGAATACCAGCGTTTCCAGGCCATTTAATCCGGGCATGTTCATGTCCAGGATGACTAACTGAATAAAATTTGTTTGCAGCAGAGCTAGCGCTTCTTCACCATTTTTGGCCTCCAAAACAGCCAAATCGTCGATGACCCGCTCAATAGCCTGACGTAGAAAGTAACGATCATCGTCATCATCGTCTGTCAATAAAATGGTAGTATGTCTTTGGTACATAGTCAACTACAGTAATCTATGAACAGATTCTTCGCAAAAGCTCAACCGGATCTACCATTCTTAAGCTAATTCAGCTCCTATTAAAAGTGGGCGCCCGGTCCTTATTCACATTGACTTTACTTTGCTGGCAGCTTCTAAAATAAACGCAGCTACTTTATCTGGCTGAGCCAGCATGGCAACATGGCTGGATTTGAGTTCAATCGTAGTAGCCTTGAGTTTTTTGGCCAGCGTTCGTTCCAGATCCGGATTAATCATTCGGTCATTAGCCGCTACGACGTACCAGGAAGGTTTGCTTTTCCAGGCTGCTTTGGTGATTTTTTCTTTCAATGCCGTGAACGCTTGGGGGCCCTGCGTTGCTACTAGTAACTTCCGTTCCGATTGGGGTAAATCCTGTGCGAAATCTTCATTAATTCCTTTAGGCGACATGCTGACAAACCCATAGGCATCCGGTTTTATTTCATCATTGCCCGGTGTGGAGGCTGCGGTCTGCACCAGTTCCAGAAACGACTGGCCTTCATCAGGAGCAGCTGCAGCTACGTAAACAAGCCCAGCTACCTTGTCATGGTTACCCGCTTCGGTAATGACCACGCCCCCCCAGGAATGACCCACTAATAAAACTGGCCCATTCATTAATTCGATGGCTCGTTTGGTAGCCGCCACATCGTCACCCAGGGAGGTAAGTGGGTTTTGTACGGCTATTACGTTAAATCCCTTAGCTTCCAGCAACGGAATTACCTTGGACCAGCTTGAGCCATCAGCCCACGTTCCGTGAACCAATACTACATTTTTTACCCCGGTAGTTGATGCCTGAGCCGAAACGTTCTGGGTTGTTGAAAGAATTAGGGCAATACTAAGTGATGCGCATAAAACGGCGCGATTAATTGTCCACATGGTTATTGAGGATTAAGAATTGGTTGATTTAAATACAGGTCTTGTACAACTGATGGAATCAAGGCGGTAGTAGGTTGCGTGCGTTATTCATCGCTTATATATGGATAAATTGATTGATATACCGGATTGACGTTCAAGAACTTAATGAGGTTTAACGTCCGGCTTTTGTTGAAACAAACTTACCAGAAGAAGGGCCGGAAAAAGCGGTACAAACAGATGGTATTCCAGTAAAAAGAGGGGATTTCAACCGTTGCTAAACAACGAACAATCAATGAAATACCTGAAATGATGAAAACGGGAAAACAAAACCCTAGGCCCTGCCTTAGCAGTCGCTCATGTTAATGAATCGCTCACGTTAATGACTCATATAAGCTAGAATTTTGCATCTTAGACTAGTATTGCCGAGCAAATCTAAAAGCATACGAAAATCAATATGTCGTGGGTAAAGTCAGTTCAGATAAGGAAATGCACAGGTAGAGGCCCTAATTCTCCGGTTCAACTAAGCTTGCATTCTTCTACCTGATCTCTTTCGCCAATTTTACTTCCTAATTAGCCTAGCCAGGCAAAACGGATCTATTAGAAAACTTTAGAAAATGAATTATAAGCTGATTATTTTCGATTTTGACGGAACACTAGCCGACTCATTTCCGTATTTTCTACAGACCATGAATGCATTGGCAACTACTTATAACTTCCCTAAAATTGATTCTCAGGAGGTAGATCGACTGAGGGGGCTAGATGCTCGCCAAATGATGAAACGTGCTAAATTGCCAGCCTGGAAAATGCCACTCATTGCTCGCTCGTTCATCCATCTTATGAACCGCGATATTGATCAAATACAACTGTTTGATGGCATATCTGAACTATTGCGAACGTTAGCTACTCAACAAGTTAAGTTGGCTATCGTCAGCTCTAACAGCGAGGAGAATGTGCGTCAGGTACTAGGTATTGAAAATGCTTCATTGATTAGCTACTACGGATGCGGCACATCGCTTTTTAATAAGGGTCATACGTTCAAACGAGCTATGACAAAGCTGAAAATTAAGCCTGAGGAAACGCTTTGTATAGGCGACGAAGTGCGGGATATTGAAGCAGCCCAAAAAGCAGCTACGGCTTTCGGTGGCGTTGCATGGGGATATACCCGTTCAGATGCATTGGAAGCCAACCCAGGTGTTATTATGTTCTATACCCCTAAGGAAATCTTAGAAGCGGTTTTAAGGGTTTGACTATAGACCCTATCCTATCTATTCTTGATACACTAACTAACTAAACTGCTTACCCAGCCAACAGGAAAGATACTAATTTGAGATTTGCGGCAGTAGCCGACCAATAGAACAACAAGTAGTACCATGAAACCTTTGCTTCCTTCTCCACTGCCGCTCAACTGGCCGATGAAACCCCTTGTATCGGCACGCACAAACTTTTCGGTGATGCCCTATGGCAGTTACGAACTGACTATTGAACACGAACTTATACGGCACGTCACGCCGACAATGCTGCTGTGGTGGTTCAGGCACATTGGCGGCACAATGACGGTTGAGACGCATACTTACCCCCGATACCGGATCTGGCACCCGCTCGATCATATCCACTGGTCAATGACCAACCCCGGCCCTGACGGTGCCGCGCAGGTTGGTTCGCGGTTCCGCATCGTAGAAGCCTTCGGGCGCAACCCTGACCACTTCGTAGACAGCGTGGAGGCCGTAGTTAAACTGGACATAGAAGGTATCCGGCTGGTTCGGCGTGAACTGGGTCAGGAAGTATTCAGCCTGCAACACTGGTTCGAGACGGCTTCGGGTGGAACGCACTATCGGTCACGCATGCAGGTAGGCGCGGAAAACACGTTTGGTCAGTACCTACTCAATCCCTTGATTCATCGCTTCCTGTTTACACCCGCGATGGGCCATGCGTGGCTGAAGCATAATGTAGAGGAAGTAGGTAATTTTGAGCATTTTCTACCAAACTTGTATCAACAACAGCTACATATTGAACCAGTCGGGTAACGTACCTTCGGTAGGAATGCGCGCCTGTCAGTTATCGCCACTCCGAATTAACAGCTGTGGGGCCGATGTATGTAAGTTACCCATTTTTGCTGATGACCACGCTCCAACCAGTTCAACAATTAGTTATTGGCGTTTTCAAGCGGCTGAGCCGTTGGCAAAAGGGGTAGCGTTACCCGAAACCAGCCTTCCTTTTCCTTAATAAAAGGAAGGGGGTAGCCCAGTAGCCGGTATTTATCAGCAATATTATTGAGCCCCACCCCATTCGATTCGACTCGGACGTTTCGATGCTGCATATTGTTTTCGACTACTAAGTACCCTTGCTCCGTTGTGCGGATGCGGATGGTCAGCGGCTCATCAGACAGGACACGGTTATGTTTGACGGCGTTTTCTACTAGCAGTTGCAGGGTCAGTGGGGGAATTAAGGCGTCGTAATAATTGGGGGCGATGTTCAATTGGGGGCGGATACTATCACCGAAGCGGGTCTTGAGCAGGTGAACGTACGACTGGATAAATTCCATTTCGACACCTAGAGTTGTCAACTCCTGGTCCGCTGACCGCAGCAGGTAGCGGTATACGCTGCTTAACTCGTCTACGTAATCAGTGGCCTGACGCGGGTTTTCGTCGATGAGCGCGGAGAGCGTGTTAAGCGCATTAAACAAAAAATGCGGGTTAACCTGACTTTTCAGGGCGCGCATCTGCGCTTCGGTATGTTGTTGCTTGAGTTGTTGAAGCGCGAGGTCGGATTGAAGTTGCTGGCGCAGGTGTTGTTCCCGTTCGCGGATGAGCTCCTGTTCGGCCCGCATTTGTTGCATAGCTCGCTGCTGTTGCCTGTACGAGAGGCCCAGTGACACGCAGGCGATGTCTATAAGGATGCCAAACTGAATAAGAAATCCGGGATGAATCGGTGACGGCAAATCAGAAAAACTTAGTATTCTCTCCTTAGCCGCATAATAACTGATAATGAAAACACCAATGCTTTGGGTAATCCATAAGGCCAGGGTACCTATTATAAAAAAGAGGGCAAGCAGATCACTAAATCGGACGTGCTTGATTACCGTGTAAAGAATCATCAGATAGACCACCGAAACAACAAGCACCCTCATACAATTGAGCTGGGTTTCGTGCCACTGGGTTAGCCAGGCCGACGAGAATAAATTAAAATATACTTCGGGCAACGCCACAATCACTATACCTTTCTGTATAATCCGATACCCTTGCAACAGGTCGGGCCGGGATTTTAACTGTAGAAACGTTATGGCTATTTCGAGGTACAACCAGGCAAAAATGTGCACATTGACGGTGTGGATAAAAGCGGTTAAAGGTGTGACAGGAACGTTATCTAAGCCAAATGCGAGTAGTAACAATAGAAGGTATAGTGTATAAAGTCCGTAAATCCGCTCCCGGCGCACAACCCATTGGATTAGGTTAGCAGCCAGAATAACCATAGTAGCTCCAAAGTAGAGCAGTATCCATTGATTATAGGTTGGTAAAAAAGAGGGCATAGTTCAAATGATTCGGCATTGACGAAGTTAATTAATTAGCGCTTCAGATGACGCTGTTCCTACTGAAAGTGAGTAAACCCAGCACGTCGCCAATGCGCTAAAGTTCTGGCTGGCCTGTAGCGGCTTCACAGGTTTTTTTTTCGTTCCACGCGCCTTCCGCTTCCCCGCGAACAGGAATGTGAACATGTGGACTACCCTGTGTGACAACACCAAAAGGCTTATCCAATTGAGCGGTTAGGTAAGATCGTCACGCTGTGCGACTTGATCTATACAGAGCCCCGGGGAGGGACAACGTTCAGGCCCTCTTTAGCTAAGGGGCACCGACTGATCGTACAACGCCTGGTGTAGCAAATTCAGTAGTTCGTTCAGATAAAGTTCATTGGCTACCGGAAGCGGATATGAAACTTTACCAGTTGTTAACCTGCATTATTCCCATGCATTTGAGAGGCAGGATTACTGAGCCAGTTAAAGTCGATGGAAGCCTACCCTTTATAAAACGTATCGGATCACTTTATCACTACTCACTAATAGCTGTTGAGAAAGAACCCTGTTTCTGTCGCTGATAGTAGCGACGGGCTTTCTGCTTGGTGCCGCAGGTTTGCATATCGCACCATTTCCGGCGGTGGTTCTTGGTTTCATCCAGGAAAAACCACGCACAGGCATCACATTGTTTAATCAGGCGTTGGTCTTTAGTGGTTAATAGCTCATAGGCCGACAAACTAAAGACCCAAACGGCTTGCATAAGTTCTTTTTCAGGTCGTTCCCAACTTAGTTCCAGTTTGGCTCCTTGTACAGAAAACCCTCGCTTACCAAGCGCTTCCTTGATATGCCCGTTAAAGGATGCCAAGACCTGGGCCGTAGCCTGTGGCAGCTCTCCTTTTACCAGGGCTGAGAGTAGGGTTAGCATAGACTGCCGGACCGTACGGGCTTCTAACAAAACACGCTCTGCCTGCTGCGAATCTTGTTCCGCTAATCGCTTCAGAGCAGCAAGCGTGTCCGTATCCAACAGCGATAAGCGCTGGATTAGTGTCAGCAGATCGGTATAGCTATGGAGCCGCTCCACTAACAGCTCATCGTTGAGGACGGTGTTCACAAAATCAAGACAGGCGGCACCGCCTGCCAGATCCATTTCGGCAATCGTACTGACCTTTCCCATATCCTAAAGGCGAACAAATTACATAATCGCTAAAACAAGTTTAGTCGGTTATAGTTTCTCTTTCAGAATTCATACCATTATAGTTCATTTTAACGGTTATATTATGAATAAGGCAATCGGCCCTCGTTTTTGGTTGGTTTTAGCTTTTATAGCCATCTATTTCATATGGGGAACGACCTATCTGGCCAACCTATATGCCCTCAAAGCAATTCCGCCATTTATCATATCCGCGCTTCGTTATCTTCTTGCGGGCTTATTGCTGGCAGTCCTGGCCTATAGCAAAGATCAAGTTATTCCGACTGGGAAACAGATCCGGGATTTGGCGATTAGTGGCGTCTTAATGCTAGTGGGTGGCTCTGGCCTGGTCGTCGTCGCTGAGCAGTATATTACCTCTGGCTCAGCCGCTGTTATCGTAGCAACCGAGCCATTTTGGTTTGTCCTACTGGATCAACCTCGCTGGAAGCTCTATTTTAGGGATAAAAAGATTATCGCCGGTCTACTGCTTGGCTTTGCCGGTATCATCCTGTTTACCCAGTTTTCGCCAGCGAGTACCTCCCATGAAGGCCAATCTGCCAATCAGCTGCTAGGGACAGTAATCGTTCTGGCAGGTGCTGTTTTGTGGGTAGGCGGAACCTTATTTGCTTCGCGGAGGATAAAGCCGGGTAGCTACACACTTTGGCATACCACGATTCAGCTCCTGGCAGCCGGGCTTTTTGCGACGTTCCTTGCGCTGGTCAACGGCGAGTGGAACGGTTTTGCCTGGCAAGCCGTGTCACTGCAAGCCTGGGGCGGGCTTGCCTTCCTAATTATATTCGGTTCCCTGATCGCCTATCTGGCCTTTGCCTGGCTGGTCACCATCCAACCGCCCGCCATCGTTAGTACCCATACCTACATAAATCCACTTATTGCTGTGCTTATTGGATGGATGGCCGCTGGCGAACAGGTTACTGGACTTCAACTCATCGCGTTAACGGTCGTCTTGACGGGTGTGGTGCTAACACAACTCAGCAAAACACAAGTTGGGAGTTGACACCTGCAGAATACCTTGATTGACTTGGTCATTTCAGGCCCGCATTGATCTTCTGAGCTTGTTATCCGTTTACAAATCGCGTAAGCATATATACAGTTGATGCGCTAGTTGACTCATCTCAGTCGGGTTCTGATACTGGTGGCTTGTTGGTTAGTGCACTTTTGTGGCGAAAGAACGGCACGAAGTCGCTCTAAAACTTTTCGTAAACAACGCCATGAACGTACGTTATTACCTTGTTTTTAGCTGGAGCCTGCTTGCAACCCTATTGGCCTGCAAACATGATCAGGAACAGATTATTCCTGGGCCTGAAGAGCCCGTTAAGCAGAATTTCATCCGCCCTAAGGGAACGCCCAATGGTCAACTCGTTCAGAAGACCATTGGCCCTGAAGGCGGGACGCTGGTATCCGCCGATCACCGCCTGATAATGACTATACCTGCTGGAGCGGTTAAACAGGTAACTAACTTCTCTATCCAGCCAATTACCAATACCCTGTCGGATAGCGCCAGTAGCGCGTATCGGTTGCTGCCCGAAGGAACCACGTTCGAGAAACCAGTCACACTTCAGATGCCTTATACACAGACTGATTTGCTAAACACCTCCGCTCAGGCTCTGTTTCTGGCCTATCAGGGCAGCGATGGGGTATGGAAATACCTACCAAGCACCGAACTGGATGAAGCGAACAAAACGCTGAAGGTGCAGACCCATCACTTCAGCGATTGGGGTGTTTTTGCTGAATTTTATTTGTCCTCCAACACAGGATATCTGAAGGCTGGAGAAAGCGCCGACGTTCACTTATTGACCTTCGATTTCGGGAACATAACTAGCCTAGATAATCCAGAGGTAGCAATTGCCAAGCAAAAGACACTGAACAATCCAGCTAATATTCAAAACTGGAAAGCTTCGGTTGGTACACTGGAAGTACATAGTTCAAAAACCCTGGCTTCTTACACGGCACCAGCAGAGGTACCAGACTATGGGTTAACTGCACTGATTACCGTAGAGGTGGCCAACTTTATTCCCCCTGGGCAGGTCAAACGTATAGGAGGCACCGGCCGCGTTACAATGCTCACTACGATTATCATTGAAGGCCAAACGTATTTTCACCTCTTCGAAGATGACGATTCAAGACTGGATGTGACCTATGGAGCCTTTATTTCGGCAGAAGAAGGGGGTGTTATTACCGCATCCATGCGCAATGACCAGGCTTTGGCCATCGTGATCTACGCCGATCCAAATGATTATAGGCGTAGTTATCCCTACTATTTCAGCGAACGGGATGCGACTAAGAATCACAAGGCCGAAATCAGTATGGGAGCACCGGGGAGCCCAGAAAATTGGATAAGTCGCTACGAGGGTTGTACATCAACTGGTGAATTTGACCCGCACGTATCGCCCGGTAGCGTTCAAATTACGGGGCAGGTTGTCCTGAACGGAAAGATGTACCTGACGGGCAGCTTTATAGCTACTCTATATTTAGAAAATGGGGTTTGCGGAAAAAATTACACCCGACAGGAGCGATCGGTGCATGGTGATTTCAGGGTGCAAGTACTTAACTAACTATCCTTTTTTGAACGAACAACATGAAAACAAATCACATTCTCCTGATAGTCTGGGTGCTATTGGCTTCCCTCACCGCCTGCAAACATGAGCCCGACGTTCCACCGAATCCGATTGATGAGTTACCTGACGAGCAGCCTGGTACTGAGTTTATGGCAACAGCGAGTATGGACAAAGGCTTAGCGGTGAGCCTGACCTGGGATGCCCAGATGGGAAATCCTACCTATCGAATTTTACGAGCGTCGGCCAACGATATATACAGTGATCCAACAACAATGACTTACCAGCAGGTAGGGGAAACAAAGGAGCATTCGTTCAATGACACGCAGGTTAACCCGAATTCTGTTTATTACTACAAAGTACAGGCGCAATACAGCGCGTCAACGGTAGTGACGAGCATCGTTACCGTTGGGCGAACCACAAAACCGTCTTACGAAGAATTAGCCGATGTACTTTACACCCGACTCGGTGAAGGTACGGGCGGTAAACGATACGACGCCGATAGCCCCAATGCTGTTTTAGCAACCATTTTCACCATCATACAGGAACAGGCGGGCACTAAGGGGGCCGATGTCGTGATTCTGCTCGATGATACAGGTAGTATGGGCGACGACATTGATGCTGTAAAAGCGGGTCTGAATAAAATCATTAGTGCACTCCCCCCCTCCACCCGATTGGGCGCAGCCACCTACAACGACCTGAATGAACTACCGGATAGCTGGTATAACTGGCGGGATTTAACCACCGACTTTGCGTCGATCCGAACATTTATTAATGCAGCCAGAGCATATGGGGGTGGCGACCGGCCAGAGTCTGTTTATGATGGCATTTACGAAACCCTAACGCGGGTTAGCTGGACTAGTACTAAACGAATTATGATTGTAGTAGGTGATGATCCCCCGCTGGAAGGCAGCAAAACCAAGCATAGCTATGACGATGTGGTGGCAACCTGCAAACAAAAGGGTATTGAGGCCAATCTGTACCCCATTCTGATTAAAGAGGACAATAACAAGAGCAACTAAGAGGCTATTATTTCCCTGCTTTCCAATGGCATAATTAGCGGTAGACGAACAATGAAGAAACCATCCTCTTCCTCAACAACAGGGGCTGGTTGCTCAAGATTACGAAGTTGGCTGGCAATGGTTGATAAGCCAACCCCGTTCGATAATACCCGTACCTGTTTACGCTGAAGGTTGTTACGTACCAGTAGATATCCATCCTCATCGGTATAAACCCAAATGCTTAAGGGACGCCTGGGCAAGGTCACATTATGTTTGACAGCATTCTCCACCAGGAGTTGTAAGGTCAGTGGAGGTAGTAATCTCGTTAGGTGGTCGGCCTTGACCTGAATCGTCAGGTCAAGGCCGCTGCCATAACGGGTTTTTAGTAAACGATAGTACGATTGAATAAAGTCTAATTCGTCCGCTAAGGTGGTTAATACCTGATCATTCGCTTTCAATAAGTAGCGGTAGACTACGCTCAGCTCATCAACGAACTGGCCTGCCCGCTGGGGCTCGTCGTCAATTAACGACGACAGTGAGTTAAGGCTATTGAATAGAAAATGTGGGTTAACCTGCGCCTGTAGGGCTCGGAGTTGCACATCCTTTTTTTCTTGTTCCAATCGCTGTTGGGTAAGCTCGGCTATCAGACTCTCGTGCTGACGCTGTTCACGTTCGTGGCGGAGTTGCTCTTCCACGCGCGTTTGCTCAACGGCACGAGCCACAGCTAGCTGTCGCTGACGGAGCAGCAGACATAGCGAAAAGCTCAGTAACTCAAAAATAATAATGACCTCCATGGAGAGTAATAACCAATTGGCCGTTGCCGATGGGGGACCTATCGGCGTAGCCCAAATTAATCCGCTGAAGGAAATAAGGGCCCGCGCTTCATCCAGAAATACCAAAAAGCTACCCAGTAGAAAAAAACGTCCGACCAGATCCCGGCGCTGGGCCGCCACCCACATGCTGAGCGCGCAGCACCCCACAAAAAAAGCACCCGATAGGACGGTCAGGGACCATACTATCAGATTATGATGTCGGTCGGCACCAGAAAGGTCGATTACAAAATCGACTATCAGGAGACCAACCAGCACCCGCTGGACAATTAAAAACCAATGATGCAGGCGGGAATGTTGTTCTTTAAGGTTGAACAGGCGGTCGACCAGGGCGATGTAACAAATGTGTATTGCCGTCAGAGTTACATCATAGATAAGGTTTCGTTCCAGATTCGTTAGTACCAAATTGAATACCACCGCATTTATTAGCGATGGGAACATTTGAAAGGTGAACAAACCATAGATTGAATCCCGGGAAATCCCCCATTGAACAGCGTTGAGTATGACAATAGACCCAACCGATCCTAAGTAGAAAAACATGACTTCTTGGCCAGCCATATAAACGATATATGTAGTTGCACGTATGATGAAACGTTAAAACTACACCAAAAAACATACTAGGACCAGCTCTTTCGCCACTCAGTAAAAATCTACCTATCGTCCGATGCATTACCTATACGAAAGAACTCCTGAACTGTAGGCTATGGGTTGATTTGTCTCAGACCAGTTCCTTTCCTACTCAAAATCGTTTTTAAGACAAGCTAGTAACGTTATTACTTAAAGACTGAAAAAGCATTACGTCCAGTTAAAGTCAACGACTTTGCCATTTAGTTTCCACTTCTGAGGTAGTGGGTTCGTTAGCCAATCGATCGGTTCGGCCAACGGTTGTGAGTTGGCTGCCTGGGCAAACGCTTTTTTTACGGCTATTTTTTGCGCTTCACCCATAGCTTCCGGCTGGGCCGAAATGAAAAGTGGCGACCCACTTTCAGCTAAGAGTCTAAGCCATTGCTGATTTTTGTCCCAGGCTATGTTGGTTGTCAGGCCAACACAATCGCCATCCACGGCGTAAAACTTATTGTGCTGGGGCAGCCGAAACGCCAGTGTATTCACCCCCATTTTCAAGGTGCGGCTCCATTCCTTACCACTGGTATCGTCCCCAATCCGGCAAAGCTCAACCAGGCCTGCACTCAGGTGGCTCATGGTATTACAGCCAATTATATAGATGCCATTACCTGCCGCGTCTCGGATGGATTGGTAGAGGTGACCTATAATCTCAGCATTGGTTTTACTACGGTCGTAAAAATTCCACCCGGCGGCCGTAAGGCTTTCATTCATCGAAAATCCCCATCGACCCAGTATATCATAAGTCGTAAAATCGTGTTTTACCAGCTCAAACCCCCACGTTTTATACGAATCGAAATTGCGTTTTATCCGCTCAATGTTTTCTGGTATGGTAGGATCGAGAACCGGCATTTTGGGGTTATTACGACCGGCAATTTTGGGCGCCAGCAGACTGGCTTTCTCATCATGGCGCGCACAGAGTGGCCGCATCCACAACCCCGGCCGCATGCCTTCTTTCCTAATGGTATCGGCCATCAGGTGCATGTCTTTAAACTTAGCATTCGGTCTACTGAAATCATCATTCCAGCCCCCATCACCAGGCAACAAGGGCGAGTACGTTGCCCATCCGGCATCAATGACCGAGAACGGCCTGTTATTCACATCAGTTACCAGTTCGGCCATCAGGGCCGTTGTTTTTTTGATCAGCTCAAAGTTATTTGCCCCGTACGCGAAGTACCAGTCATTGATCCCATACACAGGTTTTTTAGGTAACCGTGGCTTGTCGCACATCAGCCCACAGAATCGATGGTCGACCTGATACGGGCTTTCACCCGAGCGACTTTGCATAGTTACCACATCAGCCGCATGTAGCGTACGCTCACCCAGTAACACGCCATTGCCGCCCGAAAGTGTATCACAAGTAAGCTCCAGACTCGTGTTGCTCAATTGCCACCAGCAGATACTGCCAGAGCCGGTTTTAACCCCAAAACAGGCCGTCTGCTTCCCGTCGTAAATGAGTATATACCAGGGATTTCGGTTGGCTTGTGAAAGGGGCTTCCAGCTCAGATCACCGTAGGAACGCTCAAAATGATCACCGACGAACTGGACGTTGGGTTTCGGCGAATAACGCCAGGATAACCGAATAGCCTTTAGGGGTTGCGAAGGCGATTGCAGATAAATTCCACTGGCATTTCCGTTCGTTTTAACCGTAACGACCACATCCTGATCGCTGAATGTATCACCATTGGTGCGTTTCAGACTGATCCATTTATCCTCAAGTTGGGCCCAAATGGCATCGGGTGCATTTAATGCGATTGCCTGAGATACAGAAGCATACGTTAGCCCGCCCGATAAAGCCGCTACTGAAACTGTTGAAGAGAGTTTAACAAATTGTCGTCTGTGCATACTACTTAATCTGTTATTAGAATACCTACGACCGTCTCTTATCCATTACAAATTCTATGATCCTAAACGGAGTAGCCGTTCGCTTGTTTATGCCGCTACGTTTACACGTCTGATTTAAAGGCTTTTTCTTTAGGTAGTGCATTGAAGCAAATATTTCATACCCGCCGGGTTATTGTCGATGGTCTCAAAAACTGCTTGAATATCTTCCAGGGGAGAAATTTGTGTGATAAGCTGATCGAGCGGCAGTTCGCCAGATGCCGCTAGCCGGATGGCTTCATCGAAATCCTCGGGTTCATAGACACGTGTGCCAATGAGCTGTAGTTCCCGCCAGAAAAAGCGAAAGAGATCAACCGGCTTAGGTTCACTATGAATGGCCACCATGACAATCCGCCCCCGCGCCCGCGCCAGCTGCGTCATAACCGCAACCCCCGCAGCCACGCCCGACACCTCAAAAACAACGTCGGCCATTGCGCCATTCGTAAACGTTTCTACAGCCTTCACTAGATCAGTAGTCACAGGATTCACGGCAGACAAATCCAGTTGACGACACAAGGCTAGCCGGGTGGCATTCGGCTCGGAAGTGAGCACATGAGCTCCTTTGTGCCTGGCGACAAGGGCAATCAATACACCAATGGGACCACCCCCAATAATTACCGCATGTTCACCCGGTTGCAGTCGACTGAGTCGGACGTCGTGACAGGCAACCGCCAACGGTTCGGTTAGTGCACCTAGCTGCAGCGGCATTGTTGCGGGCAAACGGTGTAGTGTATACGCCGGAACATTCCAATACGTCTGCATCCCGCCGGGGGTATCAATACCGATAAATTTCAGGTTTTTACCAATATGCTGCTGGCCATTATCCGATGGATCGTTGGCACCCGGCTGTAGCGGTCTCACAGCAACCCGATCGCCCACCTGCCATCCTGAAACACCCTCGCCCAGTTCCGCGATTTCAGCCGATACCTCATGGCCAATTACCTGCGGCATCTGAACGCGCTGATCCATTTTGCCATGATAAATGTGTACGTCGGTGCCACAAACACCGCAGTAAGCCACCTTAAGCCGAACCATACCCGCTGGAATCGGCTCAGGGTGCACGGGCTTCACTTCAAACTGCTGATTACCAGAATAATAGGCTGCTTTCATACGTAATGAGAAAAAGATTTACTTAATAATGTCGTTTATGACTGGATAGGGCCACGTTCCAGAATTTGAAGCATGTTGCCTTCTGGATCAAAAAAATTGCGAACACGACCTCCGCCAATGGCGTTGGTTAACTCTCCTCCCCACTTAACACCCTGCGAATCGAGCCAGGCAACGGCCTGATCAATATTTGCTACACGCAGCGCTACGTGCGACCATCCGGGCGTCCACGTAGTCCGGGCAGGACGTAGCGTCTGATCTTTCGGCATGATTTCCAACAGGGTTTGGTCGGGAGCCAGCAGCATCCAGACCGGCTTGTCGTGGCGAAACCAGCGTTGATAGCCCAGCACCTGGCAGTACCAATCGGTTAGGGCTTCGACATCATCGGCGGCAACAGCGGGGTGATCGACGCCCAGAAAAAGGGATTCGTTCATAGTAGGTAAGGTTTCTGAATGTTGAGAGTTCTGCTGATCCCGAATGGTCAGCCAGGGGTAAGGGTAAAACCGATTTCGTTTTCAGTTAGCGTGTAAATCGTTGTGTTGACAGTCAGCGTAAGCGATAATTTATTTTCGTAAGAACCGGTCAGTTGGCTGGTAAATCCCGGCTTGCTGATTGTCCAGCTTTGATTACCTGTCTCTGCTTGCCAACGGTCAATCGCTGCCAGATCGTCGGCGGCCAGTACGTGAAGTTGATGGATGGATGTCGCTTTTTGCGCAGCTGTGTGGCGAAACACTAGACCGCTTCCGGGCTGCCCTTCGCCCTGTTGAGCTGGCTCAGGATGATAAGCATCGTGCAAATACCCGTAAACGGGGCCAGCTAGTGTACCCTGACCGATATGCCAGAGCTTGAGTCCCGTCTGGTGGCGGTAGAGCGTCAACCTGTTCCCATCGGTTTGTACAATCGATTCGCCGTCCCGATTATTCAGTAGCCAGTTCCAGACAGTACGAACGGGTTCGCTCGCCCGTATACGGTCAATCACGAACGTAAGGTGGGGGCCAACCTGAATCCAGCAGCGCGTAAATTCCTGAATGGGGTAGCCATAGGAAGCGGCTACTTCTGATACTACCAGCGATACGTCGTCAATTCGTTGAACTGTAATCAGTTGCCCCCCTCGTTCAACCGGTGAGCTGATGGAGCCGTCGGGGTGAATTCGCCGGCGAGCCAATACATTCCGCTGTTCCAGTAGCTTGATTTTCGCCAGATCTTCCTGTAAACCCAACGTGTCCTGCTCCAGCAGAAACGTACAGGTAGTATGCGTTTGCGTAGCGCATTCTAGTCCGTGAATCAGATTTCGGTAACAACTGTGACCGGGGTCGGCCAGCAATCGTTCGTGATTATGCACGAGCATAAAGCTATTTAAATCGCCCTGCAAATGACCGGGCGCGTATACGCAATCGTTGTTCCCGCCCTGAATAGCCAGCACCGATTGACCGTTCCAGGCATCGCGTACCAGTGTATTTCCATTTGAAAACGATACGGTCAGGGGCAGATTTGCTTCCTCTGGCGACATTGCGTTTTGGGAACGTAGCAACAAAGGCAATGTTAAAAATCCCCAGTCATTCACCATGCCGAACGTAGCGAGATCGTGCGGCCCCTGCGTTGGATCAGGTTCGTAATAGTCCTGAAATAACCAGCGGGCTAGTCCGGCCTGGCGTGGGTCATTCGAACGGGCCGCTACATGAAGGAGCAAATCGCCAGATGGCCGAAAAAGGGCTGCGGAGTCATTGAAGTTGACCGCTCTGGCTCGTGGAGAGTCACCCCAGTTGCTCATCGGTTTACGGTACAGCATGCTTTGTGCCATCCAGCTCATCCCACGTCCGTAGGCATCCACATCGAGTTGCTGTGCCAGATCAGGATAGGAACGTATCAGTGATTCGTAAGCCAGCATCAAAGCGTTGGCCAGGTAATTGCCGTATTGCAACGACTCACCATACGAGCCATCCGGCTGGAATGCCTGCGCCATACGGACTACGTCTGGAAGTAACGCCACGAGCAATTCTTCATCGGCCAGAGCCGCTGACGCCACCAGTGCACCAGATGCCATAATACCCCGCCAGTTGGCCAGATGGCTGTTTTTGGCCAGCCAACGCTGACAGAGGAGAATACCTTTTTCGTACAGCACCTGACGTACCTCTTCCCGTTCCGTTTCGGTAAACACCGCACCCGCTAATGTCAGCACAGCCGCTACGCCCCAGCAAACATGCGCTGTTTCCAGATGCCCCATAAACGGTTCTGCGTGACTGCGAAACCACGGGCCAACCCAATCCGTTACTGGCAACCGGGCAATATGGAGCGTAGTACTTCGGAGCCAGGATGCCAGAGCATCGGTGGGTTCGAGCGCATAGTGCATAGCTGCGTCAGATAGATACTCGGCCGCCGGATACCACCAGCCAAGCTTGGCCCGGCCCGGCGTTGCCTGACCAAATGCCGTACTGTCTGCCTGAAGGCCAGGTACGGCCAGACGCTGCGTGACTCGAAGGGCAAGCGCCCGCCGAAACCGCCGGATAACCGTATCGTGGCTGGACAGAATGGCGGTTTTTTCAGCTTCTGTCAAAAACAAGGCCGTGGCTCTGACTACCTCCATCAGAAATAGCCGCCGTTTTTAACCACTTCCGTTGGCGTCATGCCACTTTCAACCATTTCCTTAATACCTTCTTCTTTGTGTACAATTTTTTCGGCGGCTACCAGCACATCGTAGGCAATGGCCTGTGGGATAGCGATAACACCGTCGATGTCGCCGAAAATCCAGTCGCCAGGTTGTACGATCACTTCGCCGATTTGCACCGGTTTCTGGTAATAATACATACGGAATCGACCGAGCATTCCCGTGCTGGTTTTGTACTTGTGAAAGACCGGAAAGTCCAGAGACAGGATGGCTTTGGTATCCCGAATACCATTGACGAGCGCTCCCCGGCAACCGGCTTTGAGCGCTGCCATCGTCATCACCTCGCCCCACTGTGAGGTAACTGTGTCGCCCGTACAGTCCCAGATAACAACTGAATCCTGATGCAGATCTTCAAGCATTTGCGCCCGCAGCTCAAACTCGCCATCGGTCGTAATATCAGGGCCACCTTTGACGGTGAACGCCATACCTGCCATTTTCATTTCTTCCCGAAGCGGGGCAAAGGCGGCCGGTAAACTGGAGGCATGCATGTTGTAATTGAAGCGCAGTACATCGTTGATAGCCCCCGTAAAGAGCTGCATGTATCGGATCCGCATTTCCGACACCGGAATCGGGAAGGGAAGAACAGGCTGTTTGCCGTCCAAATGGTGTTTTCCGTTGGATTTCATGATTGTGCCAGAAATTTCATATTGTCAAAATTGATTTCCCGAATGAGGACATACTCCGGCTGGTTGAGCACGAAGAGAATAACCCGGGCTACGTCCTCTACTTTCAGAAATTTTTCGCGCGCTACGTTCCGATCGCCCCAGTAGTTGCTATCGGTTGGTCCCGGATTCACGTCCGTTACCCGAATTCCTTCTTTCAGAACCTGATCGGCCAGACCACTGCTCAGGCCGCGGGCCCCGAATTTGGAGGCACAGTAAACCGGAGCGGTTGGATTCGTCCGTTGTCCAACCATCGAAATGACGGTTACGATATGCCCTTGTTTACGGGGTTTCATCTGCTTCAGTGCTTCGCGGTTGCAGAGGAATACACCCCGCATATTGATGGTAATCATCCGTTCATAGGTCTCCAGATCGGTCGTGGACAAATCGGTGGTAGTCAGACCGATGCCTGCGTTATTGAGGAGAATATCGACCGGGCCAAAGGTTTCCTGGCAGGCCGTAAAACCCGCTACTACGTTGGCTTCCTGACTAACATCTCCTGTAAACGACCGAAGATTTTCGTGGCTCACGTCGTCGGTTAACTGATGAGTTCGGCTAAAATCAAAGACTTTAGCACCTTGGTCCAGCAGCGTGATGGCGGCCGCTTTTCCTATTCCACTCGATGCGCCGGTGATGAAGACGACTTTGTCTTGTAAATAATTCATAGTCAGATTAATTCGCGTGTGTCGTTCATTTTTTAATGCTCATTGACCGTTGTGCCCATGGGTGTTTGGCGATGCGTTGTGTTTTTGATCGGTGCGCCGGGAATCGGTCGGCTGGCTCGATACCAAATTATTGCTGAAAGGACCAGGCAGAGTAGTCCGGCACCCATAGCGACCCGGCCACTGGTTTCGCCCAGCGAGGGTAGGCTCATGGCCATAAATAAACTACCGGTTACGACCAGTGCGACGGCATATAACCGGTTCATGGTCTGCATAAAGCCTGGATTTTCGGCGGGCTTTTCGGCTTCAGTCAAGGGTGTGCGAAGGCGACGAAAGAAGGCTTCGACACGCTGGCGATAGGCATCATTTTGCGAAACGACGACGCCCGAAAGAAGGAATACTACTACGCAGGAAATGATTTCGATCAACGTAGCCCATTCCCACGAAACCTGCGGCATAGCGTTGAGTACCAGCCCTAAAGCCACACCAACAACCAGGGTAGCAAACGCGCCCCAGGGTTGCGGTCGTTTCAGGACAATGCCCAGCACCAGCGGCAAAGTCATTGGAATGGCGAACAGGCCTGTAAAGAGTTTATTCGCTTCAAACGCACCGCCGAAGCCCCCTACATACAACGCACCCAGTGTGACCAGTGCGCCCAGAACCAGCGTCATTAATCGCCCTACCCAAAGCATTTCGTTGTCGGCCGCTTTGGGGTTGAACAGTCGCTGGTAAATATCCCGCGTCAGAACGCCCGCCGTTACGTTGTATTCGCCACTCAGGACAGACATCGTAGCGGCAAACATGGCGGCTACCATCAGGCCCATGATCCCTTCGGGCAACAGTTTCAGGCAGACGCTTACATACGCCATTTCCGGATTTTCAAGGTTCGGTATCAGGGCTTTAGCTGCAATGGATGGGAATAAAAAAATGACAGGGAACAGAAAGAAAAATACGGCCGTCAGCATCCCTTGTTTCTGGCTGGCACGTTCATCGCGGACGCTGTAAAACCGCTGAATAAACGTCCAGTTGCCACTGTATTTAACCAGAATCATCAGGTAATACACCATCAGGTACAGTGGCATTCCCTTCGGCCCGTTGAACCAGGTGAAATGATCGGGAATAGCGGCCATCATACCAGGCAAGCCACCAGCCGCCTGGATCGTCAGCGGGACCAGTATCAACGTAGCAACGATCAGGATGATAAACTGCACGACATCCGTCACGACCACGGCCCATAACCCACCGACCACCGTATAAAGCGCGACAATGATTCCGCAGGCCAGGATGGAGCTTTCCAGCGAGAGGCCCGTGGCTGCTTTCACAAACAGCCCCAGCGCATACAACCGGACCATGTTGTCCAGAATCTTGAAGAGCACGCCCATCCAGGAAAACGTTTGCCGGACGGGCGCATTGAAGCGGGTTTCCAGAAACTCCATGGGGGTCATGATCCCCGCCCGTCGCCAGCGTTTGGCAAAGATGGCTACGCCCAGTAAGGCGGGTAAAACGGTGCTCCAGATCAGCGTCAGGGCCACGAACCCATGTTGGTAGGCAATCCCCGCATAGGCTACGAAGATAAACGTACTGAACTTGGTCATGAAGTTACTGATGGCCCCCGACACCCACGGAATGGCATTCCCCCCCTTGAAATAATCGCCGATGTTTTTGACGAATTTGCCTAAAAACAGCCCAATGCCCGCCATCAGGAGCATGTAAATGGCAATGGCCCAGTAATCCAGTTGTTGTAGCGTTTGCACGGTTAGTTTGATTTAGGCATGTTAGGAGAATTTCGAACGTTTTTAAGCTGCACAGACTCCGGGACAGCCGGGCTTTGCTTCGCTTTCAAACCATTGACTTCCAGCGTATCGACGTCCTCGGCGAAAATGGCCGGGCGGTTTTCCTCGTCCGCGTAATCGAGCGTAAGATTGTCCAGAACTATATTCCTGCCGTGCCGGATATAAAAACCGTAAGCCGGTAATCGGCCGAACATTTCACCGCGTGGGTAGGCATCCGTTTTTTCAGGGACCACCTGATTAACAGGTGGTGGCGCGATGGGTACAGGTTTGCGGGTATCATCGTCGCCCAGTAAAGGTTTGTTGCTTCCATCAAACCGAAGCCGGATTTGTTTCAGGGTTATGTTTTCGACGGGGAAACCCGGAATTCCGGTAATAGAACAACCATAGCCGCCAATCCGGGTCCCCTGCACATTCTCGATCAACACATCTTTTAAGATGCCCGTGGCCGCTTTGGCATTTTTTCGATACGTCCGGTTTCGGGCACCCAGCCGAACGAAAATGGCAGTGCCTTTTACGTTACGTACCGATATGTTCGAGATGTTGATCCGTTCAATACGGGCACCGTCTACGGTCATTAGGCTGATCGCATCGACGCGGGTGTCGAAAACCGTACAATTTTGAACGGTAATATCTTCAAAGGCTCCACTTGTTTCCGTGCCGATTTTGATGCCCGACGCATTGGTACTAACAATGCAGTTGGTAATGGTAATATCGCGGCAGCTTTCGCCGGGTGATAAACTTTTCAGGCAAATGCCGTCGTCGCCACTGGTAATGAAGCAGTTGGATACGCGCACAACCTGACAATCAACCAGATCCATCCCGTCTGTATTTCGGCCTTTGGCGTCCGCATGACGGGATTTTTCGATGTCTTTATTTTCCCGGCTGTCGACTGTAATTCCGTCAATGACCATGTTCCGGCACGACTGGTAAAACTGCACCCACGATCCCGAATTACGCAGCGTAACCTCCCGAACCTGTAGGTTCTCACAGTTCCGAAAATGGAGTATACGGGGTCTGCCACTAAAGGAAGGCGACAGATAAGGCCCGTTAAACTCATCGCCCCGACCATCTATCGTCCCTCGTCCGGCAATTGAAATGTTGTGCGCGTCTTCGGCGTAAATGAACATTTTATCCGTTACCAGCTCCCCTCCGTAGGTCGGATAGTTTGAGGGAATGCTTGGGTAATCCGCTACGTTAGCGCTCCCCAGCAAGGTAGCCCCCGCTTCGACGTAGAGCGTTACGTTACTTTTCAGGTAGATCGTACCCGACAGAAACGTGCCGTTGTGCAGGTACACTTTTCCACCGCCCGCTTCGTGGCAGCGGTTGATAGCTAGTTGAATAGCCTTCGTATCCATCGTTTTACCATCGCCATTGGCCCCATACGCAAAGGCATCCCATACACCGGTGGGTTTCTGGCAAAAACCGGCCGTCGTGAGCATCAGGCAGAAAAAAAAGATAGTGGCTAGGCTATTCATGGAAGCAGGGGAGTTTAACCGATTACTGGATCGTTCCAGATTCTTTGACGGATGCTTTTAAGGATGGGGCTTCTAAAAAGTACATTTGCGCTGATTGCCCCAACTGATTATTTATCAAGGTAATAGCGGATGATTTGTCACCGTAAATCGATAGAAATGAGGTAACAGCTGCCGTTGGTCGCGAATCGGCAATAAGCGTTTTACGGGTATTGATAAGTCGAATCAGTTCCGGTGTTTGCGCTACACTCTGCGCTTTTAAGCCCCTAATTTCCAGCTCTTCCGTATCATCGAAAACCATCGCCGGTCGTTGATCTTCGTTCGCGAAGCGCAACTGTACCTGATCGAACGTAACGTTTCGGGCGTGCCGAACGTAAAACCCATACGCAGGCAACGTAGTACCGAACATCGTTCCAACCGGGTAAGCATCTGATTTTTCAGGTACCGCAGTTGGCTTAAACCCAGTAATTCCCCCTTCGAATTCGAAGTTCAGATTGCGAAGGGTCACATGCTCAACCGGATAGTCGGGCAGGCCCGTAATTGAACATCCCAAAGTGGCCAGTCGGCTCCCCTGGATATTGGTAATCAGGATGTCTTGCAAAGCCGGTGTATTGTTGGTTGTGTTTGTACCGTACTTCTTGTTGCGGGTATTGAGTCGAACAAAAATTCCGGCGCGTTTTATGTTCCGCAGGCTAATGTTTGAGATTGTTACACGCTTTATCTGAGCGCCATCTACCGTCATAATCGCCAGACCATCCCCCCAGGTATCGAATACGGTGCAATTCTGAATGACGATGTCCTCAAAACGACCAGCGGTTTCGGTGCCAATCTTGATGCCACTAGCCCCGGAACTGACGTGACAATTCGTGATGCTGATATTCCGGCAAACTTTGTCGGGCGAAAAACTTTTGATACAGATGCCATCATCACCACTGGTAATAAAACAGTTGCTCACGCGCACAAGCTCGCAATCGACCAAATCCATACCGTCTGTATTTCGGTGCTTAACGGCGTGTTCGCGATTCGGATTCTCAACGTCTTTGTTCTCCCGGCTGTCTACTGTAATGCCATCAATCACCAGGTTTTTACAGGCCTGATAGGTTTGCACCCAGGAAGCCGAGTTCTGTAGCGTTACTCCTTTGATCAGGACGTTTTCACAACCCCGTATGTGAAGGATTCTCGGGCGGTATTTAAATGATGGGCGCAGGTACGGATCATTGGGGCCTCGGTTGTCGAGTATATCACCTCGTCCGTCGATGGTTCCTCGCCCTTCGATACTGATGTTTCGACAGTTTTCTGCGTAGATTAAGGCTTTGCTGGTCAGCGGATGTTCGTCGTAGGTTGGGTAATCGGAGGTCTGGTCTGGAAAGTCAGCGACTTTAGGGCTTCCTAGTAACGTAGTCCCTGCGTCGAGGTAAAGCGTTACATTACTTTTCAGGTAAATCGTACCTGATAGAAACGTACCATTGTGCAGATATACTTTCCCTCCTCCGGCTGTATGACATTGATCAACAGCCGTTTGTATAGCTTTGGTATCCATCGTTTGGCCATCACCTTTGGCTCCATACGCCAGCACATCCCAAACCCCAGAAGGTTTCTGAGCAAAGGCGCTGGTCGTAAAAAGCAGGCAGAATAATAAGTGCGTTACGTATGACATTTAGTTTTGATGGGTTTGAATTTCACCCCTAAATCCCCTGAAGGGGACTATGTCTATGAGCGAACCAAGTCCCCTTCAGGGGATTTAGGGGTCGCGCGCGACTTTGGGGGTTAGGTTACCCAGTTACGTTACTTTTTTCCATAATTAGCATAGGGTAATCGTACAGCGGAAGCTGACGGAAAATCTGGGCTTCGGCACCAACCCGCCATTTGTCATTGTCGAATAGCTTCTCCTGATTCGGAATTTCGAGGATTTCACCGGATAGTAGGTCAACCAGAACCGGGTGTGTAAAGCCACGATCTTCCCAATCCCAGAGGAACAGGTGAACGCTGTCGGCGGGCGGGTTGTCGGCCGCTTTTTGGTCCGACCAATAGGCCAGCACCAGACCATTATCGGTGTTCAACGTAGCGGTGCAGACGCCTTCCAGACTCTTTTTCGTTCCATTGCCAAACGCCTGATATTCTTTCTCCGTCGCGGATTCCTTTCCCGACAACGTATTGACCGTAGCACTACGGGTATGTACGTCACCATGTACCAGACTACCTAAATGTTGTAGCGCCTTATAAGCGATTTTAGGCTTGATTTCGGGCTTCTGCCGCAGAATACCTTTGTAATTCGTGTTGCCTGATCCTTTTGGGTAATCGTGCAGATCGACGATCAGGAACCACAACGTCATGGGTAAGTTGAGCGAGCAATCGGTGAGCAATCGACGTAGCATGACTTTGGCCTGAATAGTTTCCGTCCAGGGCCCTTCGCCCGAAAACCCGGTGCTATTCGGATCAGATGGGAAGCCGTTTTCGCCCTGCCAGATCTTGATGTTCGGATTATAGCGGTCAATTAACTGGCGTAGTCCTTTCGTCCGCTCGGTATAAGCTTCGGGTACCGTCGTGTAGGGATGGAACGAAAAAATATCGATCAAGTCCGCTAATCCTGCTTTAAATAATTCCTGCACGTACAGAATGGGCATTCGCGAAACCACACCGCCGACAATGATGGCGTCCGGGTTATTTTTTCGGATCAACGGCGCCGTTTCCCGTACTAATTGCACGTATTTTTTAGGGTCGGGCTTATCTGGTTTCCAGAAACCCGACAGGTTCGGCTCGTTCCAGATTTCGTAGTGCTGTACTTTTCCTTTGTAGCGTTTGGCAACGGCAACCACAAATTTCTGCCAGGCTGCATTGGCCACGGGGTTGGCCGTTGATGGATAGAAGCCAACTTCGCCCTCCTGATAATTCGTGTTTCCATACCCCACGTTAAAGAATGGCTTTACACCCCGGCTCACCAAGCCATCCACGCTTTCGTCTAGCCACGCCCAGTCGTACTTGCCTTTTTCGCGCTCTACCCGTGCCCAACCCGTTTGCAACCGCCCCCATTTGACCGGCAGATCGTCGATCCAGGGATAGACTTCTTTCGGTTTCCACAGATCCCGATCAAGTGTTTCGCAGCCGATACCGAAGGGTGAGTTTTTGATTTCGGTTGGTTTTTTCAAACGAACGGTGCCGATTTTTTTCAACGGTGCAACTGTAGCGTCCTCACGCGCTGACGTTATCGTTTCTGCCAATCCTGATGTTGGATCGGTTAGTGAAGTCGATAACGGAAGGACGGATAAGGTCTTTAGAAAGGTACGACGGTTATTATCCATGATTGGTTTCGGTTTTACCCCTAAATCCCCTGAAGGGGACTTTGTCTAAGCACGAGCCAAGTCCCCTTCAGGGGATTTAGGGGTAATTATTCACACCACGTTACTTTTTTCCATAATCAGCATGGGATAGTCCTGCAACGGCAATTGCCGAAATACCTGAGCCTCCGCATCCACTCGCCATTTGTCTTTATCGTATATTTTTTCGTGTTCCGTCAATTCGAGAATATCACCCGAGATTGGATCGACCAGAACGGGTTCAGTAAAGCCCCGGCCTTCCCAGTCCCAGAAAAATGCGTGAATCGTGCGGGCCGCTGGTTGGTCGGCCGCTTTGGCTCCCGACCAGTAGGCAAAAACGGTTCCGTTATCCGTATTCAGAACCGCTGTACAAATACCGTCCAGACTCTTTTTTAACCCATTCCCAAACAGGCGATACTCTTTCTCGGTAGCGGGTTCATTACCGGCCACGGCGTGTACAATTGAACTGCGGGTGCGAACGTCGCCGTGAACCAGGCTGCCCAGGTGTTGCAGCGCTTTGTAGGCAATCTTGGGTGTAACCTCCGGCTTTTGCCGCAGGATGCCTTTGTAATTCACCTTCCCGGAGCCTTTTGGGTAGTCATGCAGATCAACAATGAGAAACCAAAGCGTCATGGCGATATCCAGTGAACAATCCGTCAGCAACCGTCGCAGCATGATCTTGGCCTGAATGGTTTCCGTCCAGGGCCCTTCTCCACCATAACCCGTGCTGTTTGGGTCGGATGGAAAGCCGTTTTCGCCCTGCCAGATTTTGAGTTTCGGATTGTGCTGGTCCAGCAATTTGCGTAGCGCTACCGTACGCTCCGAATACGATTCAGGGATGGTTGTGTAGGGGTGGAACGAAAAAATGTCGATCAAATCGGCCAGACCGACCTTCAGCATTTCCTGTATGTAGTAGGTCGGCATCTGCGAAACGACACCCCCTACGATAACCGCTCCAGGGCAGTTTTTTCGGATTATGGGTGCCGTTTCCCGCACCAGTTGCACATACTTTTGCGGATTGGGTTTATCCGGACTCCAGAACCCCGCCAGATTGGGTTCATTCCAGATTTCGTAATGCCTGATCTTGTTCTTGTAACGTTTGGTCAGGGCGGTCACGTAGCGTTTCCAGGCCTCGTTTGCTTCGGGCGAGTCCAGCGGATGATATCCAACCTCCCCCGCCATATAATTCGTGTTGCCGTAGCTGACATTGAAGAATGGCGTTACACCCCGACTTATTAAGCCATCTACACTCTCATCCAGCCAGGCCCAGTCATACTTCCCCTTTTCCCGTTCAACCCGTCCCCAACCCGTTTGCAGCCGTCCCCATTTGATCGGCAAACTATCGACCCAGGGATAGACTTCTTTGGGCTTCCACAGGTCCCGATCAAGTGTTTCGCAGCCGATGCCGAAGGGTGAGTTTTTGATTTCACCTGGCTTTTTCAAGCGAACCGTCCCGATTTTTTTCAAGGGGGCAACGGCTGGATTATCACTCGCAGGCGTTGCCGATTCTGCCAAGCCCGATTTTATATCCATTAACGAAGTCGATAACGGAAGCACTGAGAGTGTCTTTAGAAAATTACGGCGGTTGTTTTCCATACGTTGGTTTAGGTTTGAGCATTATCCCTAAATCCCCTGAAGGGGACTTTGCTTGTGCTTGAAAAAAGTCCCCTTCAGGGGATTTAGGGGTAATTCAATGGTTCGTTGAACACATTGCAGACATGTAATGAATGACTGTTAAAGTGATACGGGCCTTCATAGCCGGTGTCGCCGAGCAGGTGGCTTACCAGCGCGATGGAAAGTGGATAAAACCAGGAACCCAGCATAATGTGGGTGCGATTTGGGTCTTCGTCGCGTAGTTCCGCCCGGGCAGACGTTTCGCCTTCCTGCCAGATCCAGTGAGGGCGCGGCACCCAGTCTTTTGGCTGGCTATCCCGACGATGCAGCAACCAGCCAACGCCATCCGGGCTTTCATGCTGAAGCGCATGGGCCAGATAACGACGACAAGCCGCTTCAACATCGTCCCGACGATAGTCAGTCAATGAGGCTAGATTAACTAATTGATAGGCCCCATCGAAATCGGGGCAGTCAGAGCCACCCGGCCAGAACGAACCATCGGGTAACTGGCAAGCCAGTGTTGAATCGATGGAACGTTCCAGGTGCCGAAGTGGCCAACCTAAGGCGAAATAAATGGGCACGACGTGAATGGTACCAAATAAACCATTCGCGCGATCTGCGCCGAACTGCGTCCCCCAGTAACCGGTCTGGCTGTCCTGCAATTCTTCGAGCGCCGGAAACATCGCTTTCTCCATCAGCGAATCCACTTCCGATGCCCCAAACCAATCCCGCAGCGCAAACAGAGCCGTAGCGGCAGCCAACACCTGGTTACCTGCAGACCACGAATTACGCCAGTCGTAGTGTTTTACCCAGCGGTACAGCCGGTCGGCATCGAGCAGCGGCTCCAGGAAGCGAAGTTCCCGTTCGGGCTTACGATCGAGCATGCGGAGCGCCCAGATGTTCCCACGGGTGTAATGCCAGACGGGTTCCAGTTCGTCCAGCGTCCGGAAACGATTGAATTCCGAGGCTTTTCCTGAGAAAAAGCCCTGTTCGGTCTGCCGACTCTGGAATTGATTCGCCCAGCTATCCAGATCGGCGGCTGGTCGGTTCTGTAATTCACCAAATAAATCCAGCACATGGGCGGCATGATAGGAGCCGTAAAAGCTTTCGCCTTCGTCCTTTTCTTTGCGGTACACACCGGGTTTATCGCCAATTTTCATGGCGTTGACGAAGTTCAGCGATGCTTCCTTAATGCGTTGATAACCGGGCGTTTCCATCTTATTGTTAGTTGTATTCGGACTATAGTTTACGTATGTCTTTTCCTGATCAGGACCGATGTAAAAAGCCTCGATTGCGCAGCCAGATTTCCAGTTGCGTCATCCAGGAATCGGGTAGGTCAGGTTTGATGCCGAAGCCGTGACCTCCTTTTTCGTAGAGGTGTAGTTCGGCAGGTACATTCACCTTTTTGAGCGCTTCGTAGAAACGGATGCTATTACTGAATGTCACCGTCGGATCATCACCAGCATGGACCAGGAATGTCGGAGGTGTAGCGGCTGTTACGTGTTCTTCAGGTGAGTAATCGGCCAGTTGCCCGGCGGCTGGATGATCGCCCAGCAGGTTTTTTACCGAACCCTGATGGGCAATGTCGGGCCGGAAGCTGACGACAGGCCAGCATAAGACCAGAAAATCGGGCCGTAGGGCGGTGGTGTCTTTCCCCAGCTCAAACGCCTTTGTAAACCGGGTTGCTGCCATAGCGGCTACATGTCCACCCGCCGAAGAACCCAATATTCCCACTCGATTAGGCTGAAGTTGCCATTCTATTGCTCGCTGGCGCACCACACGAAGCGCCTGTTGAGCATCCTGAAACGGCCCCACTGTCCGATCCTGCATCAGGCCATCGGCGGGTAACCGATATGTTAAAACGAAGGCTGTAATGCCCCATTGATTGAGTCGCTGGGCGATGAACCGGGCATTTTCGGTATTCAGATTCCGGTAGCCACCACCCGGACAGATGATCAAACCTGTCCCATTGGGGGAGGCAGCCCGGTAAACGATCAATCGCGGAACAAGCACATGGGATACGGCTGTCAACCGTCCAGCCTCATCGTATGTCCGTTTTTCGGGCTGTTTAGTGGCCACCGAGTTTGGAACACCGTTTGGATACAAGGGCACTTCTGGCTCTTGCTGGGCCATCATTCGCCCAGGCAGCAGGATGGCTGCCAGCAGAAGATAGGGTATTCGTGCCCTTGTTGTGTTCATGACGCGTTAGAACTTATTGATTTTCAGACAGGCTAATGATCGATCGGTCGGCAATCAGAATGGGTGAATCGTAGAGCGGAATCTGACGAAATAGATTCTCCTTTTTCCGCCAGCTATCTTTCGGAATTTCATACACAGTTCCGGCAATCAAATCCACCCAAACCGGGTTTTTGAACCGGGCATTGGCAAAGGTGAGATCACACAGGATTTGCTCGTTGTTGTTGGACGGTACATTGTCTTTGATCCAGACCGTTACGGCCTGAAGCTGGCTGGCTTTATCCGCAAAGGCATATACTGATAGGCTGCTGTTATCCTCTTTTTTAGCCGAATACGGATACGTATCTAAGCGGCCCAGGCGGTCGTCGAATACCGAAATCAGATTCTGAAACGCGTAATAAGCGGGTTTGGCATAGGCCACGGTCATATCCTCTTTCGCTTGAAGCAATCCTTTATGGTTCCATTCCTGCGGGGTTTTGGCATCCATGATCGTAAAGCAGCACGACTCTTTATCATGGCCCAGATCGGTCAGCAGTCGGCGCAGAATGTGTTTTGATTGTGTCAGTTCCGTCCAGGGATAGTTGTTCATGGCGAAATTTTTATTCCACTCCGACGGGCAACCGGCTTCACCCTGACGAATCCGGATTTTCGGAAGACCAGTGCTCCGATTGTATTTGGCCACAACCTTCTCCAGTTCGATCTCGGGTTCCCGGTTGTCGGGATTTGCAATGTGCCGATGATGACTAATTTCGTCTACTAAATCGAGCTTACCTTTTTCCTTAAGGATTTTCAGTACGTTATCGGCGAATTTGTAATCGACTCCACTGCCGAGGGCAAACGCAATAATACGTGCCTTAGGTTGTATTGATCGGACGGTTTCGGCGCTCGTAATAAAGAAGTCGGCATAATCAGGAATGGCAATCTTATAGTTTGGTTCGTTCCAGATTTCCCATTCAGTTACCTTATCGCGGTAGCGATTGACGATGGCGGCCACGTAATTCTTCCAGCCTTCCAATGCTTCGCCCGAGTAGGGAATTGCTGCATTCAGCGTAGTACCGCCCCCGCCCGAATAAATGGGATTACCGTACGACAGATTGATCCAGGGCGTTACGCCTTGTTTCACCATGTCGTTCACAATCTCATCCAGCCACGCAAAATCATACTGTCCCTTCACCTTCTCGCACTTCGCCCAGCCCGACTGAATGCGCGCTTTTTTGACACCGAGTTTGCCCAGATAGTCTTTCCAGTTGGCGTAAACCGTGTAATCCCGGTCCATGTATTCGGCCCCCACCGACCAGTTAGACGAACGAATATCGCGTGACTGTTTTGGGGCTAGTTTTCCCAAATAGTTAAAGTTCGGATTGGCCGATTGACCCGTAGGCGTTGTAAGCGATAACGCCGATTTTTCGGCAATTACCAGGGGATAATCCACCACCGGAATGGCGGTAAATGTGTAGCTATTGCCCGATTTTTTCCAGCCGCTTTTCGGGATCTCATACACACGTCCTGTGATCAGATCGGCCAGAACAGGCATAGTAAATTTCCCTTCGATCGTTACGTCGGTCAACTTCGGCTCATAGGTTTCGGCGGGTCGCGCTTCACCACTCCACAGCGTAATAAGGCTGCCCCCATTTTTCCGGTGGCGGTACTGAAAAGCGGATACGGTTGCCTGGCTGACAGTCGGTCTGGCTTTATCAAGAAGCTCAAGCTGGTCATCGAACGTAGTAAATACGTGTTGGGCCGCTTTGTAGGCTAGTTTAGGCCGGTCGATGGTTTTGTCGGGGTTGGTTTTTAGCAAGCCTTTTGTATTGACACCCGTCATGTGGTCGCCCGCTGCGTAGTGAATATCGCTGATGGTAAACAGGTTGGTTGCGATACCCCGGCCATGATCGCCCAGCATTCGGCGTAAATCCCATTTGGCCTGGCTAAGTTCGGTCCAGTCGTACTGTCGTAGTGCCCCGATAGTGACGGCACTTGCCGTTGACGGAGCACCGTTTTCGCCCTGCATGAAAATAACGTTTGGATTATACCCCCAAACCAGTTTGCGCATTTCTTCGATCTTTGGGTACGATTCATCAGGATTCGCGGCATAGCCGTGATAGGTTAGAATGTCGATCAGATTGAGCGCGTTTTCCTTTTTGAGCCTGTCCAGGAAAGGTTTCATGAACGTCTCGCGTGGCACCCCGGCCATACCCAGCGCAATCAGTTTGGCATTGGGCTGAATCGACTTCACCAGCCTGGCCGTTCGGATGTAAAATACAGCCACTTCGTCGCCGGTATTCTCTTTATTCAGATCCGGTTCGTTCCAGATTTCCCACTCCGGCACCTGAGCTTTATAGCGATTCACGATGGCTTTCACCCAATTGTCCCAGGCCGTGAGTCCTTCCTCCGACGTTGGAATCCGGCCGCCTAACTTCGGCTCGCCACCACCCGCGTAAAGCGGGTTGCCATACGACAACTCGACCCAGGGTGATACGCCCCGTGCGTGAGCATCCGGGATAACGGCATCGAGCCAGGCAAACTCATACTCACCCTTTACTTTCTCACACTTGGCCCAGCCGCCCTGCAATCGGATACGTTTAGCGCCTAATGGCCCCAGATACGGTTTATAGGACTGATAATCGGTGTAATCGCGATCCAGGGTTTCGCCCCCAATGGACCAGGTTGAGGCATTGATTTCTTTCGCTGATCGCGGACGCAACTGCCCGATCTCCCGAAAACCTTTGGGTTCGGGAGGAGCCTGGCCAAAAGCTGTTGGCAGGCTTATACTGAGAAGACTTACAGCGAGAATAGAGTGATTGAGTAGGCTCATTTTCGTTTAGGCGTTAAGGGAAGCAGGCCTTGTAAAAAACCAGCGATGTAGCCCGCCTGTAATTGCATAGCCGAATCATCGTAGTGCACATGATCCACGAAATGCTCGCTGCCCAGACTCCGTGTGAAGGTGTACAGGTCAATGATCGAAACGCCATGTTTCCGCATTACGTCATCCGCAATGGCATTGTAGGCATCCAGATCACGGGCATACCGTTTGAACGCTTTCGAGCGGGTGTTATGCCGTTCGTCCTCCACCGAAGTGGTACGCATCCATACCAGCCGGATATTCCGTTTATGAAGCAGTTGATAAATGGCTTCCAGGTTTTTGCGATAACTAGCCGAATCTACCTGAATCGCGTTCGTTTCCGGATTTCGTTTAATGTCGTGCAGGCCACAGTTCAGGAGCAATACATCCGGTTGAAAGGACTTGTCGGGCGCTTTCAACTTCAGGTATTCCAGTACCATACGGGAATCCCCCCCGTTGGCTCCGACGGGTACGTCCAGATTTTTGGCGGCCTGTCCATCATCACTTTTCCGGTCGTACTGCCAAACCCCCTGTACGTATTTTTCCAGGAATGGCCCGTATCGCATCGAAATACTGTCGCCAATGACGTATAAATTCGGCAACGATGGAGCAGCACCGAGGAGCAAATAAGCAAGCAGGACAATGGGTATGATTTGGGGAAGTTTCATAGAAAACAAGCGTTATAATCGGAATCGACTGCGAGCTGATTGAGCATAAACTCAGTAACCCGGATTCTGCTTCAGGCTTTTATTTAAATCAATCTCCCGCTGTGGAATCAGAAATAGCGTGTTGAAGTCCTGAACTTTAAGCCCTTTCGCGTTCATAACTGTAACGTACCGGCCCGTCCGAACCAGATCGAACCAGCGCTGATTCTCAAAGGCAAACTCAACCCGCCGTTCCTGCTCGATGGCCAGTCGGAAACTGGCCTGATCCGCGGCTTTCGTATCTGCCAAACCGGCTCGCTTACGGACCTGATTCAAATAGGTTACGGCCTCCGGATTAAAGTCCACTTCGTTGAGCGCTTCTGCATACATGAGCAGTACATCGGCGTACCGAAGCACGGGGAAGTCGATATCGGAATCGCTGGCTAAGGCACCGAACTGAACGTATTTGCTGACGTAACGCTGATTAACAAGTTGCCCGGTAGCGTCGAGATAGGACGATTTCATCGAGAAGCTTTTGCGCTGATCACCAGCCTCGTAAGCCGTTTCCATATCGGCCGTTGGGTACCGCATACTACCGCCGGTAATGCGGGCTCCTTCACTGGCCTGCACAGGTCCGAAACCGCTTCCCTGACCTGTATTGCCCGATTTATATTGGACGTTGAACAGGATTTCGGCGTTCGTTGGGGTAGCGTAGCTGAACACATCGGCGTATTTCGGTAATAGTTGGTATTTACCCGACGTGATGACTTCTTTTAATTTGGCAGCCGCCGTAGCCCAGTCTTTACGCGTCAGATACACCTTACCCAGCAGGGCCTTGGCTGCGCCTTGTGGCACCCGCCCAATATCCGCAGTTCCGTAGGAAATCGGTAGCGCTTGTTCCGCACTTTGCAGGTCGCTGATGATCAGCTTATACACGTCCTCGGCTGGTGTCCGGGTTAAACTGCTGGCGCCATCAGGGGTTGTAATTTCAGTAGTGATCAGCGGAATATCCCCAAACAGGCGGACCAGGTCGAAATAGAACAGGGCTCGTAAGAACTGCGCTTCGCCTTTGTACTGCATTTTCAGGTTATCCGCAATTTTGGCGCTTTCAATCCGGGTCAGGATAGCATTGGCGCGGCTGATACCTCGGTAGTGATCCCGCCAGGCCGAGAAGATAATGTCATTGAGCGAGGTATAGGTATGATCGACGAACTGAAAATTATCGACGTTAACAGCCTGTCGGGTGTTTACGCCAAAGTCGGTGTTATCAGTCGATACTTCACCCATCCAGTACAAGGATGTGCCGTATACGCCCGACAGTTTGAGCGCATTATAGGTACCAACAACCGCATTATTAAAGTCGGCGGCCGTCTGATAAAAATTGGTGGTGTTCCGATCCGTTTCCGGCGTGAGCGACAGAAAATCGTCGTTACAACTGGCCAGCGAAAGCAGACTCAATAGCGGTATAAAAAGATGCTTGATTTTCATGATAAATGGGCTGGCTAGAAGGTGAGACTTAAACCAAGCGTGTAGGAACGAGAGGGTGGATACCCCAGGTAATCAATGCCGGAAGCCAGCATATTGTCGCCCGAGTTACTGATCTCGGGATCGTAGCCAGGATATTTTGTGAAGGTGTACAGGTTGTTGGTGGTCAGATAAACCCGTCCGCCCTGCATCCCAATCCGTTTCGCCAGATTTTGCGGCAGATTGTAATTCAGCGTTACGTTCCGAATCCGCAGATAAGATCCGTCGAAGTTGAAAAAAGAGCTGTAACGCAGGTTGTTATTCAACGCGCCCCGGATAATGCGGGGAGAATTGCCATTGCCGGGTTGCGAGGGCGATTTGTAGTAGTTTTCGATGACTTCGGCGAGGTTGTTCTGTACGCCATGATACCCACGCACAAACACGGCACCCGCCCAGAATACGTCTTTGCCCTGAACACCGTTCATCAGAATGTTCAATGACCAGTTTTTATAGGTGAACGTATTGTTGAAACCGTAATAGGCTCTGGCCTGCGGATTCCCCAGAATGGTCCGGTCGGCGTCGCTGATTACCCCATTCCCGTCAATGTCTTTGTACATGAAATCGCCGAGCTTAGCCCCCGTTTGTTTAGCATGCGTTGATAGCTGTTCCTGGGTCGTGAAGATACCTTCAACCTGGTGGCCGTAGAAACTACCGATGGGTTGGCCTACCTGCGTGATGCTGACATCGCCCCGGCCACCGTCGGAGAAGAGCTGTTCACCTTCCGTACCGAGACGTAGCACTTTGTTCCGGTTGAAGGTGATGTTGAAGCTACTGGTCCAATTGAAATCGCGCGTGGCGAGCGGTTTGCCCGACAGTGCCAGTTCGACGCCTTTGTTTTCCAGTTCGCCGATATTGACCCAGGCGGAGGTATAGCCCGTTGTCGACGGAATAGCTTTATTGAGGAGCATATCCGTGTTACGGCGGTTGTAGTAATCGCCAGTGAATTGCAGACGACCATTGAAAAAGGCCAGGTCTAGACCAATATCCACCTGCTTGCTGGTTTCCCAACCCAGGTTATTATTTGTGAAACTTGCTTGCGATAGTCCCGGAACCTGCGTGTTACCCAGCACATAATTGGTTGCCGACAGTAAGCCCAGGTAGCGATAATTGCCAATGGAGTTGTTACCGGAAAGCCCATAACCGGCCCGAATTTTGAAATCGTCGAATAGATTCAGGCTTTTCAAAAAAGGCTCTTCTGATAAGCGCCAGCCAACGGAGAACGAAGGGAACGTACCCCAGCGATTCGCCGAACCAAACCGGGACGAGCCATCCGAACGAACGGTCGCGGTTACCAGATAGCGGTCATTATAGGCGTAGTTGACCCGGCCGAGATAAGACATCAGCGACCACTGTCCTACGCTATAGCTACCACCCGTAATCTGTCCACCATTGATATTTTCGAGGAGGTCATCGGCGAAGTTCGTAGCGTTCGTTGTGGTTGCGGTTCCGGTTGATTTCTGGATGGTGAAGCCACCCAGCGCATCGATGGAGTGAGCGCCAAAGTTTCGGCGGTAATTGAGCGTATTTTCATTCAGCCAGTTCACATCCGACGAATTGACGATGCTGGCGGTGGCTGGTGATACGGAGGCACTCGTCGATAAGGTCGACGGTTTAAAACTATTCGTTGTGAAGTAGTTAAAATCCGTTCCTACGCTCACTTTGAACTTAAGGCCTTGGATAATCTCATATTCACCAAATAGATTACCCAGTATCCTGAATTGCGAGTTGGTGCTTTTGTACTCGTTAGCGGTTTGAACCGGATTGGGGATAGCCCCCATCCCTAGGTTTGTCAGGGCATTGGTATTGCCATAGGTACCGTCTGGATTGTAAACCGGAATCATCGGAGGCATAGACAAAGCCTCGGCTACAATATTAAAATCGCTGTAGTGGCCTGACGATGGTACGTTGTCGGTGGCCGTATACGTAGGTGCTAAATTCATGCTGACCTTTAACCGGGGAGTAAGCTGACCGTCAAGATTGATGCGGGCTGAAAAACGCTCAAAACCGGAGCTGATAAGAATCCCTTTCTGGTTGAAATACCCGCCTGACATAGCATACCGTAACTTATCATTGCCGCCCGTGGCGCTGATCTGATAATTCTGGATGGGAGCTGTACGAAAAATGACCTTTTGCCAGTCGGTATCCACCTTTGGGAGATTGTTCAAGTCCTGCCATTCTTCCGGTATCCGGTAGGAAGTAGACCGTACGCTGTTAGGGTCGGTGATTTTAGCGTTAGGACCGCCATTGTCGAGCCACCCATTGTTATGCCCTTCAATGACGAATTCAGCAAATTGCCGGGTGTTCATCATCTTTAGCAGTCGGGCGGGTTGCTGAATACCAGTATAGGCATCTACTGTAATCTGCGCCTTGCCTGATTTACCACGCTTGGTTGTCACAATAACGACGCCATTAGAGCCCCGTGACCCATAAATAGCCGTGGCAGATGCATCTTTCAGCACTTCTATGGATTCAATATCACCCGGATTGATGGTGTTCAGCGGATTCCCCACGCCCGCATTGTTGATTGGAAATCCATCGACGACAAACAAGGGGTCATTCCCACCGGACACCGAACCGATACCCCGTACCAGAATATTGGTGTTCCCTCCCGGTGCACCCGATGTGGAGGAAATCTGTAAGCCAGGAACCTGCCCCTGCAACGCCTGATCCAATCCCGAAACGGGCAGTCGCTGAATATCTTTAGCGGTGACTGAAGCTACAGCCCCGGTCAGGTCTTTTTTCTGCTGCGTACCATAGCCAATGACGACCACTTCGTTCAGGGCTTTATTGTCTGGTGCCAGCTGAACATTAATGACTGAACGATTATCAATAGCAACTTCCTGACTCGTATACCCAACATACGAAACAACCAGCGTTGCATTTCCAACCGGTACCGATAGTCGATAATCACCTTTGGCGTCGGTGGTGGTACCGTTACTACGGTCCGCCGATGCGGTATTCTTGACAAGTACAGTAACACCCGGTAGGGGCTGCCCCGATTCGTCGGATATCCGCCCTGCAACTGTGTTGTTAGATTGGGCTAGCAATTGGCTTATGGTCAGAAGCCAGCTCAATCCTAACAGCCAGGCTCGACTTCGATAGAGTGAAAGGTTATGCATGAGAGTTTAGTTATTATTTATCATTGATAAATTAATATTTATCAATGCAATACTATATTCTAACAGGGTATTTGTCAACTTTTTCACTTATTATTTTTTTTATAGAACTATTCTCATTTGATCCACTACTCGAATAATTACAACCTACTCTATTTTTACCGCCAGTATCCTTAATTTGTACTTAGAAAAGTACAAATAGCTCATCTTATACTTAATTATACTCTTTGTAATTCCACTTTAATCATGTAATCTTGCGATTACTATCACAATGATACAGTATGAGTATTTTGCAATCTTTTGATTTATCGGGTAAGACAGCAGTAGTTACAGGCTGTAAACGAGGAATTGGCCGAGCTATGGCAGTAGCCCTGGCCGAGGCAGGCGCTGATATACTTGGCGTATCCGCATCGCTCGAACTTGAAGGCAGTGCCGTTGAACAGGAAGTACGGAAACTGGGTCGATCGTTTCGGGCCTATCAGGCTGATTTGAGTAGTCGGTCGGGCGTGTATACGTTCCTGGAAGCCTTGCAGACCGATGGCGCAGTGGTTGACATTCTGGTAAATAATGCCGGAACCATTCTACGAAAACCTGCCGCCGAACACCCCGATGACTATTGGGATACCGTCATCAATACCAATCTAAACGCTCCCTTTATTCTGACTCGCGAAATTGGTCGGGGTATGATTGAGCGCGGTTCTGGCAAGGTCATTTTTACGGCTTCCCTGCTGACCTTTCAGGGCGGCATTACCGTACCTGGCTATGCGGCTAGCAAAGGGGCTATTGGCAGTTTGGTAAAAGCCTTTGCCAACGAATGGGCGTCAAAAAATGTCAATGTCAACGCCATTGCACCGGGCTATATCGCAACTGATAACACCGAAGCCTTACGCCAGGACACCGAACGCAGCCAAAGCATTTTAGCTCGTATACCGGCGGGGCGTTGGGGTGAGCCGGAAGATTTTAAAGGGATTACCGTTTTTCTTGCTTCTGAAGCCTCCCGATACGTTCACGGCACCATAATTACAGTAGACGGCGGATGGATGGGCCGATAATCCGTAGGATGTATGCCGTAAACGTCGACGTTTACAGCATACATCCTACAGCGTACCTCTTATATCTCACATCATACATAGTCAACATGGTATTAGTTATTGTAAAGGCACTGGACATTCTGGAGCTTGTGGCGCAGGATCCTGGCCGGGCACATTCGCTTACGGAGATTGCCGAAACACTGCAAATGAACCAGGCAACCTGTGTTAACATCCTGAAAACACTCGTTGATAAAAACTATCTGGAACACTTGGGCCGGAAGAAGGGGTACCGTTTGGGGCCAATGGCGTACAACCTGACGAACAATCTTTCCTACAGCCAGGATTTAGTGCTGGTGGCAAAAGATATTATGCAGGACTTGACCCATCGGCTCAACGAAACGTCTATTTTGGGGATTATTCGCAATCAGAAACGATTCATTGTCCATTTAGTCAATAGTGATCAGGATCTCCAGGTACGAAGCCGCACGGAACGCAACATTTATGAAACAGCATCAGGGCGATTACTACTGGCTTTCATCTCTGGCAAAGAGTTGGAGAGTCTAATTAACTCTATTGGCTTTCCCACCCCTGACATTTGGCCCAATGCTACCACCCCACAGGGTTTAGACGCTGAGTTAGCAAAGATTCGCGTTCAGGAGCTATCCATGACTCGCTCTCAAACGCATATCATTGGTCTGGCTGTACCCATCCGTCGTCAAAATCTGGTGATTGCCAGCCTAAGTATATTCCTGCCCGAGATTCGCTGTAGCGCCAGTCGCCAGAAAGAAATTGAATTGGAATTACGATCAGCAGCCCAATTAATTAGTCGGCGACTTTCTGTGTCCTAACTGTCGTACGCCAGGGATTAAGTTATCCTCCGTATTCAATGATGCCTGCACAATCCGATGATTTCAGAACGGGTCGACGGAACCACCCGCTCAGCTCTGACCAAACCAAGTCAAACCAATAAAAGACGCTCGATCCTTTACCAAGTTAGTGTTGTGGCGCCAGTTTTGACCGGTGGTCACCTTCATCCCATTTTTTGCCCAATTCGCCCCATTTTTTCATTCTGCTTGTACTAGCCGGGTATACTTGCATCAGGTTCTCGTGCCGTCAAAGCGAATACGTCGGGTGGATTGTACGATCCCACCAGGCCGCGTCGAGCAAAGCTGATCTATAGTGTCGATGCGGTTAAGTTTATCAGAAGTTATCGAGTACGAAGACCAAAATGGGTTAACCTGTTTATCAACTGGATCATGATCGGAAGCTACATCAAAACATCGCGACGCAACTTAATGCGCAACAAGCTGTTCTCGTTCATCAATATTGTTGGCCTTGCCATCAGTATGTCCGTCGGGTTACTACTGATTGCCTTCCTGTTCGACCTGCATTCGTACGATAGGTTCCACGAGAATGGAGAACGGATCTATCGCATCACCAACGTGCTGACTACCAATGGTGAACAGAGGGGCAAGTTTGCCACCACATCCATAAAGACAGGAAAGCGTATCCGACAGAGCGTGTCCGGAATTGAGGCCGTAGCTATTGTGCGCAACGACTTTTCGAAGGACGCGACGGTTGGCGACAACACGCTCCCGATCAAGGGCTTCTGGACGGAACCGTCATTCTTCAGCATCTTTACTTTTCCGATGCTGGAAGGCAATCCCGAGACGGCCCTGAAAGATCCTTACTCGATCGTTCTTACAGAAACGGCCGCCAGGAAACTGTTCGGTAACCAATCGGCACTGGGTAAGGCAATCCGGTTCGATACACTCGATTATCAGGTAACCGGCGTTATGAAGGATGTTCCGTTCTTTTCGCACATCAACTTCGAAGCCCTGATTTCGCTCTCAACGGCCGAGCAGCTCAATAAGAACAACGGCGAAAAATGGGCAAACATGCCGTCGAATTACGTGTACCTCCGGTTACCTGCCACGGCCAACGTAGCGTCGATCCAGTCGCAGCTCAACGTCCTTGCCGAGGAGGAAAACCGCGCTGATGAAAACACGAAGATCCAACTTGAGCTGCTGCCTTTATATCAGATCGTAGTTGGCGAGAGCCTCCGCCGTTCTGAGGGGGGCGCTGGCTCGGTAGGCCCGCATATGCCTCCGGTTGTGCTTTGGATACTCGGCGGGCTGGCACTCGTTGTAATCCTGTCGGCCTGTTTCAACTATACCAATCTGTCGATGGCACGAGCTATGCGCCGTTTTAAGGAAGTCGGTCTTCGCAAAGCGATCGGAGCCGGAAAGAGCCAGGTATGGCAGCAGTTCCTGGTGGAGGCAATCATGATCTCCCTGGCAGCCCTTCTTCTTTCTTTCCTGCTATTTCTGGTATTGCGCCCGCAACTGATAAACCTGGCCCCGGAGATGCAGCGCACGGTGAAGCTCGAGCTTAGTCCGGCTATGGTCCTGGCCTTTATCGTTTTTTCGGTCACCGTAGGCGTTATTGCCGGTTTATTGCCGGCCCTCTTCTTTTCCAAAGTCAGTGCGATCAATGCGCTCCGAAATGTGTCTGCTCCAGTATATCGGTCGGTGAGCGTTTTCAAACACCTAACCCTACGACGCGCTCTGGTAGTAATTCAATACACATTCACCCTGATCTTTATAACCACAACCGCCATTGGCTATGTGCAGTATAAAAACATACTCGCCTTCGACCTGGGATTCAATACCAAAAACATCCTCAACATTACGATGCAGGGTAATAAACCCGATGCGTTTATGAAGGAACTGAGTGAGATGCCCGAAGTAACGGCCCTATCCCGCTCATTAATAATCACCAGCGTGGGGAACGCCTGGGGTGGTTATATGAAATACAACGATACGCGCGACTCGGCGCTGGTCCTGACCAACAACGTCGATGAAAATTACCTGGCTCTGCATGAATACAAGCTCATTGCCGGAGGTAATTTCAGGGCACGACCCACTACGGCCGAAGCGGTCAGCGAAGTGATTGTTAACCAGCAGTTCTTAAAGCGATTTAACATGGGTACTAACGACCCCGAGAAAGCAATTGGCAAGGAAATTACCTTCAGTAATTTCAACGTACATGACCGTAAAATGACCATTGTTGGCGTCATGAAAGACTTTCATTATGGAAAAGTCGACAACCTCGTTGGGCCGGTAGCCTTCATGTTCTGGACGCCTACCGACAGAGCAGTCATTAATGCCAAAATAGAAAGCCGGGACATGCTGGCGACCCGAGCTAAGATCGAATCCGCCTGGAAGAAAATGGATCGTGTTCATCCCTTTCAGGCTGAATTCTATGACGAAGCCATCGAAGAAGCCTACAGTGAATTTTCTGTTCTGATCAAGATCATTGGCTTCCTTTCGTTGCTTGCTATGTCAATTGCATCGATGGGCTTGTTCGGCATGGTGGCGTTCACGACCGAAACCCGGCTGAAGGAGATCAGTATCCGCAAAGTGATGGGTGCCAGTGCCGGTAACCTGGTCTACCTACTGAGCCGCGGTTTTCTTCTACAACTGGCGCTATCGGCCCTCATCGCGCTGCCCGTAACCTACCTTTTCTTCGAAAATGGGGTACTCACCCGTTTCCCATATCACACACCCGTGCAGATGGTTGAGTTGTTGATCGGCTTGCTGGTGGTATTGGTAATCGCCTTCCTGCTGATCGGATCGCAGACGATGAAGGCCGCAAAAAGTAATCCGGTCGATGTTCTGAAGAGCGAATAGGGATACTGATCACCCAATCTGGAGTAATTGGTGTCTCAGAACGACTCATACTCAAAATATAAAGTTCCTCTTACAGAATGGTCAGGCAAGGGACTTCGAGCGGTCCGACTGATAGGCAAGCCTGAACTAGTATACGTATAGCTATACTCATTATAGCCATCAAACAGGATATTATTCCGGCTCAGCGATAATAAATTGGCGATACCGTCATTCTTGGGCGGATAGACAAAAACCGATATAGGAGCAATGGTGACGGGGTCCTGGTTAAGGGTGGCAATAGGCATGATGATTCCGTAAAAGGGGTTTATTTTGGAATCATAGGTAAACGTATATTCGAAAGATTGGCCGCTCGGGACAAAGGTTACATGAGCTTTCGTTAGATTATTATTGGAATATGTATACTGGCTGATAAATTGAACTGACTCATAGCCATTATAACTATCAACCTGATTTCCATCTAGCTGATTGGCAGCATCATAATGGGGTTTACATACAAAAAGAAGACCATTGGCCGCATTATTGACATACCGTATTTCTGCAATTTGGCCCGCCCCTGTATAGCTAAAAGTATAACTGTCGGTTTTCGTTATTGGCGGTTCCTGGGGTAGTACAGGTAGTATAATCTGGATAACCCGTTGTATCTGACCTAACCGATTTTGATTATCATAGATATAGGTGCTTTGCTCCCATCGAGCTGAGTCTGACTTTTGTGTTTTAATGCCGCTTAGCCTTCCTTGTTGGTCATATTGAAACTGACTAACCAACTGTAAACTAGCACTTTGTTCGGTAAGGGTTTTCAGCCGGACTCGACTTGGACTTAATCCCGGAAACCGGTGGTCATTACAGGCAAAAAGGGTGGCTATCAGTAGGAAACTAATTAACCTCAACAGTATAGGATGGCTAAACATGATCGTGAAAATTGGTTTTGAATCAGTCATTGATTACCTCTACAAAGAACACGTTCTGGAAGGTGGCCTACTATGATGATTATCAGGAAGTCACATGATATTAATAGAATAACGGCCTTCCCAGGCGAGAATCAGCTAGTCAACTAGGTGATAGGCATGACATACATTGCCCTAATTTACCGTTTCTTAAACACCTGTATAAGGAAACACCTTCTCTCCGAAGCTTTCTGACTACATCCTTAAAACCGTCTCAAATCGCAATTCGTACCGCTGCCGCATACGGTCACAACGGCGGAGCGTCGACGACCCCGTTACAAATCAATGTAGCAGCCGTGCTGGCTTACCTTTTAAATCTTTACTGTGTTTTTGATACAGTTACTGGTAGCATTGATGAGAAAAAATGGGGGACTACTTTGAAACTTTATACATCATCCCATCCGCCTTGGTGAACAGATACATTTCACCGGCGGCATCCTGCCCGATTCGCAAGTCCACTTTATTGGCTTTGCTAAGCTCTTTCAGGGTTGTCTGTTGGCCATCTAGAGCGATAGAAAATTCATGAATGGTCGCCTGTGAGCCTTCCTTTATCTCGTTGGTATTTACATAGAAAACCCGTCCCCTAACGATCTCGCCAAAAATGTACTTGCCTTTTAACTGAGGTATCTGACTTCCCGTATAGTCGAAGCCGCCCATAATGGCGTTTCCCTCGTCGTGATCGAATTGAACCACCGGGTAGGTATATCCATAGGTAGCGTCATTTTTAGGCAGGGGATACACGCTGTTGGTTCTGGCAGGCGACTCAATGAGAAAGGTACCCTCCCGATCGGGCCAGCCGTAATTTTTACCGGGCTTCAGCAGGTAAATGGATTCGACTTGCCGTTGTCCTATATTGGAAACCAGTATCCGCCCATCTTTTGTCCACGAAATTCGGTTCGGGTTACGAAACCCTTCGGCATATACTTCATCCAGTCCATCTTTATTAACATACGGGTTGGAGTTCGGGATACCATATTTCCCATTTTTACTTGTTCTGCCCGTGGGGTCTATCCGAAGTACCTTTCCCCAGATATGGTTTTTGTTTCTGGGAATAAACGGGTATCCCTGTTCAACGGCACCACCATCGCCCATGCCAATGTAGAGTAGCCCATAATCGGGATCGGCTGGCTTTGCGTAGGGATTGAAGGCAATTTCCTGCATGCCATGAATCTGGTCGACTACATTTACCCGAAGCAATTCGCGAGGTTTTCCGCTAAAAACGCTCGAGCTGGGGTTGTCCACCGTCCATTCCGTAACTACCCATTGCAATCGGACGGGGATACTGTCGGCATACGTAAAATCTGCTTTTATGGTCGTATTTGGTTCGGAATGGGTCGTATAAAAAAGCCCATTTTTAGCATAGTCTGGATGAAAGGCAAAGCTGCCTAAGCCCGTTGCCAGGCCAGGCGAGTTGGTGAAGTTTTTAAAATGGTCTGTGGCCTCAAAATACACCTCGGGCTGATAGTTGTTAGTCAATCTGTAGATTTTTCCTTGTAGGTCTTCAACCAGAATTTCCTTTGTGATGGGATGAACGCCCATCTTATTGATCCGTGTGCGTGGCTGCGTTTTGTTCGTAAACGGGAACTGGGTTATTTTCTGGATAGTCAGAACAAGATCCGACTTGGCAATCGAAGAAACTATCGGGTTTTCTAAAGCAGCTTTACCGGAAGAAACCGCAGCTTTAGGAGCGGGCTTGTCCAGAATAAAGGCTGTTAGATCATTGATGTCTTTTTCGCCTAACTGCTTAAAATCAGGCATTAATGTGCCAAATTTTTTGAATTTATCTAAAGCCCGGGCAACCCTTGCATCAATCATTGTCCTGGGACTTTTGATAAATTCGGCCATATAGCCTGGGGCCACGATTCCTTTCAATCCACCAAGCTGTGGACCAATACCATCCTGTTTGAAATTATGGCAACTGGCACAGTTAGCGTCAAAGAGAGCTTCGCCCTTTAGTTTATTCTGTGCCCATGAAGCGTCAATGCTTACGAAAGCAAGTAGTACACACACAAATAATCTGCCTACAGTGAACTGTAACGAGTAGCTAGGTTTATTCATAAGTTAAACGCGAGGCTTTGAACTATCAGCCGAATGAATTTGGCATTCATTTGTACAATAACAATCGTTTTCGGGCTGTACTAACTAATTTTTCAGTAAATCTTAGTAGAAAGGCTCTCAATTGGCGGTCATAACTATTCGTCCGGTACTTTTTGGGCAATTCTTGGTACTTTTGAACCATTTTACGCAGGAAAACTAGCAGGGTAGTCATCTTTGATTGCGTATAGTATTCAGTGTAGAAGTAGATTCTATTGATCGCAATTTATGAAAGCTGCTTTCCTTCAAGCGCCTAAACACATTCATGTACAGGACATTTCTATCCCAGAACCAGGCTTTGGCGAAGTACGTATAAAGTTGAAACAGATTGGTATTTGTGGCTCTGATGTACACCTGTTTTTGGGCCATCGCCAGTTAGACACGCCAACTGTTATTGGCCACGAAGGGCTAGGCTATATCGATAAAATTGGGGCGGGTGCCTCGGATCGTTCACTGGGCGAACGGGTTGTTATTGAACCCAATATTCCCTGTCGGCACTGCCGCTATTGTGTATCTGGCCGGGGTAACATCTGCATCAATAAGCGGGTCATAGGTCTGAATGAAGCCGGGTGCTTTGCCGAATACGTTGTAGTGCCCGCCGATTTCTGTTGGAAGGTACCCGATAGCATTTCTGACGACGATGCCGTGACCGTTGAGCCCATGGCCGTAGCCTTACATGCGCTACTAACCTCCAGTGCCAAACCCGGCGATACAATTGCGGTTATTGGCCTGGGTGCCATTGGATTATTGGTTACGCACCTGGCGTTATCCCTTGGCTATCAGGTATTCGTAACCGAAATCAGTTCAACTAAAGTACGATTAGCCGAAAGTCTGGGCGCTATTGCCCTTTGCCCAACGGGAAGCCCGGCTGAGCAACAGACGGCTTTAGCGGAGGCTTGGCTAGCCAACGATGTGTGCGCCGTATTTGAATGCGCAGGAGCTGCGGCTACAGCATCTCTCGTAACGGCGGCAGCGCCCCGTGGGTCAGAAATTGTGCTGGTGGGTCTGTCGGGACATGCAGCTACGTTTACGCCACTCAAGATCGCCCGCGAAGGTATTCATATCGTTCCGTCCATCATTTATGACCACCCCTTTGATTTTAAACGGATACTCCAGTTGATGGCAGCCCGCATCATTCGTCCAGGCTTTATTATCTCCCGAAAAATTGAACTCGACAACCTGCAATCCGCTTTGGAACTGGCCGCGCTGGGTGAAGACAGCAAAATTTTAATTACTATATAAAAATGATTGTAACACAGAGATATACGGAGAGAAAAGGGGATAAACAGAGTTAGCTATTTTCTCTCTGTATCTCCGTGTTACAACTTTTCTCCAACTATGCTTACCAAACCCGCTCCGCCCGACCTGAAAACACTGCTGGACACCCAGCCAATGAGCTCCTTTCAGATTCTGATGGTAGCCATCTGCTTTATTCTGAATATGAACGACGGTATCGACGTGCTGGTGGTGTCGTTTACGGGCTCGGAGATTGTCCGCGAATGGTCGTTGTCGAAAAGCGAGTTGGGGTATATTTTCAGTGCCGGGCTAGCGGGAATGACGGCGGGCTGCTTTTTGCTGGCTCCTTTCGGGGATAAAATTGGGCGTCGTACGATGTTTATCATTGCTTTATCCCTAATTACCACCGGCATGCTGCTATCATCTCTGGTAGGTGCCTATTACCAGTTACTACTCTGCCGACTCATCACTGGGCTGGGCATTGGCGGTATTCTGCCCTCTCTGGCAGCGGTGGCGGCTGAGTTTTCCAATAATAAACGACGCGATTTCAGCGTGGGCTTTGTCCAGGCTGGTTGGCCAATCGGGGCTATTCTGGCGGGCTTTTTTACGGCCTGGGCTATTCCTCTGTTTGGCTGGCGGTCAGCGTACTTAGCTGCTGGATTGGTTTCGGCACTGATGCTGCTGAGCATTGTCCTGTTCATGCCCGAATCACTGGCGTTTCTGATCGGGCGGCAGCCTAAAAACGCCCTCCGTCAGGTCAATCAGCTACTAACTCGCATGGGGCAGGCCACTATTAGTGTGCTCCCTCCTACGGCCACCAGTCACGCTGCGGTACCAATTAGCGACTTATTCACGCCGGAATACCGGGCATCCACGATACGCTTGTGGATCGGCATTTTCTTTGGGATGATGACCTTATATACCGTTATGAGCTGGGTACCCACACTGGCTAAAGATGCGGGAATGCCATTTGAACTGGCTACTTATATTGGCACAGCGCTAAATCTGGGGGCCTTTAGCGGGAGTCTTTCGTTTGGGCTGCTGGCAGGTCGCATTGGGTTGCGTAAACTGATACTGCTGTTTATGGTCATTGCCTTTGGCAGTATGGTTTTGTACGGCAATCTCTCGATGACCTATTGGCTGATGTTCATGATGACGTTCTTCATCGGTTTTTTTGTGCAGGGCGGCTTCAATGGTTTCTACCCGACCACGGCCCGCGTGTACCCGGCCCGCATGCGCACCACCGGCGTAGGGCTGGCCATGGGTATCGGGCGATTCGGCGCAATACTGGGTCCCACGCTCTTCGGGATGCTGTCGGATGCGGAACTTAGCAAATCACTGCTGTTTGTTCTGTTCTCAGCTCCGCTGCTGGTGGCCGGTGTCATGGCCTTTACAATTCCTTCCAAAAACCTGGATTGATGGCTTTTACTAGATTGCGATCTGTCTCTCATCAGCATTAAACCTATATCCATCCGGTTAAATCAGCGCTTCATCCAGTTTCGCTTTTGGACATTAAAACTTGGGGTAACCTTTGTTAGGTCAAAAGCAATCTCATGAAAACGAACGTTCTACTTATCGCTGTCTTTTTACTAACTCTCGGTTTTGTTTCTCCCCTCCGGGCTCAGTTCCCCACAATGGGCGGCTCTACACAACCAAAAGCCCTTCCTGGTACGGCTGGAGATCAGAGCCCCAAAGGGAGCGCCAAAATCATTGGCTCCATCCTTGATTCGACTCAGGCAAAAGGGGTTGAATTTGCCAGCGTCGCCCTCTACAATAAATCAACAGGTAAAGCTGTAGATGGTACGGTAGCCGACGAGAAAGGTAAATTTGCCTTAACGAAACTGGTTGCCGGTGATTACCGGATTCTGATCAGCTTTGTTGGTTTTCGCAATAAAACGATTGAGAACCTGACCCTGACAAATGGACAAAGCCTCGATCTGGGTGTTATCAAACTGGCTTCCAGTGTAAAAACCCTGGAAGAAGTGACCGTGGTCGGTCAGGGCGCCATGATTGAAGAGAAAGTGGACCGGCTGGTTTACAATGCGGATAAAGACATTACCGCTAAAGGTGGTGATGCTACCGACATTCTACGTAAAGTGCCCCTACTCACGGTTGATCTGGATGGAAATGTATCCCTGCGGGGCAGCTCCAATATACGGGTGCTGATTAACAACAAGCCTTCTACTATCGTGGCCAGCAGTGTTGCCGATGCCTTGAAGCAAATCCCTGCGGACCAGATTAAAACCGTCGAAGTAATTACCAGCCCATCGGCCAAGTATGACGCGGAAGGTTCGGGTGGTATCATCAACATTATTACCAAAAAGAACAGCTTACAGGGTCTGAATCTGAATGTCGATTCGGGTGTGGGTAACCGGGGTTCGATGCTTTCGCTCAACGGCAACTACCGCAAAGGCAAAGCAGGTTTTACGCTGGGTGGCTTTGGCCGGGCAAGTTACAACACCATCACCAAAACCAACCTCGACCAAACCAGTCAGGTAAACGGTGTGTCGACGCTGACCCGTCAATCGGGCGATGGCCACAGCTCATTCCTGTTCGGGCAATATAACCTGGGCTTCGATTATGACCTGGCCAAAAACCAGAGTTTAACGGCGGGCGTACGGTATGGTGCGCGTAACATGCTCAGTCAGCAAGATTTAGTGACGCAATTATTCACCAACGGAGTGGCTGGTTCAACGGCTTACCGGAACGTGGATGCCAAGAACCTATCAGGCACGGTAGATGCGAACATTGATTACCTGCATACCTTCAAACCCCAGCAGGAATGGAGTATTTCGACGCTCTACAGCCGGAATGACCTGACCAACAACTTCGACGCCGACTTACTGAGTGGTGCCCGTGAGCTAACTGGCCGTCAGCGAAACCTGAACAAAAACGTTAACCAGGAATTTACCCTGCAAACGGATTACCAGACGCCGATCAAGAAAAACCAACTCCTTGAGTTTGGGGCGAAAGCTATTCTCCGGGAGGTCAACAGTGATTACAAGTATTTGCTGGCTGGCCCATCGGGCACGTTCACGACAGAAGCCAACAATACATTGGGCGAGCTGACCTACCATCAGAACATTGCTGCCGGGTATAGCTCATACACCTATACGACTAAAAACCGCTACACATTTAAGGCTGGATTGCGTTATGAGCACACCTTCATTGATGCCAGCACCCGCGAAGGTGGTAATCTGGGAGTTGGCGATTATGGCGTATTGGTGCCCAGTGTGAACGCATCGAAGACCTTTAAAGGAACTACGTTTAAGCTCGGTTTCAACCGCCGGATTCAACGTCCTGGTCTTCAGCAGTTGAACCCTAACTTCAACGCTGCCAACCCGCAGAACATCACTATTGGTAACCCAACCCTACGTCCTGAATTAACTAATAACTTTGAACTGGGCTTGAGCAAAACCATCAAAAAGACGTTCATCAACGCTACGTTCTTTGGCCGGGTAACCAACAATGCCATCACGCAGATTAGCCGGCCTTCCGATACCCTGGCCGGAGCCATCGTTACGACCTATCAGAACATTGGCCGTCAGTATACCTATGGCACTAACATCTTTGGTAATGTGGCGGTGACCTCAAAAATCAACGTGGGCGTGTTTTTGAACACGTTCTACACCAGTCTTACAGGCCAAACGGCGGGTGCAGACGGTGTATCTACAACGCTGACCAATACGGGGATTAACATAAGTGGTGGTTCCTTTGCGTCGGCTCAGTTTAAAAATGGCTGGGGCGCACAGGCCTTCGGATTTTTACAGGGCTCGCAGGTGCAGTTGCAGGGACGCCAGGGTGGTTTCGGCTTCTACACCGTTGGGGTTAAAAAGGACTTCAACAGTAAAAAAGGTAGCGTTGGTATAGCCGCAGAAAACTTCCTGAATAACCGGTTCAACATTCACACGGTACTCAATTCGCCCCTGTTCAGTCAGGTCAACGATGTGTATCTGTATAACCGGGGTATCCGTCTGACGTTTACTTATAAAATTGGTAAAATGACCATGGAAGCTCCTCGTAAGAAAGCTAAGTCTGTCAATAACGATGATGTCAAAAGTGATGGACAAACACAATCAGGCGGTACAACCACAGGTGGAGGACAACCTCGTCAGTAGATTATAGGCCATTCTTATTTCTTACCCTAGCAGTTAACTTAATTAGGCTTACCCGATGAAAATCAACACACTTCTGGCCTCAACCCTGGCCATCTTCGTCTCGATCAGTGCCAGTGCTCAAACCGTGGACGAAATCATTGACAAACACGTTGCGGCCCTGGGTGGCATGGACAAACTGAGCGCTGTAAAAACGCTCTATACCGAACGGTCACTGTCGGTACAAGGCATGGAAATCCCCAGTAAATCAACGGTTTTGGTCGGTAAAGCATTGCGCACCGAATCGTCGGTAATGGGCAACTCAATGATTCAGGTGGTGGATGGCACAACAGGCTGGATGATTCGTCCGGCCATGATGGGTGGCACGGGCGATCCTGAGGATATGCCTGCCGACCAGGTTAAACAGCAACTGGGCCAGCTTGATCCATTCGGGCCGCTGATAAATTACAAAACCAAAGGCAATACGGTTGAGTTGGTCGGCAAAGAGAAAGTAGACGGCAAGGATGCCTACCATTTGAAAGTGACCACCAAAGAAGGCCAAACGTTGGATGAATTCATCGATGCAACTTCGTATCTGGCGAGCAAAATCAAAATGACGATGAATGGTCAGGCTGGTGAAATAAACTTTTCAAATTATAAAGATGTAGATGGGATCAAGTTTGCCAACACCATGGACATGACGTCGGCACAGGGGAACCTCACCTTTACAACCGAGAAAGTGACGGTTAATGGCAAAGTAGACGAGTCTATTTTCAAGAAACCAGCCAAGTAAGCCAATCTCTGGTAACGATAAGAACGTACTTCCTAGTGACGAAGTTAACCGGGTTAATTCGGTTAACTTCGTCACTATTTTTTGTAGATCAAATCAGCTATTTACAACTAATAAAGTAACTAAAATCGATTCGACACACCTGAATCTGACAACTTCGTAAACATTTTCCTTTCTGGTTTGTCTAATTTTAACTAGCCATACCTCGCACTCTTGAGAACATTTAATACCAACTATAACTATCCTTTTCTAAGCGGAGGGGGTGAACTGGGTGAACTAATCCGAACCTACGATTGGTCAACATCGCCCCTGGGTACACCAGACCAGTGGCCCACCAGTCTGCGTACGCTAGTCAATATGATGCTTACCTCCCGCTTCCCAATGCTCATTTTCTGGGGACCGGAACTGATTACCTTTTATAACGACGCCTTCCGGCCCAGCCTGGGCGACAATGGGAAGCACCCTTCTTCTTTAGGGCAACGGGGCGAACAAAGCTGGGCTGAATCATGGCCGGTTATCGGCCCTATGATTTACACGATCATGGCCGGTGGCGATGCGGTATGGTTTGAAGACCAAAAGCTGCCTCTATATCGGGATGGCCAGATGGGTTATGCTTACTGGACGTACAGTTTCAGCCCCCTTATTGGCGACACTGATTCGGTAAATGGTGTTCTGGTCACCTGCTCAGAAACCACCAAAGCGGTAGAAAGCCTGCAACAACTTAATGAGACAAATGCGGAACTGAAACAGTCGCTGGAGCAGAATATTGCACTACGGGAGGAGCAACATGCCTCCCAGCAACAGACAAAAGAAAGCGAAGCCAAATTCCGAACGCTGGTTGAACAGGCACCCATAGCGGCTTGCCTGTTTATAGGCCGGGAACTCCGCATTGAGATTGCCAACCAGATCATGCTTCGGTTCTGGGGTAAAGACGCTTCTATTCTGGGGCTACCCCTGGAAAAAGCTCTACCCGAGTTGAAAAGTCAGCCGTTTCTAAAAATCCTCGACGATGTTTTTACCAGTGGAACGACCTATGAGGCCCGCGATACCCGCGTTGAGCTAATGGTCGATAATCATCTGGGAGCGTACTACTTCGATTTAACGTACAAGCCTCTATATGATGCTGACGGCAACGTTTATGCCATTATGGCCATGGCCATTGATGTTACCAAGCCGGTTCAGTCCCGAATTACGTTAGAAGAAAATGAAGCCCGCTTACAGGAATTGTCGATGGATCTGGAGCGACAAGTTCAGGAGCGCACTCAGCAACTGGAAAACTCGGTTCAGGAATTGAAACGATCCAATGAAAACCTCCAGCAGTTCGCTTATATTGCCTCCCATGACCTACAGGAGCCACTGCGTAAAGTCCAGCAATTCGGGGATTTGCTAAAGAATCAATATATAGATACGCTGGGTGATGGGGCTATCTATTTGGAACGAATGCAGTCGGCGGCCAGCCGCATGTCTACCCTGATTCGAGATCTGCTCAGTTACTCGCGCATTTCAACCCGCCAGGATCACACAACGTTAGTGTCGTTGCAACAGGTGGTTACTATGGTCCTTGTTGATTTAGAACTGCGCATTCAGGAAACAGGGGCGCTTGTGGAGGTGGAGGGCTTACCCGAAGTTTATGGCGATCAGGCTCAGCTGGAGCAGCTTTTTATGAATCTCATCAACAATGCGCTGAAGTTTCACAAACCGAAGACCAGACCCGTTGTGACTATCCGTGTTCAGACCTTACCCTCGGTAAAGCTCTCGTCTTCGATTAAATTGGCGCGCCCAACCCTGGCCTATCACCGCATTGATATAGCAGATAATGGCATTGGGTTCGATGAAAAGTATCTGAACCGCATTTTCCAGGTCTTTCAGCGCCTACACGGCAAAAGCGAATTTGCCGGTACAGGTATCGGACTGGCAATCTGCGAGAAAGTAGTATTTAATCATGGTGGCGCCATTACGGCCCGTAGTAAGTCTGGTCAGGGAGCCACCTTTAGCGTGTACCTGCCCGTATAAGATCTCAGTTTTTATTATTTATTGTTCCACGAACGCCCGGGTAGTAAGCCGGGCGTTCGTGTTTTTGAGCGGCCCAAAGCTCGTAAGTCAGACCTCTATTGATGCGTTCGGCTTACCAGAATGAAAATCAACCCTACCATTTTGGTAAGATTTTCTTCCCAGGCAATTTCCCCTCTCTCGTAGCAAGAACAAGCAACTACCTGAATTTCAAAATATTAAGAAATCAGTAACCGATGAATTCAACTACTGGTCAGCTTTTTGGCATACTGAGTTCGAACTAAACAGTATCACTCACAAACTATGGGTACGCTTCTGCTTCTAATCGGTTCGGCACTTTTATGCTTTGTCATTTTCTACAAAGCCATCGAGTGGTTCGAGCACATTTAACTAACCATCAATCACCATGATTACGCTCGTTTTTATTGTTGCGCTGCTGGTTTTCGCCTACATGCTGTATGTGCTGATTAAACCGGAAAAGTTTTAACCTATTTCTCTACTACACAATGACAACCGAATGGATAGGCGTTATCGTCATGTATGGGCTCACGGTCCTGCTGGCAATTCCGCTGGGCAAGTATCTTGCTAACGTATTTAAAGGCGAACCCACCGCGTTCGACTTTATGAAGCCGCTGGAACGGCTCATTTACCGCATCGGCGGTGTTGACGAAACCGTCGACCTGACCTGGAAACAGAATTTAGCCGCCCTGCTGACCATTAACCTGGTTTGGCTGGTGCTGGCGTTTGTACTGCTCCTGACCCAGGGAAGTTTACCCCTCAACCCCGATGGCAACCCCTCGCAGACTCCCGATCTGGCCTTTAACACGGCCATCAGTTTCATGGTCAACTGCGACCTGCAACATTACTCAGGTGAGTCGGGGGCAACGTACCTGACGCAACTGGCGGTGATGATGTTTCTGATGTTCACCTCGGCGGCCACCGGGATTGCCGCAGCGGTACTGTTGTTCAGGTCGTTCATGCCGAAGATGACCGAAACGGTCGGCAATTTCTACGTCCTGTTCACCCGCTCGATCACGCGTTTGCTGTTACCCGGCTCCCTCGTGATTGCCCTCATTCTGGCTTTCAACGGCACGCCGACCAGCTTCGACGGGAAAGATACGATTGTGAGCATGCAGGGCGATACGGTTGGGGTTTCGCGCGGGCCAGCCGCGGCTATGATCGCGATTAAACACCTGGGCACCAATGGTGGAGGCTGGTTCGGAGCCAACTCCGCCCACCCACTGGAGAACCCGAACTACCTGACCAATATGGTCGAAATGATTGCGCAGATGCTGATTCCAATCGCCATGATCTTTGCGCTGGGCTTCTTCATCAACCGCAAACGGTTTGCCTGGGTGATTTACGCGGTGATGACCATCGGGTTTCTGATCCTGGTCATCCCAACGATCTTTAGCGAACTGGGTGGCAACCCGGCCATTGCCCACATGGGCATTGTGCAGCCAACGGGAGCTATGGAAGGCAAGGAAGTGCGGTTTGGCCCCCTGGCCTCGGCCTACTGGAGCATTGCCACAACCATTATTTCGACTGGCTCAGTCAACTCCATGCACGACTCGTCGATGGCGATGTCGGGGATGATGGAACTGCTGGGGATGATGGTCAATGCCTTTTACGGCGGTGTCGGTGCGGGTCTGTTGAACTTCTATTATTTCCTGATCATCGCCGTATTTATTTCGGGACTGATGGTGGGCCGAACGCCCGAACTGTTTGGGCGAAAAGTAGAAGCGCGGGAGATCAAGATCGCGTCGATTGTGGCCTTACTGAGCACGTTGCTGGTAAAAGGGGGTACAGCCCTGGCAACCTGGCTGTTTATCAATCATGGCGATGCCGCCTGGGCCGTGCAGCCCTCGGCCTGGCTCAACAACCCTGGCTTTCACGGATTTTCGGAGATGCTGTACGAGTTCACATCGGCCAACGCGAATAACGGCTCAGGCTTCGAAGGCCTGGGAGACAACAACTTCTTCTGGAACTTCTCAACGGGTATCGTCCTGATTCTGGGGCGGTTCATTCCCATCATTGGTCCGGTGGCTATTGCGGGTCTGCTGGCCCGGAAGAAGTACGTTCCTGAATCCTCGGGGACGCTACCGGTCGATACACCCACGTTTGGCCTGATGATTTTCGCCGTCATCTTCATTATCACGGCTCTGTCGTTCTTCCCGGCCCTCGCGCTGGGACCACTGGCCGAATATTTTAGTCTGAAGTGAGTTGACTGGCAGTGCGAATCACCTCTAGCTCGGCCCGCCAATCCATACTATCATCCTCGCGTTCAAACAGCCCAAACTGGGTCAGTTCATTAAACTTCGCAGCAAATTCAATGTAGCCCATACCGTATTTTTTCTCGAACCTGTCTACGGCCTCTAAACTGATTTTTAGTTCTCGCAGCAGCTCTTCACGGGCTTTCTTCACGGCATAATCTGCCATCGACGTATAGCCCATTTCCTGAAAAGTACTCTCTAAGGCCACCTGTTCAACTGTCATAACGAATCACATTTTTTCAAAGTTAACAAAAATGGCAAAGCAATCATCCTCCCCTAGTTTGTTCCAGCGTGAGCTTGTTGGAACGGCCATTCGGGAGTCATTTATCAAATTAAATCCGGCCATCCTGATCAAGAATCCGGTGATGTTTACCGTCGAAATTGGCACCCTCATTATGGTGTTCGTAACGATTTACATCGCACTTTCGGGCGATACGACGCAGGGATCGCTGGTGTATAATAGCATTATTACCCTGGTTCTGCTCATCACGGTACTATTCGCCAACTTCGCCGAAGCTATTGCCGAAGCACGGGGCAAAGCACAGGCCGAATCGCTCCGCAAAACCCGTCAGGAAACACCCGCTAAAGTCATTCGCTCTGTGGGCAATATGTACACAAGTGAAGTACAGCTCATTTCATCGGCTCAACTAGTTAAAGGCGATGTGTTTCTCTGCGAACCGGGCGACATTATCCCCTCCGATGGCGAAATCATCGAGGGTCTGGCCACCATCGACGAATCGGCCATTACGGGCGAATCGGCCCCGGTGATTCGGGAAGCGGGGGGGGATAAGTCGTCTGTAACGGGTGGTACGAAAGTGCTGTCGGATCGGATTAAGGTACAGGTAACCACCCAACCCGGCGAATCCTTTCTAGACAAAATGATTGCGCTGGTGGAAGGGGCTACCCGGCAGAAAACGCCCAATGAGATCGCACTGACCATTTTACTGGCAGGCTTTACGCTGATTTTTATCATCGTCTGCATTGTGCTCAAACCCTTTGCCGACTATGCCAATACGCCCATTACGATTGCCGCGTTGATCTCGCTCTTCGTTTGTCTGATTCCAACCACCATTGGTGGGCTGTTATCTGCCATCGGGATTGCCGGTATGGATCGGGCCCTGCGGGCGAACGTCATTGCCAAATCAGGCCGTGCGGTGGAAACAGCGGGTGATATTGATACCCTACTGCTGGACAAAACGGGAACAATTACCATTGGGAACCGAAAAGCAACGAGCTTTTACCCTGCACCGGGCATTGCAATAGATGACATGATCCGTGCCTCGGCGCTAAGTTCACTGGCCGACGAAACTCCGGAAGGAAAATCCATCGTCGAACTGGCAGGACCGAAAGTAACCACCCGGCTCTCAACGGAAGGCTCAACGCTGATCAAGTTCACCGCCGAAACTCGTTCCTCGGGCATTGATATGCCAACGGGCAAAAATGGCTCGATGGTACGGATTCGGAAAGGGGCCACGGATTCTATTCGGAACATTGTGACGCGGGCCGGAAACCTATTCCCTTCCGAGACCGAAGAGCAGGCGAAGAAGATTGCGGCTAACGGTGGAACACCGCTGGTGGTCTCGGAAAACGAGGTAGTCAAAGGCGTCATTGAATTGCAGGACATTATCAAGCCCGGCATTGCCGAACGCTTTGACCGGCTACGAAAAATGGGCGTTAAAACCGTGATGGTCACGGGCGACAATCCCCTGACGGCCAAGTTCATTGCTGAGAAAGCGGGCGTCGATGATTACATCGCCGAAGCCAAACCCGAAGACAAAATGAACTACATCCGGCATGAACAAACCGGTGGCAAGCTGGTAGCCATGATGGGCGACGGTACAAACGATGCCCCCGCGCTGGCCCAGGCCGATGTAGGTGTCGCGATGAACTCGGGAACGCAAGCCGCTAAAGAAGCCGGTAACATGGTGGACCTGGACAACGACCCCACGAAACTGATCGAAGTGGTTGAAATTGGGAAGCAGTTGTTAATCACGCGGGGTACCCTGACGACCTTCTCGATCGCCAACGACGTAGCCAAATACTTTGCCATTGTACCGGCTCTGTTCACGCTGTCGATTCCGGCGCTGCAAGCGCTGAACATCATGGGCTTACACTCGCCTGAATCTGCGATTCTATCGGCCGTAGTTTTCAACGCGATCATCATCCCGATGCTGATTCCGCTGGCCTTACGGGGTGTGGAGTACAAACCAATTGGCGCGTCGGCCCTGCTTCGCCGGAACCTGTTCATCTATGGTCTGGGCGGCATTGTTGCCCCCTTCATTGGCATTAAACTGATTGATCTGGTCGTCGGACTATTTGTATAACAACACAACAACAAAATCATGAAAACTCACATTGGACCAGCCATTCGACTCACCCTGGTCATGCTGGTATTACTAGTCGTTATTTATCCCTTGGTTGTGGCCGGTATTGCCACGTTAGCCCCCGGTGGCGGCAAAGGAGAGACTGTTACCGTCAATGGCAAAGTCGTTGGCTATAAGCTGATTGGCCAGAAATTCACGGAAGATCGCTATTTCAACAGTCGCCCTTCGGCGGTAGAGTACAACGCAGCCGGGTCGGCGGGTTCTAACAAGGGCCCATCTAACCCCGATTATTTGAAAGCCGTGCAGGCTCGTATCGACACCTTTCTGGTACACAATCCAGGGGTTAACAAAGCCGATATTCCGGCTGAATTGGTAACGGCATCCGGTTCGGGTCTTGACCCGGATCTCTCGCCCGCCGGGGCTACCATTCAGGTGGCCCGGATTGCGAAAGTCCGTGGTATCTCTACCGAACTACTTACGCAGTTGGTCGATCAGCAAACAGAAGGCCCATTGTTAGGCATTTTCGGTCCTGCCAAAGTCAATGTGTTAGCCCTGAATGTGGCACTCGATCAACTGAAGTAATGGCTTGCCCCTCGGTCTAGTCGAAAACCCGGCTGAGGGGTTTTTAATCATCACTATGATTACGCAACGTATTGGGCTCAGCCTGATTTTTGGCCTGGCCCTTGGTGTAGCCATTTTACTTGGACGCTACCTGAGCCGGGTGTTTAACGGAGAACGGAATGCGTTCGATTTTCTGGCTCCCTTGGAAACGCTGGTTTACCGGATCGGTGGCATTGATCCCAATAAATCGATGACCTGGCGGCAATATGCCGTGTCACTGCTTACCATCAACGGGTTATGGCTGGCATATGCCTTCATACTGTTGATGACCCAGGCCGGTATTCCACTCTGGAATCAGGAAGGAATACCCTCGATGGAATGGACACTCGCGTTGAATACAGCCATCAGTTTTCTGACCAGCACGAACTTACAGCACTACTCGGGCGAAAGTGGCGCTACCTATTTTACCCAGATGGCGGTGCTGACGTTTTTGCAGTTCGTATCGGCGGGAACGAGCCTGGCGGTTGGAGTAGCCGTCGTGCGGTCGTTGCAGGATAAAGCCAGTACCAGCGTGGGGAATTTCTATCAGGATTTTGTCCTGTCGATCACGCGGGTGTTTCTGCCGTTATCATTGCTGGGTGCGATGTTGCTCATGCTGACAGGGGTTCCAATGACGTTTGAGCCGTACTCTATCATTAAAACCCTGGAGGGTGCTGAGCAAACAGTGGCCAACGGGCCAGTAGCGGCCATGTTGCCCATTAAACATCTGGGCTCTAATGGGGGTGGATTTTTCGGCACCAATACGGCCCATCCGTTTGAGAATCCGTCGTTCGTTAGTTATATCATTAACTTGCTCAACGTCTTTCTACTGCCGCTGGCGTTTGTCTTTTTCGTCGGTTATTTTCTGAACCGGCGGAAGTTAGCCGTCATTCTGTTCACGATTATGACCGGCTGCTGGTTAGCCCTGACCATCCCGACCATTCAGCAGGAACTGGCGGGCAATGCAGCCATTAACCAGATGGGCATCGACCAGTCGGGAGGGAGCCTGGAAGGGAAGGAAATGCGGTTTGGCACGCTGGCATCCGCCTTTTGGTGTGGCGTAAACGTGGTGATTCCGGCCGGCACACTCACCTCCATGCACGACAGCTATACCCCGCTCTCAGGCGTGTTCATGCTGCTGGGCATGCAGGTCGATGCCTTCTACGGGGGCGTTGGAACTGGTTTTCTCTACATGTTTCTCTATATCATCATCGCCATTTTTATTGGCAGTCTGATGATCGGTCGAACGCCCGAACTGTTGGGCAAGAAAGTGGGGATCCCGGAAATCCAGATTGCATCATTTGTGGTTGTGATGATGCCCCTGCTCTACCTCGGCGCGACCGGTATTGCCGTAGCCATTCAGAATGCCAATCCGGACATCGGCTGGCTGAGTAACGGGAACTTTCACGGCTTCACGACGATGCTCTATGAATTCGTTTCGTCGGCGGCTGGCAACGGGTCGGGGTTTGAGGGACTAGGCGATAACACGCCCTTCTGGAATGTATCGACGGCGATTGTCATGGTGGGCGGGCGATTCATTCCGATCATCGGGCCACTGGCCATTGCCGGAATACTGTTCGAGAAGAATTACATACCACCCACCTCAGGCGTACTCCCCACGGAGTCGTGGACATTCGGGCTCTTGTTAACGGCTGTTATTATTATCATCGGGGCATTGTGTTTCTTTCCCGCATTAGCCATTGGCCCTATTGCCGAGTATTTTACCCAGGCGGACATTTTTAAACAATAAATCCAAAACTCCTGCTGGTCGTGCGGTGCTAGTGGTGTCGGTTACTTTTAACCGACACAGATAGGTTTCTCAAAACCTATTGATAGTGAGTGATTAGGTTTTAAGAAACCTATCCGTGTCAGATGAAAGCATCTGACACCACATAAACCAGCCGCAGGAATGAAAACAAAACCGAATACAACAAAACCATAAACATGAAACGAGTTTTAACCACATCGGCCTTTGTGGCTGGTGTTATCACCGCATCGATGGCGCAGATTACCGACACGACCAAAACCGCTGTGCCCAGTTCAGGGCTAACCGTATCGGGTTATATCGAAGCCTATTATAGTCACGACTTTACGGCACCGAAAACCAGTCAGGAACGTCCCGGCTTTTTGTACAACCACAAGCGAAATCGCGAAGTAAACGTTAATCTGGCGTTCCTGAAAGGTGCTTATGCCAGCGAACGTGTTCGCGCCAATCTGGCTATTCAAGTCGGTACCTATGCGCAATACAATTATGCAGCCGAGCAGGGATTAATGAAAAATATCTACGAAGCCAACGCAGGTGTCAAACTCAGCAAAACGAAAGATCTGTGGCTCGATGCGGGTATATTCTCCTCGCACATTGGCTTCGAAAGCGCCATCTCGAAAGACTGCTGGACGCTGACTCGCAGCATTCTGGCCGAAAACTCACCGTACTACCTATCTGGTGCCAAGCTGACGTATAACACAGCCAATGGAAAATGGACGTTATTGGGATCGGTGTTGAATGGCTGGCAGCGGATAGCAAAATTGCCCGGTTACAGCGGCCCTGCCGTAAGTACGCAAGTGCAGTATCGCCCTTCACCGAAGGTAACGCTGAACTGGAGTACGTTCATCGGCTCCGACCGGCCAGATTCGCTGAAGCAGGGACGGTTCTTCAATAACTTTTACGCCATCATTAACCCGACTGGAAAATTTGGGGTGATTCTGGGCTTCGACATTGGGGCCGATCGGAAGCCAATTGGTCAAACTGGAAACCGGGTAGGCACGGGCAGTTATGTCTGGTATTCGCCCGTGGTCATTGCCCGGTTCGCTACCAGCGATAAAAGTTATGTGGCAGGACGGGTTGAGTACTACAATGACAAAAACGGGGTTATCATCAGTACGGGTACGGCCAATGGTTTCCAAACGCTCGGCTACTCGCTGAACTATGATTATGCCATTTTGCCCAATGCGCTTTTCAGAATCGAAGGCAAGGTTTATAACAGCAAAGACGCCATTTTTGAAAAGGAAAATGGATTGAGTAAAACCAATGCATCCCTAACTACGAGTTTGGCCATTAGTTTTTAAGTGATTTGGCTGTACCCACGGGCTTCAGCCCGTGTTCTATTTTAAATACGGTCTAATTGATTTGTATCAAAGAATCGCCATTTTGATTTCAGTAACTGTCCACCCCCTAAAGGGCAGGGCTGTTAAGTGCTGAATTTAGATTAGTGAAATTAACTTTTTAAACGCCTGTCCATTACCCCCCCCTGAAGGGGGAGTACTCCGAAGTGGATTTTCTCCCCCTTTAGGGCAGGGCTGTTAAGTTCTAATCCCGAAGGGATGAAAGGATTATAGAGAATGGAGAAATGATCCATTCAGAACCCTGAAAGGGTGACATTATTTCACCCTTTCAGGGTTCTGAATGAAATTGAATTTACGTTTTGTTATAATCATAACACGCCTTCGGCGTTGAGGTCCAGAACTTAACAGCCCTGCCCTTTAGGGGGTGGGGGGTAAAATAAGACAATAAAAGAGGCTGATTAAGTAAAGAAAATTCAGCACTTAACGGCCTGCCTTTTAGGGGGTGGGGGGTAGAGCGACTAATTCATTTCGGCGTTTAAATTTTTCAACTTAATAAGCCCTTGGGTACATAAATACGGCCACCTACTACTATGCAACCCGACGACCGCGATCAATCCGCCGACCACTTCCTCCGGCTCATTAAAGAGTCCAGGCGGGGTAAGTTCAAAATTTATATTGGTATGAGTGCGGGCGTCGGCAAGTCCTACCGCATGTTACAGGAAGCCCATGCGCTGTTGAAAAGTGGCATCGATGTAAAGATTGGCTTTATCGAAACCCATAATCGGGCAGAAACACATGCCCTGATTGACGGACTACCCATCATTCCCCGACGAACGTTATTTTACAAGGGTCGCGAGTTAGCCGAGATGGATGTGCAGGCCGTCATTAATATACACCCGGAGCTGGCCATTGTGGATGAGCTGGCGCATACCAACATCCCCGGCTCTAAAAATGAAAAACGCTGGCAGGATGTACTGGAAATTCTGGATGCGGGCATCAACGTCATTTCGGCGGTTAATATTCAGCATATTGAAAGCTTGTACGATGATGTTCACCAGATAACGGGCATCGACGTAACCGAGCGGGTGCCCGACCGGGTGCTGCACCTGGCCGATGAAGTGGTGAATATTGACCTGACTGCCGATGAGTTAATCAACCGGCTTAAAGAAGGAAAAATCTACGATCAGGCGAAGGTGGCCACGGCGCTGACCAATTTTTTTCAGGCCGAGAAAATCCTGCAACTGCGCGAACTGGCCCTGCGGGAAGTAGCCACCGCCGTCGAACGAAAAATTGAAACCTCGCTCCCACCGAACGTACAGACCAAGCCCGAACGGTTCCTGGCCAGCATCAGCTCGAACCCCGACATTGCCCGGCGGGTCATTCGCAAAACAGCGCGGCTGGCGGCTTATTTTAACTCCCGCTGGTATGTGCTGTACGTGCAAACACCCGCCGAATCTCCGGATCGCATTCGGTTGGATGTTCAGCGCCATTTGATCAACAACCTGAAACTGGCAACAGAATTAGGGGCGGAAGTGATTCAGGCCAGGGGCGACAATGTGGTAAACTGCATCATGGAGGAGGTTGAAAAACGGAACGTAACAACGGTCTGCATTGGTAAACCCCATTTCAACCTGATTCAGATTATTCTGCGCACATTTGCTTTCAATCAGCTCCTCAACCGGCTTTCTGAGTCGGATACAGACCTTATTATTCTTTCGTAACAATGACGCTCAGAACCAAAATATCACTCTCACTGGTCTTTCTCTTTAGCATTATTATGATGCTGGGCGGATTAGGAGCGTTTTACCTGAATCAGTTGGCAGAAGACTCCAGGGCAATTTTGAAGGATAATTACATCTCGCTGGAGTTCGTCAGCACTATGCAGAAAGCCTTAACCACGCTCGACGACCCCGATGCGCTGGCTGATTTTGAGTCAAGCTTAAAAAAACAGGAAGCTAATCTCACGGAAGTAGGCGAATCTCAGGCCACCAGAGCTGTACGTCGGGAGTTCACTCGGCTACGGGCGGGCGCTACCGATCTAGCCACCATCAACCGTATCCGAATGCATCTGTTTGCCATCGATGATGTAAACCGACAGGCCATTGTCCGAAAAAGTAAAACAGCCGAACAAACGGCAAAGGATGCGTTGCTCTGGCTGGGCAGTATCGGTACGTTCTGTTTTTTGATTGTTTTCTCTTTCGTCATTAACATTCCCAGTTACATTGCGGGTCCGCTTCGAGAGTTAACGCGCGGTATCAAACAGATTGCCAGCCGCAATTTTGAGGAGCGATTGCATTTTAGCTCCAGTGACGAATTTGGCGAACTGGCCCGCTCTTTTAATTCCATGGCGCAGAAGCTGGATGAATACGAACACTCCAATCTGGCCAGGGTGCTGTTTGAGAAGAAACGGATCGATACGCTGGTGGAGATCATGAGTGAAGGCATCATCGGTCTGGATGAGAAACGTCGGATTCTGTTTATCAATCCGGTAGCCGAGCGCTTGCTGGGTGTAGAACGAAATCGGCTCATCGGCCAATACGCCCCCGATGTAGCCACCTCCAACGATTTGTTACGGGCGCTTATTCAGGACATTATGCCCGACTCGGCTGCACTTCACGCCCAGCCTGCACCCGACCTGCTACGGTCTGAAACAGGGGGCGATCTGTTGAAAATCTATGATCCCGGCCTGAATGGAAAAGGGAAGGAAAGTTATTTTACCAAGGAGATTCACGCAGTAGAGGTAACCCCCACCGGCGAAACCCAGACGGTGCAGGCGGGTTACGTAATTATGCTGCTCAACATTACCTCCTACAAAGAACTGGATCTGGCCAAAACGAATTTTATCGCCACAGTTTCCCATGAATTAAAAACGCCTATTTCGGCCATCAAAATGAGCCTGAAACTCCTGGCCGACAAACGATTAGGCACCCTGAATAGCGAGCAACAGGAAATGGTGAACCATGTAGAGGAAAACGCCGACCGGCTATTACGATTAACCGGCGAGTTGCTGAATATGGCCCAGGTGGAATCAGGACAAATTCAGCTCCAGATTCAGGCTACCAACCCGGCCGAACTGGTCCGGGTAGCCACCAGCGCACTCCGAACGCAGGCCGAGCAGAAACAGATCAGGTTTGCCCTGAACCTGCCCACCGATTTACCCGCCGTGAAAGCCGACTCCGACAAAGCTTCCTGGGTCCTGATCAATTTCCTGTCGAATGCAATACGGCATAGCCCGGAACAGGCATCTATCGATATTACAGCTCAACAACTGAACGATCAGGTTGAATTTACCGTACGCGATTACGGCCCCGGCCTTCGGGAAGAACACCGCGACCGCGTTTTTGAGCGCTATTTTAAAGCGCCAGGGCTGAATGGCCCCTTTAGTGGAACGGGCTTAGGACTAGCCATTTCCAAAGAGTTTATTCAGTCGATGGGTGGCCAGATCGGGTTGCACGCGGAGGTAACTCCAGGGGCCGCATTCTATTTCCGGCTGGCCATTGCCTGATGGCCCAGACAATTACCGTCCCATAACCAGCCTTGTTTGCGCAGGAGAGCTCTCCGCATCCTGTAACTGAATACTCAGTGGATCGTCTTTATGCACCGATCTGTCAATAGCCACCGTGAAGGTGTGAATCCCTTGTGCCAGATCGGCCAGCAGGCCATTGTTCGTTAGTTTGACTGGCTTTTGATCCACCCAGACGGTTAGCCCTGCCGTTGCGTTCAGCGCCAGACTTACATTTCCCTTGCTAACTACTTCAATGTCAAACCGAACAATGCTGTACGGTTTGTTCGCGTTTGTAACGATTACGGGCAGTTCATCAATGGGCAAATCACCCGAAACTTTACTGTAGGCGGGTTGTAGTGCTAGTTTGGTCGACTCCTTCACAACAGTGCCCACGCCTTCCTCTTTGAGCTTCCGGGCCAGTTCTTTTGTGCCCGAAACGGTGTTCCAGCGACGAATAAAACGGGCGGTGGGTACCCGAAACTTGCCCGATTCGCCCATTTTGGAGAGGAAGCCTAACAGGTTGATAAACTCTTCTTTATCCAAACTGGCCGTTAATCCAGCAGGCATCAGTGAACCTGGTACTTTTTCAATGCTGTTGACCTGACTTTTAGGGATGGAAACCTCTAAACCTGATACGTCACGTATCACCAGTTCAGACGTGCCGTTGCTAACCAGATAGCCCAGTTGTTCGCTTCCATCTTTTTTCACCAGCCGTTGTAGCTCGTAGCCTTCTTTGATGGACAGGTTTGGGTAAAGAATGGACCGGGTGATGGTTTCGATGGGTGAGCTTGTACCAAGACTGCTTAGATCGGGTCCAATGCGCCCCCCGGCTCCACCAATGGCGTGGCAGGTCAGACAGGTCAGGTTGCTCTTTCGGAATACCAGTTCACCTTTCACCGGATCGGCGGTCTCTTTTACCGTTTTAGCCAGGCTGGTTATCTCCTGGGCCGTAAGTTCCTGCGGCATTTTTTCAATGGGCAAAACCCCACCAGAGGCTTCCAACGCCTTTGCCAATAGCTTAACATCGTCGCTGTTCCGTCGATTAAAGGGCACACTGCGCTGCATAATCTGCCGACTGGCGATGGCCATTTTTTCGGGTATTTTTCGGGCCGTCAGTTCGTCGGCAAGCGCCTGTACCCCTTGTTTGCTGGTTAAAAAGGCTTTGAGCAAATCAGTTACATCGGTTTGTTCCAGTACGGTTCGTAACAGGTCAGCACTGATCCGGGCGGCCTCCGTGGCATTTACCGAAACAAGTTGCGAGGCAGCCGCCAGTCGTAATTCGACTGGATTTTTAGCTGTTGTCAGGCTAATCAGCGAGGCTTTGGCTTTATCGGTCTTTAACGTTGCCAATGCGCCCAGCGCGGCTTTCTGAACGCTTTTATCACTCTTTTGGGCCAATCCTACCAGCGTTCCGGTCAACTCGTCCAGATGCCATAAGCCGATCAATCGAATGGCGCTTGTTGCTACGGCTTCGTCGTCGCTGTCGATAAAGTCCGTAATTCGGTCCAGTTGTCCGGCTGGTTTGACACCCCGACGGGCGGCTTCTTCCAGCGTACTGAGTACCATAGCAAGCTCGTTAGCCGTACTGCTTTTAACCTGTATCTCTTTTCCAAACAGACCGCCCATGTCAGCCGCACTGCCGAACTTCGCTATTGACCCGAGCACGTCCTTCCTGTAGTCTTCCGGCACTTTACCCTGCTGATACAGTTGCCTCAACTGCGTCACCGCTTCCGGGCTGCTCACCGATTTCAGTGCGAAAACGGTTTTGCGGGCATCGCCAAAGAAGTTGGGATCGGTTTTCAGGCGGCTTGCCCATAGGGGTTCTCCTTCGCGAACGGTTTGCCAGAGCGCATAATCCAGGAACTCGTCCATTGGATTGTCCAACACCGATAAAGCCGTCCGGACAGCATCGGGCGTTTTTACGTTTCGTAGCGCAATAACGGCCTCCATCCGTACCTGTGGATGTTTATCTGCTACCGCCTTGGTAAGCAGTGCCGGTACGTTGGATAGCTTAGGATACCATAACTCCAGGGCACGTAAGGCCGCAGCCCGTGCTTTATGGTTTTCGGCATTCAGCAACCGTAGCAAAAGCGGTTCGTTCACCACCTCAAGCGTTTGATAGAGCCAAAGAGCTTCCAGCAGATTATGTTCGTAGTCGGGGTTCGTTTTGTCCAGTTCCTGAACCCATTTCTGAAGTGCTGGAATTACGTCGGTAGCACCACGCGCTTTCAAGACCTGTTTCGCCTGCCCACGGGTCCAGTCTTCGGGTAGCTTTAGGGCGTCTAACAGATCGGGAACACTGGCTTTCGTTAACGCGGGCTTTTTGACCAACGGGCGATTTTTAGCAACAATTCGCCAGATACGACCGTGCTGCTGATCCCGGCGCGGGTCGTGAAAATCTACTTCGCCGTGCTGAATGATTGGGTTATACCAGTCGGCTACGTAAATGGCTCCATCCGGCCCAACGGATATATCGACGGGACGAAATGCGACATTATCCGTCCACATCAGATCCTCCATCTGCTTGGACGCGTACCCACTCCCCTGCTCTTCCAGCTTAAATCGGTTAATCCGATTGGCCCGGAAGTCGTTGGTAATGACGCTCCCCTGCCAGGATTCCGGCAAATGCCGACCCGAAATCATTTCCAGTCCGCTGTGTTTGGGCTGTCCCGGATTTAAGCCCCTGAGAATGCGGGCGGCACCCGGCGAGGTGAGAAACGTAGCCCCCGGAAACGCATAATTGATCCCTTCGAAACCGGCTCCATCGGTCAGGAAGGTTTGCCCCCAACGGTCAAACTGCAATCCCCACGGATTGACCAGACCTTTAGCGTAGATATCCAATTCGAGGTGTTTGGGATTCAATTGCCAAACGCCACCCCCTTCCAGTCGTTTAATCCCCGACGGGGTTTCCACGTGGCTATAGATATAAATAGACTGGTTGAAATACAGCAGCCCTTCGGGTCCCCAACGGAAGGTGTGAATCAGGTGGTGGGTATCCGCAGTACCGAATCCGTTTAAAATCCGGCACTTTTTGTCGGCTTTCCCATCGCCATCCGTATCCATAAAATGCAGGATTTCGGTTGAGTTAGCTACATACACACCGCCATCGCCCGGCAGGATTCCCGTGGGCGTTAACAAGCCTTCGGCAAAAATGGTCGATTTGTCGGCCTTGCCATCGCCATCGGTATCTTCCAGAACAAAGATTTTGTCGTTCGCCGTTTCGCCCGTTTTCAGGTGCGGGTACGCGGTGCTACTTACTACCCACAAGCGGCCGTCGGCATCCCAGTTCATTTGAATGGGCTTGGCAACCAGCGGTTCAGCGGCAAACAGGGTCACTTCAAACCCATCAGCAATCTTGAATGACTCCAGTTCACGCTTCGGGTCGGGGTCGGGATTGTCTTTTCGATTATCCTGGTTGATGGCCGAGGCACTCAGCAGAACGACAGAAAACAGGATAAGTCTACTTATTACGTTCATACTACTTCAAAAAGGAAAGTTGATACACGCTGGATTTGGGCTTGCGGGCTACGGCAATCTGTCCTTCCAGCCACTTAATGAGAATACTTTGTTCTTCGAGGCCTTTCACATGACGGCCCTGCTCATAGGAGCGAAATCCAAGAATATAGGTCGTGTTTAGTGGGCGATACTGGAAGAAAAACAGCTCATTCTTTTTCAGGATCATCTGCCGGAGTTCACGCACCTGTTCAAAATTACTGCCCTGCCGGATCGCAACGCCTTCCTCCCATTGTTTCGCCGAAGCGGTTACTAGTTCCTCGTTATCGGCGGTGAGCGTATAGAACCCCTTTTTCAAGCCCGTTAGTTTAAGCAGCTGTGCCTGATCGGGTAGCCCTTTTGCGTCTGCTGGCGTTGGGAGCGGAAGGTAGCGTTCGTCGATGGTGAAGCGCAGGTTTTCGTTCGTATTGCCAGCGCCCAGCAGCTTAGCCGGTCCCGAAGTCTCCGCGGCCTGTTTTGAGGTGCTGATCGAGATGGGAGCCGTTCGGGGTCCTAGTCCCAGGCTTCGTTCCAGAATCATGGCCAACTGATAGTAGCCGGTTTCGTTCAGGTGAATACCGTTATCGGTCAGTGGCGTTTGTTTACTGATCTCCTGAATCGGCTTAAACATGTCGATATAGCGTTTACCACGCGCAGAAGCCATTTTTGCAATAGCCGATGCATAGACTTCCAGCATGGCATTGCGCTTCGTCAGGCTCTGGACGGAATCAGCGGCCAGGATTGGAATGGGTGACAACAGAATTGCTTGGGCACCTAGCTGATCAATTTTGTCGAGCAGCTTGCCTAAGCCTTCGGTAAAACTGGGCAGACCAGCCTCTCCATCCTGCGCTTCAATACCGCCATACGCCACAAAAACCAGCGTTGGCTGCGCTTTGGTAATGTGTTCCATCAGCAAGTCATAGCCCGTAGGTGGGTTAGTAATCGTGCTGCGGGCTATACCATATACGTTGTCGCCAGTCCAGCCAAGATTTCGGTAGGTAACGTCCCGATCGGGCCAACGGGTGGTGAGGGCTAATTCCAGATAACCGTATTGAAAATCATTTTCGAAGAGTGAGTTTCCCAGGAACACCACTCGATCGCCATTTTTAAGCTCAAACGGGGCATTTGTCGATTCAGTACCAACTTGTGGTTTATTCTGAGCAATGGCCAATCCGAAGGGGAGGAAAAGGAACACCAATAAACTATACCCAAGCGTGGCCTTAATCTTTCTCATACTTTTTTAGTCAACGTCAAGAGGGTTTCGATTTGGTTGGCGGTGTCAGATACACCATACGCCATATCTATTTTCACTCCGAACTATACCTTTCGGATGTGCTCTATAAAGAAGAGAATACGGGTACGGTCTTACTCTTTCTTTTTCTCCTTTTTAACGGTTGCCCAGGCTGTTTTCCGTAACTGTTTAGCAAAAGCCGGATCAACCCCTTCGGGACTAAATGTCAGTTTAACTGGTGATTCGTTATACAGAAACCCATACCATACCAAAGCCCCTAAGTAGCAACCCGCGTCGTTCGCATGGTGCGAATCAAAGGCCAGTTTCCCGTTATCCCAGCGATACCCCATATGCAGGGAATGCGTTTGGTCTGGCAGGTTTGGCGCTTGAAGCTGACGGAAATCAACGGTATTATCCGCCTGGTACGCCCATTTCTTCTTCGCATTCATCTGATAAAAAGCATCGCCATTGGGAATGACCGGAATCCCCAGCTCGTTCGCAATCGTGTGATAGGCCGCTCTTGATTTCTCCCACATTTCCTGTGCACTCTTTGCCGAATCTCCTTTCGAAATTTGACTAAAATCCTTTGAATCGGCCCGGTACGCCCAGGTCTGATGAAAGACTACGTTAGCCCGAGGCTGTAGTTTTTTCACGTACTCATACAACTTACGAGCGTAGGGTCGATACGTTTCCACATCGCCGGAAAGGATGGAAGCCTGCTGAATGGTAACCACATCCCAGACGCCGTCTGACAAGAGCATCTTCAACGATTTTCCGCCATAGGGTTTCCCCTCGGGGTCATCGGGATTCCGTTCTGCTGCTTCGGCATGGTTCCAGTGCCGCTGTAGGGAGCTACCACCAATTTCGGCACGCCCAATCACCAGGTCATGGCCACCCTCTTTGCTTAGTTGCGGCAGGTATTTCGTTGCGTTTTGCGAAAAACTATTACCAATCAGAAATAAGCGCAATGGCTGTTTCCCACCGTTGGTAACGGACTGCGAGAAGGCAGTTCCGACAATAAAGAACAGTATAATAAGGAGTCCTGCCTTTTGTCTGGTATGTCTGAGATCAATCATTTTTGTTATGGAGAAAAGTAGTCTGGACGTCCACGTCCGGGCTAATAAATCAGTATTTGTTCTACCCGGACGTGGACGTCCAGACTACTTCCGTTCTCCGTTCTCGCTTGGCTTTGCCGAGTGAGAATTATATTTTCAACGGCCTCTGGCCGGTGAATTGCGACAGAAACGGGCCAGAGGCCCTTAAACCAATACCCCTCACTCGGCGCAAAGCCAAGCGAGAACGGGAGTATTTGTTCTACCCGGACGTGGACGTCCAGGCTACTCCCGTTCCAACAGAATCCAAACCTGCTTAAATACTTATAACCTTGGCGCAGTAGGTTTATTGGGTGCTTCCCAGGCATTGGCGCCTTTGACATGTAGTTTACGTTTGTACACCTTATCACCGCAAGTTGCGTAGAGTATATCGAAATTCGATCCGCCAAAGCAGATGTTGGATACGTTTCTGTTGGGAATAGGCAGGATGGCATTGACCCGACCTGCCTGATCGCATACCTGAATCCCCAATCGCGAGGCAACGTATAACCGCCCGTCGCGGTCCGTTTTAAGGCCATTTGCCCCTGCATCATCGGCGGTATCTGGTGCGTGAAGCCAGTAATATTTCTGCTTATTAGCCAGCGTGCCATCCGGCTTGATTGAAAAACTATAGACCCAATGCGAGCGATTGTCGGCCACATATAACAGCGTTTGATCGGGTGAAAGCGTCACGCCCGTGGCCGACATAAGACCCGTATCGACCTTGCTCTTTTTGCCATTGGGTTGAATCAGCCACACGCTACTCGGCTCGTTGGCATGCTGAGCCGGGCTGGTGAGGTACCCGTTTCCATTGCTGGCTACAACACTGAAATTCCCCTTGAGTCCGTTGGCGACCGAGCTAGTTTTACCATCATCCCGGCTTAGTTTATCATCCAGGCCTACCTTCCATAGTTTTCCATCCGACCCATCCGAAAAAAATACCTCGCCTTTGGCGTTGGCACTAAGTCCTTCGGCGCGTCGATAACCTTCGCCAACCAGTTGCCAGCCTGCATTGGGCAGTAAAATATCCGTAAGCATCTGATTTTTAGAAGTCCCTGTTTTTACAGGCTCGGGCCACCCTTTCCACAGATAACGCATGGCATCGGGAAAAATAGCCGTTCCATGTTTGCCATTGTGAGCCCCTTCTCCCCAGACGTGCTGTACCTCATAGCCCGAAAATATGAGCGCGCGTTCCATCGTCTGGTTCGCCATCCACCAGTCGCCAGCGTAGATATTGAGGTCGTTAGTACCATCTTGTAGAAAAATACGGAGTGGTTTAGGCTCCGTTTTACGGACCAATGTATGTTCCTGATCGGCCCCGCGTAACCCAACGTATGTACCAATCGTACTGAATACCCGACTAAAGGCGTCCGGGCGTTCCCAGGCCGCGGTGAATGCACAAACCGCCCCGCTGCTTGATCCGCCAATGGCGCGATCGTTACCATTTTTAGATAGGCGTATCGCTCGTCCGTCAGTCGTTTTTCTGGTTTCTACGTCGGGCAAAAGTTCGTCCAGCAGGAAACGGGCATAATTATCGCCCAATCCATCATATTCAAAACTACGATTGAACCGATCGAGCGCAGCGTCTGGATTAGCTGCTTTAACCCGCCCATGCATAACGAATACGCCAATGGTAACGGGCATTTCTTTTTTATGAATCAAATTATCAAAAACGGCCGGGGCCTGCCACTGAATACCGTCCTGATTTATATAAACGCAGGCGGGCTGAGAGGGCTTGTATTGGGCAGGTACATACACCCAGTACTCACGCCAGGTACCCGGAAAGATTGTAGAGGTTTCAAACGTAAATTTGAGTACTTCGCCTTTGGGAACACCCTCCTGAGGCTGGGCATCGGGATGAACCGGATACGATTCGGTTGGTTGGCCCCAAAGCAATAATGGGGTAAAGACCAAAAGGCAAAGCAGAGAAAGCGCTTTCATGTACGTAACGTTTAGGCTTATAAGATAAATTCTATGGTTTCTTCTGAAGCACCTTCTACTTCCAGATCGACTTGACCTTATACAGCGTAAAGTCCTTAACATCAATTCGATTCCCCCAAAACAATAGACCTTCTTTATTGCCTGAGACAGGCTTTCTTTCCATCGAATACGAGTAAGCCCCACCATCAATGAAGACTTCTATGGAGGTTCGGTCCACATAAATATCGGCCATAAGCTCCATACTGCTCATGTTTTCCGGCGAATAGAAGACCTTATTTATCAAGTTGGCATTCAGATCGTAGTCGAGTATTCGCTGGCCGAAAAGAGACAAGCCCGCACTGGTTGCATGCGACAGTTTAACGGTTGTTTTTATCCTGAACTGGTCGAGCTGATTAAACGATTTCAATTTCTGATTGGCATCATCGGCGCTCAGAGACGCCCCGTGCAGAATTGGTTCAACGAGTTGTTCCGTTTCCTTGACCGGTACGCTACTCAATCGCAGGCCATTTTTGGTTGTATGAAGCCTGAGTTCAGTGGGTAGAAGCATCATGTGGTTAAAGGGCATTCCGGGCTGCGGAACCCGGCCCCAGCCAATCTGAATGCGTCGGGGATCACGTTCGGGCATATTGGCAAAAGTTTGTGCCGCATAGATGGTGCCGGTTGTATAGTAGTGTTTTCCCGATTCGGGTGTGAAGGTTTTCCCATCGAATGAGCCGATCATATACGTAGTTGATGCCCCATACATAACCCATTTCGTCTTACTTTTATCGCCATCTATGGGTAATTCGAATAAATCAGGGCATTCCCAAAAACCCGTCACATGGCTCGCATACGTCCATTCCTTCAGGTTTTTTGAGGTATAAATCGAATGCCCGTCCCGTTCGTTCAGAACCATTACCCAATGCTTGCCTGGCTTATACCAAAACACCCGTGGATCACGAGTATCCTTGCTGTTCCATTTCGCTTTCGAATCAATCAGCGGGTTGCGGTCATATTTTGTCCAGGTACGGCCTTTATCCAAACTATACGCCATGCACTGAACTTGTTTTTCCGGATTATCAACGGTAAAAAAGGCAATCATGGCGGGTATGCTCCCTTTGTTAAATCCAGCGGTATTGTCGTAGTCGATTACGGTTGAGCCCGAAAACATGGTTCCCATACTATCGGGCGACAGAGCAGTTGGCAGTTCCTCCCAATGGATCATATCCTTGCTTACTGCATGCCCCCAGGACATGTTTTCCCATTCCCGTTCGTAGGGGTTATGCTGATAAAAAAGATGGTACTCCCCTTCATAGAAAATCAGTCCATTCGGGTCGTTGATCCAGCCCCGGCGGGTTGAGAAGTGGTATTGCGGACGGTTCGTTTCGGTATACAGCGAATCCTGACCCGCAATTTTATCGTCCTGATAAATTTTACTCAATCCGTCTAACTTGCCATCGTAATTAATGGTGATGGTTTTCCCCTGAAGAGCAGCCATATCGCAAAACACCCAATAGTCGGGCTTATCGGCCGCCAGGCGTATCTTAAACGAGCGCTCCTGTTTGTTATTGATCAGGAACTGCATCGTTCCCCTAGTTTGAGTTTGGGAGACCGGCAGATTGAGGTATCGTTTCGTGATTGTTAGGGAAAGCGGTTGTGCCAGAAGTGAACGACTGCCGGATACAATCAATACGGCTAGAACTATACGGGTAAAAGCTAATTTCATCTGATCAGGGTAATTATAAGCTTGAAGCAGCTACTAAGTCAGTTATACTTTTTGAGGTGTAGATCGTCCTTAAGGAATGGAAGTTAGTTGCCGACTGGGAAGACCCTTTGTCGCCCATGTTATCTGCTAGCACACCTCATTACTCTATAAAAGTTGACATGGTTCATAAGCTTTTCCAGCTTTGCGTAACCCCATTAAATTATTTAGATTTTTTCTAAATAAATAAGGCAATTATTTGGAATGAATATAAACAAGAATTACGTTTGTAAGGAATTAAGCGGGTGTGATTTATTTTCTGCCCAGCTTGATCGAATAACCGTAGTCCACTGGAATCCACATCAACCACGTATTCAGTTTTTAATGCCTTCGACCAACCTCAGATTTAGCTTTTTGCTTGTGAGCTATCTGGCTTAAAGCAATTACTGAGGGATGCTAGTGTAATTGTACCCTAGCAGGAAGTCCTGAAAAAACTCGGAACTAAATACGTTTCAGTTCTTCAATAAAACTCGATTGAGTACCTCAAGCCCTAAGCGTGGCGGCTGCTGTTTCGGATTAACGCTCACATCAGTCGCCCGCTCAGGCACAAAACCTGGTAATCATGAATAACTGGATGAAATGCCCTTTACAACTGGCCAAAACACAGCATGGGGAGGTTGTACTCCACAACGATGCCGAATTTCAGTATGCTTTCCGCTTTGGCTCTATACACCGGCTACTCACCGCTGAACAGTTTCACCTTCTTTATCATTCTGCATTGAGCATTGACCTTATTCCTGTTTCAATGCCACCCAACCAACCGGATAGCAGAATGGTATCACCCACTACAGCCATGTTTACACTGTTTGGCCCATTGACCCATGTTGAACTTTTAGAGTTAAAAACCCTGCTAGGCCAAGCAACTTTGTTGATCACAAGCTTAGCGAGAGCTTACGAATCCATTAACTAACAATTGGATAAAACAGGACAGCTATGTGAACTGGATCGGCTCCTGAAGTTACTGTTTCTTCTAAACTAACCCAGTATGAACCAACGAAAAGAACCTCTCTTTCAAAGTTGTTACGGGCAGGCTACAGTTTGTCGTCGTAGTGGTGGATTCTGGCTTGATTTCGGTGAAACCCAGATTTGGCTTTGTCACGAGCGCTTACGGCAATTAGCCCGCAAGGTAAATCACCTGGTGAACGTTTCGGAACGGCCACACGGCCAGGCATTTTCCCAGCAACTATTGTTGTGTCTACCTGGCTCGTCTACCTGGCTCGTATGACACTGTGTCGGTTTTCTCTTTTGACGAATTGCTGGATTTGCAGGCTTTAGTCAATGGCTCACTAGCGATGGTAGATCTGTACGATTTCCTGCACGTTAATCAACTTCATATTGCCAGTTGATGTGCGTGCAGGAGTCTGGCTCGGGTAACTATCCGCACCAGCCAGAGTAGCCTGTATCGGCAAGTACAAATACCTATACGTATATAGCTATACGGTAGCAAAAGAACACTCAGCGTATAAACCTGAAAATAGTATCGCTATTGACTAAATCTGCGGAGAATACTGCTACCGATGTGCTTCTATTGATAGATACCAATTGATCTGTAACCGCATCTCTACCTATACACGTAACGAGTATGAACTATCAGACTGGATTGGCTAATGAGATAGCCATTGATCCGCAGGAATGGAGAGAACGGTTAACGAGTTATTATCGTGAAACAGGCACCAGATCGTCCGCAAAGCAGATATCGGTAGCCATGGCTCTTGGCGAACAAATGGCCTATACAGATGCAGATACCTTATGGTTGTTTATGCGTAGACAAAAAATTCAGATTAGTAGGGCAACTGTTTATAAAACCCTAACGTGGCTGGTTGGGGCTGGTTTTGTTCATAAAAAGGGGAATGGCCATCGAACCGCCCTGTATTTGATTCACTAAATACAGGCCAGATTTTTAGCGACAGAACAAATTATTCAGAAAAATTCTAAATAAGGCTTGTTTACAAGCGCGACATTACTACATTTGTGGACTATTTTTATTCTGTCTAAATAAAAATCACTCTATTATTGGTGCTTGCCTTTTGCCAAACAGGTGCCAATTCTGAATGCTACGCTGTTTGCCAAAGCACTGATATTCAGCAAAAAGATGTTTGCATTCGATACCAGTAAGCCGATTGACTCCCCGCTATTTTGACATAATTACTATGAAAAAGAAGTATACCCGTCACCTATATACAGCATGTCTCCTGGCCCTGCTCATGCATACAACCCGACTCTGGGCGCAACAAACCGTTGGCAGCGTAGAGGGTACAATTTTGCTAGCCGATGGTACACCGGGGGCATTTGCTACCGTACAACTTAAGGGTATCAAAAAAGCCAAAATGGCTAATGGAAATGGTCAATTCACCCTAACTGGTCTGCCGGTCGGCAAACATGAATTGCTACTATCTATGGTTGGTTATGAGACTGTTAATCAGATCATTCAGGTTGAAAACAACAGGCCGGCCAACGTGACTATCCGCCTGAAAGCTGCCAGTAACGCACTCGATGAAGTGGTCGTAACTGGGCAATATGAGCCGCAGTCAATAAAAAAATCGGTGTATCAGGTACGGGTGATCAGTAGCGAACGCATCCGTTTACGGGGCGCTCTGAACGTAATGGGCGTATTGAATAATGAGTTAGGATTTCGGTTCTCCAATGACCTTACGCTGGGCACAACGGATGTACAGTTGATGGGTATGGCCGGGCGTAGCGTAAAAATCCTGCTGGACGGGTTGCCGATGGTTGACCGGGGCGATACGCGGGAAAGCATCAACCAGATCGATATCAACAGCATCGAACGGATTGAGATTGTCGAAGGGCCCATGTCGGTTTCGTATGGCTCAGATGCACTGGCTGGGGTTATCAACATTATCACCAAAAAACCCGGTGCCGAACGGCTGGGAATCACGGCCAGAATTCAGGAAGAAACGGCAGGCTCAGACTATAATTTATTGACCAGGCAAGGTGTTCATCTGCAACATGTAGGTGCCTCTTGGCAAAAGAACGGCTGGAATGTATCGGCTGGCGTGACCAATAATACCTTTGGTGGCTGGCAGGGCCTGTCAGAAGGACGCGTAAATGACTGGCTACCCAAAGATCAATTATTTGGGCATGGTAAATTCGGTTACCGGTCAGCAAGGGCTAATGTGTACTATCGGCTGGATGCCCTGAACGAAAATCTGCTCAGTCAGGGAGCTGAAAATATCAATACAAATCAGGCGCGTGACCAGAAATACATCACCAATCGCTATGTGCATCAGCTTCAGGGCGACTGGAAAGTAAATGACCGATTCCAGCTTACCGGGCAGGCTTCTTACACAGATTACCAGCGCCGGACACAAACCACGATTCTGGATGTAAGCACGGGCTTACGCACCCTATCGCTCGGAACGGGCGAACAGGATGTATCGAAATTTACGAGTCAGACATACCGGGCCACTACTCAATACACGGCATCATCGGTATTTTCCCTGCAATCTGGCATCGACATTAATTTGGATGGAGCGTCTGGTGCCCGGATTTCAGGCTCACCTACCATTAACGACTATGCGCTTTTTGTTTCGTCAACTATCAGCCCTACCGCCCGTATTAGTATTCGTCCGGGTTTGCGTTTCATCAGGAACTCGGTTTACGATGCGCCACCGGTCATTCCGTCCCTTAACGCCAAATTTGCCCTGAGTAACAAGCTCGATTTTCGGGTAGCCTATGCTCGTGGCTTTCGTTCCCCTGCCCTGCGCGAATTGTATTTCAACTTTTTCGATGCCAGCCATTCGATTCGCGGGAATCCGGATCTGAGAGCCGAGACCTCCAACAGTTTTAATGGATCGCTGGCGCTGCAAACCAGCTCGAAAGTCAAATCGACACTCGGCTTTTTCTACAACGACTTCAATAACCTGATCAGCTACGGGGTCGATCCAACGAACCCGAGTATCTCGATGACCATCAACATCGACAAATTCAAAACGACGGGTGCCACCCTGGAGAACGTCTTTACCTGGAAAGATCTGCAAGCTACCGTGGGGTTCTCCTACATCGGTCGTTACAATAGCCTGCTGTCCGACACCACGGCTTATGGCTCGTTACCCACGTTTATCTGGTCGCCGGAGGTCAATACGAACCTGACGTACAACCTGAAAAAGATCGGTACGAAACTGAGCGTTTTCTACAAATACACCGGCAAACGGCCCAGCTACACCGCTACGGTAACCGCCGACAATCAGGTATCGGCCACGTTAACGGAGATCGCGGCTTTCCATTGGGCTGATGCTACGCTCACGAAAACGCTCAATAAATTCCTGACCCTCAACGCGGGTGTTAAAAACCTGCTCAACATTACCCGCCTGGCCAATACCTCAACCGATACAGGCAGTGCGCACAGTACGGCTGGGCCCGTACCCTACAGTTATGGGCGTTCTTATTTCCTTGGGCTCAGCTTTCAATGGTATAAAAACTAGATAATGAATAATGAATAATGAATAATGAATAATGAATAATGAATAATGAATAATGAATAATGAATAATGAATAATGAATAATGAATAATGAATAATGAATAATGAATAATGAATAATGAATAATTACAAAACACTGACTATCAGACATTATGCATCCTCCATTACACATTATTCATTATAAATCAGCTTTGCCAACAAACCTCCTCAATGTTTTTTAATCCTTCAAATTCCAACAATCAAATGAAAAGAGTCTTCATAATCATGTTTGCCCTGGCGGTAAGTACACTGAATGCCTGTAAAGAATCCGATCCCCCACTTCCAGACAATTTAGTGCAATTCGAAAGCGCGGAACAGGGTCTGGATGCAGCCACTAAAGAAGCGACCATTAAACTCAAACTATCACGGGCGGTCGATGCCGCTACACCCGTAACCATACAAGTTACACCTACGGGCATTGCCAGTGGAACCCAGTTCACGACAACACCAGCGCTAACCTCCAATACATTGTCTCTGACAGTGCCAGCGGGTGCCAGCGAAACCTCCTTTAAACTGACCAAAGCCGACAATATTTTTCTCTCCGGCACGGAAACCATTGCATTCGCCATAGCCTCGGCAGGTAGCCCGGTTTTAGTTGGAACGACGAAACAGCTGACGGTTAAATTCACCTCCATTGTATCGGCGGGCACGACACTGACGCTGGATGGTGGAACGGGGGGCTCCAGCGCTATCAATGCCGTGTTCGTCGATTTGAGCAACAATGCCCAAAACGCTGTGAAGCGGGCAAGCTGGGATTTAGGCTTCTCTTCGGGCACTGACTTCCGGGTTATTATCAACAATATGACTGGTGCGGCTGCCATTGCCCTGACCAAAACCGATCTGACACAGGTAACGGCTGCCGATACCGTTGGCCTTGTACTGAGCACAAGTGATTTCAGTCCAGCCGGGTTAAAATTGATAGACGACGTATCGGGTGATCTGACGAAAACAGTAATTCCGGCTATCTCGGCTACCGATGCAGACAACAAAGTGTACATTCTTAACCGGGGTACAGGTGGTGCAACACCCGCCAAAGGTTGGATAAAGCTCAGAGTACTTCGTAATGGCACCACGGGTTATACGCTTCAGTATGCAGGGATTAAAGAAACGACGTTCAAGACCGTTTCAATCACGAAAGACGCGGCCTACAATTTCAACTATGTATCGTTTGATACCGGAGCGGCTGTAGCCGTTGAGCCTGCCAAAGCCAAGTGGGATATTGAATGGACCGGCGGCATCTACTTAACCAGCGATGGTACCAACAACATCCCCTACTACTTCTCCGATCAGGTCTATATCAACTTTCTGGCGGGTGTAACAGCGGCCGAAGTACTGACCAGTACAGTTACGTATGATGCGTATGTCGAAACCAATATTGCAACAACCACCTTCAAAAGCGATCGCTCTGTGATTGGGTCAAACTGGCGGGCAACTACGGGAACACCAATCGGCGTCAAAACCGACCGGTTCTACGTGATTAAGGATGCTGCAGGCAACGTTTACAAACTGAAATTCATCAGCTTCATCTCCAACGATGGTGGCGTACGGGGCAACCCGAAATTCGAATTCAAACTGGTTAAACAAGGTAGCTAATCAAGATAATCATGACGAAATCAATCCTATCCACAACGGGGCTTATTTGCCTTTTGTGGAGCCTGCTGATCGGAAATTATCCGATATATGCAGCCAAACCACCTAAAGAGGAACCGGTTCGTATTGTGTCACTTGATGGCACAGTCAGTGAAATTCTGTGCGAATTAGGCTTACAGTCTCATTTGATCGGGGTCGATGTAACGAGCACCTATCCCGAATCGCTGAAAAGCCTGCCGAAAGTGGGCCATAACCGCAGCATTTCGGCCGAAGGCGTTATTTCGCTAAAGCCAACGCTTGTACTCACGACCCAGGCTGCGGGAACGAAACCAGAAGTGATCGATCAGATTAAAGCTGCGGGCATCAAGGTTATTTCGTTCCAGCAGGAATACAGTGTTGCCGGAGCTAAAAAACTGATTCAGGACGTGGCCACTACCTGCCAGGTTGGTTCGAAAGCCAAGTCAATACTCAAAAAACTGGACGCCGATCTGGCGCAGGTCAGGAAGGCACCAACCAGCCCAAAAGTGCTCTTCATTTACGCTCGGGGTACGGGTACCATGATGGTATCGGGCCGGGGCACGCAGGTTGCCAAAATGATCGAACTGGCGGGCGGTGTCAATGCCACACCTGACTTCGAGAATTATAAACCCCTCACCGCCGAAGCCCTGGTGACGGCCAATCCCGACGTGATTTTGCTGTTCGACAGTGGACTCGAAAGTCTGGGGGGTAACGAAGGCTTATTGAAAGTGCAGGGCATTGCCCAAACGAATGCGGGCAAAAACGGCTGGATCATCGACATGGATGGCCATTTGCTGAGCGGCTTTTCACCCCGTTTAGGAAAAGCATTACAGGAGTTAGCCCAGAAACTTACCCAGAAACCCAAAGCGTAATCACCATGACCAGCACCACGATCGATCCGCCAGAAACGCTAAAGCGAACCCAGAAATCAGTGCTGAGAACAACCCTCAATCCGTGGTTGCTGCCTACGCTGGTTGCCGTATTGGTGGTAACGGTTATCCTGTCGGTAGGGATTGGTGCCGTGCAGGTAACGCCCTATGAAATCGGGCTCATTCTCCGCAAGGCGTTGGGAGAATCGGTGGACGTAGACGGGACGAAAGAGGCCATTCTGCTGGTAATTCGGTTGCCCCGCGTCTGTCTGGCCGTGTTGATCGGTGCGGGATTGGCCATCTCTGGAGCCGCTATTCAAGGGTTGTTCCGGAATCCCCTTGCCGACCCCGGTCTGATTGGGATTTCGGCAGGCGCTTCACTGGCCGCCGTCACAATGATTGTGCTGGAAGTGAAATTTTTCCAAACCCTTACGGGTGTGTTGGGCATGTATGCGTTGTCGGTGGTGGCGTTTGGGGGTGCCTGTGTAACGGCTTTTTTCGTGTACCGGATTGCCCGCATGGCGGGTAAAGACCTGATCACAACCATGCTGCTGACGGGCATTGCCATCAACGCACTGTCGGGCGCGTTAACCGGCATTATGACCTATCTGGCAACCGATGAACAACTTCGCAACATTACGTTCTGGAGTCTGGGTAGTCTGGGAGGGGCTAGCTGGACATCGGTACTGGGAATTTTACCCTTTACGGTTGTGGCGTTAGCGGGTATTCCACGCCTGGCAAAGTCCCTCAATCTGCTGGCTCTGGGCGAGAGTCAGGCCAGTATGCTGGGGGTGAATTTAAAAAGCGTCAAACGACAGGTTATTATTTTCGCCACAATGGCCGTGGGTACATCGGTAGCGGTGGCGGGCATCATTGGTTTCGTTGGGTTGGTCATTCCGCACCTGATCCGAATGGGCGTTGGTTCCGACCACCGCCGAGTGCTAACCGGCTCGGCCTTAGGCGGTGCCATCGTACTAACGCTAGCGGATTCGCTCGCCCGAACGCTGGTTGCTCCGGCAGAACTGCCCATCGGTATTCTTACTGCGCTCGTTGGAACACCCGTTTTCTTATGGATTTTGTTTCGGGACAGACGCCGGCCAGGTGCTTAACTTATCATGACTCACGTTCTCGCTTGGCTGTGCCGAGTGAGGGGTATTAGTTCAAGGGCCTCTGGCCCGTGTGATAAAAAATAATCTCTAAAACGGGCCAGAGGCCCTTGAACCAATACCCCTCACTCGGCGAAGCCAAGCGAGAACATAGAAGCACATAGGGAAGGCACTTAACGTATCACGACTATGCTAGAGGTCAACAATTTGTCGTATCGAATTCGGAATCGGAAACTGCTCGATGGGGTTTCGTTCCAGGCTAAACCGGGTGAATTACTGGCAATCGTTGGGGCAAATGGCGCGGGGAAATCAACCTTGCTCAAGTTGTGCACCCGCGAACTAACGGCTTCGGAAGGTGGAATCCAGCTCTACGGCCGGGCGATTAACACGTATTCCGAAAAAGAGCTTTCCCTGTTTCGGGCGGTGTTACCGCAACAGAACTCGGTGGTGTTTCCGTTTCTGGTCAGCGAGTTAGTCCTGATGGGTCGGTATCCTCATTTCGAGTTTCATCCGTCCGAACAGGATTATCTGATTGCCGAAATGGCTCTTAAAAAAGTGGGCATGTGGGCGTTTGCCAGCCGCATTTTCACGACCTTATCGGGTGGCGAACAACAGCGGGTACAATTGGCGCGGGTGCTGGCCCAAATCTGGGATGTGGAGCAGGGAATTCTATTTTTAGATGAACCCACCACCGGTCTCGATCTGCTGCATCAGCACCAGATGCTGGAACTCGCCCGTGAGTTTACCCAACGAGGCTTTTGCGTCGTCGTGATTCTACATGACCTGAATCTGGCCGCACAGTATGCCGATCAGATCATTATGCTACGGACCGGTCAGGTGGAAGCCGCCGGGACACCCCGCGACGTCATCACGGAGGCCACAATTCTCCGCGTATTCAACTTGAAAGTATGGCTCCTTTCACATCCCGAAATGGACTGCCCTATGGTAGTCCCTCAACATCACCAATTCTCTGACAATCAACTTTAACATTAACTTATCAATACGCCATGACGACAACACAAAGTCTCAAAGAACGCTGGGCTGCGTTCAACCTGGAAAATCCAAAAACCAGAATCCGCGATGCGGCAAAACAATTGGGCGTAAGCGAAGCTGAACTCCTGCAAACGCAGGTTGGCGAAACGGTGCAGCGACTGGACGGTGATTTTCGCGACTTACTGAAAGAGGTGACAACCCTGGGCCATGTGATGGCGCTGACTCGTAATGACAACATCGTTCACGAACGCAAGGGCGTCTACGAAAAAGTATCGTTCAACGATCAGACAGGACTCGTTCTCGGGCCGGACATTGACCTGCGCCTGTTTATGTCGCACTGGCATTTTGGGTTTGCAGTCAATGAAAACGGCCGCAAGAGCCTTCAGTTCTTTGATCTGGATGGCACCGCCGTACATAAGATCTATCTGACGGATAAATCAGACGAAGCTGCCTATGATGCCTTGGTTCAAAAATACCTGGCGGTAGACCAGACGAGCCCGATTGGTACGGTAGCCTATCCTGAAAAAGAAGCCGGTATATCCGACGCTGACGTTGACGTACAGGCATTTCAGGAAGCCTGGTTAGCCATGGAAGATACGCACCAGTTTTTCGGCCTTTTGCGCAAACACAAACTCGACCGGGAACAGGGACTTCGGCTGGCTCCTGAAGGGTACGCGCAGTTGATATCGGCAGAGCAACTACAAAAGCTATTCGAAACCGTGGCTGAACGGGCGCTACCCATTATGATTTTTGCCTCAAGCCCAGGGTGCATTCAGATTCATACCGGGCCGGTTAAGAAGTTAGTCACTACAGGTCCCTGGTATAATGTACTGGACCCCGAGTTCAACATGCATTTGCGTTTAGATCAGGTTCACCATATCTGGGTAACCCGCAAACCAACGAAAGATGGTATCGTAACGGGACTCGATTTATTCGATAGCGAGGGCAACAATATTGCGTTAGTATTCGGGAAACGTAAACCGGGCGTCCCTGAACTAAAAGAGTGGCAGGAAGCTGTAAGCGAAGTGGTTAGCGCTTAGTACACTCTCTGTATTTTTGTGGTGTCAGATGCTTTCATCTGACACTTTTAGGTTTCTCAAAACCTAGTGTTAGTAGGTTTTGAGAAACCGACATCACGGCATGCTATATCGTTTACCGAACTCGCTCCTTTTTAGGGCCCGTTGGTTTGATCACAAACCGGGCAATTACAAGGAGTGGAATACCGAGGGTGAGCCAGGAAAGCGCATCCCAACTACCGTCGCCGACCAGGGCCGATATAAGCCCGACGAGGCTGCTGATTCCCAGTAAAATGGGTATTGTCCAGGTATGTCCGAATGGCTTAGTCACGGTAGTCTCCCTCCTGGGCGTTTAGGGTTAAAATTTCGGTTTCCTCCAACTGCTGGCTGGTTTTAGCCGTTTTGGTTTTCTCCATACGCGCCATCTGCGCTTTGGTGGCTTTGTTTCGGGCAAACCACAAATACAGCCCACTGATCAGGACAACAATCGTAATGATATCGAATATTGCCCAGATGATTTTCAGGGTCAGTCCGCCGTAATCGCCGAAGTGCAGCGGTTGCGAAAGAAACACAGCATTGACGTACCAGGGCATACTTCGCATATCGGTTAGTTTGCCCGTTTTAGCATCAATCAGAGCCGGTTTAGCCAGCCGTTCGGTTAGGGGTGTGCTCCCTTTCATAAAAACGGCGTAATGGTGCTGACTTGAATATAAGGTGCCCGGATAGGCCACAAACGAGGGTTCCATATCGGGAGCGGCTTGCTGGGCCACCTTAAGCGCCTGATCGAGCGGGCTCAATTTACCTTCTAACGGAGCGGCTCCTTTGTAGGGAGCGACCATCTCGGCGAGTTGCCCCTGCTGCCATAGTCCCTGTACCACTTCGGCCAGGGTGTTTACTACCCCCGTGAAGCCAACAACCGTGGCCCAGACGACCGTTACCACGCCAAGCAGGTTATGCAAATCGAGCCACTTCAGCCGGGTTGATTTTTCAGTGCGGACCATCCCGAAATTAAACCGACGCATGATCGGACTGTAGAGCATGAGTCCGGACACAATCGCGGCCACAAACAAAAGCCCCATCAGACCCAGAAACAGCTCTCCCTTGAGCCCCATGAACATATTGATGTGCAATTGCAGCATCACGTACATAAAACCTTCCTGCAACTTGGGCACCTCCAGTACGCGGGCCGTCCGGTTATCAAAAATCACCAGCTTATAGTTATCCGCCGGAGCGGTCATCGAATCCGACAACGTAAAAGTGGTGGTATTGGGCTCGTGCTCGTCCCAGTACACAAAGCGGATAACATTTTTTGGAAATTTCTGACGAACCGCTTCCGCCAGTCGCTCCAGTGGTACAGATGGCGTTCCCGCGGGCATGGCTGGAGCCAGCGGGGGCTTACCTTCCAGTCGCTCAATCTCTTCCGTAAAAATAAGCGGCAAGCCTGTCAGGCAGAGCATGAGCAGGAACGCCGTGCAGATCAGGCTTGTCCATTTGTGGATTTGAAACCAGGTTTTGACTTGTTTGGCGGTACTCATACTGACAGGAGATATAGGCTAAACGAACGAATTAAGCCCCCGGCATGTGCTTACCGGGGGCTATTTTTCTAGAATTTATACGCAACACTGCCCACAAAGCTCCGCAGTTTCTGCGCGTTCATGGTGGTATAGCCAATCCAGTAGTGCTGGTTGGTCAGGTTGTCTACTTTAGCAGCCAGCCGGAATTTCCGTCGGTCGTAAAAGGCCGATGCGTTCAGGACGGTATACGCAGGCAGGATGAATTCACCTAAACTGACACTGTTCTGAATCTTGTTGTCGCTGGCGTAATTACCCCCAAATCCAAAACCAAGGCCTTTGACCAGGTAATCCGGCAATCGGTAGCTGAGCCACAGGTTCGCCCGTACCGGCGAGGAAGCCGTGCTTGGCCGGCGACCATTCACATCCGCGTCTGCATTGGTCAGCTTCGAATCGTTGTAGGAAAAACCGGCTACGACATTGAAACCGGTAAACGGATTCGCAATAACATCGACCTCAACCCCACGGCTTAACTGAGTCCCATCCTGTGTCTGCGCAAACCGAGCGGCTGCCAGTGGATTAGGATCGGTGCGGAGCAGGTTCTTCACCTGAATGTCATAATAGCTGACAGTTGTGCTCAGTCGCCCACCGAAAGCATTCAGTTTCACCCCCGCTTCGAACTGGTTGGCCTGTTCAAGCTTGGCGAATCGTTGCGTCAGGCTATCGACTGCCGTCACATCATAGGCGTTATAGAGGCCCTGATTATTGAAACTGTTCTGGTAGTTCGCGAAGACTGACACCTTGTCTTTAATCGGTTGATACACCAGACCCAATTTGGGCGAGAACGCCGTTTGGTTATAGCCAGCCACTTCGGAACCAACAAGACCGCCCTTATTATGGAAATCATCTACCCGTAAAGCGGCCAGGATGCTGAGTTTGTCGGTCAGGTTGAGCACGTCGGAAACAAAGGCGCTATAGGTATCCCGAATTCCGGTAAGGGGATAATTAAAATCAGGGGCTTTGCTGGCATACAGAGCGGCCATAGCTGCCCCGTTGAATTTGCTGTAATCGTATCCCGTTGTAAGGGGCACTGTATCGTAAGTACTGCCGTAGAACAACTGGTTCGCGTTGGTGTGCAGGTAATCCAGGCCCACAACGATCCGGTTACGCAGACTACCTAGTTGGAAATCACCGTTGAACAGTTGCTGAACTTCAAACACATCGTTGGTACTGTTACGGGTCGATTGATCGGCACGTACGAGCAGGTTTGACCCTAACGTCTTTCCATCCGGAATGATGTAGAAGTAAGGGCCATTCCCGTTCGAGTAGCTGTGACTCGAACTGAAATTAGTCGATGACGTAAATGAAGGTGAGATACGGTAGTTGACCTGACCAAACAGGTTCGTGCTGCGTGATTTCTGCGACAGGCCACTGCCCATGTAGGAGTTGCGGTAATCGACGTTCAACTGATCGGCACGGGTAGCACCGAGCGTATAGCCGGGCACATAGAAAAAGAAATTCTGCTCAACCACATTCTCGATCCGATAAATCTCGGCATCGAGCAAAATCGACAACCGCTCGGTGGGCTTAATTAACAGGCTGGGGGCCAGCGCAAAACTCTTATTGAAGCCTTCGGTCTGAAACGTTCCTTCGTGACTGGCGGCTGAGTTAAGGCGCAGGAGTATGTTACGGCTTTTGTTGAGGGGCGCATTCACATCCACGCTCACCCGCTGGAAATCGTAGTTACCACCCGACACAGCGACTTCGCCCCCGACTGTTTCATAGGGTTTCTTGGTCACCCGATTGACCAGGCCACCGTAGGAGGTTAACGCACTTCCGAACAAGGTCGCAGAAGGGCCTTTGATCACTTCCATTTTTTCCAGATTGACGGCGTCGATGCTGCTCGTGACGTTTCCGGCTAATCCATTACGAAGCTGGCTTTGCACGTAAAACCCTCGAGTGTTGTAATACGCGCCACCATCGCCGGAACGGCCCGTAGCGTTCCACATCTTCTGTAGACCAGGCGCATTTCGCATGGCATCATCCACCGTAAAAATGACCTGTTCGGTCAGCAGCTCTTTGCCAATCGTATTGTACACCTGCGGATTTTCCAGGTTTTTTAAGGGCATCTTGGAAACATAGTCGCTGGACGACCGCGAAAACCGGTTCGTGCGGCTGCCGTTTACGATCACCTCATTCAACTGAGCGGCATTTTCCTGTAAGGTAAAATCGATCGTTATCGGTTGTGCATCCTGTACCGTAACGGTTTGTTCGGTCGTTTTCAGGCCCACTGCCGACACCTGAATCTGATAGGTACCTACTTTAATGTGGCTGATCGTAAAATCACCTTTGGCATTGGTGACGTCTCCTTGTCCTTTTCCTTTCAGGCTGACCGTAACAGCCTCCGCCGGATTCCCATCCGAGGTTTGTACGTGGCCCCGAATAATTGCCGTTTGTTGAGCCAGAGCGGGCAATGTGGTTAACAAAAATAGGAGTCCAAGTAGAGATTTCGTTGTATTCATTTGTACTGAACTATTTAGATTTATTCTAAAGAGTTGCAAAAGAACAACAGAATCCGATCAGATAAAAATTATTTTTATTAATTCTAAATAAAAACCCCTCCATATCTACCTAAATGGAAGGGCAATTGCTGTAGTACCGACCGGGACGGTCGGGCGTGTATCCAACGGCTTCTCATCCGACTGGGACGGTCGGTGCTACAAAAAATCAATCTTAGAGCAGCTCAAACAACAGCATCACTTCGCCCCCCAACTCAATCTGGTCTCCGCTTTGGAGTGGGTAGCTTATACCCGCAATATCAGCCCGCTCCATCGTATCGTTCGGATGGATGAGTTTCGTTTTATTGCCTCCGGCGGGTAGTCCGCCCGGGTCGACAAGGAGGGCGTACCGTCTTTGAACCATATCATAGCGGATCGTTGCATGCGCCCGGCTCACAGCGCCATTGCCAGCTCCTTTTTGAGAGTCGAAACCAGGATCATCGTCATTCAATAGAATAATATCGTTGGTCCGAACCCGTCCCGATGCCGTTTGGGTCGTATGCCCGCGACCGATGCAGAACGTAGTTTGTTGAGCTGAATCGAGGACATACTCAGCCTGCTCCATCTGGCCGACCAGGGCAACGATTCTGGCTAAACGTGGTGAACTTTCCGGCTTCGACTTATCGACGACGACCAGCCCCAAATTCCCTTCCCGATAGGTGCTTTCGGGCAAGTCGTCTGTAAAAAAGGCATAGTCGAACTGCCAGTTTTTAGGAAGCGTAATGTAATTATCGGCCAGTTGGCGACTTAGTTCAGCCTGAAACTTCCCCGGCTGATTTGCCCATAAAGCGACCCGATACAACTCTTCGTCTTCAGGGCTGGGGCCTAAAATAGACAACCGAAGTCCCACAGGCGCGGTATCCGGCTCATTCTGATAAGCCCGAAGTTTACTCACCACAAACCGCATGACCTGTTTCCGCAGCTGAGCAGCGGGCGGAGGACCGGTTGGGGTTGGGGTAACAGGAGATGTCTCACTGCGTTCATTCGCAGGCGTAAACCCAAATAAGTTCTTGACCTTTTCTAATAAGCTCATGGTAAGTTGGTTTAAAAGCTGTTTAAACTTTTAGTTTTCTTGCTAGGATTTGCGCGATTTTTGTCATTCCGACTTTAGGAGGAATCTCAAGCTTCCGTAATAGTCAAGCTTGAGATTCCTCCTAAAGTCGGAATGACAAAAATCGATTTAGTATCAATAGAAATTAGAAAGTTTGAACAGCTTCTTAATGTAGCGTGGATATCCCACCCGCGCTACGGTTAAAAGCTCCCCAAATAACTCCGTTGTTTTAAAATGGGCGCTACTACCGTATTTGCTAAGTTGACCGCATCGGCAGAGGATTCGCCCAGCTCGATCCGCACCGTAACTACGGTATGCGAACGGCCATCGGGCGTAGGGGCGAAAAATACGTACCAGCCATCATTCCGCTGAACGCCCTGCACGATTCGTTCGGGGGTGCCGGTTTTACCCGCCACCCGCGCCACACTAATCTTGCTCCGCCCCGCCGATGGATTCGACTGTTCGATCATAAACTCCGCTAACTGCTCCGCATAATCAGGCCGACGGGCAATGGGTTTCCCTGCACTGATCGACTTGAGTTTTCCGCCCAGATCCAGCACGTAACGCGACGGCTGCAAGACACCTCGGTTAGCAATGGCACCCGCCATCCGGCCCAGGGCTGCGGGGGTGGTTGTCAGTTGCCCCTGCCCCCACGCCAAGCCCGAGAACTCACTCCGGTAGCGTGGTGGATACTGCGTGCTCTGGTACAACTTCCGACGAACGACAAACGAAGAATCACGCCAGTGCTGCCGAATCTGAACACGTTCGACGTCGGTATGGGTATCCGAAAAAGAGTAGCCACCAATCAGATCGACGTTCATGCCCGTGGCCAGATAGAGATCGGCCAGTTCGTTATCCAATGCATTATCGTTCGCCGTTCGGATAAAATAGACGTTGCTCGACCGAACAATCGCCTTCCGCATATCGACCAGTTCTCCACAGGGTTCCGATTCCCGCGTGCCCCGGCGAATGATCTCCTGACACGAAATCGGGTAGCGAACCGCCGAGGCCGACGAGCCCAGTTTATTAAACGCGGCCATCGCCGTCAGAATCTTAGCCGTCGAGCCGGGGGCCGTTGGATAGGTCATACCCAGATCGCGTTCGGTTACCAGGTAGGGTAGTTCCAGCCGATCCCGATCCGAGAGCAACATGACTTCGGGCGTTTTAAGGTTCGGTAACGGGTAAATCGCCGACGCCAGCACATCGCCCGAAGCCGCGTCCAGCACCACTACCGAAAGGCGTTTGTTGCTGTATTCAGACTGAGCCAGTGCCTTCTGCAACGTCACTTGTAGCTCGGCATTTACGCTTAGGTGGAGATCACGGTTTTTGGCTTTTCGTTCGGCAACTTCGCGACTATCGATCCCGGCCCGCAAGGCCGGAGCGAGTTCACTGTAATCATAAACGGATAGCGTCCGCGTTTGCTGAACCGTCGGACTGAACCGATCGGCCTGGTAATCGGTGGCAACAAGGGTCGTTTTACGTGGCCGACTGTTGAATCCCCGCAACTCGCTGAAGTGCGTAGCCTCGGCATAGTAGCCATTGCTTTGCCCCCAGAAGAGTTGTGTATTCAAATCGCCGGTCCAGAAAAACAGGTGCTCGCCGAAGGGGTAATACCGTTGCAGCCGCTTTTGGGTGAGCGTTTGAAGCTGATCAGCAGTCAGCCCACTTTGCCGAAGCCGTGCCGACTGTTGCGTAACCAGTTCGGGCGAGCTTGTTGCCAGCACAAGGCCGTTCCGGTCGTAGACGGTGCCTGCTGCCAGCACACGGGTCAGCCGCTCGATTCGGGGATTGTAGCTGTACACAGGATCGCCGTTGCGGGTCACTACCCGCGCGGGCCGCACAATATACTCGCTACCCTTCCAGCCAACAATCGGCAATAAGCGACCAATCAGAACCACTACGCCGATCAGAAATCCGGCAATACCGGCCATCAGCACCACATCGTAGTTCTTCTCCAGGTATTGCCGTTGCTCTGGTTGTCCCGGCCGATGCGCCACACTGAATACAACGCCCATCGCCATTAAATTGATAATCAGCGAGATTTTGCCGTAACTCAGAAACGGCACACTAATTCCCGTTAAGGGCAACAACCCAATAGAACCACTGGCGATGATCAGGAATTGAACGCCAGTCGCAATGGCGATACCAGCCACCAGGAAAAAACTGAACGGCTGCCCTGCCCGCCGGGCGTGCAACAAGATCCGGTGCAATAGTATGCCCATGAGCAGAAAAACGACCACTACACCCAATCCACCCAGCTCTTCGCCTACACTGGGTAAAATCATGTCGGTATGGGCGGCTGGCATGGCATTGGCATACCCTTTTCCAAGCCCCTGTCCCGTCCAGCCACCAGCGGCCAATGCCCAGAAACTGTGCGCCAGATGATCGCCCCCATATACATCGTTATTCCAGGGATTGAGCCACATGGCTTTCCGGTCCGCCAGGCGGCTCCCCACGAACGGCAACTGATCGCCAAAGGCGAACATCGCGATCACCAGCAGGAGCAATACGGGGGCTTCGGTCAATAAAGCCGCCCACCCCAGTCCGGTTCGCGAACGGGCTTCGCCCTGCCAATACATATACCCGACCAGCACGACTAAACTGAGCAGTGTTGCGATCCAGCCGGGTAATAGCCAGAGTGCGATGCCATAGCCGAGACCTGTTGCCAGGGTCAGGGGCAGGTTTCCCCGAGCGATGCTGTAAAATAGCAAAAACGTAAAGCAGACAACCAGCGACGGCCCCATATCGCCCAGCAGGAGGTAAAGCAGCATGAGCAACCCCGCTCCGGCCAATGCCCCAAAGCTCACCCGAAAACGCCAGCGAAGATCGGGCAGTTGCCTGATTTGCTGCTCATTGGCGGCAAAGAACCCCGCAAAGAAAATCAGCAGCAGGTATTTGGTAATCTCGCTGGGTTGAAATGTCAGGCCCAGGATGGACAGGTTCACCCGTACACCACTGCCCTCCGGCCCCGAACCGGCGAGCAAGGTCAGCGTAGCCAAACCAACGGCCAATACCAGCCATGTCCAGCCCGAAAGCCGGACGGAAGACCGGTTACGGAACGTGAACAGCCAGTCAAAACGCCAGTCGGCATAAAAACGACCGATATTCAGTTGCGATAAAATCGTCATCCCCGCCAGACCAAGCGCAATCCCTTGCAAGGTTTGCCAGGCGTAAAGCATATCCTGCAAGGGGTCCTGAATGGCCAGAAGTGTCAGCACCGATATACCCGTCAACAACATTAGGATGGGCAACAGCAACGGATCGGGTTGAAAGCGCCGGAGGTCCCAAACACACTGCACGGCCCAGAACGCCAGCATAAACAGCACCACAACCGCCCAGAACTGCATCGTAAACGCAGTTGGCGTGCGAACGGCAAACGCATGATCGGTCTTGAGCTGCCCGTACACCGTTGAGCCAATGAGCCGCAACTGATGCCGACGGGCGTTAAAGGTATAGTTTTGATCACTGGTCAGATGGCTCGTGCCCCGTCGGCTACCAAATTCGAAACCGGGCTTAAGCGGCACAACGCTATAACCTGAACCACTCGGCAGGCCTGTGAAGGAAAACTGCCCATCGGCATCCGTTCGGGCGTAGGTGAACCGGTCAGCGAGTGTATCGGGTTGGGCGGTGGCAGGATGGCGCTTTAATTGCACCAGTACATCTGCCATTGGTTTTTCGTCGCGCATAACCCGGCCCGAAATTTCCTCCGTTCCGCTTCCTGCGCTAACAGCCGATGGGTATGCTTTGGGATTGTTTAGCTCACGGACATACAGCACCGAGTCGAAACCCATTTGCTGACGGGACAACTGCAACCGACTCTGGAAATCGCCCCCCCCAATCCGACTACGCCAGGGAATGGGTGCCAGCACCGAAAACAGCCGTTTGTTTAGTCCTCCCAAATTATCGGGCGCGCCGTTTTGCCGAAGCTTGGTCGCCATTGAATCGGCGACCAATGCCCTGTCTTTCGGGTCGCTGTAATAATTGCCGCTATTGAGTAATCGCTGGATTGCTGCTGATTTCAAACCAGTGTTGAGCGTCAACGCCTGACCATTGGCAAAAGCTTCTTTGGCCTGGCTCAGTGCAGGCAACAGGTTCATATACAGCCGCCCAAACAGCAGTAGTAACAGAACCGATGCGCCTACTAAATACAATCGCCCGGACGGGACGGAGGTTACTTTCATGTGTTGGTGGTGATGCTCTAAAACTCCCAGACTCCCTAAAGGGCAAGATTCTTATAGCCCCTCACGTTCTCGCTCGGCAAAGCCAAGCGAGAACGTGGATGTGCGGTGAGCCAAGTCCCTTTTAGGGGATTTAGGGGTTTTTAGATGTATGTCAATTAAAACGTCCTCGTCGTATCAACAACAGCATTCGATGAATCGGGTACAGTTACAGGCGTTTCCGGTATGGGTTCCGAATTACGTTCTGTTGTGGTCGAATCGGTGGTGTTTTCCATTGGGTAGTCTGATGAGGTTTCTGTCGTGTCTTCGGCCATCGTGTCGGTAACCGACGAATCTGGCATTGTTAACGTCGAATCTGCTACTATCTGGGCTTTTTTGTTGGCTTCGTCCTGGTGGTTCTTGTACAGAATAGCCAGCCCAATCAGTAAGGTCACGATAAAGCAGGCCAGCCCGATCGTCCAACCGTTCGATCGTTGCTCAGGTTCGTAATCAGGTAGCGGGGCAACGGGTGCCACCGGCCTCGGTGCCTGTATCGGGGCCGCCATCGTCCGCGACGAAACGGGTGCCCGGCGGTCCATAGATCGACCAACCTGTAATTGCTCCACATTCGTCTGCCCCAGCAGAAACACGAGTTCGTTGACATCACTCAGTCGTTCGGCTGGATTTTTGGCTAACGTCCATTCCAGAATCGTATCCAGACTTGGCGGCAGGTTGTTTCCCGAAGGCAATTGCAGAGCCGGCGGTGGTGTTCGCAGCACATGGCCCATGAACGTGGCGATTCCGGCACTGTCGGTCATCGAAAACGGCACTCTCCCCGACAGGCATTCATACAAAACGACACCCAGCGAATAATAATCCGTGGCCTCATCAACTCCCCGTGGATTGTCGAACTGCTCGGGCGACGCATATTCGTAGGTCATCAGCGATTGACCCGTCATCGTTTGCGACTGTTCGCGGATGCGGGCAACGCCAAAGTCTGTCAGTAGAAAATGAAGTTCGCCACTGGGCAGCGGCCGGAAGAGAATATTCTCAGGCTTTATATCGCGATGAATAATACCCCGTGAATGAATTGCCTTAAAGGCTTCGGCCATTTGCAGGCCCAGTCGAATCGTATTGGGTACATCCAGATACCCCTGTTCGCCCAGCAGCGTACGCAGGTTTCCACCCTCGACCCATTCCATAACGATAAATGGCATGGGCATATCCAACTGCACCTCCCGCACTCGCACCACGTTCGGATGCTGGATGTCGGTCATTAGTTGCGATTCGAGTCGAAACCGCCGGAGCGTATCGGCATCCGTATTGAGCGTGAAGTGTTTAATGGCCACCAAATCGCCCGTTGCCAGATGGCGTGCCTTCAGGACACGAGCGTTCGAGCGGCCCAACTCACCGATAATTTCGTAACCCGGGAAATGCGTATTGACGCTTACGGTTGGCATGAGTCAATTAATGATATAGAACGCTGATTGTTATGATTGTTAAGATGGAATATGATTTTCTGCATTCGTCAACTAGTATTAGATGAAAATTCAAAACAATCTTAATAATCATACTAATCTGCGTTCTATTGTGTTGAATCAGCAGTCATCAGTGAATCCAACGATGGAGCAAACTGATGCTCGACAATTTTGTACGTAAGTTTAGTACCCCGGTCGCTGTTGGGTGCGGTCTCGATTAACGACGATTTTGGCCCGATGTCACGGAAATACACTTTCTCCGATTTATACAGACCTCCACTTTCCTTGTAATAATTCACCTTAACGGCCACCGACGAAAACGTGACCTGGCTCGGGTTCGTCAGTTGAAGTTGTACGTTTTTGATGCCCCCAAATAAACCAACCCGGTAATCGTTTACTTTAACCGTCAGCCCCTCAACGGCGGCAAGAGCCTCCTGCCGGAGTTGTTCCCTTTGTATGGCTTCCTCCGCTTCCCGTTGATGGATGGCAGTCTCTTCGTTCAAATCAGGTCGCCCAGACGTATCGGCATTGGTTATTGGTGTATCGGCAAGCGCCGTAGGATTTCTGGCTTTCTGGTTGAGAATGGCGTAATACAGGCCAATGCCTCCAAGCAGCAGGACAACGATAAGCAAAGGCCAGTTTATGCCCGCCCGTGTGGGTTTACGGGGACCTCGGCTCGGTACAGACGTAACCACGGGCACCTCTTCCGGAACAGCGTTTACAACCTCAACCTCGTTTTGTACGGGTTCACTGATTACTACGGGCTTCGTTGATTCTGGAGTTGAAGGCCGCGTAGAGGTGGCACGATTAGCCTGCAAATAGTTCAGTTCGGCCTGTTTAAGCAACCAGGTTAGCTCATCCGGATCGCTGAGTCGGTCGGCGGCTTTCTTTTGCAACAAGCCCTGAAGCAACTCGGCGAACGCGCTAAGGGACTGTTCGGTGGTGGTGATCGTCAGCGCGGGCGGGGCTTCCGTCAGCACTTTGTTCATGAAGGTTACGATGCCGGTATGGTCGTCTAACGCAAAGGGTACACTTCCATGCAGGCACTCATACAGGACCACCCCCAGCGAGTAATAATCCGTTGCAACACCCACGCCTTTCGGATCGTTGAACTGCTCGGGCGATGCATATTCGTAGGTCATCAATGATTGGCCCGTCATCGTATTCGAATGCTCGTGCAGGCGGGCCACCCCGAAATCGGTCAACAGAAAGTGGAGTTCACCACTGGGCAAAGGTCGAAACAAGATATTCTCGGGCTTAATATCGCGGTGAACGATGCCCTGTGGGTGAATCGCCTTAAACGCACTGGCCATTTGCAGGCCCAGGCGAATGGTGGTTGGCACGTCAAGCTGGCCCTTACCGGCAATGAGCTGGTGCAGGTTTCCGCCCTCAATCAGCTCCATGACAACATACGGCAATTCAGCCTCCAGTTGTACCTCCCGGACCTTCACCACATTGGGATGAGCAATGCTGGTCATAATTGCCGATTCCCGCTGAAACCGCCGGAGGGTTTCGGCATCGGTGTTGAGGGCAAAATGCTTTATCGCCACCAGATCGCCCGTTGCCAGATGACGTGCCTTGAGAATGCGCGCGTTACTGCGACCCAATTCACTCAGCACTTCGTAACCCGGAAACCGCGTGTCAAATCGAATCGTGGACATTACTAGTGTAGTGTTTTTTTGGTTGAATCAGGCTGCTTTTGTACCGAAATCGTAACAACGGCGTTGCGGAAGGTATCCTGCCGAACAGTCGCGTTAATGGGCAGCCCCACGTTTGTAAAGTACACGTTCGAGAGCTGTACCTTCGTATCCCGGGTTGTCTCGATACCCGTCCTGAACCCATTGATCACGATATTTTCCAGTTGCACAGTGCCTGATCGGGTAATTTGAAACGCTACGGATGCCTGTGCCGAATCGGCGGGCATCAGGACCGTCAGCCGGGCATTGCCCAGGACACGTTGCAGCGAATCGGTGAATAGCAATGGCCCGGTAAGCCGGAACGTATCGGCGGGCAACACCAGCCGGTGGTCTTTACTTCGGTAGGCGATTTGTAGCAATGAATCGAGTTTGGAAAGCGTTTCCGTTACTGCCGATGTTGCATTAGGTTGGCTACTGATGGGCAGGCTATCAACCACCGGCCTGTCGGATTGACTGGCTGGTTGATATTGATACCACACAATTGCCGCAATCAACCCGATGGCTACCACACCAAACAGCGCCCATAATCCAGTCGAACTACGCTTAACCGGTTTTGTTGCAACGGAAGCTGTTTTGTTGGCTTCAGACGTAACGGGAACGGCGGGCAGTTTCGGCGCGGGTGCCTTTTCGGGGCTGGCAGATGTGATCGACTGGTCGGGGGCTGGCGCGTTGTTTCGGGCGAGCACGACGGTAATATTATCGTTGCCACCCTGTTCATTAGCCAGTCGAATCAAGGCGGTTATCTGGTCATCAAGGCTTATTTTTTGATCCAGAATCGCTTTGATCTGCGCCTGCGTGATCATATCCGTCAGGCCGTCACTACAGAGCAGCAACTGATCGCCCGGTAGAAAATCGGTCTCCCCCGACTCCAAAAAATCAGGATCATCGACCCGGTGTTCTGTGGAGCCAACGTCCCGCAAAATTTCGTTCCGGCGCGGGTGTTGCATGGCTTCGGCCTCGGTGAGTTCCTGGGCATCTTCCCGAACACCAACCAGCGAGTGATCGTAGGTAAGTTTTTCCAGGACTCCCTGCCGATACCGGTATAAACGGGTATCGCCCACATGAACGAAATACAACTTCCCCGACTGACTATCCGCAACAGCGGTGGTCAGAACGCAGCACATCTGCGCTAATCGCAACTCCTGCTGCCTCTGGGTATTGATTTGATTATTAGCGAACACGACCGCTTCGCGTAACATCGATAAGGGGTTGCCGTTGGGCGTGGCCATGTATTGCTCAATCGACTCCTTCGCAATAGCCGCAGCCCGATCGCCCCCGGCATAACCGCCAACGCCATCGATAACCGCCAGCAACGCGCTGCTATCTGCCCAAATCGTTGAGCAGACAAAGGTGTCCTGATTATCCTTTCGGCGCTGACCTACATCGGTCTGACCGGCAATTAGTAATGAATTCATGGAGTAACGCGGGTGGAAGCCCGCGATTCTGATATAAAATCGCGGGTTTCCACCCGCGTTACGCGTTACTATATTATCGGGGTAAATCCTGAAAATGTTTTACAACTAGTAAAACGACGAACAGGAATAGTACGAAAACAAGGAGCGCATCGATCATGGCTAGGCAGTCCGTTGAAAGTGTAGCGTAACCATACTATTGAGCAGAATCTGGGCCTTGTCGGGTAAGGCATACCACTGCGGACTGGCGGGTTCACTACGGGGAATAAGCTGTTCATTCACGCGGGTTTCATTTCGGCTGAATGACGCGAGTTGAAAGCTCTCCGTTGCATCGTCGTACCGAATGCGGGCGTGTGGGTTCGAAACGTAGGCCGACTCAAGCAGCAGGTAATTTGGAAAATGCTGATTATCGGGTTCTTTCCGGGCCACCACAATCTCCCGATCGCGCATCAGGTACGAATCCTCTTTGTTTAGCTCGGCAATGTAGTAGTTGATCTCGGCCAGTCCGGCGGCAAGGCTACGCGGTAAAACCGTCGCGTTTCGGGTGGCGGAGCCCGGCATGGGTGGCCGTTCGTTCAGAGCGGGCGACGAATCAAATTTAAACTTTACCACAAACGCACCCGGCTCGCGGAAGTCGATATGCTGAAACGTGTTCAGGTCAACATCTACTTTTTCGTAGCGGTTGGTTTGCTTTACCCGGCGGGTTACGTGCAGTTTATCCGGCGACTGGCGCTGTTCATTGCCAGGCAGAATACCCGTCAGGGCACCCACAACGTAGACATCCGACGGGCTGACGTCTTCTCCCCCAAACTCCCGGCCACCGCCAAACTTAACGAACCAGCTTAAGGCCACCGGCGCTACCCGTTCATACTGCCCTTTCTGCGACTCGATAATGGCTTTAAAGGATTTTACGGCTTCATCGACAATAACCGGAAAGGCATTCTGGCGCTCCTCGTAGGTGTCCGGATGCAGGATAACCAGAAAGTGCGCATTGAACAGCATACTTGTCCCAACCGATTCCCGATGGATGGAATCCTCGAAGGAGGCCACCAACTCATCCAGAATCCGTTTGTTGGTCACCGTAGCCACAGGGCGGGTTTGGGGTTGGCTGGCGGGTACCAGTAAATTGCCTAATTTATGAAGCCAGTTGGGCTGATCGGCCATGAGAGAACGTGACTAGGTGGTTGCTACACCCTTAAACGATAAATTTCAGCGTTTTCTTTTGGCAATCGTTAAGTTGTGAGCAACTGAGCCTGTTTATTAACTCAACAGACACTAACGAACTCAGGAAAGGCTTTTTTTTATTGTGTTGCCCGTGCATATCATTGTTTCACAATGCGGCTTTCCCAAACTCCCTTATCTGTTTCACATCGAATCAGGTAAACTCCGGCAGGCCAGGATTGCGTAGTTAATTCAAGGTTGCCGGTGGCCTGGGGTGGTCCAGCTACACGCATGACAACAACGCCTTGCATAGTAATCACCTGTACGGTTCGCATCTGAATGGATTGATCGTACCGAATGTTTAAAACAGACGCTACCGGATTGGGCATCAACTGTATTACTGGTTCATTGGCTGGCTGGCTAAGGGCGGTTAGTAAGCCAACTTGAACAGATGCTGGCGTGCCAAGAGTACCTATTCCACAGGAATTCGAAACACTTACCAGGCGATAGGTGGTAAAGCGATTTGGAAATACATTGTGGATGAGAGGGCTACGACTGGTTGCTAAATAAACTGTTTGTAAGGAATCAGCGAGTCTTATGGACCAGGGAGCGCTTCCCGTCAGATTAATAGTCAGACTAACAGGCTTACCAGACTCGAAATAAGGAGGGCCACTCAGCGTTGCTCCCGCTGGGGAACGAACTGCAATAGGAAAAGGACTGGCTGAGCTTACTACATTTGTTTCGAGTAACCGAACACGTAACCGGTACGTGTTGCCGGATGGCGTATTCAGGGGAATCGTTGCGGTTAAGGAACTGGCCTCACCAACGGTTGGTATATCCTGAAATGATAAACCCAGGGGATCTGACAACTGGACACGATAAGTTTGTGATCCTCCGCTTGATCCGCGAATAGTAAGTGGCACACGCACCTTCTCGCCGGCACAAATGCTCGTCAGAAAAAATCCAGCCAGGGATAGAGTAACTGAGCTAAGTGGCAATACATCTACAATTGCACTACCGGATACTTGTCCGCTTCCGCAGGCGTTTTGCACTGATTTCAGCGTAAACGTAGTTGACTGACTGGGTTGAACCACAATATTTATGTCACCCTCCTCAGTCGAGTTGCCAGTCTGCCCAGTCGATAATTCGTATTGATAAGGGCCTCCACCTGACAAGTTTAGTCGGATATAGGTTACCTCACCACTATTAATGATTGTATTACCCTGTAAACTAGCCACTGCGGGTTGCACAATCCGAATTGATTCAACATTACTAAACACATTATCCGGGCGCGTACTAATCACTTTGATATAGTATGGGGTTCCGGCCAATAAATCCGCCGGGAGCCTAACCTGTAGCGGGCCAGTTATTGAGTCGAAGCGAGCCAGTTCACGGTCATCCGATTTTAGGACTGCCTCAGAAGAGGTACTCAACAGGATGCGTAGCTGATTGCCAGAGTCAAAATCGCCGGAGCTAACTGCCGTTAGCGACAGTAGATTACCGGGACAAATACCCGTTGTATACGTATTAACGATCCGCAGGTTGATTTTTGCTTTGACCGTTACGGTTACCTGCCCGGCCGATGTTCCATAGCCACATTGATTAAACGCCGTTCGTAGGCTATAGGTCGTTTTATGTTGGGGTGTTACGCCGATTGATCGAACGGTTTCATCACTATCGTTATCATTAGAAAACTGCTGATCCACTTCGCTATCTCCCTCACTGGCATACGAACGGTTGTCTATATAAGCAAAAAAAGGCGCACTTCCTTTGGCCCCAATTCGCAGTTGAACAGCACCTTGAGCTGGATCATACACAGTTTCGCCAGCGGCTGATAAGGTAACCGCCACGGTTCGACGCATATACACCTGCACCGGCGCTACCCCACCAACTACATCCTTGTTTTTAGACACAACCCGTATGTAGTACGAATTATTGGGCATTGAGCTACCACCGAGTCGGATATTGGAATGTTGAAGCGTATCGGGTAAGCGGACAAGCAACTCGCCCGGATAAGGGGATGGCAGCGAAGGAATATCATAAAAACCACCGGTTCGTCTACGGCTTATCTGAACTGAAAACGCGGCATCTGCTGGCGCGTTCCCCTTCGTTGTAAAGGGCACATTTAGGAGGCTGCCCGCACACAGGACGCCAAGGTCCTTTAAATTTGTCGTGATGCTGAAGGGTCGAACAAACAGCGTATCCGTTGATCGGATAGTGCCAGCACCACAACCATTTTGAACCGACTCCAGGTAGTAGTTGCCAGGTACCGAAATCTCTATATTGGGAAGGTTGTTGTTTTCATAATGAAAGATCTTCCGAAAATCTCTTCCATTGGTAAAAGTTATGTCAAAGGGTTGGCCACCTGAAACGCCCAGATTCATGGGATATTCAATCTGCTCGTAAAGCAGGGGAACAGTTCTCCCATTTGGGTAGTAGGACGCAACAGCTGGCTTTTGCACCGAAAACCGTTCCGGCTCACTTACTGCCAGTGGGTCGGTGGTCACGATCCGAATAAATGTTTCGGGAAGCGCATCCTTGCCCAGGGTTATCTGTATAGGGCTTTGAGAACCTGAGCCAATCGTCTGCTGTACAACAAACCGACTGGTCATGTAATCGAATGTACCCAACTCAACTGAATAGACTGTCGCTGTCGTTGATGTACCGGTTACATCAAATGCAATACTGGCACTGGTTCCAACGCATCCCGATTTGGGATTGGAATCACTGAGTCGGATGCGAAGCGGGTTCGGATTATCGTACTGAATGGGCTGTTGACTGACAACACCTATACCACAAACGTTGGACATGCTTAAGACACTGAAGGTGGATGTTGGATAACCTTTCAGCGGCAGGATATACCCAAATGCACTCGCTGGTGGCATGGCAATATCAGTTCGTCCGTCGTTCAGTCTGAACGTAACGGGAATGGTGCCGCTAAAAACCAGCCGCAGTGATTTCTGACTGTTCGACTCATCGATCTGAAACGTCGTCAGCCGGGGAGCCGTCTGAACCGAAAGCGTATTCCAATCAGAAGGTGATAACAGATCAGTGCCTTCTATACGAAATTTAGTTTGGCCCGATATAATCGTTGGTATCACAAGGCGTAATACTCCGGCTGAAAGTGAGGCTGGAACCAACAGCGTATCTAATCGGTAAGGCCATTCCTGCTGCCCATAGGCTATTCGCACTGAAAGGCGATTGGTTGCCGGTATCGTACCCCCAATTGTTACGGGCACTTGCCATTCTGTACCTGCACAAGCGGTTAAATTATCCGGCGAACTGATTTTCAGCCCTGGCCCTACCTGCACCGTAACCGCTCCCGTTGCAGGCCCGCTGCCACAACCAGTTGAAAACGATTGGACTCGGTACGTGGTGGTCTGCATAGGTGAAACGGTATGCGAAAACCGGTTCTCAATGACCTCATTCGGATTATATAGGTAATCCCATTGCTGCTGATCCAACACGGTCCCATCGCTTAATGTAATCGCAATGGGATCTTTACCGGTTGCCACCATTGGCAATTCTGCCGTGGCCCCCCACATGATGTTAATGGTGCTGTTTGTGAGCTGAATAGCTGGCTTTCTGCGTACCACCACGAAGCCATTCAACCGACTGACCACGTTAGGTTTATCCGCGATAACGGTGAGATAATAATAGTCAGATGGAGGTATCGATTCTGGCATTACGGCCGTCAGCCCATTGGGTGTCGCTTCGGCCGGAAACTGGGCGGCCAAACTATCCTGATACGTACGCACCTGAATGGTAAAATGGTTACCCGTTTCAAACGATCCGCTGGTCGAATACGCGATATTGAATTGACTACCCGCGCATACCTGGGCGGGTAGCACCGACAGCAGCCGAAGTCCAACCGGGCTAACGCGCACAGCCGCTGCTCCGCTGCCAATGCCATTACCACACACCTCTGTCGTAACCGAAGCAATGGTGTAGGTAGTACTCTGGGCTGCTCGGACTAAATAGTTGCGGGTAGTTTTCGGAGGAACATAGTTAAGCCAACTGAGTGGAATAATTGTGCCATCGTTCAAGGTGATTTTAGCATCAGCGGGTCCACTGTACGTGTATTCAATGGGTATTGGCTCAAACGGCCCTACTACGTCTTTCTGAACGGCCCGGATGCTGGCCGTTGGCCTTGGGGCTATCAGGAAGGGCTGACTGAGAGGAGAGGTCAACGCCGGATTCGACGAACGGAGCGTCATTCGGTACTCACCGGGTGGAATGTCATCTGGATATCGCAACTGAAGCCCGAAATCGGAAACCGCCGTAGCGGATAGTTCCCGGCTAACGATACCATTGGTGCTTTCTAGTTTGATGACAAACTGATTATCGGAAGCAAATTTAACGCCATTGGCCCCAAAATCGGCGGACACCAATGCGCCTGGACAGTTGCTCCGTCCCGGATTTATGTAAATCGACTGAGCATAGCCATTGCTAATCGAAAGAAGGCTAAAAAAGGCCAATAAAAATCTAACCATCAGTATTTTATCAGGCGATACGTCAATGTTGTTTGATTAACATTAACCCGAAGAAAATACATACCAACGGGTAAATCATGAACGGGCAGCGAGGCTGCTTTAGCGGGCTGGTACGTTTTACGGCGAACAAGCCGACCATCTGTAGACCAAAGCTCAATTTCCAGTGGCACTATGGGTAAGTTTTCGATAAAAATGTCCTCACTTACCGGATTAGGGAAAACCTGAATGGAAAGTCCGGTGGGTTCTATAGCGGTTATCAGCTCTAACCGTACAATACCAGTACCCTGGATGAGGCCAGGGCCGCAGTCATTCTTAACGCCCAATAGCCTAAACGTGGCGGGCAATGAACCAGCTGGCAGGCTTACAATTGTTACAGGCTCAGTGACCTGCCAAATTCTGGTAGCGCTCCCATCCTGCCCCAGCGTTACCGAAACCGGTACAGAGCCGGTCACACTAAGCGTGAGATTGGCAGGTTTACCGGGAGCGGTGAACGGTGGCCCTAGAATTGATCCTGTTGTTTTTTCCAGAATCGTTACCGGCGACAGCATTACGGAACTGGCAACTGTCGGATCAGAATTCGTAACCCGGAAGCGATAATTAATACCAGTCGGTAAACCCATAGGCAACACGGCTCGCAATGGGCTGGTCTGGCCAATCGTGGGTACAGGAGCGTATTGATCACCATTTCGGTCGGAAAGCTGGACTGTCAGCGTACTGGTAGCGATTCCCGCTGCCGTATAGTCAATCAGTACCGTATCGCCCCCGCACAGCCTACCACTTACCCGGTCCGTTGTAATGAAACTGGAGCTTGTCGGGTTGACCGAAATCGTTAGTGAACCGCTAACGGAACCAGCACCACACACATTACTGGCAGAAGTAAGCCTGTATGTACCACTCTGGCTGGGTGTTAATTCAATGACGGGTGCTCCTGTTTGCCACATACCAACAGACCCGTTAGACAGACTGTAGTTTATCGGAAACGTTCCGCTAATCACTGGTTTGATAACAAGTTTCTGACCAGCATTGATCACAAGATTACCCGTCAGTTGGGCCGTTACAGGAGCGGCTATGCGTAGGGGTACCGATGTGCTCAGTTGAGGGTCAGCCGACCGAAGTCGCAAAGTATAATCACCCGGCAATAAATCTGTGGGCAGTGTAAGCGAGAGCGTTCCCTCACGGGCGGTTGTACGGCTTAGTTCCCGACTGGAATTATCCGCGCTAACGAGTTCGGCCACAACGTTTATGCCATTACTCCAGTCGCCAGTGGTGTTATAGGCAACGGCCAATGTTTTCCCGGCGCAGGTCAGTTGCTGCAAACCGGGTATAGGTGTGGTTATGTTGAGCGTTGGCCGTACGGAGACCGTCGCTTCTCCGGATACAGTTCCGTAACCACAGCCATTACGCACAAACGCCAATGAATACGTTGTTTTGTGACGGGGAACCATAATGTACAAGGTTCCATTGGGATCCGTAACACTGTCAAAGTAAGTACCCGAATAGTCTGGTTCATAATTACGAATGCCGTAGGTCGTGAAATTGTCGGCATTGGTTACGCTTACCAGTATGGTTACAGTTGGGTCGGCAACGGAAGAACTGCCTGGTTTGAGGCCGATCGTGGCCGTTGGTGGTTCAAAAACTCGAAAGAAAGGTGATGTCTGACTAATGATGCCCGTCTTCCGACCAACAACACGTACCTGGTAGTTACCATAGGGATTGGCCGTAAATGAATCGGGCAAACGTCCTACCAGTGGGTTACCGGTTGAGGTTAACGCTATGGTTTCAAACGGAGCACTGTTTCCCCTGGAAACCTGGAGATCAAAGACTTCGTCGGCCGGCACACTCCCGATTGTAGCGTACGGCACAGAAAGTAGTCCGCTTCGGCAAGTGGCTACCTTTTGCTCCAGCGTTGTTGTGGCATAGTTACCCGGATTGCTTGGTGTCGTAATATAGAGCCGATACGATATTACGGTTATCGTTCGTTCATCGGAGAGGGCCGTTGTACCACAGGCATTCGTAATCGATTTCAGCCGGTAGGTCGTTGTTTTATCGGGTTTAACCGGTATAGCCACCATTCCATCGAGATTAGCCCAACCAGCGTCATAAGCAGTAACCGGGTAGGCGTCTCCGTCAGCCGTCAGCAACGTGTAAGGCCTACCTCCCTTTGCGCCTACTGATAGCGTTGCCGATTCACCGGCAATGATTTCTGTGGAACCTGGAGAGATGGAGGCAGTCGGCTTTTTATGAATCGTTAAAAATACGTCCCGACTAGTCAACGCTACGTTTTCGGCTTCTATCCGCAGGGAATACGTACTTGCTTCTACATCGGGCAGTACGACTGTTATTGGACTTTTCAGGGCCCGGCCAATGACCACAGGTACAACCGAATTGGACCCGTAAATACTATATCCATATAGGGTTACGCGATAGCGAACGGAGTCGGCAATGGCGCCTGTAGTCTGAAAAGGGATTGAAATAGATTCCCCCGCACAGAAGATTCGATCTGGCAGGGCATCCACTAATATCTGTCGATTCTCAGCCTGTTTGATAACCACTTGTTTAGACTTATCCGAAAACTGACGTGTACCGCATTTATTACTGACTTCCGTAAGCATATAAGTCGTGCTTTGCGTTGGCATATCGCCAAACACAGCGTAAGGGTAATCACTCGAATTAGGCAATTGATTGGCGGGGAATCGCCATTGTCGACTACCTTCGGCCACACTGATTGTTATGGGCAGGTTACTTTTCGCATCGACCATAATCCGAATTGGCTCCGGTTTGTTAAGGGTTGATGGATACCCTACATCCCACCCATCAGCACCCAGTTGCGTAAACAAGTTGATATTAGCCAGCACGGGTACATAACCAATCGCAAAGCGGCTGGGGCTGATGGTACTAACAATGGCAGGATTCTGCGTTACCACGCGTACATCCGAGCTAACGTAATACGTACCGTCTAATCCTGGCGATACACCAAGCGACTGACTTGTCAGCGTAGCCACTACGGTGTCTTTCTGCAAAACAGCAGGTAGGGAAATCCCTCCAATCTGTACCTGAAACGTAGTCTGCGCCGTAAATTGGGCATTGGTCTGTATGGGAACACGAATAGTCTGGTCAATACAGGGACGCTCATCCGCCAGTTTACCGGCAATGATACCGTTTGTAACCTCCACCCGCACCGTACCTGTAGTTTTTACAGGGCCACAGGCGCCTGTTGCAGAGCGGATAGTGTACGTAGTGGATACACTGGGCTTTACAACTACTTCGTACTGTCCGGGCACTGGCTGATAGGCACCTGGCTTATACTCCAATTGTGTACCCTCACTTAGCGTACACTGCACATTTTGTCCCGTTAATCGAACCACTAATGTTGCGGTTTCTCCAAAGCGAATGGCTTTCACATCCGTTTCCAGTATTGCCGATGGGATTGGATACACCGAAAGCGCACGGCCACTATAAAGCCCACCTAATGGGCTGCTCACTAAGGCGGGAGATGTTGATACGAGCCGGATATAATTTCCCCAGCCTTCAGGTATACTGGCTGGTAGGGTAATCTCCAGCGGACTCCGATCACCTTTTGTTGGCAAGTCAACGTAGTCACCTTTTTCATTCGTGACCTGTACCGTAAATCGGTTTCCACTGTCAAACGTACCATTGGCACTAAAACCGATCTGAACTGTTGCACCAGAGCATGGTGCTTCTGGCGCAATGGTGGTTAGCTGTAGACCGAAAGGAGTCACAGTAACGGTTTGCTGACCAAACGTGGTGCCTTCTCCGCAGGCGTTTTCTACTTTAGTTACCCGATACGTAGTCGTTTTAGTACCTGGATAGGCAACGAAGGAGGCAGCTTTGTCTTTACTAAGCATCAGGCTATCATTGATTGTAACCCGATACGGATTGTAAGCGGTTATATCCGAGCCAAAAAGCTGAATGGGAATCGTAACACTTTCATAGGGCGCAACTGTCAGCGGACGCTCAACAATTCGAGCAGTTGGCTTGCGCTGGGGATAAAAATAGGTACTGGCAATCCCTATCGTTTTCGGGTTCGACGCCAGCACACGTAGCCGATAAGCACCTGGCAGAATTGTGTCTGGTAAGGTAATTTCAAGGGTAGGTGCATTACCCTTCGTCGGAAGATCCTGATAAGTTGGGGTAGTTGCACTACCGCCAATAAGCTGTATAGTGAAGACATTATCGGCACCATATGTGCCCGTGGTTGTGATTGGTACCTGGATGGCCGTTCCACCACATGTTCCATTATAAGGCGGCTGCACAATATTGACACTGTTCACTTGAGCACAGACTGTAACACGGCTACCAACTAACCATAAAAAAAAGCAAAAACGTCTTAGTAAAAACTTCCCCATACTATTCACATTGTGTGCAGACATAAAAACTGCTAAAACCTATACTACTCAAAAATCACACATAGTACGTATTTTTTCTCCTAAAACGTATATTAAATTACAGAAAGAATATTTATTTATACACCCAAAATATCTCTTAGGGACAAATATAGCACCACCTTCCCTATTCAATTCACCAACTGATAGCGATAAAAACCGTAGCTTAATACCTTTGGCAGGGTAAATCGCGCATGTCCGGTCGAATCTATTTTCAGCTTAACGGTTTTCCCCTGCCCCATCAGGTGGGTAAACTGATACGTTCCCGGTGGCACATTAGTGAGTTTCAGCCGGGCCGTATTGGATTTGTTTTTCTCCCGGAACACCAATACATAGCCTGTTGCCTTCTGGTCCAGAATGGATTGAAAGCCCGTCCAGCTTGTTCCCGACGGCTCATCACCAATCGGAAAAATCTGGCCACTATGCCACTCCTGCCACTGTTTCTTATAGGTTTTAATCAAGTCAGCAATGGCAAACGCTTCGGCAGGCAGATTTCGAGCCTCCATCCAGGCCAGTGATTGGGCAGGTATGGTACTGGCAAATAGGTAGTCGAAGGAATAGTACGTCGGACTGAAGTTATCCCCTTTCGGGTAACGATCCTGATTCCGCCATTTATTCAGAAACTCAATCTGTAACCGCTGGGGTGGTACATACCGGGACAGCATCCATAAATTTCGCAGCGTGTAATGCGGGTAGTAATTGGCCCAGTCGGTGTAGCGGTTCTCTAAAAACAGGTTGCCGTATTCATAAAAGTAATGATAGCCAAACCGCCGACCCGCCGTCACATCCAGATTAAATACGGCTTCGCCATGCGTGCTGGCCATCACGGTATCCAGCATTTTCCGGAAATTGATTTCGGCCTGCTTATCGGCAATTCGAACGCCATCAATTTTCCACATGCGAATCCCATACGTATTGTATTGATCGATCATGACCTGGGCATCGCGATCCCAATACTTGAAACTACTATCCACACTTGGGTTAAACCAGGTGGATAGGGTAATGCCTTGTTTCTTACCCGCTTCCATAATCTGACTAAAACCTGTTGGGAATTTCTTCGGATCTGGCAACCAATAGTCGGGTTTGCGCCAGATGTCTTTAAAACTACCGCCCTGGAAGGCCGAATTGGCACTTTTTCCCTGTTGCCAGCCATCGTCGAGCTGAAAATGAGTGATGCCCAACTTAGCGCCTAATTCCAGCTCCCGCAGAACAAATGATTCGTTAATGTTCTTGTCCTGGCCCCGGTCGCCCCAGGTGTTGAGCAAAATCATTTCATCCCGATTTGGCTTGCGCACCCGCAAATTTTGCTGATAAATACGTAAGGCGGCCAATTGCCCCTGCTCGCCACCCGAACTAACCCCCAGCACCAAACTATAGCCTCGAACCCACTCATCCGGTCGTAAATCGCCGGGACCCAGTCCAACGCCTGCGGCACGAGCCTCATCAATTTTCAACGAGAAATCGAAGCCCGGATAGGCTAGTTGTACACCCGAGACGGGCGCTTCCTTGAGCCAGAACAGACCTGCATCCGTCCCGACTTCGTTCAGAAACAGCAAGTTTCCCCGCATCCGAACTTCCTGTCGATACGCTAACCGGCTATATTCCTGAACGAGCGTATTGTTCTGGTCGGTGGCGTCGAAAAACTCGACCGATTTTCCTTTCCAATGTGGCCCTGGCAACGCCAGTCGGTCAATAACAACGGTGTTTGACTCACCCTCTTTTTGAGCCGCCTGCGATTCGATATTCCGTAAATCATAGGCTTGCTGAACCTGCTCCTGCCAACCCGATGCACTACCTTTCAGGTAATAATCGCAGGCAATAGCGGGGCAGTTCGGGTAAATCCGAAAGACGCGCTTCACCCATACGGTACCCAGAGCCACAACAACTTCAGCTTCCAGATGCGCCGGTGTACTGGGTGTTTCAGCCATTGTTTTAACCGCGAACTCACCACGTGTGGGATCGCCGGTTTTAGCGGGCAAAGCAAAGTCTACGCCCTTGCTGGCCAGCGCCCATGTTTTGCCCGTTCGTTTATCGGTAAGGGATAACGAGCTAAGATTCCCGTTCTGAAACAGGTACGTTCGCTGGATCAGCGAATTACCCAGAATCAAGGTATCTCCTTTGCGGATGGCCTGACAGCTACTGAGATCAGACTGGCTCTGGCTGGTCAGGCAGAAGAACCAGAAGAAAATGAAGAGTAATGGTTTCATAACTACTGTAAATTCGGGATTAACCACGTGCCCCCAACGTTCCTGCTTGGCTTACCGTTCTCCCCGTTCTCGCTTGGCTTCGCCGAGTGAGGACTATTTTTTAAACGGCCTCTGGCCGGTATTGATTTCCGACAAAAACGGGCCAGAGGCCCTTGAAATGATATCCCTCACTCGGCGAAGCCAAGCGAGAACGGAGAACGGAGACGGGTCAACGCATCAGGCAAATAAAAAGGGAACAGACAGAAGTTGTTCCCTTTTTATTGAATAGAATCTTAGAATTAATACCCTGGGTTTTGCTGAATTTTTGCTTTGTTGATATCAATCTGGCTTTGCGGAATTGGATCGACCAGATTGTTCTCGGTGAGCACGTTCACCAATCGAATTTGATCTTTTTTGCTGTTCAGAACCGGAATAGCGCGATCCGTCCGGACAAGGTCGTACCAGCGTTGACCTTCAAACGCAAACTCAACCCGACGTTCCTGCTCCATAGCTAAGCGGAATGCCTGCTGATTAGGAATATCGGCCGCCGTTTTACTGGCCAGACCCGCGCGGTTCCGAATCCTGTTCAGGTTGGCAAGCGCATCGCCAGACGCTTGATAGCCAACTTCGTTCAGGCTTTCAGCATACATCAGCAGAACGTCGGCATAACGAATGATCGGAATGTTGTTCCCGTTATCGCCATTGGTAGCGGGTGTATCGTAATACTTTTTTACGAAGTTGTAGGGGATCGTCTGGCCGCTGGCGTTCACATAGGATGTAGCCAGTGAAACAGCTTTCCGCACATCGCCTGCTTCGTACGCATTTACCATGTCGGCGCTGGGTTGGTTGTTTCCTCCGCCCCCAAAGGCAATGACTGCATTCCCCGAGTTTTCGGGCGCAAATGAATTAGGCCAGGAATTACCTTCGCCCGATCCACCCGATTTGAACTGCACATCAAACACCGATTCCTTATTGTTTTTGTTGCTCACTTTAAATACATCGGCATAACTCGGCAAAATGTCATAGATGCCTAGATCGATCACTTCTTTGAGCTTGGCGGCTGACTGAGCATATTTCTTTTCGGTCAGGTACACTTTTCCGAGCAGCGCTTTGGCGGCACCTTTTGTGGCGCGCCCAATCTCAGCCGTTGCGTATGAAATGGGCAATACCCCTTCGGCATCGGTCAGGTCTTTCTCAATCTGCGCATACACATCAGCTTTCGGTGATCGGCCATACTCGTAACCTTCATCAGGATTAGAAACGGATTTCAATATCAACGGCACATCGCCAAAGGTGCGCACCAGGTTGAAATAGACCAGTGCCCGGAGGAATTTTGTCTCGGCTATGTAGCGATTTTTCAGTGTCTCATCCATCTTGACCCCACCAATTTTGTCCAGAATCGTGTTGAAGCGGGCAATTGCGGTGTAGCTGTCATTCCAGCGTCCGGAAATAAATGGGTTGGTCGTTCGGATATAAAATCGGTCGAACTCATCCTGATCGGTTACGGAGCCAGAAGCCGGCGGCACCGTGTTGTCAGAGGCCACATCGCCAAAAACATAGCTGTTCCCGAACACACCACCCGATTGGAGCGACGCATAGGCACCGTTCACAGCATTCTTGAAGTCGTCGGCAGTTTGGTAAAAGTTGTCGGCAGTGGCCGATGAAATTGGTTTTAAGTCCAGAAATTCTTTGCTGCATGAGCTAAGGAACAGACTCACCAACAGGGATATATATACTTTAGATGCTTTCATTGTTTTCGTTGTTTAGAAACCCAGGTTAAGACCAATGGTGAATGTTTTCGCTAATGGATAATAGCCGTAGTCAACTCCACCGGTTAATGGGCCTTCGTAATTACTCACTTCGGGGTTGTAGTTCAGGTATTTTGTCCAGGTGTGCAGATTCTGGGCCGATACATACACCCGAGCCTGCTGAATTTTGGCTTTATTCAACAAGGCTTTTGGTAACTGGTAGCCTAAGCTGATGTTCTGAATACGCAGGTACGAACCATCTTCAACCCAGCGCGACGAAACGGCGTTGTTGTTCCCCGTTGTGCGGGCATTGGCGCGGGGTGTTACGCCATCGCCCGGGTTACTCTCCGACCGCCAGCGGGTCAGTACCGTTGTGATCTGATTGGCATTCCCTTCCAGGTTCTCGAAGAAGCGACGACTCAGGTTCAGCACCTGTCCGCCCTGCGTGCCCTGAAGCGCAATGTTCAGATCAAAGCCTTTGTAGCTGAAGCTGTTGGTCATGCTGTAAATGAATTTGGGCTGGTTGTTCCCGATAATGGTCCGGTCGTCGGCCGTAATTTTGCCATCTCCATTTACATCTTCGAATTTCACATCGCCCGGTTTGGCTGTTGCATCGTGCGGATAGCTGTTCAGATCGGCCTGGCTTTGAAAAATGCCGATTTGTTTGTAGCCGTAAAAACTCCCGATGGGTGATCCAATCTGGGTAATGTTCGTCTGATCCACACCACTATTGCTCCGAATGGGATCGCCTGTAGGTCCGAGTGCCAGTACTTTGTTCCGGTTAAACGACAGGTTCGCGCTGGTATTCCACACAAAAGCACCGGTAATGTTGCGCGTGTTGAGGGCAAACTCCCAGCCTTTGTTTTCCATCTTACCAATGTTTTTCACCGCCGAAGAAAAGCCCGTTACGGTTGGCACATTCACCGACAACAGCAGGTCTTTGGTAATTCGCTGGTAATAGTCGACGATCAGGTAGATCCGGTTGTTGAGCAAACCCAGGTCAATACCCGCATCGAACTGCTGGCTCTTTTCCCAACCCAATTTGCTGTTCCCCAGCGAACCAGGGGCTAATCCGTTAGCCAGTGCGTTATTATAACTGTAGTTATCAGATCGGAGCGTAGCCGCATAAGGATAAAAATCGTTGCCAAACGCATTATTGCCGGAGAATCCATACGCAACCCGAAGTTTACCTTCCGACAAGGCGCGAATTCCTTTCATAAAACTTTCTTCGGTAAAGCGCCAGCCTAATGAGCCAGCGGGGAACGTACCCCAGCGATTTTCGGGCCCGAAGATAGACGATCCATCCCGACGCACAGACACATTGGCCAGATACCGGCTTTTATAATTGTAATTCAGACGGGCAAAATAAGACGTCGAGGCATTGGCCCGTGCACTAGATGTAATGGTAGAGGTGGTTCCATTGGCACTGGCATTCAGCGTTTCAACAACATCATTGGCGTACGAGCTACCCGTTCCTAAGCTGTACTGATATTGGTAACGAGTGGATTCCATACCAACCAGCACATCCAGGTTATGGGCGTCATTAAAGGTTTTGCTGTACGTCAGGGTTTGGTTAAACAACCAGCTCAGGCCCTGCTCCGATTCCGCTCTACCCGTGGCGGCATTGGGGGGCAGCAACTGGTTAAGTGGAATCCGGGAGGTCCGGTACCCATTCCGACGATACCCTGTGTAATTGATATTTCCCGATGCCCGGTATTTGAAAGCCTTCAGGAAACTGTATTCCACATAGGTGTTAGCCAGCAGGTTGGTTTGCTGATACTGACTATGGTTTTCGGTGATGTTGGCAATTGGGTTCGTGATACCCGGATAGTTGTAGGGCGCGGCCAGTTCGGTTTGTGACGAATAGGTCGTTCCATCGGCCGCATAAATGGGGGCCATCGGCATAGCCGACAAAGCAGCATTGATGATCCCGTTATTGGCCCAGTGTCCTTCGGCCGTAACTTCCTGCTGCTGCTTGAACGATGGGTTAATGTTCAACCCCACCCGTAACTCAGGTGTGATATTCACATCGACATTAGCCCGCAGGGTGTACCGGTCGAGGGTCGAGCCCTTAATGATTCCGTCCTGCTTGAGGTAGCCACCGCTAATCAGATAACGAGCTTTATCGGTACCGCCTGATACACCAAGCTGGTAGTTACTGATCTTGGCCTTTCTGAAAATCATGTCCTGGTAGTTATTGTAGGGCAGATTCGCAACTCGGGTCGGATCATCGAAGTTAAACCAGTCATACAGGTCACCTCTTGGGTAACGATAACGCAGGTAAGAGGTTGGCCGAACACTGTTTGGATCATTGATGCTGGCACCCGGTACATTTTCGATGTAGGCGGTGTTCGATGATTCCTTACCAAATTCAGCAAACTGCTGAGAATTGAGCAGATCAAGCTTTTTGGTCACCTCCTGAAACCCGGTGTACACGTCCAGGTTGACATTGGTTTTGCCATTTTTACCGCGTTTGGTCGTGACCAGAATGACGCCGTTAGACCCCTTGGAACCGTAAATAGCGGCCGAGGAGGCATCTTTCAGGACATCGATACTTTCGATATCGTTACTATTGAGCAGGCTAAATACATTGGCATCCACAATGTTTCCATCCACAACAATCAGCGGTGAATTGCCCGCGCTAATAGAGCCAAACCCTCTGACCTTGATGGCGGGCGTGCTGCCGGGCGTACCGTTATTCTGTTGCACAACAACACCGGCAATTTTTCCCTGGAGGGCCGTTGCTGCGTTTGATACGGGCATATCTCTTAATTCGGACATCGGCACCGACGCAATAGCCGCCGTTACCGCTTCCCGTTTCTGGGTGCCGTAGCCCACCACCACCACTTCATTCAGCGTTTTATTGTCGTTCACCAGCTTGACGGATAGCTGATTACTGTTTCCCAGCGGCACCTCCTGGCTCTGGTAGCCAACAAAGCTAAAGACCAGAACAGGCGTTCCTTCTTCAGGAACGGTCAGTCGATATTGGCCCTGGGCATCGGTTGTGGTACCGCGCTGGCTGCCTTTCACCACGACACTCACGCCGGGTAGTCCCTCACCGGTATCGTCGGTAACGGTTCCGGTAACGATGCGGTCGGCGGTTACGCTCATTGGCACCTGACTGGTCTTGAGAGGCTGGATCATTTCCGGACCGGCCGAGTTCAGCAGAATACGCTTGCCCGTTAACTGATAGCTCAGTTGGAGTGGGCGCAGGAGTTTTTCAAGTACCGCCGACAGTCGTTCGTTGGCAACGTTTAGGGATACTTTTCGCTTGGCCTGAATAAGCTTGTCGCTGTACATAAATTCAACATCGGCCTCGCGCTCAATGGTTTTCAGGATATTTTTGATGGTCACATCCTCCAGTTGCAGGCTAATCTGGCGATCTAATGGCGATTGGGCATCAACGGTTGTGGCATACGTCATGCCCGCAAAAAGCAGCAGGAGTATGCAGCCCTGAACGAGCGGAGTTTTCATAAAGACCAGAGCAAGCGTTCGTAAAGGTCTAGTTCGTTTCATAGAATTGATTGTGAGTAAAAGGTAAAAAATTGCGTTAGTAACACCCAGGGGCGCTAATAACAATTTGAGCATCAACGATTTGATAAGAGGCTTTTATGGTTTGGCAAATCAGGTTAAGTTTCTCCAGCAGCGGTTCATCCTGAAATTTTGCCGTTATCGTACACTGTTTCAGCAGTTGTTCATCGAAGACGATATCGATCCCGTAGGCTTCCTCCAGTTGGGCGAAAACCTTGGTGACGGAGGTTTCGTCGTAGACAAACACGTCGTTTGCAAAGCGGTGCCTGATAATGGTTGGATCGGGCATAATGGTCCGATGGAAATTACCTTCCTGACGATTAAAAACTACCTGCTGGTTGGGCGTCAGGACAAGGCCGGGTACATCGCTGTTCACTTCTTTTTCAGCACGCTGCCAATCGCTTCGGGCAAAAACAGACACCCGCCCCGTACGAACAGCGACCTGCACATTGCTTTGATTTTCGAAGGCTTTAACCGTGAAGCTGGTCCCTAGAACGCGGGTAACCACTTCATTGGCATGGACATAAAACGGCTGTAGCGGATTTTTCTGAACGTTAAAAAAAGCTTCGCCGGTTAAATAAACCTCCCGCTTGGCCCCCGTAAAGTGCTCACTGAAACTAATCCGGCTGGCGGGCTGAAGCAGCACCAGACTACCATCAGGCAGCGGCACCGACAAGGGCGCATTGGTGGTATTTATTTTTTCAATAAGAGCAACTGGCGACGACTTAATCAGCTGTGTATAGATGGGTTGTTCAACTGGCTTACGGAATACCCAAACCGACCAGCCAAGGCCTGCCGTCAGCACGAGCATGGCCGCCACTCGCGCCCACCACATAAACTGGCTGGTGGAAGGCGAGCCCAGCGTGCGCCGTTGATGCGTCTGTGCCCGAATCTGGTAAACCTGATTCTGTACCTTCTCTTCTGAAATATCCCGGTATGGTTTTACATCCAGACCAACGATAAGTAGCCTCGCCTGCTGAGCGATTTCCTGTTTATCCGGATGCCTGTGAAGCCAATCCTGCCAGAATTCCCATTCCTCCGGGGGGCTTTCCTGCCGCGCCCATCGATTGAATGACTCATCTAACAAAAAATCGTCGAGTTGAAAATCCTGGTAGTTTTTCATGAAGGAATAAGCTAAAACCTAGCCTCTAGTACCAACATGCAGTCGCCCTACCAATCCTACTGGAAAGAATGTGTTTTTTTTGAAAAAATAGCACTGGAGAGTGGGAATCCCTGATAATCAGGAATGCGCAGTCACAACATCGAGTAACGCCAGGAAGAAAGCCATATCGCCCTGCCAGGTAGTCCGCAATTTTTGAAGAGCCTCGTGCAGAATATTGTACACCGACTGGCGGTTTAGGGACATGACCTCCCCAATCTGCTCGTGGGTCAGGTTCTGGTAGAACTTAAGGAAAATGACTTCTTTTTGCCGACGGGAAAGCTTATTGAGCAGTGCTTCCAGTTGCTGAACCTGATCGCGGGAAACTTCCTGGGTAATAAGTTGAGCCTCGATGGAGAATTCTACTTCAAAGAAATAATTTTCCTCCAGAGCTTCCCAGTTGGAACCCCATTTGGCCCGCCCCCTGAAGATCCGGCGACGAAGCGATTTAAGCAGATAGAACTTCACAAACTCCGTTTCGTTAACGGTATTCCGGCGTTGCCAGAGTTCAACGAACACATCCTGAATACAATCTTTAACGTACTCATCGTCAGCATCCAGCCGGATACCGTAGCGAAAAAGTGTTTGATAATAGCGCTGAACAAGCTGGTCAAAAGCAATGGTATCGCCCGTTCGGAAACGTTGCCAAAGTACGGTATCATCCACTAGGTCGGCTTTCATGGGCAGGCTGTATGCACTTTTACCGGAAGCAAAATACGAATGAATCTACTCTAAAAATAAGTGAGTAATCAAGCCGCATTAAGTAAGATTAGAGTCTGTTGATTCTAGTACAATAGAATTAGACGTTCTTATAATCAATCATCTATCGGCTAATAACCTTAACCAAAGCGCCCCTTTTTACCCGATCATCCGCTTTGAGCCCATTTAATATACCGGCCTCTTCGACTCGATTAGCAGGCATTCCCAAAGCGGTTACCACTTCACGAAAGGAACCATCGCGGGGAGACGATTTTACTACTACACGTTCTGCCTTGCGATTGAGTTTATCAGGATCGGAGAGCGAGCGGAAATTTTCGGCTACCTGTTTAAACGTACTAAAACTGCTGTTGAAATCGGCACCAGCCGCCAATCCATGCAGTGCATAAACGGCATTGTTATACTGAATCAGCCAAGTGCCAATCTGGAGTGCCGTTTTAGGGTCTTGTTGCTGTTGCTGCCCCTGCTGCTGTTGTTGCTGTTGCCGCGAAATGAGCACATAAGCCGGATTGCCGTTAATTGTGGTTTTACTAGTTTCCAGTACGTTCAGGCTTAGTTCTTTTACTAAATTCTGGGCAGCCTCGTCGAGTGAGTTCCCTTTCGCTAGCATTAGAATCATCGCTGATTTTCCATCTTTAGCCGCCATTTGGAACTGGCTTGGTGAATTTTGAGACTGCCAACTGTTGGGTACAGGAAATTGAAACCGTAGTTCAGGATGATAAAAATATCCGTTTTCAACAAAACCCTGCTTAGGATCTTCACCATACATAATGCCATCAATCAGTCGCAGATATCGGTCGCGATCTACCTGGTAAGAAGCTGGATTCTTGGCCTGGTAGTCTTTTGCCAGTTCATGTACACGCGTGAAACGATTACCAGGATCGGGGTGAGTCGACATAAACTGAGGTATGGCCTGACCTGAGTTGTCGGAAAGGCGTTTAAGCGTTCCAAAAAAATCAGCCATCTGGTGTGCATCATAGCCAATCTTACTGGAGTATTCTACCCCGAGTTTGTCGGACTCCGATTCGTGGTCGCGGCTGTATTTTAGGGATAAAAGGCCCAGTCCCTGTTGAAGTGCTTCGATATTTTCCCCAACAACCTGAGGAGCCAGTACGGCCCCGCCAATTAGCGCAATTGTACTGAGCAACTGGCTTTTCTGAGAACGGGCCGCGTGCTTGGCCGTTATATGACCGATTTCGTGGCCCAGTACACCGGCAAATTCAGCTTCATTGTTGAAGTGAGCCAAAATGCCACGCGTGAAATAAACATAGCCCCCCGGTACGGCAAAGGCATTAACAATCGGCGAATCAACGATGTAGAACTGGTAAGGAAGATCGGGCCGATGCGAAACTTTGGCCATTGCTTTTCCTTTTTCGTTCATAAAAGCCTGAAGGTTTTTGTCTTCATATAAACCCATCGTGGCAATAACCGACGGGTGCGATTCTTTACCAATGGCAATTTCCTGCTCGGTCGACATCAGACTTATTTCGCGCTTCCCTGTAACAGGATTACGAGCGCAGGCAAAACCAGATAAGAGTGCAATGAAAATAATAAGTTGTCTGAAATTTGTGAGTGTACACATGGCAGGAAATATAGAAACGTGTAGAGCGTCGTTCCACCTAAAAGGTCAACCAGATCGTCGCTAAATCCAATATAAACACAAGATAGACCTCTATTTGTTTTAATGTCATTTTAATAATGAAGCTATTTAACCGTTGGTAATGTTTAAATTTTTCAAAAACGATGTACAATACACTTTTAGACTGTAGTACCAACCGTCTTGGTTGGACGGGAAATAAGTAGCTTAACTAATGATTGGAACGGCTAATAGTTCGTAAAAAAAATACCCACATTTTCAAGGGAGACAAGGCCGTTTTAAGCGCTTTGCGGCTGGTACACCTGTTACTCATGCCCTAGTTTACCGACCAGACTATTGAATTAGAAGCTGCTATTTTTTGCAATGGGAGCCCTTTTTAAAAGAAATTCGCTATTTTTTCAAAAAGACACTACGGGTAAAATTGTCCAATTAAGTCTTTGATTCGTTTTAGCATTTTTCGAGTCAATGGCTATCTTTACAGTAGTGTCTTCTACCCCTTCACCCGACCCCTGGACTTCGCCATCCCTAAACGGAGAAAAGCCCATGTCGACGGTATACGATTCAGAACTTTTCCTGCGAAAAGCGTTTGAACAGGAACCCCGTAAGGGATTTGAGTTGCTGTTTCGCCAGTATTACACGCCTTTGTGCAGCCACGCCGTCCGGTTTGTGTATTCGCGCCAACTGGCCGAAGATCTGGTCAGTGAGGTATTTTATCAGTTCTACCGCACAGAGGCTTATCGAAAAGTACGCTCCTCCTTCATCAGTTATCTGTTCACGGCCGTTCGGAATGAAGCGTATACGCACCTGCGCAAAGAATTCGGCAAAACAGACTCCATCGACTCCACTACCGAGAACCATTTACAGGGCAATCAGCCCCAACCCGATTCGGAAGTTCACTTCAACAACCTATACCTGGCCGTTACGGAGGCCATTAACCACTTGCCCGCCCAATGTCGCCGGGTGTTTCTGCTGAGTCGGTTCGAGAACAAAAAATACGACGAGATCGCTGCTGAATTGCAGATTTCGCCCCGAACCGTTGAAGTCCACATTTCCAAAGCGCTGAAACACCTGCGCCAGACCCTGCGCGAGGAATGGACCCTGCTGCTGTGCCTTCTCAATCTTTTTTTCCAGTGAACTAAGGGGAAATACAGCTTTCGGAGTCTCTCGTCCAAATTCCACGACTATGAACCATTCGCTTTCAAAACAGAACCTGTTCGCCTATCTGGCTGGGCAGGCCACTCCCCTCGAACGACAACTGGTGGAGGAATGGCTAAAGAATCCGGCCAATACCGAAACCTTCCATACCTGGCTGCTTGAATGGGAAATGCGCTCCCTGCAATTCATACCGGATCAGGAAGCGGCTTTTGACAAACTAACTAAACGCCTGGAGCAGGCCGACGCGCCGGAAACGGTTGAACCGGCCGCACCGATCCGGCAACTGCCCGTTCAGGTATGGGGCTGGAAACCCTACTTAGTGGCCGCAACGGTCTTACTGGCGCTGAGTCTGGCCTTCAGTCCCGTACGAAACAAGCTACTCTACCAGACCTACCAGACCGTTTCGGGTCAGATGCAGGCGATCCGGCTCGACGATGGAACCGACGTTACCCTGAAACCCAACTCATCGCTTCGGGTGCCCCGCTTTGGGTTTCAGCGCGATATCCGACAGGTGACGCTAACGGGAGAAGGCCGTTTTTCGGTAACGCACAAGCCCGATCATCAGCGATTTGTCGTTAAAACATCCGATCAGTTTCAGGTTGAAGTGCTGGGTACCGAGTTCACGGTGTATGCCCGAAAACAGGGGACGAATGTGGTACTGGACCGGGGTAAAATTCGGATCGATTATAAAACCGCTACGCAAAAAAAGCAGGTGGTGATGAAACCCGGCGAGATGGTTACGCTGAGTGAGCAGGGAACCATTCAATTACGGAAACTAGCTCCCGTCAAGAGCCTTATCGCCCAAAAAGAAACCCTATTTCTATTCCGAAATACGTCTTTGTGGGAGGCCTGTTACCTGATTGGTGAACATTTTGGGCTTAAAGTCGAAATTACGGATGACTCGCTGGCCCACCGGACCCTCTCCGGCAATTTTCGGGCTCGCTCAGCCAATGAACTGCTGGATCTACTAACAGCTACGTCCAACCTCCGCATCGATTCTACCGGCAATACCCTCCTCCTGAAAGAAAACTAATTAGTCCTACTCTTTTTTACCATTAACCTCAATGAAGAAAACTGTACACCGCCTGGGTTTACTGGCTGTTTTATTGACGGGCTATCCCGTAAGTAGCTTTTGTCAGACGCTCGCATCGGCTCAGGTACTGCCACGCTCGGGGAGCCGAAACGCGCAGACCCAACTCAAAACCGTTTTACTCGATTTGCAGCGCCATTACCGAGCCGAAATTGTTTTTGAAGACCAGATCATGGTAGGTAAAATTGTCGCCACCGATGCGTTGAACCTGAATCTATCGCTGGAGAAAAACCTGAACCAGTTGCTAAAAAATACAGGCTTGCGGGTTCGAAAAATCCGGAAAGACACCTACGTGATTACCGAAGCCCGACGCGAAAAATCAACGGTCTCAAACCGGGAAGCAGACCCCACAGAATCCAGTACGCCACCTACGGCAACCGACACCCGAACAACCCTGACTGTACCAGAGCAAGCGGTGTCGCACCTGACGGACGTGGCCGACCTCAGTGTGGCAGGCACCGTAACCGACGAATCCGGAGCGGTATTGCCGGGGGTGAGCGTTATCCTGAAAGGAACAACCCGGGGTACCACGACCGACAGCAAGGGTTTTTATCAGGTAAATGTGCCCGATCAGACTGCTGTGCTGGTGTTCAGTTTTGTCGGGTACCTGTCGCAGGAAGTAACGGTTGGCAATCGAACAACCCTCGGCATCAAGCTTGAAACTGATACTAAAGCCTTGTCGGAAGTGGTGGTTGTGGGCTATGGGACCCAGAAAAAAGTGAACCTGACGGGGGCCGTATCATCCGTTTCCAGCGAGGAGATCACGCGCCGTCCCGTTGGGCAAACGTCCTCCGCCTTACAGGGGTTGATGCCGGGTGTAACCGTTACGCAACGGTCAGGCCGACCGGGTGCCGACGGCGGTTCCATCCGGATTCGGGGTTTTGGGACTTTGGGGGGTGACAATGGGAGCAGTCCGGACCCACTGGTGCTTATCGACAACATTGAAGGCTCAATGAACAGCATCGACCCGAATCTGATCGAATCAGTTTCTGTCCTGAAAGACGCGGCTTCAGCTTCGATTTATGGATCACGGGCGGCTAATGGGGTCATTCTGATCACCACCAAACGGGCCAAAGGAAGCAAGATTTCCGTCAACTACAATAATTACATCGGCTGGCAAACGCCTACCAATTTACCCAAAATGGCCAACGCCATCGACCATATGCTGCTCACCAACGAAGCATATGTAAATGTGGGCCGTTCGCCCTTGTATTCCGACGATTTAATTCAGAAATACCGAACTATAGGGGCAACTAACCGTGATTTATATCCTGATACAAACTGGCAAAAAGAAGTTTTAACCGGGTCAGGTCTGCAACAAAGCCATTTTCTGAGTATCAACGGCGGAAGCGACAAAATACGCTTTCTGACCTCAGTAGGCTATTTTGACCAGAAAGGAATTATTGAAAATTCTACGTTCAGACGGTACACGCTCCGGAATAACGCCGACATCCAATTTTCTAAAAAGTTCAGTGCCCGTGTCGATCTTCAGCTCGTAGCAGCCACTACTGTAGAGCCGGGTCGGAGTGCTGACGAAGTGTTCCACTGGATGAACCGGATTCCCGCCAACCAGATTGGTATTAATTCCAACGGCACCTGGGGTGATGGCTGGAATGGCGATAACCCAATCGCCATGTCGCGCGATGGCGGCACCAAAAAGAACAACAGTCCTTACGCCTTCCTGAACGCAGCACTAGTGTATAAACCGGCACCCTGGCTGACGGCCGAAGTGGCCTACGCTCCGAAATACGCCCTGTCGGTCGACAAGAATTTTAACAAAGCCGTTCAGACCTACAAACCCGACGGTACGCTCAGTTTTTTAGCTCCTGCGAAAAGTACGCTGACCGAAGGTGACAGTCGCTCGTTGTACACGACCTTACGTGGAACGCTGACGTTTGATAAGGCCTACGGCGATCACGGCTTGAAAGTACTAGCCGGTTTCTCTCGGGAAGATTTCCGTAACGACTATTCGACGGCTTACCGGGAAGGTTTTTTATTGCCGGACTATCAGGTGCTGAATGCCGGAGCTGCTGATATTCAGCGAACTACGGGTGGGGCATCCGAATGGGCGTTACAGTCCGCATTCGGGCGGGTCAATTATGATTATAAACAGAAATATCTACTGGAAGTCAATGCCCGATACGACGGTTCTTCCCGCTTCGCCAAAGGACATAAATATGGTTTTTTCCCTTCGGTATCGGCAGGCTGGCGGATTTCTCAGGAATCCTTTATGCAACCTAACAAACCAGCTCATCGAAATTGGACGAATGGCGACGTCGGGAGAGCCGGATTATATGGAACTGGTCC
>NZ_BAAHBG010000011.1:195470-242040 GCF_054776855.1 Spirosoma migulaei | reverse complement strand
GTTAATGAATTGAAGATTCGTGGCTCGTGGGGACGGCTGGGTAATCAGAATATTCCCGGCGGGAATTACCCATTCATGTCATCGCTCCAATTCGGATCTTATGCACTTAACAAACAGATTGTCAACGTAGTAGCACTTAATACGTTAGCTAATTCTGAAATTTCGTGGGAAACCACCGAGATGAGCGATATTGGTCTGGATGCTACACTATTTTCAAAGCTGTCGATCACCGCTGATTACTATTACAAGCAAACCCGCGATATCCTGCTCCGGCTTGATGTTCCGGCCATCATTGGCCTGGGTGCCCCGTTTCAAAACGCGGGTATCGTTGAGAATAAAGGCTGGGAATTGGGCATCAATTACAAAGGGGTAGTCAATACGTTTCGGTATGATGTAGGATTCAATATTTCGGACGTAAAAAATACGGTGGTCGATTTACGGGGCGTAAACCTGACTGGCCTGACGGTTAACCGGGAAGGCTATCCCATCAATTCGTTATACGGCCTACAATCGGAAGGTTATTTTCAGACCACCGACGAAGTTGCCAGCCATGCTCAGCAGTTTGGCGTAATCAAACCCGGCGATCTTAAGTACAAAGATCAGAACGGCGATGGCATTATTAATAACGATGATAACGTCGTATTTGGCAGCACCATTCCCCGTTTCACCTACGGAACAACCCTGAATGGCTACTACAAAGGTTTTAGCTTAAACATTGTGCTACAGGGCGTTGGCAAAGCCGATGGTTATCTGAATGAGCAGGGCATCATGCCATTTTTCCTGGGCGGTACGGTGCAGGAACAGCACAAAGACCACTGGACTCCGGAGAATACGAATGCGGCATTTCCCCGCCTGGCGTTCAGCGAAGCCAATAACGAGAAGAACTCCAGTTTCTGGATGCGAAATGCCGCTTACCTGCGTCTGAAAAACATTCAGCTGGGTTACACGCTCCCGACTGCGCTGACCCAACGGGCCGGTATCAAAACCGCCAGGGTATTTGCCAACGGCCAGAACCTGCTCACCTGGGATAAGTTCTGGGACGGCTACGATGTCGAATCACCAGTGGGTACAGGACGCAGTTATCCGCAGGTCAAAATGATCAGCTTTGGTATCGATGTTAGCTTTTAAAACCGGCTGTCCTAAACCTTTTTTAACGAAATCATCACAATGAAAAAAATACACTACTTGCTTTTGTGCGCTTGCCTACTGCTGAGCACAACCTCCTGCGAGGACTACCTGGAGCGTTATCCGCTGGAAGGCCCCGCCGATCAGTCGTATTTTGCCAACGCCAGCGAGTTGGAACTAGCCGTCAATGGCTGCTACAAAGGCATGACCTTCTCCCCCAGCGATGGCATGTCGACTCAGCTTTTGCTCGACGACTGCACCGATATTGGCTGGGACCGGAACAATAGCACCTTACAGCAGATCGGCAAAGGCAGCCACGATAGCAACAACGGTTTTTCGAAATCGGTCTGGACCGAATCCTATAAAATTATTGGTCGCTGTAATTTCATCCTGGATAATATAAAGAAGCTGGATGGCAAAATGGACGCGGTTCTGTACGCCCGTTATCAGGCCGAAGCCCGTTTTGTGCGTGCCTATATGTATGGGTACCTGATCGAGTTATTTGGTGGTGTTCCGCTGGTTACCAAAACGTTGGGCTTATCTGATGCTCAGGTTCCGAAGAGTACTAAAACCGAATGCGCGACTTTTGTCATGAATGAACTGGACGAAGCGGCAAAAGCTTTACCCACCAGCTACGACGCTAAGAACACAGGCCGGGCTACCAAAGGGGCAGCGTTGGCAGCCAAAGCCCGGACGGCTTTATACAACGAAAAATGGGAGGTTGCCTCTACAGCCGCCAAAGCCGTAATGGATCTGAATATCAACAAACTGCACCCAAATTACGGCGAGTTGTTTTCGTACAAAGGCCAAACCTCCAGTGAAATTATGTTTGCGTTGCAGTATCTGAAAGGAACACTGACTCACAGTACACCCCAAAATTTCCTGTCGCGAAATGCGCAGGGAGCCTCCAACAAAGTGCCGGGCCAAACGCTGATCGACTCCTATGAGTGTGCGGACGGGCTATCGATTGACAAATCGCCCCTCTACAATCCTAAAGATCCGTTCAAAAACCGCGATCCACGACTGGACTTTACGGTAGCCGTACCGGGTTCCAACTATTTCAACTTCAAGTTCGAAACCCACAAAGACAGCGTTAAAACGATCAACTACGCCACCGGCGCACGGGTCGACAATCAGGATGCCATTCACGCGTTTGCCACCTATACCGGCTATTGCTGGCGGAAATACACCGACCTGACCGATAAGGACGACCGGAGCAATTCAGAGATCAATACCATTCTAATCCGCTATGCCGAAGTGTTATTGATCTACGCCGAAGCTAAAATCGAAGCCAACCAGATCGATCAGTCGGTCTATGATGCCATCAATGCCGTGCGGCAACGACCTACGGTGAACATGCCCGCCATCAAATCGGGTAAAAGTCAGGAGGAACTTCGGTCAATTATCCGCAAGGAACGAAAGTATGAACTGGCCAATGAAGGCTTTCGCTTAATGGACATCCGTCGCTGGAAACTAGCGGACAAATTGCTGAATGGTAATTTCCTGGGCCGCATTCCGAAGGGATTACTGGCCACGGCACCGGTTATCGATGCCAATGGAACGCCCGATTACAGCACGGTTCCCAACAAAGCCGACATGCGGGTAGTCGAAGTTCGCATTTTCAAACCCGAGCGGGACTATCTGTGGCCGATTCCGTATATCGAAACCGTGACCAACAAGGCCCTTGTACAAAACCCTGGCTATTAATAGATTCTGTTTATTCTAATCGTGGTAATCGTGGTGTCAGTTTCTTAAAACTGACAGGCGAGGTTTCTCAAAACCGAGTGCATTAACCAGTTTGACAGATTAGGTTTTAAGAAACCTAATCTGTCAGTTTTGAGAAACTGACACCACTCCAGAACACAACAACAGAATTCTCAGAATCAAATTTTGATCTTAAATCTTCGTTGCCGTAAAATGCCCACAACCCGACGAAAATTCCTGAAACTATCCAGCCTGAGCGGAATTGCCCTCACCGCAGGACTCCCTGAATGGCAAGCGAGCCGAACAAGACCACTCGCCGAAAATGAATACGACCTCATCATTGTGGGTGGTACGCCCGGCGGCATTATGGCAGCCGTGGCCGCTTCCCGGCTAGGCAAGAAATCATTGATTCTGGAGCGGACAGCCCACATCGGTGGGTTACCCGCCAACGGCCTGGGGGCTACGGATATTGCCACGCGGGGTGCCACTGGTGGGCTATTCATTGAGTTTGTCCAACGCATTAAAGCGCACTATGTCGAGAAATACGGTGCCGATTCGCAGCAGGCGAAAGACTGTTCGGATGGCTACCATTTCGAACCATCGGTAGCGGCCAAAATCTTCGATGGGTTCCTGAAAGACAGCCCCAATGCAACCGTCTTGACCATGCGCCAATTCGACTTTGAGCCCGAGAATCTGACGATTCAGAACAATCGGATTCAGGGCATTCGGGTAACGGATCGAAATACGAAAAAGACGGAAACCTACAAAGGGCGCTTTTTTATCGACGCCACCTACGAAGGCGATCTGATTGCGGCTGCGGGTGTACCGTTTTTTCTGGGACGCGAGGGCAAATCTGATTATAACGAAGTCGGTGCCGGACGAGTCTATAAATACTGGGCAGGGCCGGAAGGGCCAGGTTCAACATTCCAGGGCGATAACGCCGTTCAATCCTACAACTACCGCCTTTGCGTGACCAACGACCCGAAAATTCGGGTCAAGATTCAGAAACCGGCTCGGTACAACCGCGAGGAGTATGTGTCGATGATTGGCGATGTGACAACGGGGAATTACACCGGTGTGGCCATGACGAAAGTGACCGATGCCCAGAAGGCTGAAAATCTGCGCCGGGCCAAAGCCGGTCTACCCCCCGACGTACCCGGTATGCCCAAAGGCATTGCCTGGCTGACGAACATGGTGAAACTCCCCAATGGCAAAAACGACGGCAACAACCAGCACCATTCGTTTCTTTCGACCGATTTGCCGGAAGAAAACTGGCCCTATCCAACCTCCGGCTGGGAATGGCGCGACCGCTTTGCCCAACGGCTTCGGGAGTATACCGAAGGCCTGTTCTACTTCGCGCAGAACGACCCCGAACTCCCGGACTGGTTCCGGAAAGAATGTTCCGAATGGGGTTGGGCCAAGGACGAATACACCGACAATGGCCATTTTCCCCGGCAGCTTTACGTTCGGGAAGGCCGCCGGATGAAGGGTAAATACATCTTCAAAGCGCAGGACGCCCAACCCGTCAAACCCGGTGAACGCCCTCCCCTCCACGCCGATAGCATCACGGCCAGCCACTACGCCCTCGATTCGCACGCGGTTCGAAAACGGGAAGCAGGCCGGATTCATCTGGATGGGTTCATCAGTTATCCGTCCGCCGTGTACACCGTACCCTTTCGGGTAATTGTGCCCGATTCGCCACTGGAAAATCTGCTGGCTCCGGTTCCGGCATCGGCCACGCACATTGGTTTCTCCACGCTTCGGATGGAGCCTTGCTGGATGGCGCTGGGTCAGGCCGCTGGAACGGCTGCGGCCCTGTGCGTACAAAAATCGCAATCGGTGCATGCGTTAGCCATTCCCGAATTGCAAAAAGCGCTGCTTCAGCAAAAAGCAATTCTGGTCTATACCAAAGGCATGACAACCACCGATCCGAATTTCGACGCCAACCAGTTGGCTGCCTTACATGGGAAATGAGTTATTGGCTATTGGTTATTAGTCGTTCGACAAATCTCTAATAATCAGCAATTAATAGCTAATAACGAATCACTAATAACCAATAACTATGCGATACACACTCACCATTTGTCTTAGTCTCTTACTAACGTGCTCAACTCTTGCCCAGCAGCAGGTCGACATCTGCGTATATGGTGGCACATCGGGCGGGGTCATAGCGGCTTATACCGCCCGGAAAGCCGGGAAAACCGTGCTCCTGATCGAACCCGGCAAGCACCTGGGGGGCATGACCTCCGGCGGGTTGGGCCTGACGGACATTGGCAACAAATACGCCATTACGGGCATCTCCCGCGATTATTATCGACGCATTGGTCAGCATTACGGTAAGTTTGAACAGTGGATCTTTGAGCCGCATGTTGCCGAAGATCTGTTCAAGGATTACGTCAGGCGCGGCAATGTCGATGTATTGTTTTCTCACCGGCTGTCGAGTGTGAAGAAAACCAGTGGCCAGATTCAGGAAATCGTTCTGGAAAATTCGGATAAACCGTCGGCCAAACGGACCATTCGGGCCAGGATGTTTATCGACTGTTCGTACGAAGGTGATCTGATGGCCAAAGCCGGGGTCTCCTATACGGTTGGCCGGGAAGATAATTCCAAGTACAATGAAACCATCAGTGGGGTGCAGTTGATGACCGGCCACCAGCTTCCCGATGGGATCGACCCCTACAAAACGCCCGGCAATCCGTCATCGGGTCTGGTTTGGGGCGTCAGTCCGGCAAAGCTGGAGCCTAATGGAACGGGCGATGGAAAGGCCCAGGCCTATAATTATCGTATTTGCCTCTCGTCTGACCCAGCCAATCAGGTCCCGATCACGCGTCCGGCGAGCTATGATTCCACCCACTACGAATTGCTCGTACGCCTGATGGCGGCCCAGCCCCAGAAACAATCGCTCAACGACTATTTCATCTGGAGTGGCATGCCCAACAAAAAAACCGACATCAACAATCGGAATGGTTTTTCGACTGATATGATCGGGATGAATTATGAGTATCCCGATGGAAGCTACGACAAACGGGCACAAATCATCCGCGATCATGAGCTGTACACCAAGGGCTTACTGTATTTCGTCGGGCATGATTCCCGCGTACCCCAGGCGCTTCGGGAGCAAATGCTGAAGTGGGGTTACCCCAAAGATGAGTATACCGATACGGGCAACTGGTCATCGCAACTTTATATCCGGGAAGCGCGTCGGATGGTAGGCGCTTATGTGATGACGCAGGCGAATTGCCAGGGGAAAGAAGTCGTGACAGACGGGGTTGGCATGGCGGCTTATACGATGGATTCGCACAATATTCAGCGCATCGTGATCGAGAAAGACGGTAAGAAAATGGCCAAAAATGAAGGCAACGTAGAAGTTGGTGGGTTTGGTCCGTACCCCATCTCCTACCGGGCGCTGATTCCCAAAGAAAGCGAATGTCGGAATTTGCTGGTGCCGGTTTGTTTATCGGCGTCGCACATTGCGTACGGGTCGATTCGGATGGAGCCGGTGTTCATGGTGCTGGGTCAGTCGACAGCGTTGGCGGCAGTGATGGCAATCGACGCAAAAACCAGTGTACAAAAAGTGGATATTGCGAAACTGCAACAGGAGCTAAAAGCCAACCCACTGGGTGATGGTAGCACGCCTGAAATTCTGGTCGATAATGAAAACCAGACCCTGACGACGGTAACCGGTCCGTGGCGTGTCGAGAGCAAAAGCAAAGGCGGGTACGGCCCGTCCTACCTGATTTATGAAGGTCAGGGGGGCGAAGCAGCTTCCGTCCGCTTTAAACCAGACATTGTAAAAGCGGGCAACTACAAGATTTACGCCTACTTCCCCCGATTAGCCAAAACGGCCTCCGAGTTGGGCATTACGGTATCGGACGGAAAAACGAGCAAATCCCATCCGATCAAACCCGCCGATATTGTTGTGGTTGGGCAAACATCCGGCGAATGGGTTTCGCTGGGCGAGTATGCGCTACCCAAAGGCCAGACCTCATCGGTCGATATAGCCGTCAAGCAAGCCGATGGCCCGACAGTGGCCGATGCCGTTTTATTCGTTCCGGCGTTCTAACGTCTGGTTTATTTTCAATTAATGATAACGTGCTATTTTACAGGATCAGGTAGAATGGCGATTCTTACTTTACGATGTCAAGTTTGAACAGGATTATCAACCTCAAACCAGATAATGTACTCGATACTGAACTCCTGCGTACAAATGCCCAAAAAGTACCCCAGCATGTCAGTAGTATACGAATTCACTTCCCGAATAGCTGTTTACGGTGATTAACACCCCAGGCATGCAGTTCCATCATCACCCGTTTTAGCGTACGTGAATACTCCGTAGCGACATATTCAATTAAAACAGGCGAGCTGTCATGGACGATTCGCTGGATCAGCTGATGCTCCTCCATATCTTTCAATTCTTTGGAAAGAACCTTGGGATTGATTTTGGGAATACTTGCCTGTATTTCCGTAAAACGCCGGTTTCCCTGCATGACGGACGTCAGGATCAGCACTTTCCATTTGCCGCTTATCACATCCAGCGCATCACGGATGGGCAGCATCTGGCCAATACAATCAATAGTCTTTGTGTCACCCTCTGTTAAAATCATGCTGTCGCTTACGTTCAGGTAACTGCCGCATCGGCAGTCTGACTACTTTTTCAAAAGTAAAAGTACTGACCTTTGCCAGACCAACCAACTATGTATTAATCAGTATGGCAAGTCAGCAAAGGCCCTCCAAAACTCTTTCTATTGCCTTGTGGATCGTCCAGGCACTACTGGCCCTCGTCTTCATAGGCACGGGATTAGTTAAGTTAGTAACCCCTGTTGCTACGGTGGCCAGGATGTGGCCATGGGCAGGCGAATACCCGAACCTGCTTCGGTTGACAGGCCTCTTCGATTTAATGGGCGGCATCGGTGTCGTTTTGCCCACACTTACCCGTATCAGGCCAGGATTGACAGTACTGGCGGCATTGGGTTGCGCTGCACTCATGGGAAGCGCCATTGTCTTTCATGTATCTCGTGGCGAGGGAGCCAACACACCGTTCAACGTTGTCATGCTGGTACTTGCTCTTTTCGTTTTCTGGGGACGCCGGATGAAGGCCCCGATAAACACCCAGGACTGAATAAGACTAAGGGTTTGTGATTGATAAGGCGGCTTGACTGGCTACTTCTTCCGTTTCATCGAACTACGCATTGAGAATTGTTGCTGGAGGGATGACCTTTGAGCAGGTCAATAAACCCTCAAACACAACAAATACAATGGACTTTACGTACCCGCACACGATTAAGAACTGCATTGGAGAGCAGCTAATTTTCCAGAAAGTAGTGCATGAACCGGATGGCGACCGGCTTATTGTTGAAAATTTTGTGGCACCCGGCAGTGGCCCACCTATGCATGTGCATTGGCTACAGGATGAATGTCTGACGGTCGTTAGCGGACGGATCGGCTACCAGGTTGAAGGGCAAACCGAACAGTTTGCGGGAGAGGGAGAAACCGTTCTGTTCAAACGTGGTGTACCCCATCGCTTCTGGAACGCGGGTTCCCAAACCCTTCACTGCACAGGCTGGATCAATCCGGCTAACTCGGTTGTGTTCTACCTGTCGGCCATCTATGCGGCTCAAAACAAATCGGGGAAGGCACAGCCAGAAACCTTCGACGCGGCTTATCTGCTGACGCGCTATGCGAGTGAATATGACATGCGGGGAATCCCTGGTTTTGTCCGAAAAGTTATCATTCCACTAACCTATCAGCTTGGCCGGGTGCTGGGTAAGTACGCACATTTCGAGGGTGCCCCGGAGCCATTGCGCGTCGGTGACAATGGCTAAGAAGTAGTAGATTATGGCATTTGTTTGTTTAGCTACGTACGTAAATTGGCAATTGCCATACTGTCTTAATTTAGCCGAACACTAATGAGCAAATCCAACCCACCCGCCTATTTAGCACGAACCGGCGACAGCCAGAATGTACCGTTTAATGGAGCCGAAGTCTCCCTGATTGCCTCCCGTAGTCAAACCGGAGAGTTGATTGAAGTGGCGGAGGTTTTAGCCCCGAAAGGCTTTAAGTTACCGCCCCATAAGCATACAAAAACGCATAAAAGTCTCTTTGTGCGCTCGGGCGAATTACTCCTGTCTTTCCCGGATAAAACCTATCACCTCAGGGAAGGCGATTTTGGGCATATCCCTAAAGGGATAGCTCACCAGATTGAATGCATCGCCCCGGCAACCAAAACGTTGTACTTTTCGGGGCCAGGTGGTTTGGTTTCGCTAGTCACCGAATTATCGCAACGAGAAAAAAACGGAGATGAGTCTGTCTTTACTGTTTCCTCAACCGTAGATTTTCAGCTGGTTAATGGCTTTGACCCTACGCTTCCCGTTGAGCAGGTTACTTCTGTAGAGCGGCCCGATGGCCCCATACCCTACGTCATTCGGAAAGGCGGGGGCGAGCATTTGATCGTGGAAGATCAATTACAAACCTTTCTGGTCAGGCAAAACAATACAGAAGGTCAGTTTCTGGTTGTTTTAACCGAAGGGCCCAAAGGACACGCCATTATTCAGCACTATCATAAGCTCCATACCGAATGCTTTTTTTCGCTGGAAGGGAGTATGACCATGTGGAATGAAGGACAGACGGTATCACTGAATCCCGGTGATTTTTTGCATGTTCCCCCTTACACAAAGCACTCCTACCGGCTGGATAGTCCGTACACCAAATTTATTGGGATGTTGAGTCCGGGTTTGTTTGAGCCCTTCTTCGATGCCCTATGTACACCGTACCCGGCCCAAACCCTACCCGATAAACCGGGTCCTGCCCGATTCGACCGGTTATTAAAGACGTACGGTAGCCTGGATTTATATTTTGTGTCGCCCCCACCCGATAACTCCATGAATCCCCTACAGGCAACCATGGTTCGGTTTTCCTTTTGGCTGGCCGGTAAACTCGCATCAAAAAAATAAGGAAAGCGCTTAGCAACCAATGGAAAATCAGCCCTACCGACTCCATAAAGACCTCTCCTACCTGCCGAATGGTCATGAACGTCAACGCCTGGATTTGTATCTGCCTCTGGCAGGAAGTTCATTTCCGCTGATCATCTGGTTCCATGGCGGGGGATTCGTTCGGGGTGCCAAAGAGCCCAGTCAGAAAAATCAGATTCCGTTAGACTACCTGGAAAAAGGGTTTGCCATAGCTGCCGTGGGCTATCGACTGAGTCCCGACACTCGTTTCCCGGGGGCTATTCATGATGCGAAGGCGGCCGTTAGCTGGTTAAGGCAACAGGCGGAGGTATATCAATTAGATAGCCAGCGATTTGTAGCCTGGGGGCATTCAGCGGGTGGTTACTTAAGCACGATGGTTGGCCTTACAGCCTGGTGCCAGCACCTGCTGGGCGTGGACTACATCCCCCAGCAAGCGCAGGTTTCAGCGGTAATCGATGAATCGGGGCCCATTAACTTTTTGACCATGGATGATCAGAAACTGGACGATGGGTTACCACATAATACGCCGGACTCACCGGAATCTCTATTCATGGGCAACCCAATTCAAGAGATACCCGAATTAGTCAAAACCGCGAATCCGATTCAGTACCTGAATGCCGCCTTTGTGCCCCGGTTTCTGGTGGTTCACGGAAATCAGGACAAACATGTGCCCTACCAGCAAAGTGTGGAACTGGTCGATGCGCTAAACCAATGCGGTGCATCGGTGGCTTGGCAACTGCTCGACGCTGTGGGCCATTTTGATATTGACCGGACTAAGAATACGTCGCTGATCGATTCATTTCTGGGAAAGCGCTGAGTTTTGCTAATGCTGATAGAGTAGTGCATATATCATCAGATTGGGCTTGGGCGTATTATAAAAAAATGGTGTGGATAGAAGTCAAAAGCGTGCAGACTCGCTACTTTTCTAATGCATCAAAGGTGGTCTGTTATCAGTCTATGCGCTTTCATATTCGGGGCAGATGTCGTCGAATTCGGGACAGTTTGGGCGCGGGAAGGGAAAAAGTACAGGAATTAGGCGATTTTCTTCTGGTAGGTAATGAACTCGGGCCAAACTAGTTGTTGGGCTTTATGACCCAATGTCCTAGACAGGGGCTGTTATGGGCGCCTTCCTTTACGATGAAAACCCATTGGTAGCCCGATCCCACTGAGATGAGCGAACCGTAGACAGCGTCAGTATCCTGTAATGATTCAGGCGGTGCATCAGTCACTGGATCGGCAGGTTGCTGGGGGAATGATTTACTCAATCGGCTGGCCTGCAAAACCGATGAACAGGCTACTAAACTGCTGAACGAAGCCAGTAGTAGCGAACGAGACAGTACACTAAAGGATGTTTTCATGGTTGAAAGGGGTACAAAAAGAGGTTGGGTAATACTAAACGTACATCGGAAGGGAAATAACAAACGTCGTCCCTTCTCCTTCCTGACTTTCCACCGTCAGGCTTCCTGCGTGTCCCTTAGTGATAATGTCATAGCTCAATGACAAGCCTAGCCCCGTTCCTTCGCCCGTGGGCTTGGTGGTAAAAAAGGGCTGAAAAATCTTGGCTTTGACCGATTCGGGCATGCCCATGCCGTTGTCGCTGACACGGATTTCGATCCGGGGGGCGTCCACTCCCGTGACACGTGCGCCTATCACGCCCGTTCCCATCACACGCGTTCTCATGATATTCGTTCCCACGACACCCGCGCCCGTTCCCAGCCCGTTGGACTGGGCTATAGATGTGACCCCTTCAGGGCGGTTCGACGGTTCGACTTTTTGGCGGATGAGTTGGGTGCTGATGATTAGTGTGGACTGGTAGTCAGGTGGGGCAGCTTTCTGTTTTTCTTTAACGGCGTAAAAGGCGTTGTTGTAGAGGTTCAGCAACACCCGCCCGATCTCTTGTGGCAAAACTTCTATTCGAGGTAAGTCCGGGTCGAAATCCGTTTTCAGTTCGAAGGTCAACTCTTTGTCTTTACCCCGCAAACTCTGGTAGGCAACCTTGAGGTATTCATCGGCCAGGGCGTTGAGGTTGGTGAGTTGCTTATTCCCGGTTTCGGTACGGGAGTGTTCTAACATGCCGCGTACAATGGCCGAGGCACGACCGCCGTGGTGCGCGATTTTCTGAAGGTTTTGTTTCAAGTCGACCAGGATTTCAGTTTCCAGTTCGGTGTCTCGGTCGGGTTTTAGTTGTTCCTCTTCGAGTTCAATGACTAGCTCGGCACTCACTTCCGAGAAGTTGTTAACGAAGTTGAGGGGATTCTGAATCTCGTGGGCAATGCCTGCCGTTAACTCCCCCAGGCTGGCCATCTTCTCTTTTTGGATGAGTTGGGTTTGGGTGGCTCTGAGTTCTATAAGGGCGTTTTCGGCTTTGGTACGTTGGGTATTGATTTCCTCTTTCTGCTGGTGCAAAACGAGATTGGCTTTTTGTTTCTGAGCATACCCATACACAATGAGGCTCAGCAAAGTCAGCAGCAATCCAACGCCACCCAGCAGATAGGTTCGTTGCTGTTTCTGCTGTTGGAGCTGGACGGCTGATAGCTGCTGCTCATAGCGGAGGGCCGTTTCTTTTTTGTCGAAATCATATTGAAGAGTGGCTGCCGCAATATTGCCGGTGTTTTGCTGGTTGATGATCAGCTCTTTTGTTTTGATAAAGTCCTGATAACTGGCTAAAGCGGCCTGTGGATCACCCAGTGCGTCCTGTATCTGACTCTGGGTTTGATAGGCTCGATATAAGGCTATTAAATCGCCCCGTTCTTTGGCCAGCACTACGGCACTGTCGGCATAGGCGTTGGCTTTTTGTAACGTATGAGCTTTATCACTTCTTAGTAGCGTCGTTAAGAAGGTGGCGTTGCTGTCAATAGCAATTTTCAAATACAGTTTACCAAGGTTGTTATAACTTCTTACTAATATTTGTTTATTTCTATTGGCTTTACTCAGCTTCAGCCCTCTTTGCAGATAGGTGAGCGCTTTGGGATAATCGGCTAAGTTGAGATAGGCCTGTCCCACGTTGTCGAAGTTGTATTCACTGGCCGGACCTTGAACCCTGCTTAGTTTCAACGATTTTAGCTGGTAGTCCAGCGCTTTGGCATACTTACCTTGCTCGCTGTATACTTCACCTATAAGATTTAACCAAAGTACCACTCCGCTTTTATTTCCTAATTCCTCATGACCTTTCAGGGCTTTTTCATAATAGGTTAAGGCCTGCGGATAATTGGCCAGGTTAGAATAAAGGTAACCTATATTGCCTTTTATGCCAACAATCTGGCTTTTGTCTTTTATTTCTTCCGCTATTTTCAAGCCACTCAAGTAAGCCGTCAGGGCTGGAGGATTATCAGACTTAATTGCGTAAATATTTCCAAGAACTTTATACGCGACTACCATGCCTTTTTTCCACATCAACTGCCTGGCCAGCGTCAAGGCTTGATTAGCATAGTTGATACTTTCGTTAAAGTTACTGTTACTATAACCATAATAAGCATAGCTTATATCGATGAGGAGATTGACGCGATTGGTGTCGGGTTTAGCACGGGGCAATTCGGCCAGTAGCGAATCCAGCAGAGCTTGGCCTGCTTTGGGTTGGGCAAAGGCGGGAGCTACGGTTATAGTGCATAGCAGGCAAATCAGTTCAAGTCGGGACATGGGTGGAGGTTACGTTACAGGAAGTGATCTGGCCTTTTTGAATCGAGTGCTTTAGTTGGGCAAAGATGGGTTCCTCACGACCGATGCCCTGTCAGATTGGGGGCAGATGTCGTCGGATTTGGGGCATTCTGGCAATGGAAATGAAAAAAGTGCGAATCAGGCCTTTGTCACGCAGTTGGCCATGAATTCGGTCGGCGTTTGCTGGTAGAATTCATTAAAGACAGTCGTGAAATGAGAAGGTGTGTTGAAACCAACCAGGTAGGCCGTTTCGGTCACGGTATAGCCCGCACCCAGCAACTTGACGGCTTTCTGTAGGCGAAACTGACGGATCAGCTCGGTTGGCGAGCTTTGAATCCGGTGCTTCAACTGGCGATACAGCGTTTTTCGATTTATACCCAGTTGGTCGGCCAGCCAGGCAACATTGACCGAGGGATCTTCCAGATTTCGCTCAAGCAGACCATAAATCCGCTTGAGAAAAGCAGTTGGGCTTCGGCTAGGTGGCATACGGCCAGCAGCCATCACCAACGACGGGCGATCGTGATGGCCAGTTTTCAGTCGACGAATCATTTTTGTAAACTGAGTTAGTTGGTGGCCGGTTTTACGTCAAGCAAGTCCACCTCAAAAACAAGGGTACTGTTGGGGTAAAACCAAGAACTATTCGTCGCTATATTGTAGGCGTACAAAGACGGAATAACCAGCTTGATTTTGCTCCCAACCCGACACAAGGGTAGGCCAAGCTGGAACCCTTTGATTAATTTGGAGAGTGGATACGTGGCAGGCTTGTCGAGTTGCTGCATAAACAAAGCCTTGTTATGAAACAGATACCCATTAAGGAACACGACAATAGAATCTGTCAGGCTGACCTGTTTGCCCGTGCCTTCCCGCATGATGGCGTAATATATACCGTCTTTATAGGTAAGCTTTTCTGATTTACCTTCGACAATGGCGTTCTCAATCTGCTTCGTTTCCCGCTTGTACTGCTCATCGCTGTCAACGTAAGCATCCTTGAAGGTAATTACGGGTGCTGGCATAGCGGTACTCAACAGATTTTTCCAGCTACGATTGGTCCGCCGGAGCCATACCTCTGTGAATCGGGCTACTGAATCCGTTTCGTCGTTACCTGAAGCAAAGGTGGCTGGGTTTTTAAGGGTAGTGCGTTGTCCGTTAAGCAGGCAACTACCAATTAGTTTCCACTTATTCTCGTCCGGTAGAAACAGGTAGCCTGAGTACAGCATTTTTTTGTCAGTCGTGTCAGAAAGGGCTACTATCAGCATGAGTTGATAGGTAGTATTGGGCTTCCAGGCAAAATTCCAGGATAGTTCTCCCCGGCCTGATTCCTGTACATTGATTCCTTTGGCTACAACCTGCGCGCCAACCGGAAAGCTAAAGGAAACGTTTTTCTGTTGACCGCTGCCCTTTAATGAGAGAGTGCCTAAGGTGGATCGAAGGCCAACTTCAAGAGGTTTGCGACTCTGAAAACCGCCAACTGATACTTTTGCCAGTAAATGGCTGATTTCAACACTGTCTGGCTGGGGATACTCAGTCACTGACGGGTTGGGCTGCGATTGGGCCACCAATTCTGTAGTTAGAAAGGTGAGCAGACAGAGGGTAGCGAGTGTGAATGATTTCATTGGGTTTGTGGCCACAATGGTCAGCACTAAACTGGTCTGCCTGATTAATCGGGGAATGAACATGGTGATTTGGGAATAACTAGTGATTTGAGGGTAAGAGGATGCGAAATGAGCGTCAACGCTATTGATTGGGCTTAACGACCCAATTTCCGAGGCCAGGACAGGCACTTAGTGGCTTACCAGACCTTAATCCGCTGGTCAGGAGCCTTGTACATTTTATCGCCCGGTTGCACATTGAAGGCTTTGTACCAGGCATCAATGTTGCTCAGCGGGCCATTGCAGCGGTATTGAGTGGGTGCGTGGGGGTCGACCAGTATCTGCTGAGCCTGGGTTTCGGGTAGTATATTTCTACGCCAAACCTGCGCCCATGACAAAAAGAACCGCTGGTCGGGGGTGAATCCATCAATCTCGGTTTTACCTTGACCCTGTTTGGTTTTCTTAAAGGCATCATAGGCAATGGCCAAACCGCCGAGGTCGGCGAGGTTTTCGCCCAGCGTCAGTTGCCCGTTCACTTTCAGCGAATCCAGTACCTTAAATCCAAAGAACTGCTCTTTCACTTTATCGGCGCGTTGCTTGAAATTGGTCGCATCATCTGTTGTCCACCAGTCGCGCAGAGTACCGTCGGCATCGTATTGGCGGCCCTGATCGTCGAAGCCATGCGTCATTTCGTGGCCAATTACAGTACAAATACCGCCGTAGTTAATAGCGTCGTCGGCTTCGGCATCGAAGAACGGGAACTGCAAAATAGCCGCCGGGAATGCAATCTCATTTTTTACCGGGTTGTAGTAGGCGTTTACCGTGGGTGGAGTCATGCCCCATTCCGTTTTGTCTACGGCCTTCCCAAATCGGTTAAAATTGTCTTTATACCACCACTTATCGGCGGCCTTCATATTGCCGTAGAAATCGTCGCGCCGGATGGTTACACCGTCGTAGTTTTTCCATTTATCGGGGTAGCCAATCTTGCGTTTGAATGAGGTGAGTTTGGTCAGTGCACGTTTTTTGGTGTCAATGCTCATCCAGTCGAGTGAGTTGATGTGCTCTTTAAATGACGCTTCGAGGTTATCGATCAGTACGAGAATCCGTTGTTTGGCTTCCGGCTTAAAGTACTGTTGTACATAGAGTTGGCCTAACAGGTCACCCAATGATCCGTCGATCAGCATACTCATGCGCTGCCAGCGGGGCGTTAGTTCTTTCTGTCCCGACAGCACTTTGTTGAATGCAAAGTTTTGGTTCACAAACGAATTGCTCAGATATGGAGCTGCGTTTTTAAGCAGATTCCAGCGCATATACGTTTTCATATCCTCAACCGACGTAGCGGTCAGCAAACTATCCATAGAGCGGTAGAATGCAGGGTTTTGTACGAGCACTGTGTCTTGTCCACGAATACCCATTTTAGGCATCAAGTCACTCCAGTTTATACCGGGAGTCTGCTTCGAGAAATCGGCCACCGTCAGTTTGTTATACGTTTTGATTGGATCACGCAATTCCACTCGGGCCATTTGCGCGTTGGCCAGTGCCGTTTCAAGCCGTATAATCAGGTCAGCGTTTTGCGAAGCCTTGCTGGGTTGCTCGCCAATCAGGCCAAATAGTTTAGTCAGGTAATCGCGGTAGGCCTCCCGGACTTTCTGGCTACGCGGGTCGTTTTTGAGGTAATAATCACGGTCGGGCAGCGTAGTACCTCCCTGAACAAATTGACCTATATATTTGGTGACGTTTCGGCTATCCTGGTCCACAAAAAAAGGAAATAGCATACTGTTACCCTGAGTGCGCTGGTAGGCAATTTCGTTCAGTACATCGGCTTTGCTATGCACCTGTTCTACGCGGGCAAGATCGGACTTGATTGGATCGAAGCCTTTTTGCTCAATAGCGATACTATCCATCCCGCTGGCGTAGAAATCGCCCACCATCTGGTATAACCGTCCTTTTTTGGTGTTTTGAGTAGCCTCTTCGAGCAGTGACTTCATGGCATCGAGGCTTTTCTCACGTAAGACGTTGAGGCTACCCCAACTGGTTTTTGAAGCCGGTATGAGGTTTTTCTTTAACCATTCGCCGTTGGCATACTGGTAAAAATCATCGCCGGGTTTCACGGCGAGGTTCATATTCTGCCGGTTGATGAAGGGCGTTTTCGGTACTGGGGGTTTAGGGTCAGGTCGGATTGCGTTTGGCTGGGATACGCTTGGCTGGGGCAGTGGTTTAGCTAGTTTGCCTGGTGGGGGCGTAGCGGCCATCAGGCAACTCATTAACATGACCGAAGTAAGGAACGTAAGTTGTTTGTTCATTGGAAAATCTGGAATGAGTCGGCAAGTTTTGCCAGCTCAAAAGTCTCTCAATATCTGCGGATCCCCTGTCAGATTGGGGGCAGATGTCGTCAGATTCGGGGCATTTTGGGCGCAGAAAGGGAAAAATGCAGGAATCAGGCATTTTTGCGAACTGGAATCGTTATGGTAAACTCGGTGAACTGGCCAGGCACACTGTCTACCCTTAATTCTCCACCATGCCCTTTGGTGACAATATCGTAGCTTAGGCTTAGCCCCAGGCCGGTGCCTTCGCCAGTGGGCTTGGTGGTGAAGAAAGGCTGAAATATTTTGGATTTGACTGATTCGGGGATGCCCATGCCATTGTCGCTGACGCGTATTTCGGTTTGCCCGTTGACTTGAGTGGTGCTGACCGTAACTGTGGGCTGATAGCCTGACGGGGCCATTTTCTGTTTTTGATTTATAGCGTAAAAGGCGTTGTTGTAGAGGTTCAACAACACCCGCCCTAGCTCCTGAGGCACTACTTCAATCAAGCCTCACTTAGTCGAGAAATCCGTTATTAGATCGGCGTTAAAGTCTTTGTTCTTCACTCGTAAGCCCTGATAAGCCAGCTTGAGGTATTCATCGGCTAACGCATTCAGATCAGTGGGACGTCTTTCGCCGGTTTCGGTACGTGAGTGTTCCAACATGCCGCGTACAATGGCCGAGGCCCGCCCGCCATGTTGGGTAATCTTCTGGAGGTTTTCTTTTAAATCGACCAGGAGTTCGGCTTCCAGGTCGGTGTCTCGGTCGGGTTTTAGTTGCTCCTCTTCGAGTTCGGTGACCAGCTCGGCACTCACTTCGGAGAAGTTGTTGACGAAGTTCAAGGGGTTCTGAATCTCGTGGGCGATACCGGCAGTTAGCTCACCCAACGAGGCCATTTTCTCTTTCTGGATGAGTTGAGTTTGAGTGGCGCGAAGTTCAGCCAGGGCGTTTTCGGCTTTGGTACGCTGCTCGTGGATTTCATCGCGCTGGCGTTGGAGCAGGGCATTGGCCCGTTGTTTCTGCCGGTTATTGCGGTACAGCACTAGTGCTATGGCTCCCAGAACGGCTAACAGCCCGATGAAGATGTAGCTGCGGACGGTGCTGCGGTATTCGGCTTTGGCGGCTTCGATTTCCTGGGCCTGTTGTTTTTCGTCAAACGTCAGCGACAGTAACTGCTTCATTCTGTCCTGACTATAGAGACTGTCTTTGGCGGCCACCGCAATCTCATAGTACCGCAGGGTTTCTGCGTCGTTTTTGCCTTTGTAAAGTTTGGTTAGTAATTGGCTGCTTTTCAGAACGGCTTTGGGAGATGCACTTTTTTGGCCATATAGCAAGGACAGTTTGGCATAGTGAAGGACAGAGTCTTTTTGAGCAGTTTTCTGATAAAACGTTGCCAGTCGATAATAAACCTCATTCAAGTGTGTATAGTTATCCTGTTCAATACAGATCGCAATGCTTTGTTTGTAGAGGGAAAAGGCTTGGTCAGGCTTGTTTTTAGCCAAGGCCACATCGCCTAATAGAAAAAGGATATGAACAAACGATGCCGTATTGTCAATTTTAGCCAAGGGCAACGCCTGATTTAGATAGACACTTGCGGAATCCAATTGCTTCAATTGATAAAAACACTCTCCAATGTTTGCAAGCATAGTAGGTTTCAAAGTCCCGCGTTCGGGTTGCGCTATGGTCTTATACAAGGCATAACATTCCTGCATTAACGCCAAGCCTTTTCGCCATTCACCCTGTAGCATGTAGGTGTCAGCGATGTTATTTAAGCTAACGACTACCCTATAGGTATTTTTCAATCGACTATAAAGTTCTTTAGCCTGGTTATACGCTTTTAACGATTTAGTATAATCGCCCCACTGGTCGAATGCTAACGCAATACCAGTAAGTGATCGTGCTTGGCCTTTTGGGTAGTTAAGTCTGCTGGCAAGTTCGTAGGCTTGTTGAGCTAACAGGTAAGTAGTATCTGGTTTGTTGAGATAATACTGAAAGGCTAATGCACTGAGTACGTTTACCCGCGTGGTATCGTTGGCCGTAACAGGTAGCCTGCTGAGTTTTCTCAGCAGGCTGTCTCGTACAACAACAGATTGCGCCAGAGCGTCACCAATCGTTAGTCCGCATAACAGGCAAATCAGTACAAGTCGGGGCATGGGGTGGCAGTCAAATGAGGAGTAACGGCCTGACTTTTGTGGGTCGAGTCGTTTGATCGGTTAAAGGTGCCCCCTTTCCCACCCATACACGTTCAGATTGGGGGCAGATGTCGTCGGATTCGGGGCATTTTAGGCGCAGAAAGGGGGAAAATGCAGAAATCAGGCGTTTTTCACGCGGCTGGCAATGAATTCGGAAGGCGTTTGCTGGTAGAACTCTTTAAACACAATGGTGAAATGAGAAGGTGAATTGAAGCCGACCAAATCGGCGGTTTCGGCTACATTGTTCCCCAATCCCAGCAATTCGGTCGCTTTCCGAAGTCGATACTGACGAATTAGATCGGCGGGGGATAATTGGATGAGTTGCTGCACTTTTCGGTACAGCGTCTTTCGGTTCATGGCCAGTTGGTCGGCCAGCCAGTCGACACTGATCGAGGGATCGTCCAGATGCTGTTCCAACAGGGCATAAATCCGCAACAGAAACGGATCGGCTATCACTTCCTGGGCTTTTACATTGGACACGGGGCTACTGACAGGCAAAGCAAACTGCTGCCGATAGTGCTCACCCAGTTTCTGCTGACGGGAAACCAGATTACGCAGGCGTAGATGCAGTTCGTCCAGACTAAAGGGCTTGGACAGGTAATCGTCGGCTCCCTGCTGTAGCCCGTCAATCCGGCTCTGGGGGGCCGTTTTAGCCGTTAACATCACGACCGCAATATGGTCGGTATCGGCATGGCTCTTGATCAGGCGGGTGAGTTCAATCCCATCCCGTCGGGGCATCATCACATCGGTCAGCACCATATCGGGTAGTTCGGTTTGAACGAGCGCCCAGCCAGCTTCTCCATCTACTGCCTGGAGCACATGGTACAACGATGCCAGCTCCCCCATCAGGAATTCCCGCAACTCGTCATTATCTTCTACGATCAGAATACTCGGAAGCGAAGTCCCCTTCACAGCAAGCGAATTACTAAGGCGGGGGGGCAGTGACGTTCGTTGATCGAGGGTCTCAAGTTTAGGAGTTACCAATCTAATTTTAGGGATCTCGCCCGTTGCTGCCGATACAGGCTGCACAGGAAGTAGCAGGTGAAACGTAGTTCCCACTGTCAACTGACTCTCTACGGTAATGGAGCCACCCAGTAAGCCAACGAGCTCGTGAACCAGCGCCAGCCCAATACCTGTACCTTCATAAGCGCGGGTACTGGAGGTATCGGCCTGATAAAATCGGTCGAAAATATGGGGAAGCTGCTCTGGCGCAATCCCGATCCCCGAATCGACCAGCCGGATAGCCAGCGCATTCATCTCACTGCCTGTCCAAACGGGCGTACCCGTAAGCGTTACCTGGCCACCGGCGTCGGTGAACTTGAGCGCATTCGACAACAGATTGGTCAGAATTTTTTCCCACTTATCGGCATCGAATACGTACTCCTGAGCCGGTAAACCAGCCACCTCACACGTGAGGGTTACCCCTTTTTGCTCCGCCATCCGCTGGAATACGCCAACAATCGGGTCAATAAACTCCAATACGTTCCCCTGCATAAGCGAAACAGCCATGTAGTTCCCTTCCAGCTTAGACAAGTCTAAAAGCTGGTTGATGAGCCGCAGCAGTTGCTCGGCATTACGGTGAACCAGCGTCAGCATCGGTCTATCAAACCGATTTTCCTGAAGCAGTTTTTCCACCGGCGATAGAATCAGGGATAAAGGCGTCCGAAACTCATGGGTAATATTGGAAAAGAAACGAGTCTTCAGTTCATCGACAGCTTTGAGTTGCTCAGCCTCCCTCCGATTGAGCTCAAGCTCCTGTCGTTGCCGGAGTCGATTGGTATAAAACCGGATGTAGCCCCAAATAGCCCCTCCGGCCAACAACACATACAGCCCATACGCCCACCAGGTAGCCCACCAGGGAGGCATAACGATCACCTGAACCGACGCTTCATTTTTGGTCCAGAATCCACTGCTATTAGCGGCTTTTACCCGAAAAGTGTAGGTGCCTGGCGCCAGACTGGTATAGGTAGCTACGCGCCGGTTTCCAGTCTGAACCCAGTTCGGATTGACCCCAACGAGTTGGTAGGCATACTGGTTTTGACCGGGCTGCTCATAGGCCAGAGCCGAAAACCCAATCGACAGCATGGTCTCGTCGTGTTTCAGGCGAATTATGTTGTCAGTGATGACTCGGGGCTTATCCATGACGGTCAGGTCGGTGATATAAACCGGGAACGGGCGGGTATCCGTCAGAATTTGATTGGGATTGAATTGAACGATGCCGTTCTCGGTCCCAAAAATCAGTTGGTTGGCTTGCCGAAAGACGGCGTTATGCTTGAAGTCATTACTGGGCAATCCATCCGAAACCTCATAACTATGAATGGCTCGGGTTATGGGGTCAACCTGACAAAGTCCCTCATTGGTACTCAGCCAGAGTTTGCCCGTCCCATCACTGGTAATACCGACAATGCTGGTTCCCGGTATGCCCTCTTCGCGAGAGATTACCGAAAAGATACCCGTCCGCCAGTTAAACCAGTGCAAACCGCCCAGATGGGTACCAATCCAGATGGTACCTTCCTTGTCTTCGTGAATGGACAGCACGTCGTTGGTGGTCAGTTTGCCTTTACCCCCCGCCATATAGCGAATAAGCTGACCCGTTTTCGGATTCAGCCGACAGATACCCAACCGGTTAACCAATATCCACACCTCTCCGAACTGGCTTACCATAAGCCCATAAATTGCCTTATCGGGAATGCCGCCCGTATCACCGGGCTTGTATTTATAATAGGTGTACTGATGCGTGCGCGTGTTGAACGAGGCCACACCGCCATCCCCCCCGATCCAGAGATTGTCTGCTGGCTTACCATCAAGATACTGAAGATCAATAAATTGGGCCGGAATGTCGGATGGATACCGGGTGTACTGACCAGATGTCTGATTGAGGTGATATAGCCCGTCGTTAGTACCGAACCAGATGCCATCCGCCCCGTCGGACAGGAAACTAGTTACGGGATTTGTATGGGTTCCAACCCATCCCAGCTTGTCCATCTGGATACGGTCGAGCTGCTGCCGATTAGGCGATAGTCGGTAAACAGTGGATAAGTTGCTAAACCAGAGCTGTCCCCGCTTGTCCCTGAATACCGCGTTGGCTCTGTTCTCAGGCATTGTGGCCATGCGCTCATTTGGCCTTACCCGATACGTCTGAAACGGTTTTGTGTTGACCGCCTGCCGGTCAATTCCGTTATCGGTCCCTACCCAGAGCATGCCCGCCCGGTCGTGGTATACAGCCTGCGCGTTGCTGCTGCCAAGTCCCTTCAACAGGTTTGGATCGGTCTGGTACGTAACAACTTTATCCGTAGTGGGATCAATTCCCTGAAGGCCATTGGTGGTACCCACCCACACAATCCCCGACGAATCCCGATGGATTGTATTTCGCCAGATATACGGGTTAAGCTGTCCCCCCGGATTATAGGGAACCGGGTGCCAGGGCTGGTGACGAAGGTCCAGTTTAAACAGACTGTACCCCGCCGTGGCCGCACCAATCCAGAGTACGTCTTCTTTATCGAGGTAAAACGAAAGAAACGAAGGCTGAGGGCCTGCCAGCTCAGGAACCGGTACCAGCGTATAACGCCCGGTTGCCCGATCAAGGAGGTACAGACCCTGATGGGAGGCTACCCAAAACCGATGCTGTCGATCTTCAAATGCCGTTTTAATCGGCATTTCCGCTTTGGGTGAAGGATATAATCTGAAGTTATGGCGCGCAGGATCATAGCTGGCCAGCCCTGCAAACGTCCCGATCCAGAGCAGGTTCCGGCTATCTTTATAAATGGTAATCTGGTTATTCCATTGATTGGCCCTTGCCGCTTTAATAGGATGTGGCGTAACAAGCCCGGTTTTCGTGTTTAGTTCATGCAAGCCTCCCCCTTCCGTAACCGCCCACAACTGGTTGGAATCGCCCTCGCACAAGCTCGTAATGATACTATTTTGGAAACTATGGGCTGGCTGTTGGGGATTGGGTTGAAAGACGGTAAAGGTAGCGCCGTCGTATTTAGTCAGGCCTTCGTGGGTGCCAAACCACATGTAGCCAGCCCGATCCTGAAGAATACAGTTTATTGAATTACTGGATAAGCCGTCTTTAATCGATAGATGTTCAAACTGATTAGCGATGGGGTATTGAGGAGACTTCTTTTGATACCTATCTGGAGAAGGATAGGACTGAGCTAGTGCCTGCATAAGTGGAATGAGCAGGAACGCTAGAAAGTATGGGCGCATTCTAAATGTTAATAGTAGGTTAAGCTTCTCTAAAACTAAGTATATTTACTTAACTACCACCTGCGTTCATATTTATTTATTAATATTCTATAATTTATCCAATATAACCCTAAAAAATATACCTTTTTCGATATATAGCGTACTTAAAATATAGCGTATATGGGACTGTTCGTGTAGTGAATACCCTCGCCAAATTTGAATGGCTGTTACGTCAGCTACAATTGATACGGTAAACGTTTCCCCAAAAAGCCTTTTCCTCAATAAGCTTTCGGCATCTGTTCAGGAGAAATTGGCTCCGCTGCTGCTGCCAATGCCATTGGCTGAGCTTTCGAATGATTCCAGTGTAATCCAGAATTCCGGCCACGAAGCCATAGTATCCTCATTATCAACGAAATGAAAAATATCATTCTGTTAGTACAAGCATTTATTATCACAGTAGTAATCAGTTGGGGCTGTCAAAAACCCCTGTCAACGAGTAGTACACATCCTTCAAAAAACAGCTCGATGGGGATTCCCGAATTTCACCAGCGGGTTGGTTTACCAAACTTCTTTCAGAGAATTAATGAAGGGCAGGACGTTAAGGTAGCCTACTTTGGAGGCAGCATCACCGAAGCGGGCGACGGTTGGCGGAGCCTTACCTTTAACTGGCTCCGCATCAACTACCCCCATACACCGTTCACCGAAATCAACGCAGCGATTGGCGGTACGGGCTCTAACCTGGGCGTCTTCAGACTGGAACGCGACGTGCTGGCCCAGAAGCCCGATCTGGTCTTCGTGGAATTTGCCGTCAATGATTTCGGGCGGACTACCCCGCAAATTCAGCAGTCCATGGAGGGAATCGTTCGGAAAATCTGGAAAGCAAACCCTACTACCGACATCTGTTTTGTGTATACCGTAGCCGAAAACGTATTACCCGATCTGCTGGCGGGCAAATTTCAGGCATCAGCCCAGGCCATGGAAGCCATAGCCGAGCACTACCAAATTCCCTCTATTCACATGGGCGTGGAAGTAGCCCGGCTGTATAAAGAAGGCAAGCTGGTGTTTACCGGGAAGCCAGACGAAAATCCCGGAAAAATTGTGTTTACAACGGACAAAACGCACCCCTTGTCCCGGTCAGGCCACCCCATTTACGCGAGTGTGGTACGAGGCCATTTTGAGGAAATGCAACGAGTTTCTGGTGCAAAACCCCATGCGCTACCAATCCCGCTGGTTGCCGATAATTGGGAAGGCGCTCAGTTAATTTCCCTCTCTGAACTGCCTTCCTCAGCGCATTGGCAGAAACTCCCGGCGGAGAACGAGCTTGCCCGATCGGTTTCTAAATTCATGCCAGCCCTCTACAAAGCATCGTCGCCAGATGCGGTCCTGCGCATTAAATTCAAGGGAACCACCCTAGGATTTTATGATGTGGTAGGGCCGGGCGTAGGGATTCTGGATGTAACACTGGACGGAGACAAAAAGGAAGTTCAACGCTTCGACCAGTATTCTCACTATTACCGAAAATTTAGCTTTTACCTGGAAGGACTACCGGATATAACCCATGAAGTAACCATCCACGTATCGGGAAAAGCATTCGACAAAGCAAGTATTCTCCAAAAGCGAAACATCAAAATCGACGACCCCAGCCGCTATGCCGAAACGAGCTGGTATCTCAGCAATTTACTACTGGTGGGTACGTTAGAATCCATTCAATGGAATTGAGTGTGGTTCCTTAAAGGGCTACATACGCCATATCTTGGAGATATGGCGTATGTAGCCCTTTAAGGAACCACACAATAACTAACTCATTTTTAATAAATTATCACCAAACCCAATACTCCTCCTCATGCTTTCACCTGCACAGCTCTTTCCAGTATCGCTTAGCCGATTTAGCCGAAACTGCTCGGTAATTATCGGGCTGGCAGGCCTTCTTATTGTCCTTCCTGGCTACCGAAAACCCGCAAAATTCCCACAGGCGGTGGTGCAAAATGCCGAGGTGCGGCACTCCGATGTGATCATTTACGGCGGTACATCGGCGGCTGTGATTGCGGCTGTCCAGGTGAAGAAAATGGGTAAATCAGTTATTGTAGTTTCGCCCGATAAACACCTGGGCGGACTGTCGGCGGGTGGGCTTGGCTTTACGGACACGGGCAACAAAGAAGTTATTGGCGGCCTATCCCGCGAGTTTTATCAGCGACTCTACCAGCACTACCAAAACGACAAATCCTGGCCGTGGCAGCAACGAAGTGAGTATGGTAACAAAGGTCAGGGAACGCCCGCTATTGACGGCACCAACCGAACCATGTGGATTTTTGAACCCCATGCTGCCGAGCAGGTATTCGAGGACTTTGTGAAGGAAAATAAGCTGACCATTTATCGCGACGAATGGCTGGACCGCTCGGCAACGGGCATTCAGAAACAGGACGGTGCCATTCGTTCGTTCCGAACACTAAGTGGTACGGTATACGAAGGAAGTGTATTCATCGATGCCACCTACGAAGGCGACCTGATGGCGGCTGCGGGTGTTCGTTACCACGTGGGTCGGGAGGCCAACAGCGTGTATAATGAGACCCATAATGGTGTGCAGGTAGGTATTTTTCAGCACGGCCACTTTTTCAAAAAAGATATCAGCCCTTACAAGGTGGCGGGCGATGCAAAAAGTGGACTCCTGCCCGAAGTATCGGCTGATGAACCAGGCCCGAACGGCACAAGCGACCACAAAATTCAGGCCTATTGTTTCCGTATGTGTCTGAGCAATCATCCTGACAACCGGGTTCCATTTGCTAAGCCTGCGGGCTACGACCCCAATCGCTATGAACTGCTGGCACGTGTTTATGCCTCGGGCTGGCGCGAAACCTTCGATAAGTACGATCCCATCCCCAATCGTAAAACTGACACCAACAACCACGGCCCGTTCAGTACCGATTACATCGGCAAAAATTACGATTACCCCGATGCTACCTACGAACGCCGGAAGGCGATTATTCGGGATCATGAACTATATCAGAAAGGGTTGCTCTATTTTTTGCAGAACGACACACGCGTACCAGTCGATGTCCACGAAGCCATGCAGCAATGGGGATTACCTAAGGATGAGTTCAAAGACAATGGCGGCTGGCCGCACCAACTCTATATCCGCGAAGCCCGCCGGATGCTGGGTGAGTTTGTTATGACCGAAGCAGACGCACTTGGGAAAACCAATGTACCAAATCCGGTGGGCATGGGCTCCTATGCGCTGGATGCTCATAATTCCCAGCGATTCGTAAAAAAGGACGGCTTTGTCCAGAATGAGGGCGACATCGGCGTTCATCCCGACAAGCCTTATTCCATTGCGTATGGCTCTATTCTGCCGAAGGCAGCGGAATGTACTAACCTGCTGGTACCGGTTTGTGTATCGAGTTCACACATTGCCTACGGTTCCATCCGCATGGAGCCCGTGTTTATGATTCTGGGCCAATCGGCCGCAACAGCCGCAGTGCTGGCCATTGACGGTAAGACTTCCGTTCAACAAGTCCCTTATGATAAATTGAAAGAGGTGTTGCTCAAAGAAGGTCAACGGCTTACTTTGTGAAGAAATCAAGTATTATTAACCACAGAGCGGTCCGCCGTTGCGGCACAGAGTACACAGGGATTGAAAAATTAATAATAAAGAACCTGTTTAAACTTATTTTCTTATAGCTCTAAGCTTTTGCTTAACCGCAGAGAACGCTAAAACAACTCCGCAGAGGTCTCAAAGAAATTCACTCAACTACTTCGCGCACTTTGCGGAGTTACCTTTGCGTTCTTTGCGGTTAAATTGAAAAGTTTAAACAGACTCAACTATTCATATCCGCACTGGTGATCCAGTCTGTGTTCTCTGTGCCGCAACGGCGGACCGCTCTGTGGTTAATAATTTCACCAAACAACTATGCAAATTCACTCCCATTTCTGCCGTACCATGAAATTCAGTTTTTCTATTTTCCTACTGACAGTAGCTGGTACGGTTACAGCTCAACAAATTATCCCCTTGTATTCAGGAGCCATCCCGAACGCTACGTCGTATACGATGAAGGAAATAGCGTCGGAAAAAGACGGTAAAGTTTCCTGGTACCAAAAAGTGTCGAAACCCACAATGACTATCTTTTTGCCTCCTAAAGAAACAGCCAGTGGCGCGGGGGTGGTTATTTTTCCGGGTGGGGGTTATTCGGGGGAAAGCTACGAGGGAGAAGGCATTTTAATCGCTGAAACCTTTGTCAAACATGGGGTTGCTGCCTTTGTGGTAAAATACCGGTTACCCAGTGACTCGATCATGGTCGATAAAAGTATTGGCCCGCTCCAGGATGCCCAGCGAGCCATAAAAGTAGTGCGGGAGCGAGCAACAGAATGGGGCCTTAAACCCGACAAAATAGGGATCATGGGGTTCTCGGCGGGTGGCCATCTGGCGTCTACCGCCGGAACGAAATTCGGTGAACCGCTTATCGACAATACCAACAAAACCAGCTTGCGACCCGATTTTATGATTCTCATTTATCCCGTCATTTCCATGAACGAGACCCTGAGTCATAAAGGGTCAAGAACGAATCTGCTAGGGGCCAAACCAACTGCCGGGCAAATAGAACGATTCTCCAATGAACTGCACGTAACCAATCAAACCCCGCCCACCTACCTCACCCATACCGGTGATGACAAAGTTGTGGATGTAGACAATAGCCTAACGTTTTATGAAGCCCTCCGCCACCATAACGTACCCACCGAGCTGCACCTATACCCCACCGGCGACCACGGCTTCATCCTAAAACTCCCCACCGAAGAATGGATGCAACCCCTGTTTGTCTGGATGGTCAAAAACAGCTGGGCAACCCGGTGATCTCCCCTAAAAATAAGCAGACCGAACTGACGTCAGCCTAATGCTGGGCCGTGAATTGATACCCTCCCGAGCCAGCTTCCAGCTGTAAATACCCGTCTTTAAACTCCTTTACGGTAATACCTGGGCTCATCTTTATTGCTTTCTTGTTGACCAGAACGGTAGCTGGATTTGTGGTCGGGATGAACACACTGGCAACGGTATTTACGGGTACTTTAATGGTCAGCGTAACCGTTTTCCCGGACTTTTTCCAGGCTGATTCAATAGGCCCGTTGATCGAGTGATAGGTAGCTTTTACGTAAGTCAGGCCCATGTTGGCTATTTCCGGTCTGATCGTGAATGTTCTGTACCCGGCTTCCCCAACTTTGAGGCCTGCCGCATTACCAAACAACCATTCATTTACCGCGCCAAAAGCGTAGTGGTTGAACGAGTTCATACCGGCATTATTTTCAAACCCTTTTCCCTTGATATAGCTGTTCCAGCGCTCCCAGATTGTATTGGCTCCATTAACCACTTCAAATCCCCAGGATGGGTATTCTGTGCTCAGCAGTAATGTATAGGCTTCATTGCTATGCCCCGTACTTGATAACGCTGGCAATAAGGGCTTTACGCCCAGAAAGCCCGTTGAGAGTTTATTATTGTTTGCCTTAATGAGATCAACCAGCCAGTTGCCTGCCTGCTGGTACTGATCAGGTTTGAGCATATGCATGTAAATGGCATTGGCATAAGCCGTTTGAGTATGCCCCTCAAAGCCCATTTCCCCATCTACATAGCCGTTTCCATCGCCGTAGGCCGCGCTATTCGTTTTGAACTTCCCGGTTGCGTCGGTATAGTGCGCTAAACAGGCCTGTTTAACCTTGCTAAAAATGGCTTCGTAATACGCCGATTCCTCCTGCTTACCAATCGCCTTGGCCATGTCGGCCATCATGGAAGCCACATAGCCATAATAGAGAGTTGCCAATAGATCGGGGGGTGTTTTTTTACCAACAGAGAGCCAGTCGCCAAATCCACCTTTCGGTGAAATATCCTCGAAACTGGCCTCTTTATAGACGTACTGGCCCTTGCTCTTGTCCTCCATAAACTTCAGATAGGCAACCATATTTGGCCAGAACTCCCGAATCACACGCGTATCTCCATACGTTTTGTAAATCGTATAAGGACAAATGATACCAGCCTCCGACCAGCCCGGCGAGTACGTATCCGTTTTCCGAACGTTGGGTGCGGGCGCATAAATCGGGTACGACTTATCAGCGCGTTGGGCATCATTCAGGTCGACCAGCCATTTTGTAAAAAAGGCTGAGATGTCGTTGTTGAAGGTGGCGGATTGAATATAAGCCTGCGCATCGCCTGTCCAGCCGAGCCGTTCATCCCGCTGTGGGCAATCTGTAGGCACATCGAAATAGTTGGACCGTTGCGTCCAGACAATATTTTGGTAGAGTTTATTCACCAGTTTGTTATCTGTTTCGAAAGCACCGGTTTCGGGGGTGGCCGACGTTAACACGATACCCGTAATGGCATCCAGGCTGGGGGCTGTTCTGAACCCGGATACTTCCACGTACTGAAACCCGTGATAGGTGAATTTAGGCGTCCAGGTTTCACCCTGTTTGGCTCCTTTCAGTATGTAGGTGTCGGTGGCTCTGGCTTTCCGAAGGTTTTCCGTCATGATGTCTCCATTCGGGAATAACACCTCGCCAAACCGCAGTCGAATGGTATCGCCTTTATTTCCTTTTACCTTAAGTTGTACGATGCCGGCAAAATTCTGGCCCAGGTCAAAAAGGTATTTCCCGCCTGATTTTGGCGTAACGGATTTAGCTTTTAACGCCTGAAAAACCTGAATTGGATTACCAGGATAAGCGTCAAGCCGACGGTCTGCCTTATCGGGAAAAATGCGGCTCGTCTTCCAGTTCGAATCGTCAAATCCAGCTTTACTCCAATTGTCAAACTCCAGATTGGCGTTATAGGTTTCGCCATTCAGGATATCCGCTTCAATGATCGGTCCGTGATTCGTTTTCCAGCTTTGGTCGGTCGCAATCGTTTGTTTTTCGCCGTTGGTATACTCAATGTCCAGTTGGGCTTTCAGCAGGGGAACAGTACCATAGAAATTTTTCACGACCGGGTTCCCCACCAGCAACGCATAACCCAGATACCCAGCGTACCAGCCATCCGAAATAATGGCTCCAAAGGCATTTTCGCCCGCTTTTACGTCGGCCGTGACATCATACATCTGGTAATAGACTCGCTTGGTATAATCGGTCCAGCCGGGCGTAAAGTAGTCGTTTCCAATGCGCTTGCCGTTGATCTGAAATTCGTACAAACCTAAGGCCGTCACGTACAATCTCGCTCGTTTAATGGGGCCTTTTAGTTTCGCTTCTTTCCTGAAAAAAGGGGCTGGTGGCAAGTGATAGATTTTCCCTTTCCCCAAGGCAGTCAGGTCATTACCTATCCATTCGGCCTGCCAGTCAGATTTGTTCAGCAGACCCATTTCCCAGCTTGCGGTTGCACTCCATGGGCCAGGCTGGCCGCTTTTATCCCAACTCCGGACTTTCCAATAACACCTTGTTCGAGAGGAAAGGGGCTTTCCGGCATAGTCGATTTGATTGGTGGCATTCCCAGGCACTTTCGCTGAATTCCACAGATCGGCCTTGTCGGAAGCCAGCAAGTTCGGTGATGACGCGACCATGATCTGATAGGCCGTTTGTCGTTGACCGCTTACAGTAGAGGTTAGCTCCCAGCTTAAACGTGGCTTCTGGGCGTCAGTTACTGGATGTGGTTTATATTCCGTCCGCAGGTTAACTGGCTTTATATCCGATGAACTGGCAACCGATTGACTACAGGCGATGGTCATACTAAAAATCATCAGGGCAACGACCTGGGCAATAGACGGGCTAACTTTCATGGAGCAGGTAGTGATTTGAGTAGAAAGACCTTTTCCGGTAAAGTCTAACGGGGCAATGCTCCACGAGCAGGCTATTTCAACATGTTGCTTAAACTTTTGTTACGTATCGTACTACGGTCCACGGTCCGGCAAACGTTTACGATCAAGCCTGTTTTTTCAAGAAATACGTTATCCGATCAATATAAAAATATACTTGTGGTCTTTACCCATTCGTAAACTCATCGTCTAGTCCGTTGGATACGACAACTGGTTATCGGGATTTAGCTCCTCAGGAGCTGTGGCAACGCTTCAAAGCCGGCGACGAACGGGCTCTGGGAGAACTAGCGCGGAAGCACTACCCGAGCCTGTATAACTATGGCCTTCGCTTGACTACGGATTCCGAACTGGTTTGGGACACGATTCAGGATCTGTTTCTGGAATTGTGGGACCGTCGGGAAGCGGTGGGCGACGCTGTTTTCGTAAAAACCTACCTCTTAAAAGCCCTTCGCTACAAATTATTAAAAATTCGGGGGCATCATCCCTCCATTCATCTGGATGAGTCAGAACCGGCGCACATGCCATTTACGGGCTCAATCGAGGAAGAAATTATTGATAATGAGCTGCACTCCGAACAGGAACGCCTGTTACGCCAGTTAATGGCAACCCTGACCAAGCGCCAGCAGGAAGTGCTCTATCTGCGCTTCTACCAGAATTTAGACAACCACGAAATTGCCCAGATTATGGGCATGGAGCGACAAAGTGTGGCCAATCTGTTGCACCGAACGTTCAAAGAACTCCGGAGCCAATGGTCGTCTGATTTGCTCCTTTACCTATTGGTCTTTGTTCTGCCGAAACGATAGTTGACAGAAATTGCACTATAGGCGAAAAAATTTTTCCTTTTTTTTGAGTATTACCAAATGAAGAATAGCACTATAGGAGTAAAGGTCCTCCTCTGCTAGTTGCTTCGTTATGAATTACAGGATTTACAACGCCGAAGACTTTTTGTTCGACGAGTCATTTCGCCAGTGGGCAAGTGGAAGCGCTCCCCAGTCGGCTGCTTTTTGGGAGCAGTGGCTGGTACAAAATCCAGATCGGGCGGAGGTGGTCAAACAGGCCCAGGAGCTTGTCCGTGCCCTGAATGAGCACTACCGTGATGACGCCACCGATGCCCGCTTTACCAGTGAGCTCAACCGGCTGATGCAACTGGCGACCGAACATCGGGATGCCGAGCTGGAAACCCCAGTCATTCCCCTTCAGCAACAATCCTGGTGGCGATGGGCTGCGGCTGCGTCCATTATTCTGGTGGCAGGTCTGGCAATCTGGCTCTACAGGTATACAACTACCTCAACGTCAAGCCCCGAATCGTATGCTCACCTAACGAAAACGGCCTCCCTGCCACTTCAGGAAAAAGTCAATACCAGCAACCAGCCCATCAATGTCCTGCTCTGCGATGGAAGTCTCATCACCCTGCGGCCAAAGAGCCGGGTAAGTTATCCGAAACACTTCGCCAAGACCAGCCGGACAGTTTACCTGAACGGGGAAGCGTTCTTCGACGTGGCTAAAAATCCAGCGAAACCGTTCCTGATCTATGCGAACCAAACCGTAACCAAAGTACTGGGCACCAGCTTTTTGGTTCGGGCTTTTGAAGAAGAAAAGGCGGTAACGGTAACGGTGCGAACCGGGCGTGTATCGGTGTACACGCGACAGGATTTTGAAAAAGCGCAGCAGTCAGGTTTGCGACGGATAGAGGGAATCATTCTGACGCCCAACCAGCAAATGACGTATAATCTGGAGGAGAAACATCTACTGAAGGCACTGGTAGAGAAACCAACCGCACTCATGCCCGAAGCCGTCAGTCGCGAGCAGGTGTTTGAAGATGCTCCTGTTACAAAAGTCTTTGCCACCATTGAACGAACCTATGGTGTGAAATTAATTTACAATGAGGATGATCTGTCGGCTTGCCTGGTCAATCTCACCTTTTTAAATGAAAATCTGCTGGAGCGGCTGGATATAATCTGCCAGACTATCGGGGCCTCGTATGAGGTACTGGATGGGCAGATCGTCATCAGCAGCAAAGGCTGCAAATAACCCATTGCCAAGACAGTGGATAATGGATAATGGATAATGGATAATGAATAATGAATAATGAATAATGTAAAATGAACAATGTAATTACCTCCTGGACTCACCATTGCCCATTATTCATTAACCATTATCCATTATCCATTGGCCATTATCCATTTACTTATTTAATTCCTAAGCCCACTTTTCTACCAATCGCCTATGCCGCAATAAACCGCTTTTAATAAAAAAAGTCAGTGATGATTCCGGCATCACTGACTTCACTCACACCCTTGTTCGATACCCTCATCCAGGATGAGGCAGGGGGTTTTTTGTCCATTTCTAAATCCAAACAGTCAAAAAACAAGTAAAAGTATGAAAGAACTTCGACAACCGCTTAGCCTGTTGCGCAGCCTTATGAAATTTACTGTCTATCAGTTACTAGTGGTGGCTCTTGTAGCCGGTCTGGCAACCGCCCGACCGGTTGACGCGCAGAAAGTCATGGATCAGCGCATTACGCTCCGCGCCGATAACCTGACGTTAAAAACCGTCCTGAATCAACTGGGACGCCAGGCCGACGTACGCTTTGCCTACCGGTCAGCTTTGGTTCAGTTGAATGACCGGGTATCGCTGAGTGCAACGAACCAACCTTTGGTGGCTGTATTGGATAATCTATTAAGAGCCCACCAACTTACGTATCAGGTAAAAGGTCGGCAGATTATTCTCAATCAGGAACCCCCACCACCAATCATTGAATTACCTTATAATACAGACCTAAACTCTACCGACCGGAATCTGTCAGGAACCGTTTCGGACGAAGGTGGAAACCGACTCCCCGGTGTGAGTATTGTGGTGAAAGGCACCAACCGGGGTACCACCACCGATGCCAATGGCCAGTTCCGGATGACCTTACTCACGGGCGATGATGTACTGGTCTTCAGTTTTGTGGGCTACCTATCCCAGGAAATTACGGTAGGTAATCAGACCGCAGTCAATGTCAGTTTAGCCGTCGACACCAAAAACCTCAACGAGGTGGTGGTAGTTGGGTATGGTACGCAGAAACGGTCGGACCTGACCGGGTCTATTTCTTCCGTAAAAGCAGAAGAAGTGAAGAACCTGCCCGTTCGGAGTGTGAATGAAGCCTTACAGGGCCGGGCTGCGGGTGTTCAGGTAACCCGGAATGATGGCTCGCCAGGTGCCAGTTCCGATATTGTGATCCGGGGGGTTGGCTCCATTGGTGGCATGTCCCCGCTGTATATCGTCGATGGCATCCGAATGTCGGCGGGCAACAACTTCAACCTTCAGGATGTCGAGTCCATTGAGATTCTGAAAGATGCCAGCGCTGCTGCCATTTACGGTGCTCAGGCTGCTGGTGGTGTTGTGCTCGTGACCACCAAGCGCGGAACCAGTGTCGATAAAATGAAGATCAACTTCAATGCCTATTATGGCGTTCGGCAGCCCCGTAATCTGTATAAAATGCTGAATACGGCTGATTACATCACGGCAAAAAAAGCCTTTGGCGTGAACACAAGTGGCTGGGGCGACCCCAGCACATTGCCCGATAATGACTGGGCAAAGGACTTGTTCACCAACGGATCGGATCAGAGTTATTCCTTATCGTTATCAGGAGCTACGACCAAAACCAATTATTATGTTTCGGCCAATTACCAGCGGGAAGGAGGCACCCTGATTGACAACTGGTTTGAGCGGTACGGAATTCGGTCGAATGCCGACTTCAGGATCAATAAGAAACTGAAAGTAGGCGAAACGCTCTATGCCTGGAAAACCGGAACCAATCCCGTTGTTACCAGTACGTTCCCCTTCCGCTCTGCCCCAGTCGTTCCTATCTACGATCCTACCAATTCGTTTGGGGGCTGGGCTAAAACAGGCACCTTTTTCACTGGTCCCAATCTCGTAGGGCAGGAATACCAGAACCATATGCAGAATGAAACCTACGCATTGGAAGGCAACCTGTATGCCGATTGGGAAATTCTGAAAGGGCTGAATCTTCGTTCCACCTTTGGGGCGTCAATCTATAACGTACACAACTACCGATTTACGGAAGCCTACGACTACGGTACCGTTGCCAATCGCAACGCCTTTTTGAGCCGGGACATCAACAGTCAGCAAAACCTGACGGCCAACTTTGTCCTGACGTACGCCAAAACCGTTGGTGAGCATGAGTTTAAGGTATTGGCGGGTTATGAAGCGTATAAATCCGATTTGAGTACGCTACATGCCGAAGCCCAGAGCTTCCCCTACGTTACTTATAACCTGGCTCTGAGCAGCAACCCAAGCAGCTACGTAGCCGCCGGTGCCGAGTTACCTCAAACCCGGTTGCTTTCCCAATTTGGGCGGATCAACTACACCTATGCCAACAAGTACCTGCTAACGGCCACCGTCCGTCGGGATGGTTCGGACCGATTCGGGCCAGCCAATAAATTCGGCGTTTTCCCGTCGGTGTCGGTCGGTTGGAAACTGAACGAGGAGGCCTTTATCCGGGATAATCTGACCTACGTTTCGAACCTGAAGCTCCGGGCCAGTTACGGAAAGCTGGGAAGCACCAGCAACATTCCCCAATATACATACCAGAATTCCTACGGCGGAACGGGTGGCACAACCAGCATGGGTCTGCCTGATGGTTCCCGTTTCAAAGGCTATGCCCTGACCGCTCAACTGGCGAATCAGGACATCAAATGGGAGTCTGTGCTTCAAACGGATATTGGTCTGGATATTGGCCTGTTGAATAACGCCCTGAATATTACTGCCGACTGGTACAGCCGCCAGACAAACGACATGATTTACCAGGTTCCGGTTGCCATGTCGGCTGGTTTTGGTAGTACCACCGTGTTCACCAATATTGGGCAGATGAGCAATAAAGGGCTTGAGCTGGCGGTCGATTATCGGGGCAAAAAAGGTGCATTCACCTACGGCATTGCCGCCAATGCATCGTTTAACCGAAATCTGGTCAAGAAGCTGGATGGCACCAACAACAACCCGATCAACGACGGCCCCGCCGGCGATTACCTGGAAAGTGTTGTGTCTCGCACCCAGGCAGGACAGCCTTTGGGTCAGTTTTATGGTTACAAAACCGATGGAATTTTCCAGACCAATGCCGAGGTACAAGCCCTGAACCAAAAAGCGCAGGAAGCTGCGGCAGCAACGGGTGGCGCCACCACGGGCGTTTATTATCAGGCAGCTGCCACCGGAGCGGGCGACCTGAAATTCCAGGATTTGAATGGTGATGGTCGGATTACCTCCGCAGATAAAACCTTCATTGGCAATCCCTGGCCCAAAATGACCTATGGGGTTACGCTGAACATGGCCTGGAAAGGACTGGATTTTTCGGCACTGTTTCAGGGCATTGCGGGTGTGGATGTGTTCAATGCCAACAAATACTACACCTCGATTTTCGTGGGTGACTACAACACCACCCGCGACATTTTCAATACGTCTTACTTCAATGGCAATGGGCTTACCAACCTGCCTCGCGTAGGGTACACGGATGCGTCGGGCAACTACGTTCGCGATCCGAATGCCAACTATACGCGCATTTCGGATTACGCCGTCGAAAACGGAGCCTTCCTCAAACTGCGTACCATTCAGATTGGGTACACGCTTCCGGCTTCGCTGATGAAACAGTGGAAAATGTCGGGCATTCGGGTGTATGCGCAAGGGCAAAACCTGCTGACATTCACCAAGTATTCAGGGCTTGACCCGGAAGTAGTAGGACGCAGCAGCGGCTCAAATGCAGCCTCTACCGGCCGGGGAATCGATACAATTTACTCCTATCCGCGCACGACGCTTATCTCCATGGGCATTGATGTGACTTTCTAACCTCATTTACTGGCTTCAGTAATACAAAACGATATTCGATCATGAAAATAGTAGTCAAACTTTCCCTTTTTGTCGTACTCCTGAGTCTGGCGGCCTGTAAAGAGAGTTTTGTGAATGTAGACAATCCCGGCGCTATTTCGACCGCCAGTTACCCCGGCACAATCGCTGACCTGGAACAACTCCTGGCAGGTGCTTATTCAACCCAACATGCCCCGAATTTATACGGGCATAACATGCTGGCCAAAAACACCTACCTCTGGGACCATACTACGGATTTAAGCTGGCAGGGAACCACCACCTGGATTCAACTGGCGCAGAATAACTCGCAGGTCAATGATAGTTTCCTGCAAGGGACCTGGCAGGATTTATGGCGGGGTGTCCAACGCTGTAACACCTTGCTGGCGGGTATTGAAACCTTCAGTGCCAAAGCGAATGCTGCCGATGCCGCATCAGCAAATCTGATTAAGGGACAGACCCTTTACCTGCGCGCCTGGTATTACTTCTATCTAACTTCTCAGTGGGGCGAGAGCTTCCTAGTGGATGGGCAGGGGGGCGATAAAATGGGCGTACCTATTATCACCAAAACATCTAGTAGCCTCCCCGAAACACAGGTGGCACGGGCTACAGTCAAACAGTGCTGGGATTTCATTATTTCGGATCTGAAAGCCGCCGAAACGATATTAAACGGAAAAACCTGGACTGGCGCTACGGATAAATACAAAGTGGGCGGCTGGGGCGTCAAAGCGTTTCTGGGTAAAGTGTATGTGTACACGCAGGACTGGGCCAATGCAAAAACGTACCTGGCGGATGTAGTCACCAACAGCGGCAAGTCGCTGGTGCCGTTCGACACTTATAAAACCATGTTCAACGCCCAAAGTGAGTTCAACTCCGAATCATTGATTGAGCTTAATCTGAATATTGACATGACCTACCGGGGTACAGACGATCGATCAATGGGGTCCAGTATCGGGATGGTGATTGCGCCAACCTTTGTTGGGCCAACGGGCGGACAGGCCGCATCGGCCTGGTCCAACGTGTTTCCACATGCCAAAAACATAGCCCGGTTTGGCTTTAATCTGGGGCATTATTTCCCGGCGGGAACCGCCACAGCCAACATCGCCAATGTCGACAAGTCGTACATCACGAAATCGGTGGCGGCCCGAACCAACAAAACCGTGGACCCTCGCTTGTGGGTGTCCTGCCTGCAACCCTACGTCGATTCAATGATTGTACTCGGCGTTAAGCAGCCCATTTCGCACTATCTGGACATTTCGGAAATCGATATGGAAGCCTGGAGTTTCCGAAAATACATTAATCTGGCAGGTACAGAAGGCGAGGTAAACATGGCCAACGGCGACAATATTCTCTGGCTCAGGCTGGCGGACATCTACCTGCTATATGCCGAAACCCTGACCCATACCGGCGACAATGCCACCGCGCTGGAATATGTCAATAAAGTCCGACGGCGAGCGTATGGCTATGCCGTCAATACGGCTTCAGCAGTCGATTATAAAACCCTGACCGATCAGACCAGCGCACCCGACGCAGTACTCAAAAACGACCCACTCAAGTATGAACGATGGGCCGAACTGTTTGGCGAAGGCCATTGGTGGTTCGATGTCTGTCGATGGAAAATCGGCGATAAAGAAGCCGCCTATTACCAGCGGGTTCGTGGGGGTGCCATTCAATGGGAACCAACGGATTACGCCCAACCCATCCCGATCAATGAGATCACCTCAAACGTTAGTATGAAGCAAAATCCGGGTTATTAAGGTTAATTGTCATTTGATGGTCATTGCTGGTCATTTGTAGTCATTGACAGTCATTAATTGAGAATTTATCACCTGTCAGAATTTTACCGCAAATGACCACCAAGACAATCAATGACCACTAATGACAATCAAATGACCACTAATGACTATACTCCTTATGAAGCAGGCATTCGTAATTCTTGGCGTTCTGCTCGGCCTGACCAGCGCTGTTCGTTTGGCTCCATTTCCTCAGGCAGATATCTCCAATGGGGTGATTCAGGCGAAGCTCTACCTTCCCGATCCGGCGCAGGGCTATTATCAGGGCACTCGGTTTGACTGGTCGGGTGTTTTTGCCAGTCTTGATTACAACGGACATAGCTATTTCGGCCAGTGGTTCGATAAATACGATCCAAAACTACACGACGCCATCAGCGGCCCCGTTGAAGAGTTTACACCGATTGGGTATGAAACGGCTAAACCGGGGGAGGATTTTCTGAAGATTGGGGTGGGTTCACTTCGAAAAGCAGCTGATGCACCTTACCGATTTGCTACGCCTTACGAGACCATAAATCCCGGAAAATGGAGTGTTGCCCAAAAAGGTAAAGATGCCATCGAGTTTACCCACGAGCTGACCGACGCTGCGGGTTACTCATACCGCTATCGCAAAACGGTAAAACTGGTCCCCGGCAAACCAACCCTAGTACTCGAGCATTCGTTAACGAACACCGGCAGCAAACCTATTGAAACAACAGTTTACGATCATAATTTTTATGTGATCGACAAGCAGACAACGGGTCCCGATTTTTTCGTAACGTTTCCCTTTCCGTTGCAGACCAAAGGCACACCCAGAGGCATGGGCACCCTGTTTGAAACACGCACGAATCAGATTACCTACCTGCGCGAACTTGCCAAAGGGGAAACCACGCATTGCTACCTGACCGGTTTCGGCGACACGGCTAAAGACTATGACATACGGATCGAAAACCGAAAAACCGGCGCTGGTGTGCGCATCACGTGTGATCAGCCCATCGTACAACTGGCTTACTGGTCAATGCCCATTGCAGTGTGCCCGGAACCTTACATCCAGATCAAAGCCGAACCGGGAAAGGAGTTTAGCTGGAAAATTCAGTATGACTATTACACGAAGTAGTCAAGGGTGGTCAATAAAAGGCCCTAAATTATTTTTTGTCATCCCGAAGAATGAGGGATCTCAAGCGTCAGGAAACTAGAGATCCCTCATTCTTCGGGATGACAAATTCCATCAAATAGAACTACGTACATGACATTTTTTATTCCATGAAGTACATCATCTATCTCGGATCGATTGGGGTATTAGGGTTGCTGTTCGCGGCCATTAGCCCTAATCAAGACGAGACCTATACCGATCAGCCGGGGAATGTCGACTGGGTTCATTATGGGGGCAATAAGGCGGGAAATCGTTATTCACCTCTTACCCAGATCAATCTCGACAACGTTAACCAATTACAGGTAGCCTGGACGTTTGACGCGGCTGGACTCGACGGGAAAACCGGCCGTCAGCCCGAAATTCAGTGCCAGCCGATTGTGGTCAACGGCGTTCTCTATGGCACCACACCGAAGCTTACGTTATTTGCGGTGAGAGCTAATACGGGTGAGAAACTCTGGGCATTTGACCCCTTCAGCAACAAACAAGCCCGCTTTAACCCAAACCGGGGAGTTCTTTATTGGGCAGATGGACCCGACAAACGGATTCTGTTTACCGCAGGCCCTACCCTCTTCGCCATTAATGCGCTAACGGGCGAACCGGTTGCGCAGTTCGGCAAAAACGGGGAGGTCGACTTACGGGAAGGCATGCTGAATGACCCAGCGTTTGATCTTAAAAAACTATCCGTTACGGTAACCAGTCCGGGCGTTATTCACAAGGATTTGCTGGTCATGGGATGCACGGTTTCCGAATATGGCGATGCAGCACCGGGTCATGTGCGCGCTTTCGATATCCGTACGGGCCAGATTCGCTGGACGTTCCATACCATTCCGCAACCGGGAGAAGCGGGGTATGAAACCTGGCCTAAAGATGCCTACAAAAAAATAGGAGGAGCCAACAACTGGGCGGGTATGGTGCTTGACGAAAAACGAGGCATGGTCTACTTAGGCACTGGTTCGCCAGCAGTCGATTTTTACGGAGGAAGTCGGGCCGGGCAAAATCTGTATGCTGATTGCATCCTCGCCCTGAATGCCGAAACGGGCAAGATGAAGTGGTATTACCAGACCGTGCATCACGACCTCTGGGATCGGGACCTACCCTGCCAACCCAATCTGGTTACGGTAAAGCACAACGGCAAATTAGTCGATGCCGTTGAACAATCCACCAAAGATGGCCTGGTGTATGTGCTTGATCGTGATACGGGCGCGTCCCTCTTCCCTGTCGATGAAAGGTCAGTTCCCACCTCCGGCCTTCCGGGCGAACAGCCCTGGCCCACCCAACGCTTTCCGTTAAAACCCGCACCCTTTGCCCGGCAGGTATTCACCGAAGCCGACATTACCGACTGTACTCCCGAAGCGCATGCCTTCGTGAAAGAGCGATTCCAGAAAACGCGGTCTGGCAGTAAGTTTATGCCGCCGAGCCTGGAAGGTACGCTGTTTTTCGGTATTGGCGGTGGCGCAGAATGGGGTGGCAATGCGGCCGACCCCGATGGCATCCTGTACCAGAATTCCAACGAAATGGTCTGGGATTTAACGATGATGGATCTGGCCGCACGAAACGCCGAGATTGCCTCAAAAGGAAAATCGTTATATCAGGCTAATTGTGCCGCCTGCCACGGGGTCGACCGGAAAGGGAGCGGTCAGGCCTACCCTAGCCTGGTCGATATTGGCAAACGACTAACGGGGCAGGATATTCAGGCTATTCTAAAAACGGGTCGGGGACGGATGCCCTCCTTCGAGCATATTTCCGAGCAGGACCGCAGTACACTTGTCCGCTTTCTGCTCAACACCGAAACTAAAGCCAGTGAAACGGGCGATCAGCATAGCGCCGGGGCGCCTACAGCTGTTGTACAGAAAGCGGAATTCCCGTACATCCCGCCCTATATCAATAATGGCTGGACGCGCTTCGTAGACCCCGATGGTTACCCTGCCGTGAAACCACCCTGGGGCACGCTCAACGCCATTGACCTGAACACGGGCGAATACCTCTGGAAAGTTCCGCTGGGTGAGTTTCCCGAATTAACCAAAAAGGGAATACCACTTACGGGCACCGAAAACTATGGCGGCCCCATTGTAACAGCCGGTGGACTGGTCTTTATTGCCGCCACCTACGACGAACGGATCCGGGCTTTCGACCGAAAAACGGGCAGGGTTGTCTGGGAATATCAGCTTCCGGCAGGCGGTTTTGCTACTCCTATTACGTATCAGGTCAATGGCAAACAGTACGTGGTTATTGCAGCTGGGGGCGTAAAAAACGGCCACAAACCCGGCGGGTCTTACATTGCCTTTGCCTTACCTTAACCCTTCAGTAAATTATGTTTAGGTTTCATGTTCCATGTTTAGGATAGGTTGGTATTGAGTAGTTCGCATAAACATGAAACTTCAAACATAGATAGCCCGCAGATTTTTATGATCTATATGAGTTAAGTATGATTTTAATCCATTGGCAACCTAATACAAAAATCATACTTGTTCTTATTACTCATAAAAATCTGCGGGCTATAAATAAATCAGAAACCCTTCAATCCTCATTTCATGAATACAAACCGTGAACCCCACGAAAAGCAACTCGATCACACTCGCCGTAACGCGCTAAAAATGCTTGGTTTTGGCTCATCAGCCGGTGTGTTAGGGCTGTTTGGCGGCATCTCCACCGCCGAAGCCCGCGAACAGCAGAGTAAGCCTCAGTATGCCGTCGGGATGGCTCCCGTCAAGATCAAAAGTGTAAAGGCCATTGCTACCGCTCCACAAGGTTCCAACCTGATTGTCGTGAAAGTGGAAACCACCGAACCCGGTCTCTATGGGTTAGGCTGCGCTACGTTCACACAGCGGGCTGCTACCGTAATTGTAGCCATCAACACCTATCTGAACGAGTTCTGTGTAGGCAAAGACGTGGACAACATCGAAGACATGTGGCAGGCGGCTTATGTCAGCTCCTACTGGCGCAATGGGCCCGTGCTTAACAATGCCCTCTCCGGACTAGATCAGGCACTTTGGGACATTAAAGGCAAGCGGGCAAAAATGCCTGTCTATCAATTATTGGGCGGAAAGGTACGATTTGCTATCCCCTGTTACACCCACGCGGGCGGAAACACCCCCGAAGCCGCTGCCGACAGTGTAAAAAAATTAATGGCCGATGGATTCAAATACATCCGCATTCAGCAGGGCGGCTATGGAGCCGTGGGCGCCACCGCCGATAAACCCGACTTTAAAGTAGCTGGCTTTGGGGGTGAAACCGACAACTACATGAACGAGCGGCTCTACCTGAAATCGGTACCCAAAATGTTTGAAATCGTTCGGAAAGAGTGCGGAGAAGAAATCGAGCTACTTCACGACATTCACGAGCGGGTACAGCCCATCGACGCCATCAACATGATTAAGCGGGTAGAAGAATACCGCCCGTTTTTCATCGAAGACCCTTTCTCGCCCGAGAACATGAAGTGGTTCGCCAATCTCCGCCAGGCAACCTCCGTACCCATTGCCATGGGCGAGTTGTTCAACAACATCAACGAGTTCAAGGAGCCGATGGTCAACCAATGGTTCGATTTCATCCGGATTCACGTCTCGCAGATTGGGGGCATCACGCCAGCCATGAAAGTAGCTCGATTGGGCGAATGGTTCAACATCCGCACCGCCTGGCATGGTCCGGGCGATGTCTCGCCGGTGGGTCATGCAGCCCATGCACATATCGATCTGGCTGTCTGGAACTTCGGCATTCAGGAAGCGGTGCAGTTTTCGGACAAAACCAAAGAAGTGTTCAGCGGTTGCCCAACCATGAATAAAGGGTATATGTCGGTCAATGAAGTACCCGGGCTGGGCGTTGATATCAACGAAAAAGAAGCGGCCAAGTATCCGATTACGACTAAGTCTAACTGGCAGGTTCGCAAGATGGACGGCACAATTATTAGACCATGAAAAAAACAGTAACGCCACCACCACCAATTGTTCCGCAAGCGCCCATCAGCAAAAAGCGGCTGTTGCTGTTTAAAGGAATGGCGTTACTGTTGCCTTTTTTGCTGCTGGGCTTAGTAGAAGGCCTTCTCCGACTAGTTGGCTATGGCCATGATCTGCGTCTGTTTGTGGAAGATCCGCAGCAGAAGGGGTTTCTGGTCATGAATCAGTACACGTCGGAGAAGTACTTTTCGGAAACGGAGAATGCCACGATTGGCAACTTTGAACCGTTTCCAGCCAAAAAAGCTGAGGGTACGTTTCGAATTTTTGTGCTGGGTGAATCAACCACCATTGGCTATCCATACATGCACAACGGTTCCTTCCATCGCTGGTTGCAATACCGATTGATGCACACCTTCCCGGATAAGGAATTTGAGATCATCAACCTGGCACTCACGGCCGTTAACACCTACACCGTCGCCGATTTTGCGAAGCAACTACCCGATTATAGCCCTGATGCAGTGTTGATTTACACCGGCCATAATGAGTACTATGGAGCCCTGGGTGTTGGATCGACAAGTGGCATTGCTCATAACCCATTGTTGATTCAATTGCTGATCAAGCTTCGGAAATTTCGGCTGGTACAACTACTTGCCAACACGATAAATGGGATTCGGAAGGCGGTTTCCGGTCAGAAAATTGACCTGCGCGAAAACCTGATGAAACGAATGGCGGCCGACCAGCAGATCGTTTATGGCTCCGAAACTTATCAGGCTGGCATCGATCAATTCAAGACGAATCTGAATGCTATTTGTTTGCAGTTGAGTGAGCAGCATATTCCGGTTTTTGTCAGTAATCTGGTCAGTAATGAAAAAGACCTGAAGCCATTTATCAGTAGTTCAGGGCAGGGGCCTACTTCAGCCCAGGCCCAGTACCAACGGGCAAATCAGGCTTATGCATCAGGCAAGTTTGCCGACGCAAAAAAGGAGTATGTACAAGCCAAAGAGCTGGATAGGCTGCGGTTTCGGGCACCCGAAGCTATGAATCAACTCATTCAGGAAGTCACGACTACCTATCCTGGCATTACCCTGGTAGACACAAAACGCACGTTTGAAGCGAATTCACCACACGGTATTTTAGGGCAAGAGACCCTCCTGGAGCATGTTCACCCTACTTTATTTGGCTATGCGCTCCTTTCAGATGCGTTTTATGAGGCCTTGAGAAAAAGCCGGCTACTCCCCGATGATCGCACGCGGGAAATCTCGCTCGATGAATTACGCCAACGGATGCCTATAACGACGGTTGATTCACTCAAAGGTGTCTATGAGATGATGATTCTCAAAGAGGGCTGGCCGTTTAATATACCAATGCCCCCCGAAGAGAAACGGACCAAAACAACCGAAGAGCAACTGGCAGGGGCATTGGTGGTCAAACAAATTGCGTGGCCCGATGTCATGAATCAGTTAGTCAGCTATTACCTGACGCAGAAGAATTCCAGCAAAGCATTACAAGTAACAGAAGCCCAATTGCTGGAGTACCCGTACAACGTGGCTCTTTATGACCAGGCGGCAAAGCTTAGTGTAGCTCTGAACAGGAATGAGCAGGCTGTTACGTACCTAAAAAAAGCGTTTCGGCTGGAGAACAGTTTTGAGCGGGCCCAACCGCTTTTTATTACGTTACTTAAACTAGACAGGCCCAACGAAGCCCTACCTTACCTTCAGTATGCGGCTGCTCACAATTCATCCGGATTTAGCCTGAATGAATTACAGACGTTCGTTCAACAGTTAATTGCGGTAAAGAATCAGTTTATGAAGGACAGCACCAACATCAATCTGAGCAATCAACTGGCCGCTGGCTACCTCAAATTTGCGAATACCGCTGCTGCCACGAAGTATATAAACAACAGCTTACGGCTCGATGGACGCAACGCCCTTGCCTTACAATTGAAGCAGCAGATTCAGTCTATCAAAAAATAAGCAAATCAGCCGAATTTGGTTTGTCGTGCCAACCGTCCCGGTCGGTCGTGACACCAACTTGTTCCCTACCGACCGGGACGGTCGGCACGACAACGACTCCTCCACTATTGTCACCAGTGGAGGAGTCTATTTATAAAACCCCTGCCGCGCATAATCTTACCCGAGCTTTAGCGACTAACTCACGGGTTGAGAACAGCTTGGGCAGCTATAGGTCGGCTCCAGGATCAAGACCTTTCTGAATAGCTACCTCTTTGCTTTTGGCACTCAGAAAATCACCTTACAGTGCTAATATTCGGACGATTGCTTCACAAACTGCACACTTCATAGCCACCTACACGAGGCATCATCACATCCAGCAGCAAATCAGGAAGCTCCTGACGAATGATGCCGAAGGCCTCGGCCCCATCGCGGACAATGAATACCCGATATTCTTC
>NZ_BAAHBG010000011.1:0-195351 GCF_054776855.1 Spirosoma migulaei | reverse complement strand
GTACGAGAAGCTGCACGGCTCTTGCCGTAAATCAAGACCTACGCTTTCACTTGTCGGTATGCGAGAGTAGACTATCCGGCTCGTCGTCAACAATTAGTACTTCCATAAGTAGCTGAACGGGGAAGGTAGTGCTTTCTCATTCCTGATTCAACACGAAAGCGCTATCCCTTCCCTTCAACAAATCAATCTAGTTGTATGGGCAACGAGCATACAACTTGTGCGCCCTATCTGGGTGTACTGATAACGTTAAGTTGCCTATGATGTAAGTCAATTATTTTTTCGAGATCGCCAAACCCAGACCGCTCCCTTTTGGTTTACGAACGGTTTGACTAGTTGCCTGATAAAATTTTTCAAAGATCAGTTGCTGCACCTCCGGTTCAATGCCAACCCCGTTGTCGGTAGCACGACTATCGGCCCAGGTGTCGCCCAGGTGTAAACAGGCCCTGACGTGCCCTGTATTGGCGGGTGAGAACTTGATCGCATCTGACAATGGCATAAGTTGGCATCGATAGATGTTATCATACGGAAAATACTTACAAACCTTACCAATTCCAGTAAGTAATTGGCAGAATATTAACAGGTTAGACTTTTATACATCTTACTTCAAGCCTACTATTCTCATAGATTATCCTACTCTTTGCTCTTTTACGTCCTGACTCTCCTGCTTTCTATTATTTTTTAATATCCCGTTAACCATCTTTTAATTATTTTCTAATCTACATGAGTAGTTATTAACTGCTGAGTAGTTTTTCAGTATAATCTGACTGGTGTCTTATTTTTTTTCCGTTCAAACCTAAACGTTCACTCCAAAGTGATCATTTTATGAAAAACAAATTACCTCTCCGAGTCATGTTCGGCAGGTTACTCAGTGTATCGAGTATGCAACTTCTGCTGGCATTCTGTTGTCTTAGCGCTAGTTACGCTAAGAATCCATCGAACTACAATCCGCGAGAAAACAGCCCCGCCCTGACCGCAGACCGAACCCTGACCGGTCGGGTTACTGATGAAAAAAGTGAAGCTTTACCGGGTGTAAGTGTTATTCTGAAAGGAACGCAGCGTGGTACCGTTACGGATGCTGACGGTCGATACAAACTGGACGTACCTAATGGTACATCTACACTCGTATTCTCATTTGTTGGCTATGTTTCGCAGGAAGTGAGCATTGGCAACCAAGCATCTGTCAACGTTAGCCTAAAGGCAGACAGCAAGGTGTTGGATGAGATTGTCGTTATCGGTTATGGTACTTCAAAAAAATCGGATTTGACGGGTGCTGTTTCTGGCGTTAAAGAGGCTGAACTGTTGGAGCGGCCAGCCCCTTCGCTGAACCAGCAACTTTCAGGTCGACTACCGGGCGTACAGGTAAACAACAACTCAGGTCGTCCTGGAGGGCGTACTACCATCCGGATTCGTGGATTTAGTTCAATTAACTCCTCGAACAACCCACTTTATGTAGTCGACGGTGTTATGCTTCCACAGGGTACCGGCGATCAGTTCAGTAACCCAATCGACTACATTAACCCGAACGATATCGTGAATGTTGAAGTATTGAAAGATGCTTCTTCGACGGCTATTTATGGAGCACGGGGCGCGAATGGTGTTATTCTGGTCTCGACCAAAAAAGGGAAAGCCGGTGAAAGCCGCGTTACTTACGACACGCAGTTCAGTGTAAATACCATTGGTCCAAACAAGCCACAGGTGTTAAATGCAAAACAGTATTTAGCTACTGAAGATCTGGCTTACGCTAACATGGCCAAATTCGATCCTGCAGGTTGGGCCGCTGGTAAATATACACAGTACGACCCTATCGTAAGACGGAAAGCATTCAGTGCCGCCCACCCAGGCGTTTTTGATGCCAATCTGAATCCGCTATACGATACCGACTGGTTCAAAGAATCATCACAGAATTCAATTTCCCAAAACCATCAATTGGGTTTCAGTGGTGGTAATGAGCGTACTCAGTATTCGCTCTCGCTTAACTATCGGGACGATCAGGGGCTTATCAAAACATCGTACATGAAACGGTATTCTGGCCGCTTCTCTATTGACGATCAGGTAAAAAGCTGGCTCAAAATCGGTGGTACGCTGAGTTACAACAACCAGTCTGAAAATCTGGTGGATATTAATGACGCCGTTGCCCGGCAAATTGTGGAAGACTTTCCGTTCCTGCCTGTACGCTATCCAGATACAGGTATCTTCGCTGAAAACCGCGATTATCCACTCGCAGAGGGAACAATGAGTTCAGTTCACCGCCTGATGGATCGTAAGTACATTCAGAATACCCAGACGACCCTGGGAAGCTTATACACCAACATTAGCCTGGCTAAAGGACTGGAAATGCGGACCGTTTTAGGTGCAAACGTCCAAACACAGGAAGTCAACCAGTCGCAAACCCGTACGCTAAACATTGGCGGCAACGGTAACGCGTCGACTCAAAACACCCGGACTTCGTTCTGGTCGCTGGAGAACTACCTGACCTACAATAAGCAATTTGGCCAGGATCACTCATTTACTGGCTTATTGGGTATCTCATGGCAGGAAACGAACGCGTTCAGAATGAATGGTGCCGTTAGCGGCTTCGCTACCGATTACTTTGGCTTCAATAACTTAGGCGCTGGTGCTACCAACCCATCTGTTGGTTCAGATGCATCGCGTTTTGCCTTTAATTCCTACTTCGGTCGGATTAACTACGGCTACAAAAATAAATACCTGTTTACAGCAACAGGTCGTGCCGATGGTTCGTCTAAATTCGGGGAAAACAACAAGTTCGCTTTCTTCCCATCGGCGGCTTTAGCCTGGCGTATTTCGGAAGAAGACTTCCTGAAAGGCAACGCGGTTATCTCGAACCTGAAATTACGTTCCAGCTATGGTCTGACTGGTAACTCGGAGATTCCACCTTACCAGTCTCTGTCATTGCTTAGCTCCACCTACGCGACTATTTATAACGACACACGAGTTAGTGGAACCGGTATCAACCGCTTAGCTAACCCCGATCTGCGCTGGGAAAAAACGGCACAGACGGACGTTGGCTTAGAAATTGGCCTCTTCAAAGGACGGGTTAATGTAGAAATGGATTACTACTACCGTCTAACGACCGACATGCTGCTTGATGCACCTGTTCCACGCACCAGCGGTTATGCCACTATTCGTCGGAACGTGGGATCGATGCAGAATCAGGGCTTCGAGTTTAGTGTGAATTCCGTGAACGTTAACAAGGGGAATTTTACCTGGAACACAACGTTTAATATCTCCCTGAACCGCAACAAAGTGCTGTCATTGGCAACACCATCTGACATCTTCGGCGTGGGTGGTCCTAACTTCACGAACCAGACCAATGTCATTCGGGTTGGCGAGTCTGTTGGAGCGTTCTGGGGTCTGACCCGTTTAGGTACATGGAGTGAAGCCGAGCGCGAAGAAGCAGCTAAATTTACCAGCTATCGGGGTGGATTTACCATTCTGCCAGGCGATATCAAGTACTTAGATGTAAATGGTGACAAAGCGATTACTGATGCTGACCGGAGCATTATTGGTAATGGCAGCCCCAAAGGCTGGGGTGCTTTGACCAACAATTTCAAGTTGGGCAATTTCGACGCTACGCTTGAACTGCAGTATATGTACGGCAATCAGGTAATGCTCATGAACCTGCACCCAAGTGAAGACCGGCAGGCGCTGGCGAACAGCTATACATCTGTACTGAATGCCTGGACGCCAACCAATCAGAATACCATGATTGCTCAAGTTCGGGGTACCCAGGCGGGCTATATTACCAACGTAGATAGCCACTGGGTTAAGGATGGCTCATTTCTGCGGGGTAAAAATCTGCTGCTGGGCTACACCATACCGCCTGCGGTCACAAGTAGGTTGAAGCTGAACCGGCTCCGTGTATATGCCTCGGCGCAGAACTTCTTCCTGTTGGTCGATGATCCAATTATTGGTGATCCAGAAGTAACGCCTACTAACCAGGGGAATGATAGTAGCGCCTTCTCGCAGGGTCAAATCTGGCACAACTATCCAAAACCAACTACCTATCTGGTAGGTCTTCAGATTGGCCTGTAATACAAAAACGCATTTAACTTACTGATTTTCATCGTATGAGACATACACTTGTAAAACATATAAGCCGGGCCTTACTTTGTGGATTTGCCCTTACCGGCCCTATTGGCTGTACGGACTTTCTGAAGGAAAAGGCTCCATCAAACCTGACTCCTGAGAGTTTCTATACCATTCCTGACCATGCCGAATCGGCTCTGGCATCGGTTTACGCCAGCCTGCGATTTATGGGCGACGGGGCAGGTATCTTCTCCAGCAACTGGCAGTTGCTGGAAGCCATAACAGGAACTTCCACAACGGAAACCGCACAAAACTCTGACCTCAATAACCTCTATGGGTTAGTACACGATGGCAATACGGCACACGTGGTTAACTACTGGAATGGCCTGTATCGGGTAATTGCCAATGCGAATCAGGTGATTGAAAAAGTGCCTGGAATTACCCCGATGGATGCGGCTCAGAAGACTAAAATTCTGGGTGAGGCACGGTTTCTGCGGGCTTCAGCCTATTTTACGGCCGTTCAATTATGGGGCGATATCCCCCTGATTACGAAGCCGCAAACGGCCGTTTCCACCGATTTTCAACCGGGCCGTACGTCTAAAGAAGATGTGTATAAACTAATCGTCGACGACCTGGTTGCCGCTGAAGCGGCTGGTCTGGCCTGGATGGACGTAAGCGGACGGGCTAACTTAGCCGCGGTCAAAACGCAGTTGGCTAAAGTGTATCTGACGATGGCGGGCTTTCCACTTAGCAAAGGAGCATCGCACTACAAGCTAGCTGCCGACAAAGCGCTTGAAGTGATTACTTACGCCAATGCGAATCCCGGTACGATCAACCTATTTACGACCTATTACGATGTCCATAGCGAAAGTACCGAGAACCGTATAGAGCATCTGTTCCAACTCCAGTATAACACAACTGTTGCTGGTAACCCAATGGACAATTTCTACCCAAACTTTAAACCAGTAACCTATAATGGTCCTGGTGGAACGGGTAGCTCAGTTCCAGTGCCTAGTTTTTACAATTCATACGAACCAGGCGATTTACGGGCTAAGGATCAGGAAGGATACTTCTACACGACGTATTATACCAACGGGAACGGGGCACCATTTGCTTTAGGAGCGCCTTACGTATTTAAGCACTTCAACCGGACCTCAAACGGTACGTCGGGCGTGGCGGGTTCTCGGCAGAACAACCTGAACGTACCACAGATTCGTTACGCCGAAACGCTGTTGATTTATGCCGAAGCGCAAAATGAAGTGGGTGGACCAACGCAGGCCGCATACGACGCAATGAAGCGTATTCGTGACCGTGCAAAATTGACTACACCCGCACTGGGAACGTTCACGCAGGCTACCTTCCGGGAAGCCGTTTGGCGGGAGCGCTGGCACGAACTGTGCTACGAGCAGATCACCTGGTTCGATATGGTTCGTCTACGGAAAGTGTACAACGATAAAACAAATGGTTTCGATGCTTTCGTTGGACACATAAATCCAAGTTCAAATAATCAGCCTTTGCAGGAAAAGCATCTGCTGCTTCCTATTCCTAGGCAGGAATTGTTAAATAACCCCAATCTGAAAACTCAGAATCCGGGTTATCCAGGTGTTTAATTAAGTTAAGTAAGACAAACCCAACTCCCCATCTAGCTTTAGGTGGGGAGTTTTTTTATGATTACCCTACCAACGCTTTCCGATAAGCACTTGGCGTTTGGCCCGTGATGGCCCGAAATGTCTTGTTAAAATGAGATAGGTTGTTGAACCCTACCGAAAACCCCACATCCGCCACTGTCCTGGCTGAATATAACAGTCGACGGGCCTGATTCACACGGTATTCGTTAACAAAATCTGTAAACGTGAGGTGAGTCATGCGTTTGAAATACCGGCAAAAGGCCGGCACTGTAAGGCTGGCCAGATCAGCTACGGTATTCATATCTATAGGTTCGGCATAATGCAGTTCCACATACTGACAAACCCGATTGATACGGTCCTGCTCCTTCGGGTTCAGATCGAACCGAACACCATTGGCATGCAGGGGTTCCGCATCGGGAGCATCAGCCAGTTCATGTAATACCCGTAGTAATGTCAGGAAACGCTCAAAGGGTGGCTGGCCGGGCAATTCCTCCAACCACGGCCCTACCTGCTGTTTAGTACCGGCACCAAATGTCAGACCTGTATGCCCTCGCTCAAACAATCGTTTGACGGCAGCTAATTCTGGTTTTTGCAGAAATGATTCTCCCATAAAATCGTCGCGCATTTGCACCACAATTTCCTCATATTGACCTTCTTTACCATAGCTGAAATTGAGGTGTGGTAAATTAGGGCCGATAAATGCCAGTTCACCTAGTTCATAACAGGATACATTTGTGCCTACCCGTCGTTGGCCGTTACCAAATGGAATGTATACGATTTCATACTCTGGATGATAGTGCCAGTATACACGACAGGTTTCCGGCTCTGTATTATGAATCACCCGAAAGGAACTTCCAGCCTCGGGTTCTATTTTTTCGAATTGAAGTTTCATAAAAGGGTCTTGCCACAACTTCTTTATCACGAATGTATCACATTTCACCAGAAGGAAACCGCGGAAGGTTTTTCATCGTTTATACAGTAACAGTATCCAATCCGAAAATAGCATGAAACGAATTCATTTATATGCGCTTAGTCTGCTCCTGCTGGCAGGTTGCGCACAAGGTCAGTCAAAAGACTATACGCCCGCTAAACTCCCTGCCCTCAAACCCGGTGAGGCCGTTGCTACTTTTGCCGGTGGCTGCTTCTGGGCTTTGGAAGAAGGCATGAACCAACTCAAAGGCGTCCGGGAAGTGATTTCGGGTTATGCCGGTGGTAACGTTAAAAATCCAACCTACGAACAGGTTGGAACTGACGAAACCGGCCATGCCGAATCAGTGCAGGTCTATTACGATCCGAAAGTAATTAGCTATTCTCAATTGCTGGATGCCTTTTTTGCGGGTCACGATCCCACCACGCTAAACCGTCAGGGGCCCGATGTTGGTCGAGATTATCGGTCGGTTGCATTCTACCGAACCCCGGAAGAAAAAGCTGAAATTATGGAAGCGATCAAGCGTACGAATGAATCGAAACATTACGCGAATCGCGTAGTAACAGAAGTGACGCCGATTACTGTTTTCTATCCGGCCGAAAATTATCACCAGAATTATTTCGCGCTGCATCCTAACCAGCCGTACATACAGAGCGTATCGTTACCAAAGGTTGAAAAACTACGAAAAGCTATGGTTGGTCATCTTAAAAATAATACAGCGTTAACTATGATTGATTAGATGCTGACCTAAAAAAGTCAATACAGCATTAATATCAGCTAATAGATTGCAAAAATAGCCGGTCTCGACCGGCTATTTTTGCATTATGAATACAACGGCTTCCTTAAATCGGCTCAACCTGAATCACTTTGTACAGCACCTGCTCGCATTTTTCCAGAATCGACAGGCGCTGGCTGTTGGATTAGTATTCGCTTGCGACAGCATCCTGTTTGGTAGCTGGGTGGCACACATTCCGCATGTAAAAGAAAAACTGCACCTTTCCGATGCTGAGTTGGGCCTGACACTTTTTGCCATGCCCGTTGGATTACTTATTATGAATCCAATGACGGGCTGGATAATTGCCAAGCTTGGTGAAGCACGCGCCTGTTTTTGGTCGGCGGTAGGAATAACGCTGGCCGTTTGTATTCCTATTAATGCGCCCAATACGGTCGTTATGGCTTTTGGCCTATTTTTATTGGGACTATCCAGCGCCCTCATTAACGTAGCCATGAATACCTGTGCTACAAATGTTGAGCGTACACAAGGTATTGCCATCATGTCGTCCTGTCATGGGATGTGGAGTTTGGGAGGCTTGCTCGGTTCCGGTATAGCTGGTGCTGTGATTGCACTCCATGTATCGCCCCAAGTGCATATGGGGATTATGGCTGGTCTGGTACTGCTCGCTACATTTCTCCTTCAGCCATCTCTAACTGCTATTCCCTCAAGTAGCCGAACCGAATCGGGAGAGAAAGCAGGCTCTTCGTTTGTTCGGCCCAATCTGGATTTATTCCTAATGATTTTAATTGGGCTGGCCGTGGCCATGGGCGAAGGCGTAGCACTGGACTGGAGCGCCGTGTACTTACACGAAACGATTGGTGCCAGCAGCCAGATTGCGGCTTTAGGCTTTGGCGCTTTTTCATTAACGATGACCAGCTTACGCTTTTTTGGTGATGCCATCATTCCCAGAATTGGTGCGAAACGCTGGCTTCAGTTGGGGAGTTTACTGGCTGCATCGGGCCTTGTCTTCGCAATAGTTCTGCCCTATCCGCCAACGGCACTGATCGGGTTTGCCTTGCTGGGGGCAGGTTGTTCGTTAGGCGCGCCCATTCTCTATAGTGCATCCATGCGTGTACCGGGTATTCCGCCAGCCGCCGGTCTGGCTACGTTTGCTACGTTTAGTTTTATCGGTTTCCTGGCAGGTCCACCCGTTATTGGGTTCGTATCCGAAGCCTTTGGTCTTTATTATGGATTGGGATTTGTAGCCGTTATTTTGCTGATTTCGGCAGGATTATCACGCGTAGTAAAACTGTTTTAAAGTGCGTAGTATTGTTAGCCAAACATAAGCCTCAACCCATGACAGTAGCCGTTGCAACAGCACCTAAAAAGCGTACAAAATCAGGGGTACCCACCTATCTGATTTACAAAATGCTAAACGGACGTTCCCTAGTTCAGCCTCAAGTCTACCTGTTTATTGTTTACCTTTCTCTGCTCCCCAGAAAATAGCATTCCGAAAGATTTTCACAAACGCGTCATTCTTAAACAGATCAGGATGATGCCCCATGAAGATGTAGACATTCCGGGCCTTCATGTGTTCGTTTGACCAGATCACGGGGTGATCGCCCCCCATTTTTATCTTTGAATCTGGCTCATAAGTTGCTTCGTCAACAATAGTCAGCACCTTCACATGCGGGCGTGGACTCTTGTTATAAGTATACCATTCTTCTTTCTCCACTTCAAATGTGGCGGGTATTCCTTTCAGACACGGATGGCTTTTTGCTTCTACCTGAACGGTTGCTTTCGCAAAAGTGGCGATGTAGTTCTTGTAACGAATGCCACCCATAAATTCTGAAAACCAGGGCCACATCTGGTAGCCATCAAACTCACCCAGTAAGGACGCGTGGTGAAAACCAATCCACCCACCTCCTTTGCCTTCTACGATGTATTTCTGAAATGCTTCTTTAGCGATATCCGTCCACATGTAAGGGGGGTAATTCAGCTGAATAAATAACTGGTAATTCGCCAGAAAAGCATCATTGATCGGTTCGGTATTGTCGATATAATCAATCGTAAACTTGTTTTCTAAAGCGAGCTGATCTAACCATTTTTTTGCTTCGGCCACAAAAGGTGCATGAACACCCCCGTTCTTTTCGGCAATAGCCACAACCCGAAATCGAGGTTTATTTAGTTGCCCAAACGTGGAGTAGCTTAATCCAACGAATAAAAAACTGACTATAAGAACGCGAGGAAAATAGTTTACGAAACGGATGTTCATTTGACTTGGCGATTGGGCTGGAGCGCTTAACAAGGTTAAAATTGTAGCCTGAAAAGTAATTGGTTTCGTCAACTTACGTCTAATAGACATCAGGTTTTTTCATAAACAGGTTAGTCATAGTTTCCAGCTATGATCAGCGAATCAGGCTTATAGAACCCTGTTTTTGGTCGGCTTTAACTTTCCGTCCATGATGTAAATCGTATTGAATACTCCAGGCATATACGCCAATTTCGCTAAGCTGTCCCTTATAATAGCCGTCCCACTGAAATGGCGGAGTAGTCGTTTTGAAAATAACCTCGCCCCACCGATTAAAAACAGAGAGCGATGTAATAATAAGATCTCCACAGCCATACGCCAGAAAAACATCATTCATTCCATCGCCATTGGGTGTAAAGCTATCTGGTGCATAGAGCAGACATTCGCAGGCTCCATAATCAATCTCAATCGAATCAGTTACGGTGGCACAATCATTCTGAACACTGGCCCAGAACACCCCGGATGTATTCACTGTACGGTCGGTATTGGCAAAGTGGTCTTGCCAGACAAACTTCCCCTCGGCAACCGTGGGTTTTATGGTAAATGTCTCGGCACCACAAAGCTCTTTATCAGGCCCTAACTCCAGTTGAGGAGGCCGAATGAACTTTACCTGAATCGTATCGGTAGCTACGCAACTCGCCTGCGTAACGGTAATACTGTACTGGCCTTGCTGCCTGACGGTGTAGGCCGTTTGTGCTGATCCATCCTGCCAGCGATAGGTAGCTGCGGGAGCAGGCGGAACCGTCAGTAAAATTTCCTTCCCATTACAAAGTGTTGTATCGGCTCCCAGGTCAAAATCAAGTGCATAATCAACTTTAATGGAATCCCGAAGCGTTTTACAGCTTGTAATTACTGTGACAGAATATTTTCCTGGCTTGGACACTTGTAGCGTGGGCTTAATGCTACCATCATTCCACTTATAATCAGACGCTCCGGGAGTTGTGGCATCGAGCATCAGTGTATTTCTGCGGCTGCACAGAGTTGTGTCATTACCCAGTTCAAGATTGATAGGCTTTAGCGCTACATCATCAACAAACAGGTAATAATAACCCAGAAAGGGAGGTGTTTTATAAAAGCTCCCTATGGTCAGGTATTCCTCCCCGCCTTTCGCATTTACAAAGCCGGATATTTTCTGCCATTGCAACTGAGAAACACTTGCTTTAGGCGTCCTGTCAAGAATTTGTGGATTGACAGACAGCATATCTGTTGTAGTACCCGTCAGGGGCTGCTTCGTGAAGGAAGCCCCAATTGTCTCAGTAATGTACTTAGCGGGGGTATCCGTCGCGATATACATCTCGAAGTAATAACATTCGCCAGCATTGAGCGGTTTGGTCAGACGCACCCCCAAATACTCTTCCCAGCCCTGATCAAAGAACAAACGCGCTACTCCCTGACCCGAATGCGGAGGCAAAATTAGCTGGCCAAAATCAAAACATCGGTTATAAAAATCGGGGGTAGCTCTATTGGGATTATACCAGGGCGTGGCTTCTATGAGCAGATTATCCTGATGAGGGCAGTTTCGGTATTGTTCAAAGCTCCCGTTCGGAACAAGATTCTGCCCTATACCAACTCCAGGCAGGCACGTCATGAGCCAGAATAACCTCCAAAGAAGTCCTCTTTGCATAGCCTTGCGTACTACGTATGAGTTTAGGAATTGGTTACTGAAAAAGGGGTATCGAATATACGAACTTTTCAGGCAATACGATTGCTAATCAGGAAAGGTTGCTCCGCTAATACAGTCGTCAATTCGCTACAGGCGATAGCCGCTAGTTTTAAGCTAATAGCGTTGTGACTTGATCTTCTGTCCTTGTGCACTATCACTGATTAATTCATTCAGGCGCTTACTGACGGTTTCTGCTTGTTTGGCACTCATCACCCAGTTGATCGCTACCTTGCGATACGAAGGTGCCTGTTTCTGAAAATACGCCCAGGCCAGTTCATTTGCCTTGAACGCGGCTTCAAATTCGTCAGACAGGCTTACCTGTTGTTGCTCGTAAGCATAAATTTTCGACTTACTCTCTTGCCGTTTGGCAAACGCGGCCAGGCCTGCCGGTTGCATCAATCCCTGCTTCGAGAGTTCATCTATTTTAGCAATATTTACGGCACTCCAGATACTCTTCGACTTTCTGGGTGTGAATCGAATACAATAGCTATCGGGATCGACGGATCTGCGTACCCCGTCGATCCAGCCAAAGCAGAGCGCTTCGTCTACCGATTGCGACCAGGTCATACTCGGTTTTCCCGATCCAACTTTATAAAAGCCGACGAGTAGCTCCGTTGCCTTATCATGGTTTTCAGTCAGCCAGTCTCGAAAGCCGGCTTGTGTTGCAAAAAAAGTTGGGGTCATTGGGTAAGGCCTACGCTGGTTGGTAAGCCATCGAGGCTCACTAAATTTTTTTCCTGAATATAGGCCTGAAGTCCTGCCTCTCCTTTTTTCTCAGCCCAATCGAAATGAATAGCCCGCTCGCCAACGTACTTGAACAGGGGCACGCCGAATCCGCAGGACGTTTGCACTAAGTCGATCTCGGCCACAATGAGTTGGCGTGTGCTGGGGTAAATGGTAAAATGAGGAGCGTACTCGTTCCACAAGTCGGTACCAGGGAGTACAGTAAACCCTTTCCCATACAACCTGAGTATGTTCGGAGACCCGTCAAATGAGCAGAACATGAGCGTGATCCGCCCGTTTTCAAGTGTATGTGCCGAGGTTTCGTTGCCACTGCTGATCAGGTCCATATAGGCTACTTTGGATTCTGATAAAACCCGGAAACAGTCGAGCCCTTTGGGCGATAAATTAACATGCCCTTCCGCACTCAGTGGAGCGGTACTGACGAAAAAAATATGCTGCTCTTCAATGAATTTCTTGTGAGCAGGCTTAATGGAATCGTGAAACGTCCCCATGGCTTTTATTTTAAGATTAACCACAGAGCGGTGCGACGTTGCGCCACGGGGAACACAGAGTTATTTAAATGATATTTCTCTGTGTTCTCCGTGGCTCTGTGTTTAATAAATTATCTATTTCCCCAAGTTATTAAAATTGAACCAGCGCTTTAGGCGCAGGTTGATAAACCGTTTTAGGTACAGATCATTCAGGAATGTATTAGACCAGTTGTCGAATCGCTCACACTGAACGCCGACATAAAAGAAGTAAATACTTTCGGCCAGCATCGGCAATAATCGCATTTCCTCATCACTGATTTTCGTGATTGACTCGTAGCCTTGTAGAAAGCTTTCTTTCTTTTTGGTAAACTCCCCCACCTCGGCTTCGGTGCTGTGAATTTGCAAAATGTAGTAGGCGATGTCAAGACATAACAAGCCGTTGCCGCAGAAATCGAAGTCGAACAACGTGATTGTCCCATCGCTGGCAATGTTCAGGTTGTCGAACCAGATATCTAAATGCACGATACCTCGGCGAATTTTGGACTGATCGATACGCGCAAATTCATCCAGCATATACTGCTGTGCCGATAGCATAAACTGGAACTCTGGCGTTTCTTCTGGAAGAAATGGTTTTAGCTTCTCGATGGGATCAACTAAAAGAATCTGGGCTGTATACGTCTCTCGCTCTAGTGTTAAACCCAAGGTAAGCTGATGAAAACGGGCCATAATCTGCCCGAGTTTATAATGTAATTCCTCCGAAAACGTAAGCAGTTTTTCTCCTTCGGCAAATGAGAAGAGCACACCAAACCGCTTACCTTCAGGCGCATTCAGTTCCTGAATGTATCTCCCACTGGCATCGGCAACTGGAAAGGAAACAGGCAGTTCATTTTCCTGCAATAGAGTCAACAATCGAATTTCCTCGCCGATCTCAACTTCGGTACGCCAATCCAGGCTATACAGTCGAAAAATAGATTTTGCCGAACCATCGGTAACCAGATACGAGTGATTGACACCCGCTTTTAACAACTTACAGCTAGCCTGTTGACTCAGCTTGTACTTGTCTTGTAAAAATTGGGCAAGGTGGGCTGTCGATAAAATTGACGAAGAAACAGGGAAGGGTTGCATGAATGCATGGTTAAAAGGGCGCAGAGGAGTTTCGCACCCAACAAGAAAATATCGTAAGTACGTATTATTTAGCCGGATCGTACCGGGCAGCATCAATAATGGACCAGAGGTGAATGATCCACCCCATCAGGAAAAACCAAAGCGCCCCAGCCAATACAAACTGTAAAATAGCCATCAGCAATCGGCCCTGTAAGAGTTGCCCTAAACAGGGAATGAAGAAACTACAAAGAGCAGCCAGCACGTTGCCACCCGAACCTTGACCTGCCATTAGTTTTGTTAAGTTTTTAGTGTTCTTTACTAACTACCTCGAAGTGGCTATTTTGTTATTTCCACCTGATTTTCCAAATAAAGGTTTTAGGTCTCTATGCAATTGATCTTCAAGTTGCTGGGCTACAAAGCTATCATCGATTTCGGCATAAGTAAACGTGAATATCAATTGGTCATCGGTAAGCCATTTTTTTAATTGTAGAGAATAGGTTTGATCATTGTCCCAACCACAGTGTTGTCTAAACCTATGCCCTAATTTTGTTTTTGTGCAGCTTCCTACGTATATAAATTCGCTATCAGTACTTTTGTTATCCCTTGCACACTTGTATGTAGTTTTGCCTGTAATTTCCTTAAATTGCTTTAGTAATTGGCCCGGTTGATCAACGGCAATCCAATAAATGTGTATCCCTGATTTTGGGAACTTCTCAGCCAATTGCCGTACACTACTCTCGTCTTTAATTTCTGAAGTGGTTATTGAATAAGCATTAAAAGAAAGCGGCACTTTAGTATTTTCAACCCTAATTATTACCCCTTCAAGGTGCTTAATTAAACTATCTTGAGTTTTTTTCAAATCAATAAGTTTATCCATTTTTAGATTCAAATTTAGAAAGGTTAATTTATTAGGGTACTAAAAAAAGTGTCGGGTTTGAGAACCCGACACCACGAATAAAATCACAAATACAGTTCTATTACAACCCTAACACCTTCTTATTAAACGCATCATCGGCACCTGTTCCGGCGAAGTCGTCGAAGGCCCGTTCGGTGACGCGGATGATGTGGCTGTCGATGAAGGGGGCACCTTCGGTAGCGCCTTGTTCTGGATGTTTCAGAGCACACTCCCACTCCAATACAGCCCAACGATCGTAGTCGTATTGTGCTAGTTTAGAGAAGATACCCGAGAAGTCAACCTGCCCGTCGCCCAATGACCGGAACCGACCGGCCCGTTCGACCCAGCCCTGGTAACCACCATACACGCCCTGCTTACCCGTCGGGTTAAACTCGGCATCTTTCACGTGGTAGGCGTAGATACGATCGTGGTAGAAGTCGATGAATTGCAGGTAATCCAGTTGTTGCAGTACAAAGTGACTTGGATCGTAATTGATGCCCGCGCGTGGGTGGTTACCCACTTTCTCCAGGAACATCTCGAACGTAATCCCATCGTGTAAGTCTTCGCCGGGGTGCAACTCGTAAGCCAGATCGACACCCGATTCGTCGTAAGCGTTCAGAATCGGCAACCAGCGGTCGGCGAGTTCTTTAAAGCCCGTTTCGACCAGACCGGCAGGACGCTGCGGCCAGGGGTAAATAAACGGCCAAAGCAACGCACCCGAAAATGTTGGACTGGCGACCAGACCAAGGTTTTTGCTGGCTTTGGCAGTCATCAACAATTGATCGACGGCCCAGGCCTGTTGGTCTTTAGGCTTGCCCGCCAATTCTGCAGGACCGAACCCATCGAACATCGGGCCGTAAGCTGGGTGAACGGCTACCAGTTGCCCCTGTAAGTGGGTAGCGAGTTCGGTAATTTCGACGCCGATGTCTTTGAGTTTACCTTTCAGCTCATCGCAGTACGTTATGCTCTCGGAAGCTTTTTTGAGGTCGATCAAACGCGGGTCCCAGGTAGGAATCTGGACACCTTTATAGCCAAGATCGGCCATGTATTTCGCGATGGACTCAAGGGAATTAAAGGGTTCGGCATCGCCCAGGAACTGAGCAAGGAAAATGCCGGGGCCTTTCATTGTCTTCATAAGTTCTAATTGGTTAAGCGTCTATCAAAAGTTTAAACACAAAACATACAGAGGTTTTCACAGAGCGCACAAAGTTTCCTCCTTTCTCTGTGAGGAATCTCTGTGCGCTCTGTGTTTAAAAATTAAATCTCCACCCAAGCCTGCTTGCGATTCGATTCCAGAATCTTCTCGCAAATCAACAGCTCGCGATAGCCATCAGCGAAGGTTGGGTAAGTTGGGTTCTCCGGCTGCTTTCCGGCTTCAATGGCTGCGTAGACTTCCTTGAACAGCTGTTTCGATGTATCGGGGAAGCCTTCGTTATGACCACCGGGGAATGAAATCACTGAACGCGCTTCTGGGTGCGCTAAGGATGGGTCGCGCATGAACGATTGGTTCGCCCCATCGCGGTTACCGATCCACATTTCGTTCGGTGCTTCTGAATTCCAGGCATAGGTTTTCTTCGACCCGGCAATCTCCAGTTTCATCTGGTTTTTGCGCCCTGCCGATACCTGCGATACCGTAATGACCCCCCGGTTACCATTGTCGAAGCGAAGTAATACGTTCGCATGATCTTCGGTATTGATGGGCACATCTGCGTAATCTTCTGGCTGAAGCATCTTCCCCGAATACGTTTCAACGGGTTTTAGGGGTTTCTTGCGGAGTTTATGAACTGTGTTGAAATCAGCCATAACGGCTACTGTTTTCAGGCCGGTGATGTATTCCAGGCTGTCCATTAAGTGCGAACCGATGTCGGCAATGGCACGCGAATCGCCCGATTTGTCGGGTTCTAGCCGCCAGTTATAGTCGGTATCGTAGAAGAGCCAATCCTGCAAATACGAGCCAATAATTGAATAGACTTCGCCCAGATCATCCTGCTCCCGCATCACTTTCATCTGACGAACCAATGGATAATAGCGTAGATTAAAATGGACGGCGTTGACCAATCCGGTTTCCTTGGCCAGCTTCACCAGTTCTTCGGCTTCGTGCAGATCTTTTGCCAGTGGCTTTTCGCAGACAACGTGCTTACCGGCTTCCAGAGCCGCTTTTGATTGCGCATAGTGCAGGAAGTTAGGCGTACAGATATGTACCACTTTGATGTCGTCCATCTTCAACAGTTCATCAAACGTGCAGGCGCGTTCGATACCCAGTTGATCGGCTTTCTGACGAGCCAGTTCGGTTGTTACTTCGCAAAGGGCGAGGACATTTGTATTCGGCAGGCGACGCAACGCTTCGATGTGCGCAGGGCCGATGAATCCGGTGCCAACGACACCAACATTAATTTTTTGCATTGGTTTGGGTTTTGTAGTATAAATTTTAAACCACACCAGCGGACCGGCAAAGGGCGCAAAGGTATACGCAGAGAGCGCAACGGTAAAAGCAAAAGTTCTTAGCGTTCTTTGCGTGTACCTTTGCGCCCTTTGCGTTTAAATCTTAGGCCACAAACTTCGTCCACTTCTCGTCGCTCTTGTTCGACGCGATGACGGTATCAATGAACGCGAGCCCACGAACACCATCGGCAGCTTTGGGGAAATCGTAAATAGGATCAGGATCACGGCCTTCCATATGCGCTTTTACAGCGTAGGCAAAGTTGCGGTACAGGTTGGCGAAGGCTTCGAAGAACCCTTCGGGGTGACCAGCAGGCATACGCCAGTGAGCGGATGCTGACGCCGACAAGGTGCCTACGTTGGGGCGGATGATGCGCTGGCCTTCCTGAGTCTTGTATTTCAGCGTGTTGGGTTCCATCTGATGCCATTCCAGACCACCTAACTCACCATAAACGTAGATCTTCAGGGCGTTTTCTTCGCCATTGGCAATCTGGCTGGCATGCAAAACTCCTTTGGCACCACCTTCAAAATGTAATAGCACATTGCCATCATCGTCAAGCTGACGACCCGGCACGAAGGCCGTAAGATCAGCACAGAGCTCAGAGATTTGCAAGCCCGTTACATACTCGGCCAGGTTTTCGGCGTGCGTACCAATATCACCCATACAGCCAGCGGCTCCTGATTTAGCTGGATCCGTACGCCAGATCGCCTGTTTGTAATCGGTATCTTCTTCTTTCTTCGATAACCATCCCTGCGGATATTCAACAACAACTTTCCGGATTTTACCCAGCTTCCCGTTACGAATCATATCGCGGGCTTCTTTCACCATTGGGTAACCGGTGTAGTTGTGGGTCAGTCCAAACACCAGGCCCGATTTCTCCACAATTCCAGCCAGTTCTTTAGCCTCTTCCAGGGTCAGCGTCATCGGCTTGTCGCACATGACGTGAAAGCCATTTTCAAGCGCCATTTTTGCGGGAGGAAAGTGCATGTGGTTGGGGGTTACGATGGACAAAAAATCCATACGCTCGCCTTCCGGTAAGGCCTTTTCGGCTAAGATCATTTCCTCAAACGAGGTATAAACTCGGTTTTCGGGTAAGTAGAGGGCGTGACCGGCAGCCTTCGATTTATCGGGCGATGAGCTAAAGCAGCCACACACTAATTCGATTTCGCCATCGAAACCAGCGGCCCGACGGTGAACGGCTCCAATGAAGGCATCAAGGCCTCCGCCAACCATACCCATTCGCAATTTTCTGTGCATCGGTGTTTAAGTTGAGTTCCGTAACGGATAATTTACAATTGATTATGAACGTTTTAGTAATAGGTAGTATCATCGGTTTAACAAAATCAGGCCACTCCTGGAAAGGCTTGCCCCTGCTTTATCCGAAGGTTATTTCATCAAGGCGGCTCGTTGCCGAACCTACTCACTTATTTTACGGCTGGAAATTAGTTGTTTTCTCTTATTTTTCGGAAATTTTGCACAAAAACGCCGGTTCAGCGGGGAGTTTATCCCCCTTGCCGCCTTTTGCTTTTTTAATCCAAATAGTAAACTCACTAAATCCCCTCTCTTTCAGAAAATGAATCAAACCGTTAATCCTTCACGGCTATTCCTGGCAAGCTGTCTTGCCATTATTACCACAGCCTTTTCGTTCAGTATACGGGCGGGTATTCTGCCTCAACTAGGCACTGAGTTTGGGTTGACTGCCGAGCAGTTGGGCTTTATCAATTCCATGTTCTTTTTTGGGTTTCCTATCTCGATGATCATTGGTGGTATCGTTTACCATACAGTAGGTCCAAAAATCATTATGCAGGTTGCCGTTGTTGCGCACACACTGGGAATTTTACTGACTATTTATGCAGGTGGCTACACAGGCCTGTTATTCTCGACATTCTTCATCGGTTTTGGGAATGGTTGTACAGAGGCCGCCTGTAACCCAATGATTGCCGATATGTATACCAGCAGCAAGCTGAATAAAATGCTAGGCCGGTTCCATATGTGGTTTCCAGGAGGAATTGTTATTGGTAGCTTAATCTCCAAATTCATGACCGAAGGCGGTTTCTCCTGGCAGGCTCAGATCTGGGTGCTTATGCTTCCTACCGTAGTCTATGCATTCCTGTTTTTCGGGCAGGCTTTCCCAAAGCCAAAAGTGGAAGGCGTTACGTCATTAGCGAAAAACTTCCAGGCTATGCTAACTCCTTTATACATTGCCCTGTTCTGCTGCATGGCGCTGACCGCTATCACCGAATTTGGTCCTAACCAGTGGGTAGCTGTTGTGTTAAGCAGTAGCGGAGCAGATGCCATGCTGGTATTAGCGTTGACATTTGGTGTCATGACGGTTGGGCGGCTTTTCACCGGGCCGGTTGTGGCACAATTTGGTCAGACAGGCGTATTACTTGGCGGTGCAGTCTTAGCCACCATCGGTATTTATATGTTTAGTACGGTTACTGGTCCAATCGCTTATTTAGCTGCTGTCATATTTGGTCTTGGCGTATGCTTTAACTGGCCAACCATGATTGGCTTTGTTGCGCAGCGGGTTCCCCTAAGCGGAGCACTGGGCATGTCTATTATTGGTGGTGTAGGTATGCTATCAACGTCTATCTTCCAGCCTATCATCGGCCGGTGGATCGATTCAGACCATGCAGCAGCAGCAGCCAAAGGCCTTAGCGGATCAGCCCTGGAGTTAGCCGCCGGTCAAGCTACCCTGTCTACCATGATGACGTTTCCGATTATCCTGATTTTTGCCTTCACAGCCCTTTGGTTTTGGTTACGCAATAGCAAATCTGGGCTTGTCGATGAAACCGTTGTGCTGGAACAACCTCAATTGTAAGCTCGATCAACTCTCGAAACGTTAAGCGTTTCGAGAAGTTTTTTAATTTCAAGACGCCCCATAGTCATCTGGCTACGGGGCGTTTTTGTATGTAAACAAATTAAATATCAATTAATTAAGCTATGTTGATTAAACCCTACTGTGCTGTTTATTGTCAGTCTTCAATAAACCTCTGAACCCGTAAAATTACTTATGCCGTGGCTCTACTCGATGCGTATACAAAACCTCTGACGGCAGACCAGGTAGCTTACCTGCTCCGAAGGGCTACGTTCGGCCCTACTTCCGACCAAATCAAGACGTTTACTGGGCAAACTGCGGCTCAGATCGTACCGAAACTCCTGGCCGATCAGCCTGCTCCTGCCCTTCCACTCGATCTAAAAACGAGCAGGACATTTACGGATCAGCCATTCGACACAACGAATCAGGGCACATTTGAAGCGTATGTAAAAATGTGGTGGGCCAATCTGATGCTCAACCAGCCAGTATCGCTGATCGAAAAAATGACCTTGTTCTGGTCCAACCATTTCGTCACTAACGATTCAACCGTGAATGACTACCGGTATATGTATCGGTACAATACGTTGCTTCGGCAATACGCACTGGGGAATTTTAAAGCATTTACGATAGCTATTACCCAGGACCCGGCTATGCTTCGGTTTCTGAACGGCAATCAGAATGTGGTGGGTACAGCCAATGAAAATTACGCCCGTGAGCTACAGGAACTCTTTACCATCGGGCGCAATGGTGGGTATACCGAAGCAGATGTCCGGGCTGCGGCTAAGGTGCTAACGGGTTGGGCCGATACGGGTTATCGTGATGTGACTACCGCCACTATTGGTAATACTTTTAGAGCGAATCGGCATGACACGACCGACAAAACGTTCTCGTCAACGTATCAGAATACGGTAATTAAAGGCCGTTCAGGGGCTAACGCGGGGCTGGATGAACTGACCGATCTGGTGGATATGATCCTGAAGAACGTGGAAACGCCCCGGTACATCTGCCGAAAACTGTATCGCTGGTTTATCAACTCCGATATTCCAGACGCCGTTGAAACGAATTTCATTCAGCCACTCGCTGATTTATTTCGCAAAGCTAACTTCGAAATCAAACCCGTATTGACGGCCCTTTTCCAAAGCCAGCATTTCTTCGATGAAGCCCTAAGAGGAGCGGTCATTAAGTCGCCTACCGATTTAGTGGTGGGAACTTTACGTTTTTGGGGACTACAGTCGCCTGACCCAACCCAGAACATAACTGCCTACTACCAAATTGGAAACTACATAAATGCCCGAATTAAAGAAGAACAGCAGGATTTACTGAACCCGCCCACAGTTTTTGGCTGGACGGCCTACTACCAAACGGGCTATTACCAGCAATGGATTAATTCCACTACGCTGGGATTACGGGGCAATTTTGGGGATGTACTTACCAATGGTGCTCAGAAATTGAATGGCAGAGTGGTCGTTGACGGACTGACGTACGCAAAAACAATGTCGGACCCGACTGACCCTGCGAAGTTGGTTACGGAGATGACAGCGCAACTGCTTTCCATTCCACTGGATCAGGTGCAGAAAGATTTCCTGACCGATACGGTTTTACTCGGCTCCATTCCACGCTATGAGTGGACCAGCGAGTGGAACGCCTATGTGAAGAACCCGAACGATGCTGCCAAGAAACAGGCGGTTCAGCTAAAGTTAACTACGCTCCTGCAATACATTTTCCGCATGGCCGAGTACCAGGTAGTTTAAAACTAAAGAGCGAAAGAGTGAAAGAGCGTTTGACGCATCTTTTTCCTCACTCTTCCGCTCATTCACTCTTTCGCTCTTTAAAACTCCATGAAGCGTCGTAATTTCCTCCACTATGCGGCTTCCTCGCTGGTGCTACCGGTTCTGATTGATGGGTACGGGGCCAAAGCCTTTGCGCGTCCATCGTCGTTTATTCAATCATTGATTAGCCTGGCCGACCAAAGCGATCGGGTGCTGGTAATTATCCAGTTGCAGGGTGGCAATGACGGACTGAACATGGTCATTCCGCTCGATCAAATGAGCGTGTATACAGCACCGAACTTTCGGGGCAACATTGCCATACCGGAAGCGAAAGCCCTTAAGCTAAAAAATTACGCCGGAACGGGGCTGCACCCCGCCATGACGGGTATGCAGCAACTGTTCAACGAAGGCAAGCTGAGTATTGTGCAGGGGGTATCCTACCCAACACCCGACTTTTCTCACTTCCGCGCCAGCGATATCTGGATGACCGCCGTCGACTCTAACCAAACAGCCACTTCAGGCTGGACAGGCCGGTACCTTGACCAACGTTTTCCTGACTTTCCAGATAAGTACCCTACGGCCCAAATGCCTGATCCGCCAGCTATTCAAATCGGCTATGTAACGGCAACCTCTCTGCTTGGGCCAACGGATTCAATGGCAGTTGTGCTACAAGATCCTGAAACCTTCGCCCGCTTAGTGGGGGATAAACCAAACGCGCCCACCACCAACCTGACGGGTTATGCCGGTCAGCAAATTGACTACATTCGGCAGCAGCAGGCCAGTTCGGTGAGTTATGCGGGACAGATTAAAACGGCGGCTGGCAAAGGGAAAAATCTGGCAACCTATCCTACCGCAAATGCCCTCGGCGATCAATTGAAAATCATTGCCCGGCTTATTTCGGGTGGCCTGCAAACCAAAGTTTATTACGTAACACTAGGCGGTTTCGACAACCATGCTGCTCAGGTAGTTGCTACTGATACCACCACAGGCACTCATGCCAACCTGCTCAAAACGCTCTCCGACGCCGTGTCGGCTTTCCAGAACGACCTGACGCAGTTGAAAGTAGACGACCGAGTGGTAGGCATGACCTTCTCGGAGTTTGGTCGACGGGCAATTTCAAACGGCAGCTACGGAACCGACCACGGTACTTCAGCTCCGATGTTTGTCTTTGGCACGGCCATTAAATCGCCAATGGTGGGGAAAAACCCAAACCTGAGCGATCTGGATAACAACAACCTGAAAATGCAGACCGATTTCCGGCAAGTGTACGCAGCCATCCTAACCGATTGGTTTGGTACCGACGCCAGTACTGAAACGGCTACCTTGTTTAAAGACTTTCCAGTTGCTACCGTGTTCCGCGCACCAGCGGTGGTTACCGCAATTGATCCCGGCGCAACCGAAGCAAAGCTCTTTCCAAATCCCGCATCGGCAGAAGTCGTACTGGAATCAGACTGGCTGGTACAGGGGGTAAAATCGGTGCAGGTGGCCAACATGCAGGGGCGGTTTTTATCGATAGATAGCTCGCGTCCAACGCCAACATCCGTGTTGTTAAATGTAGGCAGTTTACCAACCGGCGATTATGTATTACGGGTTGAAACGGCGCAGGGATTACTGACAAAACGGATGGTTATAGCGCGTTGAGGGTTCGTTCACTTCTTCAGCTTCTTAAAATCATCAAGAGTACCTGTTATCGTCGAGACGAACTTGCTGTGCTGAATCATTGGGTTATTTTTGGGATCGATGAGTTTGCTTCGGAACTTAACTTCATAAGGAGTGTCCTTTTTATCGAACAGCATTTTGGGGAGCACACTCAATGTTTTACCGGGTCGGGCTGTTACAGGGAAAACGACGGGTGTAGTGGACTGGGCTTTTATCAGGATCGGCTCCGGCTGATAACCATCCGCAATGGTCTTCCCTGCAATTGTGACGGTATAATGTGCATCTGTAAGATTGAATGGGAATTTGTTCTTGTTCGTAATACTAACTTTAGCCGCGATATCAGTTCGTTTTAACCCCAATTTCCCGAAGTCAATATCATCGATTTTAACCTTTGGTAAATAAAAAGTCGGCATTCGCTTGTCAACGGTTGTCTCTAATGTTTTTTGTCCCAGAATGGGGATATCCAGGGCAAATTTTGTCCGCATTTTATAGTTGGTACTATCAATATCCTTTCGGTCAAGTGTTTCAAGGACTTTTGTCAGCTTCTTTAGCAGTAGCTTGGCTGGCAACATCACGACCGTACTATCACCAGCTTTCACCTCAATAGGCTTTTTATAGGCATCAACCATCACTGGCGTATTAGCGATATAGAATGTATAATCCATATTGGGCGACTTAAAGCCAACTGGCAAAGGATTATCAATCAGCATATACAGATTCATTCGGACGGTATCCTCACTAATATCTGTAATCGCAAAGCGGGTCATCTCTAACCTGGGTTTCAGCGTATTATCGTACGCACCACCTTCGGCAGCAGCCTCATGCTTTAAACGACTATACCATATATACGCTCCCAGTGCCCCTAGTAACAACAGAGCCAGTGCAATAATCCATCCTTTTTTCATAACGTTCTGTCTATAAGACAATGTAACTTATGGTAGAATCAGACTGTTCATAAAACCGTTTTATACTGAGAATCAGGACTTATTCCATCAACAAGTCGAAAGTCTGTGACCAAACAGCTTTTCTGATCGTATTCACGACAAAGTATGCTTTTATGAAACTAAACTTTTTCAGGCAACGGGTGTCTTATTGAAAAGAACTCTGATATAAATAGCCATGCGAACGCTCCTGGTTGGCCTATTATTCCTGACAGTAGCCTGTCGCCGTCCTTCTACGCAGTTGGCAGCAATGTTGACCCCTGTCAATCAACCCTCCGACTTCAGCCAATACCTGAAAGCAGGCGATGAACTCATTGCCCAGGGCAATGATCCCTCCTGGTCACTCACTATCAATTCCTCTAAAGGCGTTTTGCGTTTTAAACCGTTGGCTGGAGATAGCCTGATAACCGCCGTTCCCGATCGTCAGACAGACTCCGACGGGACTTTCCGATACAATTCTGTAGGCGGGTCAGAAAAAATCAGTGCCTTGTTTCGGCCAGAAAGTTGCGTCGATAAACTATCGGGGCAGCGGTTTGATTACCGGGTTGAAGTCAATTTCAAAGGCAAGAGCTATACGGGCTGTGGGGCTTCCTTACAGCAACTTGCTTTACTTAACGACATATGGGTACTAGCGAGTTTTCAGGGAAATCCAATTGCCGCTGGTGGTCCTCGCAACGAACTGCCCCGCCTGGAAATATCCCTTTCCGAAGGTCGCGTTACGGGTACAACAGGCTGCAACCGGCTGAGCGGAACCATTAAAGCCGATACCCAAAAAATATTGTTCGGCCCACTGGTTACAACCAAAATGGCTTGTATGGGCGAAGTGGGTCAGTTTGAAAGTAAGTTTCTACAGGAATTTACAGAACCGCTTGCGTATCAGGTAAATGAGGGTAAGCTAACCTTACTGCGCGGAGGTAAATCTATCATGGTATTCAGGAAAGTAGATTAGTGTCAATTTAACCTTTATTTTAAGCGAACGGCTACAGTGTAGCGTTCGCTTTTTCGTTACTTTTGTTTCCCAATAAAAGTCTATTGAATCATCAAATAAGTTAAGCGGCAAAAATCCAAAACCTATGAAAAACTTACGGCTTCACTCCCAGGCATTGTTGCTGATGGGCGTGCTGGCAACTGCCGTGTCTACACCGATGAATACGGTCTGGGCGCAAACGACGGCCAAACGAACGGTCAGTAAACCGGCTATGGCTTCGGCAGACAACCCTATGGCCCTGAACCGGGTATTGGTCTTTTCGAGAACGAAAGGGTTTCGGCATGCCTCTATTCCTGTTGGAAAGATGGCCATTATGAAACTCGGCCAGGAAAACGGTTTCGGTGTTGATACTACCGAAGATGCAACAAAAATTAATGAGGCAAACCTCAAACGCTACAGTGCCGTCATCTTCCTGAGCACTACGGGCAATATTCTTGACGATGTCCAGCAGGCCGCTTTTGAACGATATATTCAGGCAGGCGGTGGCTTTGTCGGTATTCACGCAGCCGCAGACACCGAATATGACTGGCCCTGGTACAACCAGTTGGTAGGTGCTTATTTCTTAAATCACCCGAAGCAGCAAAACGCCGAAATTGACATCATCGACAAAAGTCACCCATCAACTAAAATGCTGCCGGACGTATGGAAGCGCTGGGATGAGTGGTATAGCTACAAGAGTATCCAGCCTGACCTGAAAGTCTTGGGTAAACTGGATGAGAAAACCTACGAAGGAGGCAAAAACGGCGACAATCACCCCTTTATCTGGCATCACGATTTTGATGGTGGGAAGGCGTTTTACACCGGTGGTGGCCATACGGATGAGTCATACAGCGACCCACTCTTTTTGCAGCATATTCTGGGCGGTATCAAATCCGTAATGGCAACCAGTCTGAAATTCGGACAGGCTAAAACACAACCCTTTCCTGAGGAAAACCGCTTTGAGCAACAGGTGTTGATTCAGGGGATGGATGAACCAACGGAATTGGTTGTATTAGACAATGGCAAAGTACTGTATACGCAGCGCAAAGGTGAGCTGACGGTGTATGACCCCAAGAAGAAATCGAAGAAAGTAGTCGCTAATTTCCCGGTTTTCAGCAAGTTTGAATACGGCCTGATGGGACTCAACATCGACCCAAACTTCAAGCAGAATAAGTGGATCTACGTCTATTACTCCCCATCAACCGGAAAAACCGTTGCCGATACAGCCCAACACTTATCGCGCTTTGTGTATGATGATGTGAAGGATACTGTTCTGCTCAATACCGAAAAAGTACTGCTCACCATTCCTGTAAAGCGTGACGGTTGCTGCCATACAGGCGGTTCGATTGCCTGGGATCGGAAAGGCAATTTGTACCTCTCGGCAGGTGACGATACCAACCCATTTAACTCCGATGGCTATGCGCCTATCGACGAGCGGGCAGGTCGCGGTGGTTGGGATGCCCGGTTGACCTCAAGTAACACGAATGATTTGCGAGGTAAAATTATGCGGATTCATCCCGAAGCTGATGGCACATACACCATTCCCGAAGGAAACCTTTTCCCCAAAGGAACGCCAAAAACCCGGCCCGAGATTTACGTAATGGGTAACCGCAATCCGTATCGTATTTCGGTGGATCAGCGCACGGGGTTCCTGTACTGGGGCGAAGTTGGCCCGGATGCCGGTAACAACAGCACTAAATACGGCCCACGTGGTCACGACGAAATGAACCAGGCCCGCAAGGCAGGCTATTTTGGCTGGCCGTTGTTTGTGGCTGATAACCGTCCTTATAATCAGCGCACCTTTGCCGATAGCACAACGGGCCCTCTGTTCGATCCGATGAAACCGATCAACAATTCGCCCCACAATACCGGCCTGACGGAGCTGCCACCAGCGCAAAAAGCGTTCATCTATTACCCTTACGCAGACTCACCGGAGTTTGGCGAAATTGTTGGCAAAGGCGGTCGTAATGCAATGGGTGGCCCCGTGTATTACTACGACGATTATCCGGAAACTGCGGTAAAATTTCCCCGTCATTTCGATGGCAAATTCTTTGCTTACGACTGGATTCGCGACTGGATTCATCCGGTTACGATGAAAGAGAACGGCGATTTCGTGAAGATGGAGAACTTCATGCCCAGCACAAAGTTTTCACACATCATCGATATGCAGTTTGCCAATGATGGCTCACTCTATACGATTGAATACGGCCAGAAATGGTTCGGCGCCAATGCCGACGCCCGCCTGTCGCGCATTACCTACAACGCCGGTAACCGTAAGCCGGTTGCGGTGGCTAGCTCGAACAAAACAGTTGGTGCTGCTCCGTTAGTGGTGAAGTTCGATTCGAAAGGATCCATGGATTATGACGGCGATGCCCTGAAATATGAGTGGTCATTTGGAAATGGTGCGCCAAAGCAAATGACGGCTAACCCAACGGTTACGTTTAGCAAACCCGGAACCTATCCGGCTACCCTGAAAGTGACCGATGCTGCCGGAAACGTAGCGACGAAATCCATGGAGATTAAAGTCGGTAATGACGAACCTAAAGTAGAAGTCGCCGTTGCCGGAAACAAGACCTTCTATTTCGCTGACAAACCGGTGAAGTATGCAGTAAAAGTGGTTGATAAAGAAGACGGAACCCTTCAAAAAGGAATCAATGCCGACGATGTTACGATGACAATTGACTACCTGGAAGGCTTCGATAAAACGATGCTGGCACAGGGGCACCAGGCTAATCTGGGCACGTCTACAGGCAAGCGGTTAATGGAGTTAAGCGATTGCAAAGCCTGCCATGCCATTGACCAGAAGTCGATTGGACCCGCTTACATCGAAGTGGCCAGGAAATACAAAGGTGCTCAGGTTGAAGGAAAACTGGCGCGGAAGATTATTTCTGGTGGTGGCGGTGTTTGGGGCGAACAAGCCATGAGCGCTCACCCACAGTTGAAAGAAAGCGAAGCCACAGATATGGTTCGCTACATCCTCTCCCTGGCCGATGAGAAAAAGGCAAATCGTCAACCTATTGCAGGCGATTACGTACCCGCACAGCAGAAAAAAGACGGTTCCTACATCCTGACGGCCAGCTATACCGATCGGGGTAACGGTATTATCGGGCCCCTCACAGGCTCAACGTCGTTGGCATTGCGGTCGCCAATGGTAAAAGCGATTTCAGCAGATGGTAAGCAGGATATTTTCCAGTACGATATTCCAACGCTGGGCCCAGCGGCTATCGGTACCAAATCGGGTAGTTTTCTGGAATTTAACGACATTGACTTAACTGGTATTCAGGCGCTTACACCTTCCGTATTTGCCTCAAATGATCAGGTTGCTGGCGGTAAACTCGAAGCAAGACTTGACTCCCCTACGGGCACGTTACTAGGCGAAGCCGATGTAAAACAAGGAACAGCGGGCCAGGTTAAACTTCCCTTCCGGCAGCCGGTTCAGGGAGTACATAAACTATACCTCGTATTTGTAAACCCAAGTGCCGGCCCAAAAGCACTGTTTGCGGTCGATAAAGTACAGTTCAGCACGCAGGGTATGTAAATTGTGTAGGATTAAAAGAGGAGTAGAAAGACCCCAGCCGATTTCGGCTGGGGTCTTTTTATTGTCGAAAGTCCAAGAAAATAGCCGTATTTTTATACACAAAAGCGACTCCACTCTTATGCGATTTTACTGTCTGGTTTTACTTCTCAGCGTTAGTTTACTCAACCGTCCCGCATCTGCGCAAACGCTCACCTCATCCAACCTGCCTATTTTGATCATTAATACGAACGGGCAAACTATTCTGGACGAACCAAAGATTGTAGCCAGTCTTCAGATTATTGATAATGGCCTTGGTAAACGCAATAACGTGACCGACAAACCGGCATTCATCAGTAAGATTGGTATTGAAACGCGGGGAGCTACGTCGCAACAGTTGTTTCCTAAAAAGCCATACGGGATTGAATTGCGTGATACATCGGGGCTGAACTCAATAAACGCGTCCATCCTGGGCATGCCCTCCGAATCAGATTGGGTTCTCAATGCCACCTATAACGACAAAACGCTGATTCGGGAAACGCTCACCTACGATCTGAATCGGCAACTCACTAAGTACTACACTCCTCGTTATCGCTACTGTGAGGTAATCCTGAACGGTAGCTACAACGGCATTTACATTCTGTTCGAGAAAATAAAGCGTGACAAAAACCGCGTTGACGTTTCCAATATCAAGAAAACCGATGTATCGGGCGATGCATTGACGGGTGGCTATATTTTCAAAATCGATAAAACAGAAGGCTCTGCTTCACGTACCTGGAATTCGCCCTACAAAAGCAGTGGAAAAACAATTCCGATTCAGATTGACCGACCCAAGATAGAAGACCTCGCCGAGGAGCAATTCCAGTATGCTAAAAAATTCGTAACAGATTTTGAGAATACACTTGCCGGGCCTCAGTACCAGGATTCCACGGCTGGTTATCGAAAATACATTAACGACGATTCTTTTGTAGACTACTTGTTGCTGACTGAAGTTTGTAAAAATGTGGATGGCTACCGACTTAGCTCGTTTTTCTACAAAGACAAGGATTCAAAGGGAGGCAAGTTAGTAATGGGTCCCATCTGGGATTATAACCTAACCTACGGCAATGCGAACTATTGCAACGGCAATTCGTATCAGGACTGGGCCTATAATTTCAACCGCGTCTGCTCGGACGATGGGTATCAGATACCCTTCTGGTGGGATCGTCTCCTCACCGACCGTCGATTTGCCAATAATGTGCGTATCAAATACCAGGCGCTTCGCAAGACAGTTCTGAAAACGGAGCGAATTCAAGCTTACGTCGATTCAGTAGCAAACGTGCTCACCGAAGCCCGCACCCGAAATTTCCAGCGCTGGCCGGTTATCGGTGTGTACGTCTGGCCAAATGGCTACGTAGGGCAAACCTACCAGCAGGAGGTCGACTATTTGAAAACGTGGGTTAAAAATCGTCTGGAGTGGATGGACACCGCCATTATACCCTTCGGCTCCGAAATCCTGGCCACCGAACCAACCGATCCGTTTAAACTCACTATTAGCCCAAATCCGTCATCGGGAGGTGACATCATGGTACAATATCAATTACAGCAGCGAGCCAATGTTCGCCTAACCATAACTGATGCCACCGGACGAGCAGTGCATGCACTCGCCTGGCCAAACCAATCAGCAGGCGACCATCAGGAACTACTACCAGCCCGTTCGTTACCTAGCGCGTCGGGCGTATATTACCTCCAATTGGATGCGGATGGGAAACCCGTTAGCCGCAAGATCATACGATTTTAAGGACGAAATCTACCTTATCTTTACCGGCTCGTAGTCAACTCGACCCGTTTCCATGAAAGTAGCCGGATTCAGCTTTATCCGAAATGCCATTCAGTTCGATTACCCCATTGTAGAGGCTATTACATCGGTATTGCCACTCTGCGATGAGTTTGTGATTGCCGTTGGCGATTCGGACGACGACACGCTGGGGTTAATTAAGGCCATTCCGTCTGAAAAAATTCGAATTATACGTTCGACCTGGGATGATAACGCCAAAGCGGGTGGACGAGTCTTAGCCCTAGAAACCGACAAAGCTCTGGCGGCAATTTCACCAGACGCCGACTGGGCGTTTTATATTCAGGGAGATGAAGTATTGCATGAGCAATATATTCCGGTTGTGAAGGAAGCCATGCAGCAGTATTTAACCGACAAAAACGTTGACGGTTTACTGTTCAAGTACCTGCATTTTTACGGTTCATACAGCTACATCGGCGACTCCCGGCGGTGGTATCGGCGAGAAATTCGGGTGATTCGCAATACAGGGAATGTGGTTTCTTACAAAGATGCGCAGGGATTTCGGAAAAAGGATAATCGGAAGTTGAAGGTCAAATTGATAGATGCCTACATTTACCATTACGGCTGGGTAAAGCCTCCCGAAACGCAGAAAAAACGGCTTCGGAACGCCAATCATTTCTGGAACAGCAGCGAAACCATTGCCCAGGCCAATGCCGGTGTCGACACATTTGAGTACAGCCACATCGACTCACTGGCCCACTTCACGGGTACGCACCCTGCCGTTATGCAAGCCCGCGTTGATCGGCTCAACTGGCCATTCACCTTCGATACCAGCCAGAAACGCTACTCGCCAAGAGTCCGGTTTCTAACATTCATCGAAAAGCTAATCGGCTGGCGGATTGGAGAATACAGGAATTACAAACTATAAAAGGAGTAAAGGGAGGAAAGAGGAGAGGGAGTAAAGGAAATGCAGTATTAATCCCTTTACTCCCTCTCCTCCTTCCTCCCCCTACTCCCTTTTTTTAAACATCACACAAAACCACCGCTTCTTTCAGGCTTGTTAGTGGATCACGTTTGGGAATGAACTCCTGGGCGACAAAGCCTTTGAAACCCGTGTCGACAATGGCTTTCATAATGGCTGGGTAATAGAGTTCCTGGGTTTCGTCGATTTCATTCCGCCCCGGATTGCCGCCTGTATGGTAGTGTCCAAAGTATTTATTATCGGCACGGATCGTACGGATAATGTCGCCCTCCATGATCTGCATGTGATAGATATCATACAGCAGTTTGAAGTTATCAGAGCCTACTTTTTTGCAAAGCTCTACACCCCAGGCGGAGTGATCGCACATGTAATCTTTATGATCTACTTTGCTGTTGAGCAGTTCCATAATCATCGTGATACCGTACTTTTCGGCACTAGGCATCAGGCGTTTTAGGCCAACCGCACAATTTTCCATGCCCTGCTCGTTGCTCATGCCCCGGCGGTTACCCGAAAAACAGATAACTTGCGTCAGGCCTGCTTCTTTCATTTTCGGAAAGATAGCCTCGTAACTGGCAACCAGTTCTTCGTGAAACTTCGGGTCGTTAAACCCATCAGGAATACCTTTCCCGGCACCCTGGGCCATCGAACAGGTCAGGCCATATTTTTTCAGGGTAGGCCACTCGGCTGGACCGGTCAAGTCAATGCCTGTGATACCCATGTCCTTAGCAGCTTTGCATAGGTCATCCAGCGAAATTTTACTGTAACACCACCGGCAAACCGCGTGATTGATGCGTCCTTTTAATAGTGAGGCAGCTTGTTCAGATTGAGTCATAGAGCTGGCAAAGGAATTAGTCAGAGCAGGTAGGGCCAATGCACTGCCTGTTAACGTTTTAAGGGCCGTTCGGCGGGAGGATGATTTCATACAATTTTGACTAACAGAACGATGGAATGAGTGAATGATAGACCAATGAACCGACAATCGTATTCGATCATTCACTCAGTCTATCACTCAAAATTATAACTCACGAATCCGAATATTACGATACCAGACTTTGTTGCCGTGATCTTGCAGGGCGATGTGCCCAGTCGAATATTTACCAAAGCCTTCCCACCCCTTAAATTTACTCTCGGATACCATTTTATCCCATTCGGGTCCGCTGGTTGGATACTCGGCAGTCTTCTTGCCATTCAGGTATTGCTCCGCTTTACCGTCTTTGATAACCAAACGGGCTTTGTTCCATTCACCAGCGGGTTTGGCGGCTCCCAGGTTAACCGGCTTTTGTAAATCATATAGCGCGCCAGCTGTCCGGTTATTATCCCGACCTTGCTTTGCATCGGGATGCTGCTCATTGTCAAGAACCTGCATTTCGGGGCCCGTCTGATAAGTCGCCTTGTATTTAGGATCTTCGTGGACGTGATAGATAATACCGCTATTGCCACCTTCCGCAATTTTCCACTCCAGTTCCAGCTCAAAATCACCGTACTCTTTATCCGTTACCAGATCACCTGCCCCACCGGCTGTCAGGTGGATGGCACCATCATTAACGGTCCATTTTTCTGGAATGGGTTGTCCCGCTTTTAAATAGGTATGCCAACCCGTTAATGTTTTGCCATCGAACAAGGTCTCCCATTTCCCTTTTTTCGGCATAAGCTCATGCAATCGTGTAGCAGGAGTGTTACCGGGATTGTCAGATGCCAGCGTAAAATTGTAAGTACAGGTCATAGCCAGTGCCAAAAGACCAACAGTCAGGGGTTTGCTGACCGTAACATGCGCATTGTTCATAGTTGAGAAACGTTTGGATTTTGCCGGGGCAATAGTACTAAAAAAAAGTACATATCGAGCGTTTACTAAATATTTACGTTTGATCTTAGTTTAACGCAATTTTAGTGATGAAAAATCTGTTTGTTTATAGCGCTATAACCTCACCCAACTCAATCAACTAAGTTTATGGAAGCAACAACGCTGGTACCTTCCGAAAAGCAACGCTATCAGAAGCACCTGAATCTCCCCGAAATTGGCTCTGTAGGCCAATTAAGGCTCAAAAACGCCCGTGTACTGGTTGTGGGCGCGGGTGGGCTGGGGTGCCCGGTATTGCTTTATCTGACAGCCGCTGGCGTTGGTACCATTGGCGTTATTGACCCCGATGTTGTTGATCTAAGCAATCTGCAACGTCAGGTACTTTATACAACCGATGAGATTGGCAAACCCAAGGCAAAAATCGCTGTTAATCACTTAAACCGGCTCAACTCCGATATCACCTTCGATACCTACACCATGTCGCTGGATATTAGCAACGCCCGCGCCATCATCGAAGCTTACGATATTGTCGTTGACTGCACCGACAATTTTAAGGTACGCTATTTAGTGAATGACATATGTGTCACGTTGGGAAAACCGTTTGTGTACGGTGCCATTCATCGTTTTGAAGGTCAGGTAGCAGTGCTGAACGCCGATCTCGGCGACGGCCGACGCGGCCCAACCTATCGGTGCCTGTTCCCTGAATATCCGAATGAAATTGAAATTCCGAATTGTAACGATACCGGCGTATTAGGCGTACTACCTGGCGTTATTGGTACCTATCAGGCCAATGAAGTCATCAAGCTCATTACAGGCATTGGCCAGTCGCTAAATGAACACCTGCTGATGGTTGATCTATTAACGATGGTCCAGCAGAAAATCAAAAACAAACGTCGGGCTGATGCCCTCGAACTTGCTAAACAAGGTTTAGCGGCAGCAGGATTGCGTCCTACACTCAGCGAATCAGGCCCACAGAAAATGTCGGTTCAGGAATTAGCAGAACGAATGGCGCTGGGTAACGATATTTTCCTGCTGGATGTTCGCGAACGGCCAGAATATGACCTATGCCACCTTGAGGGTGCGGTGTTGATTCCTGTCGGTATGATTCCGAACAACCGGAAGCGCATTCCAACCGATCGGCCTGTGGTTATTTATTGCCATCATGGTATCCGCTCAGCCAATGTGGCGCAGTATCTGTATGCACAGGGCGGACTGACCAATCTGTATAACCTCGACGGTGGTATTAACGCCTGGGCACGCGACATTGAACCTGAAATGGCCATCTATTAGCTTATAACGCAAAGCCTTTTGGTTCCTGTTACATCCATATCAACGAAACTCCGTTACTTTGTAGCGGAGTTTTTTAGTTAACGCTGCCCAAAGGCTGCAATTTTTAGTACTCTCAGCGCGGCTTTCCATCGGAACGCCGAACCGACCGCATTACACGCTATATGAATATCAAGAATATTCTCAAATACCTTGTTTCCCTATCTATTGCCGGGGGATTACTTTGGTTTACATTTCAGCAAAGCCACCTTGATGCTGCCGGTTTGTGGCAAAAAATCAAAGCCGCCGATTATAGATGGGTGCTACTGTCGGCCGTTTTTACAATTATCGCCCACTGGAGTCGGGCCGAACGCTGGCGTATACTACTGGAACCTGTTGTTCCACAACGGCCTACTTCGCTCGATACAACGGTTAGCGTTCTAACCGGTTATCTGGCTAATATGGCCTTACCCCGCGCTGGTGAATTTGTTCGCTGTGGTACACTTTACCGCCTGTCAGGCGTACCCGTCAATGTCAGTTTCGGTGCTGTAGTAGCCGAACGACTCTTCGATTTACTTATGCTGGTGTTGCTTCTGGCGGCCACATTTATACTGGAGTTTGATCGTATCAGTCAATTCTTTCTGGACTTTTTAGGCGGCAAGATGCCCAAAGGCTCCAGTGGCTCAGGGGTATTAGTACTGGTAGGCGCTGTACTGCTAGGGCTAGCGCTATTGAGTTGGTTTCTATTCAATCGTTACCGTGAAGCATTAGGTCGCCATCCATTGTATCTAAAGGTCAGCGGCTTTCTAAAAGGGCTACTGGATGGACTGCTTAGCGTTCGAAAAATATACAGACCAGGGGCATTTGTGTTTCACACGCTACTTATCTGGACAATGTATTACCTGATGTCGTATACCTTGTTTTTTGCTATGCCCGCTACGGAAAACCTCGGCCCACTGGCTGGACTAACGATTCTAATGGTTGGCACATTGGGTATGGCAGCTCCTACGCCGGGCGGTATCGGTTCGTTTCACTTGCTGGTTGGGCAGGTCGCGTTGCTGTATGGTCTTACCAGCCAGGATGGGCAGATTCTGGCCACATTCATTCACGGTGTTTCCACAATTATGATTATCATTCTGGGAATTCTGGCTTTACTATTCGTGCTGCTCCGGCGCAATAAGACAACCAATTTACCCGATGTACTGGACGATCCTAAAGCCGTAAAACTGGAACCGTAACGTTATGACTGAATCCAAAATCCTCACCCGTGAAGAGGCCATCCGTCAGGCCAGCCAATGGCGCGCCGAAGGGCAGCAAATCGTTTTCACCAACGGTTGCTTCGATATCGTTCACCTAGGCCATATCGACTACCTCGAAAAAGCGCATGCCCTCGGCGATCGCTTGATTCTGGGTCTTAATACCGATGCGTCGGTGAGTTGTATCAAAGGTCCACTACGTCCTGTTGTGAACGAATACGCCCGGGCGCGGCTTATGGCAGCTCTCGAATTCATCGATGCCGTTGTCTTATTCGGGGAACCCACCCCTCTCGAACTAATCGAAGCCGTGCAGCCAGATATTCTTGTCAAAGGAAATGATTATAGCGTCGCAACCATTGTCGGCGCTGATTTTGTGCTGGCTCGGGGGGGCCGTGTCGAAACGGTTGCGCTTGTACCTGGCTACTCGACAACCAAGCTCATCGAACGAATCAAGCAAAGCTATTAGCCTTATACAAAGGCACTGAACCTGATTACTTAGTAGTCAGGTCAATTATTTGCAGATTAATCTACTTTGTTTATGGATTTAGAAAACTATTTACTAGTTTTAGATTCTGTTACGAAACAACGTTGGCTACTGCCTGGATTGCCGGAGCTGTTTCAGTTGATTTTCACCTTATAAATCAGCGTCCTTAATGACTTTATTACGCAGCCAACGTTATTTTGGGGGCTTAAGCCTAGTAGTACTCCTCTTATGGCCTATCGCGGTCAAGTCATCGGCAGATCATACCGGAGACCAGATTCTAGGACGTTGGCTGTTTCCGGCCAGAGGCTCGAGCGTAGAAGTATATAAGTCTGGTGATCGTTATTTTGGTCGCATATTCGAGGTTAGTCCCACCGGTAAACATCAGTTTGGCGTGGCCAAAAATCAATTATTAATGCAAAATTTATCATTCGACGGAAAAGGCTGGTCGGGTGGCGAATTGATTCATCCGAAAACGGGGAATCATTTTGATATTGAACTTCAACTCCTCGATTCGCAGACGCTCACTGCCCGAGTTTATAAAGGATTCAGATGGCTGCATAAGGAATATGTGCTAACCCGGGCTCCCCAATAACCGTCTTCTTTTTTAAGTTTTACATTCGGCTCTACTCCTTCAACGGGTAGAGCCGAATGCATATTAGGCGTTTAAATGGCTCGCAGGGTTGATAAATGGTCAACGTGCGGGGATACTTTTTTGGGCTAACTGTTGTTTTACTACTAACGACCGAATACATTGGCCGTTTAATTGAAACCACAAACCTGACTAATTGACGATGATCTGGTTAATTATGATTCTCATCTTCGGCGCTAGCGCATTCGTGAGCTGGCGATTACGAAGTAAATTCAATGAATACTCTCAAATTGGCCTTAGTAATGGCTTAAGCGGTGCAGAAGTGGCCCAGAAGATGCTAAACGAAAATGGCATTTACGACGTCCGCGTTGTTTCCGTTGAAGGTATGCTCACTGACCACTATAACCCGGAAGAAAAAACCGTGAATCTCAGTGCCGATGTCTATTATGGCCGGAGTGTGGCAGCTGCAGCTGTTGCTTCTCACGAATGTGGGCACGCTGTTCAGCATAAATTAGCCTATGCACCCCTAAAATTCCGGTCGGCCATGGTACCTGTTCTGACGGTTTCGTCGCAGTACATGCAGTGGATATTGCTGGCTGGTGTTTTGCTCCTCCGGACAACGCCAATTCCACTGGCTGTTGGGGTCGCTTTATTTGCGCTGACAACGCTGTTTAGCTTTGTAACCCTACCCGTAGAATTCGACGCCAGCCGCAGGGCACTGGCCTGGATTCAGACACGGGGCATCGTGAACCAGCGTGAATACGGTTTCGCAAAAGATGCCTTATGGTGGGCCGCTATGACCTATGTAGTTGCAGCCTTGGGTTCATTAGCCACCTTGCTTTATTACGCCAGCCTCTTACTGGGTGGTCGCCGTAGCGACTAATCAGTAAATAGTTTTTACAATTAAAAAGCCGGATCAGTTACGATCCGGCTTTTTAATTGTAACGCCGACCGTTCCGGTCGGTGCTACACATCAAGCTAATCTCAAATACGAAAGTACCATAACTACATGTCCGGATTCAACCATTTCTGGCGTTGGGGCCGAACGGTCAATCAGCATACCTGCTATAGCGACAGAGACGGCAATCACGAGCGCAGGCCAGAAACCAACGATGGTAAAACTGTCCATAAAATTGTCGATCAGTTTCAGTAACAGCGCCGTCACCACGATCCGAACGAGGCCTGTCAGCAGAAAAAACGTGACCAGATTGAGTGGAAAGCGAATCAACCAGCCAACAAAGAAGTTCAGTAAACCCAGCAGCAGCGCGATTAGAACGGCTGTTCCAAAGTTTTTGACATCAACCTGTGGCATGAGGTAAGCCAAGCCGAAAATGACGGCCGCATCAAGTAATACGTGTAAGATAAGATTCATAAAGTGATCTAATTGGTTAAATTGAACAACCGTTTGGGTTTGAGATGGTTTAGAGACTGTACCCAATTAACGTAGCTATGCAACAGCTCTGGATTTTATGTTTCGTATTAATTTTGGGTGGTGGTCCTGGCTTTTCTCAACAACCAGCTACCTCCTCTCCAGCCTCTTCAGCAAAGGTATATAACCTCAGGAAACCTAGTCGAGACGGGACCGGCAAAATTTATCAGGGCCGAGAAATTGCGCAGGTCATGGGGCACCTTGGTGCGTCGTGGCTTGAACGGCCCGAACGGGAACAGGAAGAACGTACCGATCTATTATTAAAAGCATTACAGTTAAAACCCACCGATGTGGTGGCCGATATTGGCGCTGGAACAGGCTATTTCACATTCCTGATGGCCCCTAAACTTTCCAAAGGGAAAGTACTGGCGGTTGATATACAACCGGAAATGATAACTTACCTAACCGAAGGGAAAGCAAAACACAAAGTCAGTAATGTAGAGCCCGTGCTTGGCACTGAATCCAATCCTAAATTAATGGCGAGCAGTATCGATATAGCCATTCTGATTGATGCCTATCATGAGTTTTCGTATCCACGCGAAATGATGGAGCACATTACATCAGCACTAAAACCAGGCGGACGGGTAGTACTGGTCGAATACCGCGCCGAGGACCCATCCGTACCGATCAAAGAGCTCCATAAACTAAGTGTAGCTCAGGCAACAAAAGAAATGAAAGCCGCTGGCCTGAAACTATTAAAAAACGACGATCGGCTACCCCAACAGCATATCATGTTTTTTGGGAAGTGATTAGGTTGTACCACCAGTCAATTTTCTTCAATAAATTACAACCATTTGACCTGTATTAGAATCTCTCAGGAAACTGCTATTCATTATTGGTTCGTATGCGCACTTTCTACCTTTTTGCTGGAGCGATCATATTTCTGCTAGGTTGCCAGGATGGCAATAAAGTTGACCCCTTTAATGCGCCAGTGCAATCCCTGGCGGATTTACCTGCCGATTATCAGCCAATACAGAATGGCAGTTCGGTTGCTGGCCGACTAAAAAGTGAGGTTCATGCCGGACAATTAAGTGGTGAATGGCTATACAATCAGCAGGGCAAGTTAGTTGAAGGGAGACGATATCTATCCGGACAAATCACGACAGCCGATCAATATCGATATGATGCCGCTGGACAGTTACGGTATGTGCAACACTTTACGAATGGCTGTGCCTTTTCAAGCCTTTCCACTTGCAGTGGACCTATTACCTGGATAAGTTATGATGACATCAATACAGACAATCTTGGCCGTATTCGGGAGAGTCATACATTTTTGAAACAGTCGGGCCAATGGGAATTACAAAGTATAACTGCCTATGAGTACGATAACCAAAACAAGCCACTGAAGATATTGCGTTACGATAGCTCGCGCAAATTAGGCTCAACTCAGGAATTCACCTATGACAATAAAGGCAACATCATTTCGCTACGGGAGCTAAATACGACAGGAACACCCGATCTCGCTGACCGTACATTTACCTACGACTACGATCAGGGACTAAACCCATATGCGGGTACAGTCCACTATATCTCTCCTTTTTTCTCAAGCCGACACATGCTACGTACCACTGGTGCAACCTACGAATACGCACCGAACGGGTACCCCGTCCGAATTCAGCAAAACAATCTGGTAACGGAGTTGTCATACTATTGATTGTCGAACCAGCTACTAGAAACGCGTCTATAGGGTTCTATTTACCGGCTAATTTACTTTTCCTGAACCCGTATGAGAAATAAATCACAAGCCCAATAACCAGCCAGATACCAAAAATTTTCCAGTTGCTGGCACCTAATTCCGTCATGAGATAGAGGTTGGTGAGTACGCCGATTACGGGTAACAGGGAGAAGTTATACCGAAAACCTTGTACGGCTAATAGTACCCATACGCCCCAGAATACAATTAACAGCGGCTTATCCTCAAGCGTTTGGATTAGGTTAGCACCCGTCAGCGCATAAGCCACTACAGCTAATAGAACAGCCCCAATAATGTATTTTCCATTGATGTAAGGCACCTTGAACTTCGATTGTGCCGTCAATCCCTGGGCATCTAAATACAAAATTCCGGCACAGACGAGAATAAATGCAAAAAATGTCCCTACGCTGGTCAGATCTACGAAGAATTTCAAGTCCATAAACAATGAGGGAACGGCCACCAGAAAACCCGTAACTATTGTAGCAAATGAAGGCGTTTTATAGGTAGGATGAATTCTCGAAAATCGCTTCCAGAGCAACCCATCCCGGCTCATGGTCATCCAGATACGCGGCTGCCCAAGTTGGTAAACCAGCAACGCACTTGTAATGGCAACTACCGCACTGACAGAAATCACACCAGCCACAAAATCAAGGTTTACTTTCTGAAACACATAGGCCAGCGGATCACTCACGCCCAGCTCTTTATAATTAACCATTCCCGTTAGCACGAGTGTGATCAGAACATACAGAACTGTGCAAATTCCCAGACAGTAGAGCATGGCGCGCGGCAAATCGCGCTGGGGGTTTTTACATTCTTCGGCCGTAGTTGAGATAGAATCGAACCCAATGAAGGCAAAAAAGACAGAAGCCACTCCGCTCAACACGCCCGATACCCCATTTGGCGCAAACGGCGACCAGTTGGCAGGTTTGACATAAAAAGCACCTACGCCAATCACCAGGCCTATTACGGCTAACTTTAACACAACCAGAATATTACTCGCCGTACGTGATTCTTTTATACCGATATAGACCAAGGCCGTAATCAGTACCGTAATGGCACCTGCGGGCAGGTTGGCAATTAGTTTGAGATCGCCAAGCATGGGAGCATTGGCAAACGCATCGGCTAGTACGCGTGTGTTTTCGGGTAACGTAGTCAGGCTCGTTCCGGCTTGCTTCGTCTGTTGAACCAGATCAAAAGCGCGAGACGCTGAACCGTAATCAGTAGCAAAATATTTGGGAAACGTGATGCCAAAGCCACTGAGCATAGACGTGAAATACTCCGACCACGAAATAGCAACGACCATATTACTAACGGCATATTCGAGAATAAGCGCCCAACCAATGACCCACGCAAATATCTCCCCAAAGGCCACATACGCGTACGTATAGGCACTGCCACTCACAGGAACCGTGCTCGCAAACTGTGCGTAACTTAGTGCCGTGAACACGCAGGCAATGGCCGTAAACACAAACAATAAGGACACAGCTGGACCACCGTTATAACTCGCCAGACCAATCGTACTGAAAATACCGGCACCAATGATAGCGGCAATGCCAAACGAGGTGAGGTCACGAACACCCAGCGTCTTGACCAGCTTGCTGGATTCACCCTCGGCAGCGTCACTTAAAATTTGAGTTACGGTCTTTTTGCGTAAAAGGGACATAAGTTGGCGGAAGAAAAACAGTGTCTATTGATGTTAAACAGCTAAAATAGAAATTCTTTCCGGTTTTTAATCTCTTAGGTTTACATTCGCCTTATGCCAATTAGCCATCGGCTGTCGTTCATTGTTCAGTATTACCTGTAAACTATGTCCATTCGGGTTCAGAATCTTACGAAAGTATATAATCAGCAACGAGCTGTCAATCAGATTTCACTCCAGGTAAAACCGGGCGAAATTGTTGGATTTCTTGGCCCCAACGGTGCAGGAAAATCGACAACCATGAAAATTGCTACGGGCTACCTCACTCCTACCGAAGGCACCGTAGAAGTGAATGGCTTTGATGTCAGAACCCATTCCATGGATGTTCGCCGGAGCGTTGGTTATTTGCCGGAGCACAATCCGCTTTATCTGGACTTATACGTGAAAGAATACCTGCGCTTTGCGGGTTCGCTACACGGCCTGCGTGGGTCTGACCTGAGTCGGCGTATTACAGATATAATTGAATTGGTAGGTCTGGGACGTGAGCAGCAAAAACGAATCGGGCAATTGTCCAAAGGATATCGGCAACGGGTTGGCTTGGCTCAGGCACTGTTGCATAACCCGCCAGTATTGATTCTCGACGAACCAACAACCGGCCTGGACCCCAATCAGTTAGCTGAAATCAGGCAAGTCATTCGAAATGCCGGGCGCGACAAAACGGTCTTGTTCTCCACGCACATTATGCAGGAAGTTGAAGCCATCTGCGACCGCGTTGTCATTATCAATCGGGGACAGATTGTTGCTGATGGGCCACTAAGTCAGTTGAGAAGTACGTCTTCGGGAGAAAACGTAGTGGTTATTGCCGAATTTGAAGGTGAATTAGCCAACCCTGATGTGCTCACGGCTATACCCGGTGTGGAGCACGTCGAACCTATAGAACGCGGTCAGTACCGAATTACAGCCAAGCCAAACACAGACTTACGAGCCACTATCTTCCGCCTTGCCGCCGATCAGAATTTAACGCTGGTGGGACTGCGCCAACAGGAAAATTCACTGGAAACGATTTTTAAGGAATTGACCAGGTAATGTAAAATGAATAATGGGTAATGTATAATGACCGTCTAGGCCGTTATACATTACCCATTATTCATTTTACATTACCTGGCTATTTCGCTGTAGCCATCAAAGGGTACTGGTCAAAAATAGACCTGACAATCCCTTTAAAGTAGTTGTTCTTAAAGTTCTGATTACGCATCATTTTTGACGCATACCCTTTCCAGATCACCTGATACGACTCTGCATCGATGAGAGAGATCATCAGCGTGCCTTCATCGAGGTTATAATCGATACGTTTGTAGGTAGCATCGTCATCTTCCCGTACCACCCAGTCTTTGATAACGGGTTGCTGATACCCCCGAAAACGAAGGTCAGACCGGAAGATATTATAAGAGATTAGCAGATTCGGACTGCGGTTACTAACCCGATACCCCCGGGCTTCCATTTGGTGCCGAATTGCATCCTGAATATCGGAGCAAAGAAGCGTCGAATCGACGAATTCACACTCCAGAAAATTGAAAGATTCGTAGTTTTTAAAATGGCCTTCGTAGCTATAATCATGCTCGACAAATAGCCTGCTCGACGAACAGCCTGCCATAACAACCGCGGATAGCACAAACAAAATACCAATGCACTTTTTCATACTCCAGTTTGTAAAAGTTTTTAATGATATACCAGGATGCGTTAGTAGTGAGATCAATCTTTGGGGTTGAACCCAAATATAACCGTAATTGTTTGGCAAACAATAGCGTATGGCAAATTTTTAATTCTTATTGAGCCCCCGGTAAAACTCCAGTCCCCGGCGCATTTCGGAAGGTGTAACGAGTACATCAAAGGCACAGCTACCCGGCCCATCGAGCAGGGACATCCGCACCTCCCGGCCACGATTCTTTTTGTCTTGTAAGGTTAATGCCAGAATGGGTTCAATGTCGTCGTCTACTAGTCGCACATTACCATATACGGAAAATATGTACTCTTCGGTTGCGTTCAGTAGCTCCTGATCAATCATTTTTTTCTGAAAGGCAATAAATGCTTCAGCTACCATGCCTACCGCAATCGCTTCGCCATGTAAAAGCCGTTTCCGATGCTGGGTTAAAAAGTACGTTTCGACGGCGTGGCCCAACGTATGACCAAAATTCAGGATCTTACGTAATCCTTTCTCGGTCGGGTCTTCGGCCACCACCCGTTGTTTAATGGCTACGGAATGCGCTACCAAAGCTGGCCAGTCCTGTTCATCCAGGTCACGCCGACGGATTTCATCCCACATACCGGCATCGGCAATCAAACAATGCTTGATGATTTCGGCAAACCCGGACCGGAGTTCACGCTCGGGTAGTGTTGTCAGAAAAGAAGGGTCGATCAGCACCGTGTTGGGCTGTTGAAATACGCCTATATGGTTTTTGTAGCCTCGGAAGTCAATACCCAGTTTACCACCTACGCTGGCATCTACCTGAGCGAGTAGTGTAGTTGGCAGTTGTGCAAAGGCAATACCACGCTTGTAAGTAGCTGCACAAAAGCCCCCCATATCGCCAATAACACCACCGCCAAGATTCAGCACTAGTGAATGTCGATCAAAGTTAGCCCGAGTCAGCGCATCCCAGATCAACTCACAGGTAGCAATGTGTTTTTGCTCCTCACCCGCCTTAATCCGAACAAGCGTATGCTTCGGCAACATGGGTTTTAATTCCGGATAGCAAAACCGGAAGGTGTGATTATCGGCGATGACGGCGATGGCCGAGAAGTCGTAAGAATCCAGAAAAGCAGGTAGGCTTTCGGTAATAGGGGCGATGGTTACTGTTGACATACTGTAAAAGTACGGCAGGGGCGGCTTGGGATAACGAGAGAACGAGAAGATTTTTTTCTGACCCGTACTACAGCATCGAACGTTGCCAAACTGGACTGACAACACAGTTTAGCAACGTTCGATGCTGGCGTTCGCTACCAATCCAGATCAAGTAACGTTACGCCTTCTGAAAGGGGTTCTTTTTCATACTCGGCGGGGGCTGTACTGAACATGGGCAACTTGCAGGCGGGTGGCATACCCACAATACGACCCGCTTCGTCAAGCTCCAACTTGAGGCAGGTGAAGGCAAAGGGCAGCGGAATTTCTCGCTTAAAACTAATCGTAGATTGGGCAATTTCTTCCACCTTGAGGGTGGCACTGGCCTTGAACAGTTTTTCGATCTCGGCGGCTTTGCCCGAAAAATTGACCTTGTCTTCATCGGCTACGTGTATCCTGAAATTGTCGCTGGTAATGATGCTATCGACCACCAGCAAATCGGAGTTTTTAAAGAAACCAGCTGTAGCGGGGTTCCCTTTATCGATAGTTTGGTATTTCAGAGCATTTCCCAACAGGCCATTATCGAACGTGCATTTGTAAACGTTGCTGAAGCTAAACGATAGCGCAGTGGCTCCCGTCATGATGCTTTCGATGCCGCTGTTTACGCCAAATCCTTTCAGGAAATTATTAGCGATTTTGACACCCACATCCAACCCCGCGCTCCGACTCCGCACTCCCGACAAATCGGCCAGGTACTCTTTTTTAACCTCCTCATCACCCACCAGAAACCGATCTGGGTGTGTTAGGAGCCTACGCAGTGTGCCGCGTGGGTGTAATTGTTTGTTCGTACGCTCAATGACCAACAAGGGCTTAACCTCGCCATTGGGAACGCGCAGAATCTCGGCCCGAAGCCAGTCTTTTAATACCAGCACCAGTGGGTCAACTTCTTTACAAAATAAACGGGTCATCTGCTTGGGTTTATAAAGGGTTAGTCTTTTTGCTCTTCTTCCAATTGTTGTAAACTGTTTAAAACCATTTGCTGATAGCGGTCATCCTTAGCCTCTATGAAGATTTTCAATGCGGTCTGGTAATAAATTTCAGCTTGTACTAAATCCTGCTCCTCTTGAGCTACCGCCCCTAACTGATGATAGGTGCCTGCTTGGTTATGACGCTCATTAAGTTCAATATAAATCTTCAGCGCTTCTTGGTAATAATCTTTAGCTTGTGCCAAGTTTCCCTCTTTTTTGGACACAATGCCTAACTGATGGTAAATACCCGCCTGATGGTAACTGCTATCAAACAAAGTGTAAATGTGAAGTGCTTTCTGATAATAATCTTTAGCTTGTGCCAAATCCCCTTCTTCAACAGTTAGGGAGGGTAACTGTTGATAGGTAATTCCCTGCTCAAGTTGTTTGTTAAAGCTAATCTTGATCTCCAAGGATTGCCCATAATAAGCCTTGGCTTGTTCCAAATCTGCCTCTTCTTCAGCTACCATACCTAATTGATGATATGTGGCTGCTTGTTCATATTCCAGTCCAAGCTCATTACAAATAGCTAATGATTGTTGGTAATAGGTTTTGGCTTTATCCCAGTTCCTCTCCATTAAAGCTACTGTGCCCATCTGATGATAGATAGCCCCCTGTTCATGACGTTGATTAAACTCGGTATAAATCTCAAGAGCGTTTGTATAGTCTTTCATAGCCTGAACCCAGTTCCGCTCCTCAAAGGCCACATAACCTAACTGGTGATAGATGGCTCCCTGACTCTTTCGATCATTAAACTCAACCAGGATATCCATTGTCTTCTCGTAGTACATTTTGGCATCCCCCCACTTCCGCTCTCCCTCGGCCACCATACCCAACGGATGGTATACATCTGTTGATAGTTCTTTTATCTTCTTAGCTGAGAGTACCTTAGACGATTGTAAAATTGAGAGTGCTTTCAGGTACGCATCTTTCGCCTTTGGGTAATTTTGAGTTAGCAAAAAACGTTTCCCAACATTATGGAACACAAATACTAATTCAGTACCTATTAAGCCAGATAGGATATCCTCAGGGTAAGTACTCAGTTGACTTAACACAGATTGGGCTAACAGCAAACCAAGTGATTCATCATATAATGTGTCAATGTAGGCGGAAAGGCAAGAAAAAGCATTGCCAACGCTCAAATGTCGACTCAGGGATATTTGCAAGGCGTTGTAGATGTTTTCATACTCTACTCCCACCACCTCCTTTCCCACCTTCTTTTTCTCTGGCTCTTTGGCCTCTAGAAGTTGACCGAGTCCCTCACTTACTACTTCATAGTAATTTCGAAAGGCGGTTTGTAGGTCGTGTTGGGCGGTAGTGTCTAGGTTGGTTTGTAGTTTTTGTTTCAGAAAATAAGGGAAAACAGGCTGTAAACTCAGGATACCTCTCACTTCGGCGATGGGTTCCATAAGACCCCACTTTACGGCTTCATCAATCACCTCAGCCCAACGCTCAAACGAATAATTCTGAAAACTAGGTTGTTGCTTCAATTCATCGAGATAGTCTTCGATACTCGCTAGGTTAACGTAGCCAGAAAAGGGGGCAAGGCACAACAATAGCTTTTGGGCATCGGACGAGAGGTTGCTGTGGGAATAGTCAACACAACGCAGAATGCTGTTTGTTTTGTCGGTGCCCTCCTTTCGGTCAAGATTTACGTCGCCAGCGCGGAGATCGGCAATGATTTGGGTGGCTGTTTTCTGGCGTAGGTTGGGCAAAATGACTTCCATTACCAATGGGTAACCCGCCAGCAGGTCCATTAATTTAGTAAAATCAGGGTCCTGGTACACGTGCATCAAGTTGGCTTGTTCCAGAATTTGGCGACCTAAATCGGTGCGGGCTTCTTTGTCCAAACCGGGTAGGCTATACGTATTGGTGATAAAGGTTGCGGGAGCCAGCCAGCCTTCATTACTTCGAGACCCAAACAACACCACCGATTTAACGGCCCGACCAGCCTGTTTTTGGAGCCGACCCAGAAAGTCCCGTAATTCGGCTTGCTCATTGGCGGTCAACGTATTCGGAATGGCTAACGAGGTACCTGTAATGGATTCGCAGTTGTCCAAAATCAGGCAATAGGCTCTCGTCTTCAATCGGTCTTCAATTTTGCCACACTGCACAACTGGACTACTAGCCTGAAACTGGGCGTATTCCCACTTATCGAGTAACTGGTGCGCTATTTCATGCAGCATTTGCTGGAGGGTGTAGGATCGCTTGTCATAGCCAAAATAAAACGATTTCTGCACCCATCCGGTATGTTCCCACCACTGGGCCAGGTACTCGAGCAAGGTCGTTTTTCCGGTGCCGCCCATGCCCCTCACCAACAACATATTGTGCCTGAGCAACCGTTTTTCAATGGTCAGGATGTCCAAATCTCGCCCTATAAACCCATAGGCTGGCATGGACACAGGTCGGTAAGAAGCGGCCCGTTGCTGGTAGTATTGTTCTTCTTCATCGGCGGTAAGGGCGCGTAACTGAAACTGTACCGAGCGATTTTGGTAAAAGACAGGTAAGAGCCAATCCTCAAGCTCAATGGTTTGGTTGTAGTAGGCTCTACGGTTTTTGTACATTGCCAATTCGCGTCGACCATTGGCTATTGCTCCGTTCAAATTTGCCTGACTAAATAGTGTTTCATAGAGCCGTTGCATCAGCAGTTTTGCTGCCGATACCGTAATGGAATATCGTTGTCCCAACACAGCCTGTATCCCAGCCTCCATTAGTTTGGCAGCCAGGCTGGTTTGGTAATGGCCATTCTCCTCGTCGGCCTGCCCTTCTTTGGCCGATTGACAGGCATTTAACAAACAAACGGGTATGTGTCGGGCGGTTAGGAGTTGAGCTAGTTCGTCGGCACTAACGGGTACGGCCTGCCCTTTTTTTTCTCCTTCAAAAAACAAAAAAGCTCGTTTCCCTTTGTAGGGTTCCGGGTCGGGCAATCCCCAACGAGCCTGCATCTGGTAGCGATTGTGGGCTACGGCCTGTTGTAGCTGGGCGTGTTCGAGCAAAGCTCCGTGTGTATCGAAATGAATCAGGTGATAAAATCCGGCGGGTTTTTCATCCAGATGCCTTCCCAACTGCTCGTAGGTACCTGGCCGTAAAATATGCGCATCAACCCGAAGTTTAGCTGATTCGATGAGGTCTATAATGGGCCGGACAATAGTTCGGTAATTAACATCATCTTCCCAATCGGGGCGAGCCGTCACCATCAGCAAGTTAAGCATGGACGACGGTTGCAGTTGGGCTTCAAATCCAGCCGGTCTGTTATTCTTCCGAAACACATTGGCCTGCCCCGCCGAAAACGCTTGTGGTAGCGTTGGGTCTCTGAGAGCTTCCCAATGAATAGCATGAAAGCCTGTGCTTTTGCCGATAATGGCAAATTCAAGCTGATTTAGCCCACTATTCATACAGGTTCTGTATTCGTAAAAGGTAGCAGGAGCCTGAAAGAGAGTCGCAAAAAGAGCTTCGCCATACTGACGAATTGTGGCTACAGCCCGTTTGGCTCGTTCGCCATCCAGAAAGGGCGTGCAAAGGTGTTCTTCAAAGTACCACTCAAACTCTTTTTCCTGCGCCTTATCAATAGGGTTAGGCAACTGCACTTCATACTCGGGGCCGTTATTGAACGAAATTTTCAGATGAAAGACTTGCTCATCAAAACGATCTTCACGAATGGTGATGGTATTTGGCATGGTAGGGAAAGAGCTACGGTTTGTGCCGAAATATACCATTTTTCAATATATGTGCATATCCACTATTGAGCTATCGGCAGTGCCTGCCCGGCGCAAAAAATACAGAGCGGATGAATGGCACCAACAGGACCTGCCGCTTTAACCGCCGACGGCCTGCTGTCAACGTAGCCTCATCTACTATCTGAAGCCAGTTGTTTTTTTGCCGGGCAAAGCTACCTTTGCCTCACCATACTTTATACACTAATATACTTTTGTATACTAGTACTATACAGACAACTACCCCTGATAATCAGTACAATGAAAGGTAACGAAGACCGTATTGGACTCCGGGCGATACCAGATGCCCTCTGTGTGGTGGGCGGTAAGTGGCGTTCCCCTATCATTTTTGCCCTTTGCGATCAACCGCTCCGGTTCAATGAGATGCAACGTATTGTAAAAGATACTACCTCCCGAATGCTCATTAAAGAGTTGCGCGAACAGGAAATCAATGATCTGGTAAAGCTAACTGTATACGATAGTTCGCCCCTTATTGTCGATTATGCTCTAACCAATCGTGGCACAACACTCAAACCCGTATTAAGATCACCAGGCCTTTGGGATAAAATCCATCGCGACCATATTATTCAGCAAACTAAAACCAGCTACTGAGCAAACCCCAAAGCTAGTGGCTGAGCTCTTAGCGCAGTAGATTTCCTTTCCGTATTATCGAACCCTCTCCTCTTCCATTGCATGAAAGTCCGCTACCGTGTTCTCTCCGGTTTATTTCTGCTCTCAACCATTACCTACCTCGACCGCGTTTGCATGAACGTAGTGAGCAAATACGTTAAAGCGGACTTACACCTCGACAATCAGCAATTCGGCTGGATTCTGGGCGCGTTCTCCCTGTCGTACGCGTTGTTTGAAATACCAACGGGTTCACTCGGCGATAGCATTGGCCCCCGGCGGGTACTTACGCGGGTGGTGCTGTGGTGGTCGGGGTTTACGGCACTTACGGGCACGGCCTTTAATTTTCTGTACCTCCTGATTGTACGCTTTCTATTCGGTATTGGCGAGGCCGGTGCTTACCCAAATGCATCCATCGTTATTGCCCGCTGGTTTCCGGCCGTTGAAGTAGGCCGGGCGCAATCCGTAATCTGGGCTGCCGGTCGACTGGGTGGTGCCTTAACGCCTTTGCTGGTCATTCCGTTAGTACACTGGGCTGGCTGGCGCTGGGCGTTTGGATTGCTGGGCCTATTAGGTGTATTGTGGGCTATAATCTGGTACATCTGGTTTCGCGATGAACCCGCCGAAAAAGCAGGCATCAGTGAGGCCGAAGTGCAGGAAATTGAGCAGGGCCGACGGATCAAACAATCCGACCATCGAATTCCCTGGACAACCATTATCCGCAACCCCGATTTATGGGCCCTGATGCTGATGTGCCACCTGTTTTTCTATGGCTCGTACTTCTTCACGAACTGGTCGTCGGTTTATTTTCAGGAAGGGCGTGGTTTGAGCGAAGATCAAACCAAAAACTTCATCTCCTTCTCCTACTTCCTCGGCGCGGTAGGTTGCCTGGTCGGTGGTATACTCAGCGATTCGCTGACGAAACGATATGGGCTCAAAATTGGCCGTCGGGCGGTGGGCGTTGGTGGACTGGGGCTGTCGAGCCTGTTTTTCCTGCTGGCGGGGTTAACGACCGATAACGAGCTAGCGGGTTACCTGCTCGCCATATGCGTGCTCACGAAAGACCTGGCCTTGCCCGTGGCCTTTGCCGTGTGTGTCGACATTGGTCAGCGCAACGCGGGTACCGTAACGGGCTCCATGAATTTCGCAGGGCAGTTGGGAGGCTTTTTCATTACCATTCTGTTTGGTATTATTGTTGAGCAAACCAAGAACTTCAACTACCCCCTGTTCATGATTGCAGGCTGTTTGCTGGTGAGTGCGCTGCTGTGGTTGCGTATTGATCCCACAAAGCCGGTAACGATCAAGTAGTACAGTATCTGTTTAAACCATAGTGACATAAGCTTGACTTCTATAAATCAACTACTTCTACTTTTTGCTTTCATTGGCCTACTAGGTTGTGAGCCAGACGACAAGTTTACGGGTGTGGCCGCCGGAGCCAGGGGCCGCTATGTGGTTACAGCATACATTGTATCTGGTGATACCTTATTCTCATTATTGCCCGGTTCTACGGGTTATAAGCCTGGCATCAATAAGATTGGCATTACTAATTTCACGATAGCAATTGATGTTATTGAGCCAGATCAGCTAAGCATAAAAACCGTTTATTGGCGAAAGGGCTTACAATCTACATTCAGCAAAAAGGTAGTTGTCAGGCTAACCAACTACAACTACCAGTTTTCCCTTATCGAAACCAATCCTCCTTCCGCTTACGAAGGAAGTGTAGGTAGATTTTCAGGGTTCTTCTACGAGCGTACACTAGGTGGAGGGCTCTTGATACCCCTTGCCGATTCCTTAACGAATTCCAGTCAGTCACCTTCACAGGATGTTGTTATCATTGCGCAGCCAGTTAGGTGATCCATAAGCTGACTATTTTCAAGAAAAAACTTGTAGGGCTTTATAATGTACGGGCAGTTATAAAATCAAACGGGATATGTATTGGCCCAATAAAACCTATGGCGATAAAATAAACGAATCTGAAGTATGATACTATACAGTCGCTAACGCACATCACCGTTTAGTATGCTAATCTTCTCTATACAATAGAAAAGTAAGTGTAAGAATATAATTTAACACATATTTATCTGTATTAATAATTTCTTATATTTACAAATATTACAAATTAACTTACTTAATTAAAATAGATGAAGTTCGCTCTATTTTCTTCTCTTATTTTATTTTCTATTGGCATTTTCGCGCAAACACATAAAGCTCGTTCAACGCTGTTTTTGGCAGTAACGCAGACTTTTACGCAATCAGATTCAGTAAGGGCCGAACAACTAAATCAAGATCCCGTATTTAAAAAGGTTTTATCCCGCCGAATATCCTACCCTCCTTTGGAGGTTACAATAAGAAGGACAAAATTGGTTTATGCCCAATTCGATATTGATACAATGGGACATATTCAGGATGTCATAATTCTTAATCCTACCTTTGGCTATAGAATAGGAGGACGTGTTGATGATTTTGACATAAATGTAAAAAAAGCGATAGGAAAACTACCTCCATTAAATCCACACTATTTAGGTAGGTATACTTTGCCCGTTATGTTTATTATAAATGATGGACAAACAGGAAAAGTAATAAAGCCTATAGATACTATTAAAGACTATTCATTTGGCAACTTATTATTAGCAACTATATACGTAGAAGGTTATTATATTTATGAGAATAACCCTAACAAAGGAGTTCTTAAATTTTAAAAGAACAGTCTAATTCAATCTAAGTCTTATAATCATTCTGTCCTCCAAAGTGACAACATCATGATGTTGTCACTTTGGAGGACAGAATGATTATAAAAAGCGGGTGAAACCCGCTCTACAGCATCTTCTAGCAAGAGAACAGGCAAATACCTGTAATCCTTGTTCACGGAACGATAAGCCCCCTCCTTTCCCTATTAGAAAATCCTTAAAAAGTCATTAGAAATCTTTAATCTGATTGTACCTGCCTGAATGATTAAGTAACTAGCGTTGAGTTAAGTGAGTAATCGCCTAACTAACTGTCTCATTTGTTAATCATTATTCCACTCGTGGATGCTGTTTCATAGCCTGCATGGAGAACATAGTAATCGTTGAAGACGACCGACGCATTGCACAGACTATTAGCCGGGGTCTCCAGGAAGAAGGCTATTCTACCGAAGTCGTTTACGAAGGTCACAATGGCCGGCAGGCTGCTCTGAAGGCTGGTGTTGACTTACTGATTTTAGACCTTAATCTGCCGGGCATCAATGGTTTCGAGGTATGCCGAAGCGTACGAATCGCTAAACCCCGCTTACCGATTATTATACTGTCGGCGCTGGGCGAAATAGAGGATAAGGAAGAAGGACTGGCCTTAGGCGCCGATGATTTCCTGGTGAAGCCGTTTGATTTTCGGGAGCTGATTGCCCGTGTAAAGACCTGCTTACGGCGATCAGCCATTATGGGCGGCACAATCATCGAAACAGAAAAGGTGTGGCAGGCCGCCAATTTAACAGTGAATACTGTCACCAAAGTTGTTCGGCGGGGTGAAGCCATAATCAATCTCACCGCTCGTGAATTTACCCTGCTGGAGTACTTAATACGGAACCAGGGGCGGGTTCTGAATAAATTAGACATCGCGGAGCAAGTGTGGTCCAGCAACTACGATTCAAATTCTACAGTTGTAGAAGTCTATATTAATTACCTCCGCAAAAAGATAGACCGTGACTTTACCCCCAAACTGATTCATACCCGACTTGGGTTGGGATACGTACTGAAGGAGGAGTAAGCCCTCTCTAATCTATTTCTAATTATTTTCTATAGGTATTATAAGTTTTCATTAAGCCTCCTGTAACCTGCCCAGCAGACCTTTGTAGCCGTACATCATTTACCGCATGCGGCTGCTTAGTTCATTGTTTTTTTTCCTCGTAGGTTTCCATTCTGTACTGGCGCAATCCGTTGCCAGCCAGGATTCCCTCCTGCTTACCCTTCAACAGGCCGACAGTCTGTTCGTAAAAAATAACGTACTTCTGTTAGCCGAACGATTTCGGGTCGACGCCAGTCAGGCGCAGATTTTACAAGCCAGCTTATATGATAACCCAACCGTAACGCTAGAGGTTAGTAGCTACAATAATGAAACCCGGCGGGTCCTGGATGTGGGTGGGCAAGGCCAGAAAACCGTTGCCATCCAGCAATTGCTGTACACGGCTGGCAAACGCAACAAACGAATCGCCTTAGCCTCAGAAGCTGCTCAACTGACTCAATTCGAATTATTGGATTTATTGAGGGGGCTTCGCTTTGACCTGCGCAGCCGCTTCTACTCCATTTATTTCCAGCAAAAAACACTGGCCCGATTTGATCAGCAACTGGCTACACTTCAAACCACTGTCGCGGCTTATGAAGTACAATATAACCGAAATAACGTATCGCTTCGTGAGTTGCTTCGGCTAAAAGCTCTGCTGTTTCAACTAAGCAATGACCGAACGGCTATACTGTTTCAACTGGCCGATGACCAACGTGCCTTACGAACGTTACTGTCAATTGATCAACCAATTAAACCAGTGGTGGCGGATGAAACGCTGGCGCGTTATCGTTTGCCCACCCAGACAGAAGACACACTCCAGCAACTGGCGATTCGTAACCGTCCCGACCTGAAGGCCATAGAATCCCTCACCCGCCAGGCCGAACTGAATTATAATTTACAGAAAGCCTTAGCGGTGCCGGACATGCGCGTAGGCGGCACCTACGACCAGGCCGGAAGCTATATTCAGAATTACGTGGGCCTGTCCGTCTCAGCCGATATCCCTGTCTTCAACCGGAACCAGGGTGCCATTCGGGCGGCCCGCAGTCAGATTCAGTATCAGGGTCAGCTACAGCGGCAAAAAGCGATTCAGGTAGGCAATGAAGTGGCCACCGCCCTGCAAAAAGTACGGGAAGTGGAACGCCGGGTACAGTCTGTTGAACAGCCGTTTACCGACCAGTTCGACCAGTTGAACCGGGGTGTAGTTACCAGTTTTCAAAAGGGCAACATCACCCTCCTGGAGTTTGTCGATCTGATCGAAGCCTATAACGACAGCATCAGTCAACTCAATCGACTGAAAGCCGACCGGGTGAGCGCCTACGAAGAGCTCAATTACCTGGTTGGCGAAGACCTGTTCAGGTAGCACCCGTTTGGTACCGGACGTCCTCGTCCGGGTGAGACAAGCTTCTGTCAAATCACTCTTACTTACAAAGCCGGGCGGGTCGCCCGGTACTACAATGAAAATAAACACTTTATCATTACTCAGCATCGTAACAATCGTTACCTCCTGCGGCCCTAAACCTACCCCCGAAGTAGCCGGGGCCTTTATGCTCTCCGATACGATGATGCACCGCATCCGGCTGGATAGTGCCACCGTCCAGCCCATTCGAAGCGAGCTAACGCTGGTGGGCAAGGTGGTAGCCGACGAAAATCGGGTCATCAAAGTGTTTCCTCTGGTAGGTGGTAACGTGGAGGACGTGAAGGTGGAGTTGGGCGATTATGTCCACAAAGGGCAAACGCTGGCGTCTATCCGGTCGGGGGAGGTAGCGGATCTGGAACGCCAGGCGATTCAGGCGCAATCGGATCTGTTACTGGCCGAAAAAAACCTACGGGTAGCCCAGGATTTGTTTGAGACTAAACTTACCTCCCAACGCGAAGTAGTAGCCGCTCAGAAAGAGGTGGAAAAAGCGCAGGCAGAAGCCAACCGAGTAAAGGAGGTATCACAGATTTACGGTATTGGCAAATCGTCCATGTACACCGTAAAAGCGCCCATTGACGGCTATGTAATTGAAAAAAACATCAACCGCGATATGCAACTCCGCTCCGACAATGCGGATAATCTCTTTACCATTGGCCAGATCAGCCAGGTGTGGGTGCTGGCCAACGTCAACGAAAGCGATATCGGCCAGGTACGCACGGGTATGGAAGCCAGCGTCCAGACGCTGAGCTACCCCGACGAGAATTTCAGTGGGAAAGTCGATAAAATCTATACGGTACTGGACCCCAATACAAAGGCAATGACCATCCGGATTCGGCTCAACAACCAGGGCTTGAAACTCCGGCCAGAGATGCACGCTACCGTAACCCTGCGCTACGAAGACGGTGGTCAACTGGCTACCGTACCCTCAGATGCGGTCATCTTCGATCGCTCTAAACAGTACGTCATGGTCTTCCGAAGCCGCTCCGATATTGAGACCCGCGAAGTGGATATCCTCAAATCGCTGGGCGACCGGGCCTACGTCAAGCAGGGCATTAAAGCCGGCGAAAAAGTCATTTCCAAAAATCAGTTGCTGGTTTACAACGCACTTAATAATTAAAAAAGGAGAAAGGAGGAAAGGGAGGAGGGAGGAAAGGGATACAATACCAAAACTGTTTTCTCTTTTCCCTCCTCCCTTTCCTCCTTCCTCCCTTTCCTCCTTCTCATGAATAAATTCATCCGTAACCTGGTCGGCTTTTCGCTCAAGAACCGCTTCTTCATTTTCTTCATGACGGCGGTGCTGATCATTGCTGGTATTTTCAGCTATTTACGTACCCCGCTGGAAGCATTTCCTGATGTAACGAATACCCAGATTATTGTCGTGACGGAATGGAGTGGCCGTTCGGCCGAAGAAGTCGAGCGTTTCGTAACTGTACCGATTGAGGTGGCCATGAACTCTGTACAGCGGAAAAGTAACGTCCGCTCAACCACCATGTTCGGGCTATCGGTCATGAAAATTATCTTCGAGGATGGCGTCGAGGATTTTTTTGCCCGCCAGCAGGTGAATAACCTGTTGCGAAATGTGTCATTACCCGAGGGTGTCGATCCTGAAATACAGCCCCCTTATGGCCCAACGGGTGAAATTTTTCGCTACACACTCGAAAGCAAAAAACGCGATAGCCGAGAACTTCTTACGCTGCAAAACTGGGTTGTTGACCGCCAGTTACGGAGCGTACCGGGCGTGGCCGATGTTGTTGCCTTTGGGGGGCGCGATAAAATGTACGAGTTACGCGTTAACCCGACGCAGCTGACCAAATACGACATTACACCGCTGGAAGTGTATCAGGCCGTTACCCGCAGCAACATTAACGTAGGGGGCGATGTCATCGAGCGAAACGGGCAGGCCTATGTGGTGCGTGGTATTGGGCTACTCACGTCTATTCAGGATATTGAAAACCTGATTGTGGAAGATTTGGATGGCAACCCCGTACTGGTTAAAAACGTAGCGGAGGTCGCTGAATCGAACCTGCCGCGCGTGGGTCAAGTGGGGCTGAATGACAACGACGATGTGGTGGAAGGCATCGTGGTGATGCGGAAGAACGAAAATCCCAGCGAGGTCCTGGCGCGCGTCAAGGATAAAATTGAGGAATTGAACACTCAGGTTCTCCCATCGGATGTCAAGATGGTCACCTTCTACGACCGGGATAACCTCATCGAATTCTGTACGCAGACTGTCCTGCATAACCTTACGGAGGGAATTGTACTGGTAACGGTCATCGTGTTTCTGTTCATGGCCGACTGGCGAACCACGCTGATCGTATCGATCATCATTCCTCTGGCGCTATTGTTTGCATTCATGTGTCTGAAACTACGGGGCATGTCGGCCAATTTGCTGTCCATGGGCGCGGTTGATTTTGGTATTATCATCGACGGGGCCGTAGTCATGGTCGAAGGCATCTTTGTCTCGCTGGATCATCTGGCGCATCGCGTCGGGATGGAACGTTACAACCGCATGGCCAAACTCGGGCTAATTCGGAAAACGGGTGGCGAGCTGGGGAAAGCCGTCTTTTTCTCCAAGCTGATAATTATTACCGCCTTGCTCCCCATTTTTTCCTTCGAGAAAGTAGAAGGGAAAATGTTCTCGCCCCTGGCTTGGACGCTAGGGTTCGCCTTGCTGGGAGCGCTCTTATTCACCCTCACACTGGTGCCGGTATTGTGTTCAATGCTTCTTCGGAAAAACGTTCGGGAGAAAAATAACCCTATCGTCAATTTCTTTAACTGGATTGTCATGGCTGGTTTTGGCTGGTGCTATCGTCACCGTCGGATTAGTCTGGTTGGAGCCATTGCCTTCATGATGGCTACATTTTTCTCTTCCAGCATGCTGGGAACCGAGTTTCTGCCTCAGCTAAACGAAGGGGCACTTTGGGTAACCGCCGAATTGCCCATGAGTATGTCGCTACCCGAAAGCGTTGATATGGCCAAAACCATTCGCCGGGACCTAAACACCTTTCCTGAGGTCAAACAAGTGCTTTCGCAAGTGGGGCGCTCCAACGATGGTACAGACCCGAATGGTTTCTATTTCTGCCAGTTTCAGGTTGATCTGAAGCCTAAAGAAGAATGGCCCGAACGTCGGGCCGGACGCAAGTTTACCACCGAGCAGTTGACTGATGAGATGGACGCCAAACTCAAGAACTACGCGGGTGTCCTGTACAACTACTCACAACCGATCATCGACAATGTAGCCGAAGCCGTAGCGGGGTACAAGGCCAGTAATGGCATCAAGATTTTTGGGCCGGATGTCTATGAACTGGAAAAGTACGCCAACCAGGCTATGGACGCCGTCCGGGACGTTGACGGAATTAAAGACTTAGGCATTATTCGAAATGTGGGCCAGCCTGAAATAAGTGTGCTGTTTCACGATCATAAAATGGCACTTTATGGCGTTTCGACCGCCGACGCCCAGGCGGTGATTGAGATGGCCATCGGCGGTAAAACGGCGTCGGTCCTGTACGAAGGCGAACGAAAGTTCGACATTCGGGTTCGGTTCCTGCCTGAGTATCGAAAAAGCGAAAACGACATTATGCGGTTGATGGTACCGACGATGAGTGGCGGAAAAATTCCACTAAAAGAGATCGCCACCATCCGGCAGATTACGGGTCCGGCATTCATTTACCGCGACTTAAACAAACGCTTCATTGGGGTAAAGTTTTCGGTACGTGGTCGTGATTTGGGCGGTACCATTGCCGAAGCACAGCAACGGGTCCTTCAAAAGCTTCAGACAGCCAAAGGGTATTCGGTGGAGTGGGTCGGTGAGTTTGAGAATCAGGTACGGGCCACCGAGCGGCTGGGCCAGGTTGTACCGATCAGTATTGCCGCTATTTTCGTTATCCTGTTTATCACGTTCGGCAACGCCAAAGATGCGGGTCTGGTCTTGTTTAATGTACCTTTTGCGCTCATTGGTGGTATTCTGGCGTTGCACGTAACGGGTATGAACTTCGGTATCTCGGCGGGTGTGGGCTTCATTGCCTTGTTTGGCATCTGCGTCCAGAATGGCGTTATCCTGATTTCGGTCTTTAACCAGAATCGAAAAGATCGAATGCCACTCGACGAGGCTATTCGAGAGGGTGTTCGATCCCGCATTCGGCCCGTGGTTATGACAGCGCTCATGGCGGCTATCGGCCTCCTGCCAGCCGCCGTCTCGACCGGCATTGGCTCCGAAACCCAAAAACCTCTGGCTATAGTCGTTATTGGCGGATTGATTACCGCAACCGTATTAACCCTGCTGATCTTCCCGATTATTTACCGGCTATTTAACCGGCACCACATACACCGGCTTAGCGACTTGGATTAGGCGGGATTAGCAAAAAATAAGTGGTGACATAGCATGTCACCACTTATTTTTTTGTCTGTTAACCTACCTTCGTGGCTAGAAACCCACGCGACAAGGGCTTACGAAACCAATTTCAGGCCATCGGCAAATGCCTGCATCTGGGGCATGGTACCCAGCGACACGCGGCACCAGTACTGACCGTCGAATTTCCACTGCCGGATGCTTACCCCCTGCTCCATCATACGGGCAACGAAATCTTCGCCCTTCATCCGGATCGGGAACATTACGAAGTTAGCGCCCGATGGCAGCGGCTCGTAGTTATGCTGTTTCAGAACACCCAACAGATAATCTTTCGATTCCTGCGCCTTACCGAGCGAGTATTTGATAAAGTCTTTATCCTGCAAACTAACACTAGCAGCACGTAGGGTCGTTACACTGATACAGCCTCCACCCGTTGAGAATTTAGTGATCTGCTCCAGCAACTCAGGTTTTGCAATCATATAACCCGTCCGCAAACCAGCAAAGCCGTGTACTTTCGAGAACGTCTTGGTAATGATGACGTTGTAGCCCTTCTTCACCATATCCACCATCGTGTAAGCTTTCGGATCAGGCGTGTAGTCGATATACGCTTCATCGACCAGGATCGGGGTCTTGGTACCAACAGCTTCGCAGAAAGCACGAAGTTTAGCCGGATCGACCGTGATAGCTGTTGGGTTATTGGGATTACACATATAAACCATACCCGTCTGACTACCTATGCGCTCGTTGAGCTTATTCAGGTTTATGTCGTACCCATCAGCCGCTACCAGTGGAACACGATCCATAGTGATACCATGTTTGATAGCTGCCCGTGGCAGTTGGTCAAAAGTTGGATCGGGAGCAACAATAGTACGGCCAGCGTTTGGCCGATAGGCAGCCCACAGGGAAGCGGCCGTCAGCAACTCGCCTGAACCGGCACCTAACAATACATAGTCTTCAGGAACACCTTCAGTATCGGCAACTAATTTGCGAAACTTTCGGGCCGACTCCATGGCGTAGAGATAGCCATCGGGAGCAGCCTCCGTAATGGTTTTAATCGCCTTGGGCGAAGGGCCATAGGGGTTTTCGTTCGCCGATAAACGAGCCTTCAGCACACCGTCTTTCGGCAGTTTGAAGCCTACTGGCATTTCGGGTTCTGGTTCACAGAATGCAGCAGGCGCAGCTGCCAAACTTAAGCCTGATAACATACTGGCCCGAAGCCAGTCACGACGATTGAGAGACATAAGCGAAGGTTATTTTTATCGCATGAACAAATGAACTGACGACTAGACTTTAAAGGAAGGAACGGCTTCCAGAAGCACTAAAGAGGAAGTCGTAAATGATTATTTTGTTGTACTCTATCGAGTAGACCAAATATATGGCCCAAAATAACGTTTTCAAATTATATTTTAATATAATTCATCAGCTAGTAAATAAAATTTTAATAAATATAAAATTCACCAAATAAAACTAAACTATTCAAAGTCAGATTACTCCTGTTGAACAATTTGCGCCAACTCCTTCACTTACATGTTCCAGGCGCTTTAAAAATAGCCTTATGGAGCCGCAAAATCCATACCCTACATTTCTCGCAAAGAATAGTAACCAATTTTTCATTTTCCGTGAAATAGCCAGTAGATTTGGGGTATGAAAAATGAAGACCGGATTATAGAATTGTTAGCTGAAACGCTTCAGCGAATAGACCGTCATAATGAAGAAATTGCTCGCGTTAACAAAAAATTTGACTTGCATAGTGAGCAGTTTGAACAGAATTTTGAACAGTTGGAACATCAGCAGGAACAAATAGGCGCTATCATAGGCCAAATACAGAAGCATCAGGAACGTCTGGACAGACACGGGGAGGCATTCGGCTCCTTACGTGAGCGTACTGAAGCCATTCATCAAAGTGCACTTGAACAGCAGAAAGCATATCAGGCAATGACCGAATTATTGATGCACCACAATCGCGCTCTGGTAGCCAAAGGAATTCTATAAATCCAGTTGTGCCAATTCCTCTACCCGAATACCCCAGGCGCACTTAAAATGACCGAGCGGGCACGCCTTCCGCCCATGCAGGTTACAAGGCTTACAATCGAGCAGTTCCGGCGTTTGCACCACCCGCGATACATCAGCCAAAGGACCAAATCCAAACTCAGGCACCGTTGAACAGAAAATAGCCGTTGTCGGTGCGTTCATAGCCGAGCACAAATGCAAAGGTGCTGAATCGTTGACGTAGTTCATAACAGCACCCTGCTGCAAAGCGGCCGATTTCAGCAAACTCAATTTGCCCGCCAGATTAACCACCTCCGCTCGTTCACTCAACGTTTTTAGTATTTCACAGGCGGCCATATCGGTTGGTGCCCCCAATAAATAGATCGTGAGGTTTTTGGGTAAAGACTTTATCAATTCTACCCATCGCTCAGTCGGGTATTGTTTGGTAAACCAGACCGACATTGGGGCCATGCACACATAGGACTGACTTTGGTAGCCTTTCACAGCTGTATAATCGGCAACGGACGGGTAGAGCTTAGGTCGATGCCGGGGAGGCTCTGCTATTCCTAGTACTGGTAACATTCCGGCATTGCGATCAACCTCATGAACACCCGGCTCAAACCGGTGATCAACCTGATGCGTAAAAAATCGTGCGAATGGATTTTTAGTAAAACCAATGGTAACCTTCGCTCCCGAAAAAGCCGTCAGCAGCCCCATGGTGCCATAGCGTTGCAGGTTCAGAACCGCATCGTATTTCCGTTCGCGCACGGTTCGTAATAACCGCCATAAATCCCGATATTTGGTACCCTTTTTCTGCCAAACCAGCACGTCGGTCAAAAACGGATGATTAGCGAGCAGGCTCTCATTTCCCTGACGAACCAGCACATCCAGCACGGCATCGGGCCGGGCTTCGTGAAGTTGTTCAAGCAATGCCGTAGCCAGAATCACGTCGCCGATGAAAGCGGTTTGGATAATCAGGAACCGGGGCGGTTTGGTTGCGGTTATCATGAGTACGCTCAATACGTCGTTACGACTGCGTAAATAAATAAGAATGGAAGATTACGAAGTTTATACTCTGCCCAACGGAATTCGGATTGCGCACAAACAAATACCCCATACGCAGATTGCCCATTGTGGCATTATGCTCGACATCGGTAGCCGCGACGAACAGCCTCACCAGCAGGGACTAGCCCATTTCTGGGAGCATATGGCTTTCAAAGGTACGGAGAAACGAAAATCGTACCACATTATCACTCGACTGGAAAATATTGGTGGCGAATTAAATGCCTATACCACAAAAGAGAAGGTTTGCTTTCACGCATCTGTTTTAGACGCTCATTTTGACAAAGCGGCTGAACTACTGGCCGATATTACCTTTCACTCGGTCTTTCCCGAAAAGCAGATCGAGCGGGAACGTGGGGTTATTCTGGAAGAAATGGCGATGTATTATGACTCGCCCGAAGACGCTATTCAGGATGATTTCGATGAATTAGTCTTCCCAAACCATGCGCTGGGTGGAAATATCCTCGGTACCGCCGAAACGGTTGGCTCCTTTGGACGCGAAGATCTGCAACGATTTATTGCCGAAAATTACGACACCAGCCGGATTGTGTTTGCCTCCGTCAGCAAATTGCCGTTTAAGCAAGTGGTGAAAGTGGCCGAAAAATATTTCCAGGACGTTCCCGCGCAACACTCGGCCCGGCAGCGCAAAAAACCAACGGATTACGTGCCACGCCAAACGCGTGTCGAGCGCCCCATTACGCAGGCGCAATGTGCTCTCGGTCGTCCTGCTTACGGATTGACCGACCCCAGACGGCTTCCTTTTTTTATGCTCATCAATCTACTAGGTGGACCGGGCATGAACTCCCGACTAAACCTAAATCTGCGCGAAAAATATGGTCTGGTGTATTCAATTGATGCCAGCTATACGCCTTATTTAGACACCGGTTTTCTGGGTATCTACTTTGGCACCGATCCTAAAAAAGTAGATAAGGCACAGTCGTTAATTATGAAGGAGTTGAAACGCCTGCGCGAACAGCCGCTGACAACCCTGCAACTTCACCAAACGAAAGAGCAATTGATTGGTCAATTGGCGATGGCCGAGGAGAGTAACAACAGCTTTATGCTAATGATGGCCAAAAGCTTGCTGGATATTAATCGCGTTGAATCGTTAAATGACATTTTCAACGACATTAAAGCCGTCACAGCAGAACAACTGCAAACGCTGGCTCAGGAGTCGTTTGATGAGAGCCAGTTCAGTACATTGACGTTTATACCTGAAAAATAGTTTTGATTTACGGTTTGAGGTTTACGGTTAGCTGATGCAGAAACAATTGACGTGTCAGCCAACCGTAAACCTCAAACCGTAAACCTCCACTTATGACTATAAAAGACGCCCAAACCACTGTTGACGACTGGATCAAAACTGTTGGGGTCCGGTATTTCAACGAACTGACCAATATGGCCCAGCTAACAGAGGAAGTTGGTGAGGTAGCCCGCATCATTGCCCGGCGTTATGGCGAACAGTCCGAAAAAGAATCAGATAAAAACAAAGATCTGGGCGATGAACTGGCTGATGTACTTTGGGTGCTTATCTGCCTGGCTAACCAGACCGGCGTTGACCTGACGGACGCGTTTCAGAAAAATCTGGATAAGAAGAATGGGCGGGATGCCACCCGGCATTTGAACAATGAGAAATTGAAGTAGCCTGTACCTGGGGGCTCAAGCCCGTGGGTATACCAAAAATCCCCGCTGAAACTGGTTTCAGCGGGGATTTTTGTTGGAAGGAAAGTCAATTATTTCTGAAACGATCCAAAGATATAATCCCAGAACGGCGACGATACACCGTAATTGCTTTCTGGATTCTTATAGTGGTGAACACTGTGGTTTACCCAAAGCTGCTTGAAAAAGTTCTTCGGTGGCGCATACGCATGCACAATGAAGTGCGTCGCTAAATAGCCCGAATAACCGACTAAAAAGCCCGGAAAGAACGCATAGGCCGATTCTCCCATCAGTAAAAAGAAAACACCAAAGAAGAAAGCAGCTACGAAAATAGCCAGTGCGGGCGGCATAGCTAAGCGCGTTTTGTCTTTTGGATACTCATGGTGAATACCGTGAAACGTGTACTGGATTTTGGCGCGCTGAGGAGTGCTCGGCGTCAAATGATACAGGTAACGGTGCAGAATGTATTCAAACAACGTGAATCCAAACAAACCCGCTACAAATAATAACCCAATGGTTCCATTGCTCATATTGGTATACGTAAAGGCATACCAACCCAAAAACGCCGACAAAATAAGCCACATGGAAATAGGAACCATGATGTGTGTCCGCGACAAAGCCTCTAGAATCGGGTTATCAAATAATTTTTTGGTGCCGCTATTTTTAGGCCGGGTTTTGCCATGACCGGCCATAGTATGCAGCTTTTCAGTAGTAGATTCCATAAGTTGTACTCAATTAGTAGTGCGAAATTACAACGAAAATTAATTCTATAGACGTAGATAGTAAATTCAGTTTACTATATTTTACTTACGTCTTACTAACCTCTAGCTGATCAGAAAGTTTCTCCTGCATCGCTTTCACATCACCTTTAGGCAGTTTTGGTCGGATAATCAACCGAAGTGAGTTACTATAGGTTACGTAATTAGCCATCCAGTTCAGGAAAATTGCTAATCTATTTTTAACGCCAACAATAGACATCAAGTGAACAAATAACCACGTAAGCCAGGCAAAAAATCCCTGAAACTTCAAAAATGGCAGATCAACTACGGCCAACCCACGGCCAATGGTAGCCATTGTGCCTAAATCCCGATACGTAAACTCCTCTGGCTGTTCGTTACGCACCCAGTGGATGAAATTTTTGGCTAGTTGGCCTCCCTGTTGAATAGCAGGCTGTGCTACCTGAGGGTGTCCGTTCGGCCATTTTTCTTCTGCCATCATTGCTACATCGCCAATAGCAAATATATCCGTAAAGCCCTGCACCTGGCTGTAACGATTTACGATGACTCGTCCTCCACGACCAATTACTTCCGCTGGCAAACCTGCTAATGGATTAGCCTTCACACCAGCCGCCCAGATCAGGTTGTTCGTACGAAGTGTCGATCCGTCATTCATGGTAACCAGGCGTCCGTCAAAATCCTTCACCCGGGTATTCAACCGAACAGTAACACCTAGCTTCTGCAAATAGGCCAATGAATGCTCCTGCGACTGAACCGACATAGGACCTAGCAGTTCAGCGCCCGATTCGATGAGGTAAATGTCCATCATCTTGAAATCCAGCTCGGGATAATCTTTCGGCAGAACGGTTTTTCGCATCTCGGCCAGCGTACCACAGAGTTCAACACCCGTTGGTCCTCCCCCAACAACAACCACATCCATTAAGCCCTCGCGCTCATCCTGTGTTTCAACACTCAGGGCATCTTCAAAATTTTGAAGCATCCGATTTCGCAAAGCGATGGCTTCTGAGACCGATTTCATCGGCAGTGCTTTTTCAATGATGTTTTGCTGGTTGAAAAAATTGGTATCGGCACCAGTAGCCATCACTAAATAATCGTACGTAATCGGTCCTAACTCCGTATCAACTGCTTTATCAGCCGTGCGAACACCCGTAACGTTGGTTACACGAATGTGTACATTTTTGCAATCGCCAAATACGGCTCGTAACGGAAAAAGAATAGAGTTTGCCTCTAATCCAGCAGTAGCAACCTGATAATAAAGCGGTTGAAACTCATGGTAATTCTGCTTATTGATCAGGACTACCTGAAACTCCTTTCGACGCGATAGCTTACGGGCCAGTTTCAGGCCACCAAAACCAGCTCCGACAATAACTACGCGTTTGCGGTCGGTTTGAGGTATGTTTGGGTTCATTCAACTTTATGATTTACACCGGGCCGTTGATGATCGGCCATTGTTACGCGGTGTGCATTTTTAGTAATGAGCCTTTCCCCGACAAGATTCGGCAAAAACTGACTGTAAAAGGCTGACAATTGTAACATTAAAGACTGATATTTGTTAGGATCAGGTTATGAGACTACCGGTTGCGCGGCTTGCAGCACCCGCTCATAATGGGCTTCGTAGAGGGGCAAGATACGCGATAACTCGAATTCTTTAGCCCTTGCCAGTGCATTTTCTTTGAACGTAGGCAAGTTAGCGTCATCTAACACATAGAGTGCGTTTTTGACCATATCGTCAACATCGCCCACTGGACTCAGGAAGCCCGTAACCCCCTGAATGTTCAACTCAGGCAGTCCACCCGCATTTGATGTAATAAGTGGCACCTCACAGGCGAGTGCTTCAAGTGCTGCCAGGCCAAAGCTCTCATTTTCGGATGGCATAATAAACAGGTCGGCAACCGACAGCACTTCTTCAACCGCATCCAGCTTACCCAGAAACCGGACCTGATCGTAGATAGCCAGATCGCGAACGAGCCGCTCGATACGGGCCCGTTCGGGACCATCTCCTACCAGCAGAAGTTTGGCAGGTGTTTGCTGCTGAATATGATAAAAAGCCATTACGGCATCGTCGATGCGTTTTACCCGCCGGAAGTTTGATGTATGTACAATCAACTTTTCGCCGTTAGGACAAATGGCTTTTTTGAAATGTTCCTTCTGCTGACGTTTGAAACGGCTCAGATCAATGAAGTTCGGAATCACTTCAATCTCGCGATGAACCTTAAAATGCTTATAGGTATCCTGGCGCAAATTCTCGGATACGGCCGTAACTCCATCCGACTCGTTGATACTGAACGTAACAACCGGTTCGTAGGAGGCATCTTTGCCTACCAGCGTTATATCGGTACCATGCAAGGTTGTTACAACGGGTACATTTCGGCCCTGCGAACGCAAGATCATCTTTGCCATATACGCAGCCGATGCGTGCGGAATAGCATAGTGAACATGCAGTAAATCAACGTCTTCATTCAATACCACATTGACCATTGCACTGGCCAGGGCCGATTCATAGGGAGCGTACTGAAAGAGTGGATACGAAGGTATATTTACTTCATGGTAAAAGACATTTTCATTAAAAAAATCGAGTCGGGGAGGCTGCTGATAAGTAATAAAATGAATTTGATGGCCATTTTTGGCCAAGCCCTTACCGAGTTCGGTAGCCACTACACCACTGCCCCCAAAAGTCGGGTAGCACACAATGCCAATTTTCATGCGTGAGAGAACGAGTTTGTACCTCAACAACAAAAGGGAGTAAAAAGAATCCCGAAGCACGTGCAGTAAGTAAAGTATGTGGAGTAAGTTGACCGGTTCTACTCACGCTATATACTTCACCGACTACACACACTTCACTTACTGCACTTATTACACTATTTTTACAGAAAATTCCACCCCAATGGTTGCACGCCAGTCAATGACTTTTTCGGCATTTACATCCGGTTTCCTGCGGCTTATTCGGGTGCAGAATCTGCTGATTGTAGTGCTGACCCTATTACTGGCACGGCTATTTTTAGTAGGACCGCGGCAGGACAGTCTGCGCCTTTTAGTTGATAATGGTATCTGGCTCCTTGCCTTCTCAACAGTCTGTATCGCAGCTGCCGGTTATATCATTAATGACTATTTCGATGTAAAGATCGACCTGATTAATAAACCCGAACGAGTCATTATTGGGCGCTACCTGAAACGTAGGGTTGCCATGGGTATACATCAAGCCTTAAATGTAATAGGCTGTCTAATTGGACTTTACTTAAGTAAGTGGGTCTTTTTAGCCGATGTGCTGGCGGTGTCGTTATTGTGGTTTTATTCGGCCAATTTCAAACGACAACCACTTATTGGCAATATTGTCGTTTCGCTGCTAACGGCGCTCTCATTTATTGTGCTGGCTATTTATTACCGGCACAACACTACTATGCTGCTCATCTATGCCCTGTTCTCGTTTGGCATTTCGCTCATTCGCGAGATCATCAAAGATATGCAGGATATTCGGGGCGATGCCCGTTTTGGTTGTCGGACAATACCTATTGTGTGGGGATTACGTCGGACTAAATATCTACTCTACGTTTTGATCGGGGTATTTGTCTGTACGCTTTTCTTTTTTGCTGGTTCATTACACAATAGCCGACTCATTAGTATCTTCCTGTTACTCCTTCTACCTATCGGGTGGCTCATTTACCGGCTCGTACTGGCCGACACCCGACGCGAATTCGGTTATCTTAGCAACCTCTGTAAACTCATCATGCTGTTAGGGGTAATGAGTATGATATGGACGTAAAGGGAAGGGGATGTAGGATATATGATGTATGAATTATAGCCAGAAATACATCCTACATCATATATCCTACATCCCCTTCCCGTTCCCTCAAGAATTTAGACGCTGACATAAATTAAAATTTACCTTTAGTTTCATATAAACCACTTATCGTTTGTTCGCATGAAAACGTTTGTTTTTTCGTTGCTCGCTGCTGTATTCACAATCAGCCACACTCAGGCTCAGGATTGTCTGGGTATGACGTTTAAAACGGGTATGAACTTTGAACTTACTCACTTTAATGCGAAAGAAAAGCCCATTGGGAAGGTGCTTTATCAGGTCAAAGATGTTCATAAAGAAGGGAGTTCAACCGTAATGGACATTTCGGCACAGTTCGAGAATGATAAAGGCAAACAACAACCTCCTTATCTTATTCATTACACCTGCACAGGTACCGAACTGGTTGCGGATATGGCAGGGATGATGCAGGCTATGCAGGCAGGGGCCATGAAAGACATGGAAATGAAGCTGAAAGCCAATAAGCTCGTTTACCCAGGTAAATTAAGCGTAGGACAGAAACTAAGTGATGGACAGATGGAGGCCGAAATGAGCAGTGGTGGTGGAGGCCCCATGGCGACTATGAACATGACAATGGCGAATCGGCAGGTAGAAGGCAAGGAGTCAATTACAACACCCGCTGGCACCTTCGATACCTACAAAATCTCGTCGGATGTTAATTTCGAGAATCGGGTTATGGGCATACCTATTCGAAATACGATGCGTGTTGTTACGTACCGAACCGATAACCAGCTATTTGATATAAAATCGGAATCTTACAACAAGAATGGCAAGCTTATGGGCTACTCGCTGCTGACAAAAGCGAATTAACAAAAAGATGTATGATATAGGATGTATGCTATATGCAATCAACCCTACATCCTATATCTTATACCATATATCCTATATCAATTCGCAACTTTGTTGCAAAAAAGTGGGTTAACCAAAAGAATCAATGCCCCAGGCATTGTACTTTTGCGCTTGCTCATGAAAACAGATAGTCTCTCTCGTAAAGCGGATTATATTGGTATTACCGGTTCGGTGTTGTGTATTATCCACTGCCTTATTACACCGGTTTTACTGTTAACGACCTCTGTACTACAGGATTCAACCCTTCGTATTGGCTATCTGAGCCTCGATTACGTCTTTATTGGAGTCAACATGGTAGCCGTCTATTTCGCTACCCGGCACTACGCTCCAAAAGCGATCAAGATGGCTCTTTGGGGATTTCTGAGCCTATTCAGTATCGCATTGCTTCTGGAAGAAACCGCTCCCGTTTTTGAATACCTGGCCTACGCATCATCGGCGGGTTTAGTAATCACTCACTTGCTCAACATCCGGCAACATAGAGTGAGTCACACGCATTAGTTCGCGCTAAACGCCCGATTAGTCATAAACGTGTTGTCTGTTAAGGTTAGCAGAAAGGCGATTACCTGCTTCTTTTCCGTATCAGTCAGGGCAATACCAGGCTGCCCATTCGCTTTAAGGGCAGGGTCGAGCGTTGGGCTGTCTTTAACCCCAGTTCGGTAATGGTCAATTACCTGTTCCAGCGTTGAGAAACGTCCATCGTGCATATACGGAAACGTTTTCTCTACATTTCGCAGACTCGGCACCCTGAATTTCAGACGATCAGCTTCGTTAAGGGTTATGGTGTAGCGCCCCTGATCGTTAATAGCGCCAACAGGAAGACCGTTATTCCGGTAACTCTTATCCGTAAATAAATCGGTTGCATGGCAGGTTGTGCACTTCTGCTGGAATAGGGCTAAGCCCGCCAGTTCATCAGATGACAAATCGCCCCCGCTCTCTTTCCGAACATATTTATCATAGCGCGAATCGGCAGAGACGAGCGTCAGTAAAAATTGCGAGATCGCTTTTAGGAAACGGGCTGTTGTTACGGTGTCGGAACCGAAAGCAGCTTTAAACATGGGCGTATATTTGGGGCTTTTCTGAATGCGATTGAGCGCATCTGAGAATTTCAAATCCATCTCAACAACGTTTTGAATGGGCGAAATAGGCAGTTCGTCCAGATTCGTTACACCCCCGTCCCAGAAAAACTCACGATCCCACCCTAAGTTTTGCAATCCCGGCACGTTACGCGTCCCGAATTTACCGCCAATTCCATGACTCAACGGATGATCGGAATGCCCGAAGCCAGCAAACTGCTGATGGCAGAATCCACAGCTAATGGTGCTGTCGCGCGACAGCATCGGCTCATAAAACAGCGCTTTCCCCAACGCGACGCCCTCGACCGTGAGCGGATTTTGGGTCAAATCGTAGAGTTTTGTTGGGAAATTAGCAGGTTGCCGAAGGGTGACCGGCGTTGTTTGGTAGTCAATGCCACCACCCGGATTTGTTGGACCAGGATCCGGGTCAGGATCTTTCTGCGTTTGGCAGGCAATTACCAACACAAACAGAAGCCCGCTGGCCACCAGCCCAATGCGTTTTGCCGATATGCTATTCTGTAAGATCATGGATTGGCCAGAATCCGGTCGTAACTAAACATCTGGACATAATTATCGGCAATGTAGGTTGAATATGGATCAAACATGACCGACGAATTTTTGGCAATACTCAATTTCGTTGGCCCATCGAATATCTTCATTACGTCTGTAGCAATCCGAATTGATGGTGTAGAGCCTGTCTGTACAGTAGCAACGCTGTTCGTAAATGGGAGCGTTACAGTCCGCAAGTTGTTAATCTTAACGTTAGATCGGCCAAAGCCGCCAATATGATAAAAGAAGGCATTATTTTGTAAGACTGGTGCCACGGTTGACGTGCCTTCCAGTTTCATAAAAATATAGCCGGAATTCCAATCCCAATACATCCCATTATTGAGTGCAGGATCAAGCACCCCGGTTCGCTTACTAACATCGGCCATGCTGCGTAAGCTATCTACCCCAATCAGAAAGGTCATGGCCGTGTAGTCTCCCGTAGGCACGTTCGATAAAGTGATCGTTTGCGAAGCTGGTTTTTCTTCCTGAATCAGAAAATAGCTGCTATCCTGCGGCACCACATAGTCACTACCATCTTGTTTGCGAAGCCGGATATTGCTCACAAAATAATTGAATTTCGTCACGACAAAGGGCTCGCCGGATGCATTCTGATACGAGCCTGTGCCCAGCTTCAGGTCTGAGGCACCCACTGTATTGTCGAATACGATACGCATCTTTCCAGTAGAAACCGGACCAGTCTCTGTGTCGGTTGTATCGCAGGAAAGAACAAGGAAGCCTATAAACAGTACGGCCAATAGCCCAACAGTAGTCGTTTTCATAGTGCAGTCGGTATCACTATCATAGAAAGATACACTATTCTGTAACGAAAACAGAGCCTAAAATCATCTAGGCTCTGGATTAAATCTGTATTATGAAGGCTACTTTTCCAAAATGGATTCTATTGATTCGAATAGATTCTCTTGAGTTTATTCTGATTAAATCAGTGGTTGATCAGGCAACAAACGCTAGCGAATCAATAGGATCTTGATTTGCCATTTACTTTACAAGCTCTTTAAATAGGCAATGCTCTTTGGCACTTGTTGTTCAACGGCTTTACTCTCATCTTCAATATAGAAGTGGTCGATAGACGTCTTACGGGCGGCTTTAAGGACGGCGGGCCAGTCGATTTGCCCCGTTCCCAATACAACCGAATTCTCGTTAGGCATACCGCCTTTATCGCTATGCGGAACACCTTTCTCCACATCTTTCAGGTGAATAAGCCGGAAGCGCTTGGGGTATTTGGTCAGCAAAGCGGCTGGGTCCTGCCCTGGTAAGAACGTCCAGGTTACGTCCATTTCATAGCCCACGTATTCTGGGTTGGTTTCCTTCACCAGATAGTCGAACAGGGTGCCGTTCTCATAGGGTTGAAACTCAAACCCATGATTATGGTAGCAGAACATCATGCCTTTAGCGTGCGCCAGTTTTCCGAAGCGGTTAAATACTTCGGCTGCTTTCTGCATCATTTCCAACGTGGCTGCGCTCTTATGCGGAATTGAACCAATGCGTATGTATTTAACTCCCAGAGCCTGGGCATTTTGCAGAATTGAATCCGGTTTTTGATCAATGGCATCATAACTAACGCCATAACTGCTGCAATGCAAGCCGCGCTGATCGAGGAGGGCCCGTAATTCGGGAGCTGTTTTCCCAAACAGGCTTGAAAATTCGATATCCGTAATTCCCCAGGCTTTAATCTTATCCAGGGTTCCCGGAACATCTTTACTGAAACTATCCCGCATTGTATACGAGACAATACCAGGTGTTTTCTGAACCAGTTTACCAAAAGGCTGCGCCTGTACAGCTGATGTTCCGGCCAGAAGCGCTATCAAAAATAAGGTTGTACGTTTCATGCTGAAAATAAATTGATGAACTCTTGTTAACGACAATGTAAGTTGATTGTGTTTCGTGAAAAAGCAAAGCGGACACTCGCCAAAAGAAACTGATGTGCTTATTAGTTCACGACCATAAACGCCACAATCCGCAACTTGATACATCCATAAGGAGTGAATGTTAGAGTTTCTACTTTATTGGGCACGCCGACTCTACCAGATGTTCGTTCCATGGGACCAAAGGAGCGCGACTGGCGATATAGAGCATGGAGTGGCTTTTGTTGTTCCTTAACTGAAGCAGCTGTCACGGTCCGTAATCAACCCTACGATATAGCCGTGAATCGCCCTTTATTCGTAGCCTCCTATCTAGCTATGATCGTTTACTACTCCACAAAAAAATCAGCCGCTTACTCAGTAAATCAAGCCGTTAACTCAATATCATCCCTATTTTTCTGTTCAATCTTGTACGTTTGAAACCTTAATAAAGAGCAAGGTAATCCTGGCCCATGAGTAGTCATTTTCGCCATTTTCGAACGAAACAACCTGTGCACGTTTACTTGATTGACTCCCATAAATTTTCCTGACTCTCTGGACAAATCCAGTAACCGACTATCCACTCTATTCTTAAGACTCATCATACATCGACGCTACTATCCTCCCTTTCCATTCACCTATTAGTTCCATCTAAAAACAATGATTATGAATTACAAACTACCTCTTTTAAGCTGTGTATTAACGGGATTGCTGGTTACTAGCTGCCAGGATCACCGAATTCCAGTTCCAGAATCGATCAAAGTAACCACATTGGCTACGGGTTTAGCTTCCCCAATTGGAGTCGATCTGGATGCCAGTGGCCGCGCCTGGGTAACGGAGGCCGGGACAGGAAACAACGACGGAAAGGTATCCATGATTACGTCGGATGGCAAAGTATACCCGGTTATTACAGGGTTTGATTCGCAGGTGTTTCAGCCAGGCGAACTGGATGGATTGAACCATCTACTGTTTGCCGATGGTGTGCTGTACATACTCGGTTCGCAAAGCCGCTTGTATATTGCCAATGTAGCCTCGTTTAAACCCGGCGATGCTCCCCTGCTGGCAAAAAATCTTACGCTGGAAGACAAGAAGCAGTTTATCCTCGACTACGTATTTCCGACTGGTCAGGATACGGAAGACACGCACTTGTATAACATGAGCGTTGGCCCAAATGGCGATCTCTATTTTGCCGATGCCGCTGCCAATGCCATTGTCCGCCGAACCAAAGCGGGTGTATGGAGTATATTTGCCAATATCCCAAGACTGCCCAATCCAACCCCGGTGGGCCCTCCGTTTATTGACTCGGTACCAACGGGCGTTGTGTTCGACGGGCAGAAATTCCTGGTCAGTACGCTGGTTGGCTTTCCTTTCCCAGTAGGTGCCTCAACCATTTATCAAATCACTCAGGCTGGTGTTGTTTCTGTTTATAAGCCCGGCTTTACCAGTTTAGTCGATATCAATCTGGATACAAACCTGGGCGGTCTTGTACTACAACATGGTGTATTTGGTCCTCAGGGATTCGGAGCTAAAACGGGTGTGTTAACGCAGGTAACCAGCGCTGGAAATTCAATACTAGCCTCTGGGTTAAACCTGCCTACCGACGCTAAATCAGTAGACCCTCACACGATCTATGTCACTAGCTTAGGGGATGGGGCTTTATTGAAAATTACGTACTAATTAGCTTCTGGAACTCTACCCTGTTCATCAAACAGGTATTTCAGTGTAACCCTTCTTTTCAGCCTGGTTTAGTCATCGACTTACCAGGCTGAAAAGAAGGGTTACTCTTTATTATAGTCTAACAGACAGGTGGTTTCTGCACGACCTACACCTAGGCCCGTATATATTTACTGGTTATTAAACGGGTTTCGCCCGCCAAAGTGGCAATCGCTACAGTCAGGCAAGCATGCTCAATCCTAGTTGCCTACCAAAAAATAAGTATATTCATTTTTAGAACGTTGAGAAATTAGCTCGCCATTCCTATGGTCTTCTTTCGTGAATACGCTCCGCATCCGGCCCTGAAGTCTTTTGTCCGGCATTACTGGATCATCCATATCCAGCTTGACCCAGGAATTCCAGGCGAGCAATTACCCAAAAAGCCCTATCCTCCCAGCACAGAGCAGTGCCTGTACTTTTACCCCTATGATTTACCACACAGCGTAAAAGCAGGCAATCAGAATCCTGAGGGTGCTACATCGGGTATCATAGTTGGCCAGGCACTTACCCGAATGAATATTACCATCAATCCAAACTACCTGATGCTGAAAGTCAGCTTCCAGCCGGGTAGCCTGTTTCGGTTACTGGGCGTACCAATGAATCTATTAGTCGACGACCACGCCGATCTGGAAGCGATTACGGGCAAAGCGGTAAAGGAACTCTATGAACGATTACCACAGGCAACAGACTACGCAACGATGATTCGGCTTGTCGAAGAATTTCTCTTAAAAAAAGCTGCTCAATGCCGTCAGCCAGTGTTACCAATTGATAGAGTTGCCCAACTCATGCTTACTCCGGCAGCTTACCACCAACTCGACCAGTTGGCTCACGATGCCTGCCTGAGTATGCGCCAGTTTGAGCGCAAGTTTCGCGAACGGGTTGGCGTTAGTCCTAAGCTCTTCTCCCGCATTGCCCGGTTCAGGCAAGCCTATAAACTCCGCGAAGTCGATCCAACCCGCTCCTGGCTCGATATTGCCTATGGCTGTCATTATTATGACCCAAATCATTTAGTCAAAGACTTTCAGCAGTTTGCAGGCACAAGTCCAGGCCAATTATTTGAGGAGGAGTTGGCTCATCAGCAACGAATCGAGCGCTTTCATAAGCGCGGGCACCGATAGTAAAGTTGTCGTTTTTTTACTATGCTCTTCGTATGCGCTTTGCTCAATTTTGCTCATAAATCACACGATTATGAAAAATACGAGTAGTCACCTCCGCCGGGCAGCTTTCGCTTATTTATTAGCTGGAATAGGTCTTTTAGCCTTTGGATTCCAATTTTGGTTTTTAGGTGCCGTTGAAACAGAAGCGAAAGGTCGTTTGCTGGCACCATTCATTTTTTTGGCTGATGACGCCTTTGTTCCAACCGAACAGGGAGGCTGGATGGGGCTTATTTCTAAGGTGGCGATGTTCATTGGTGCCCTTTCTCTCTGGGAAGCAGGTGAACCTACCGGCTTCGGCAAAAAACGATCCTTGTTATTCATTCCCATGGCCGGAGCCATTGCTTATGTGCTGGGTCAGTGGATGCCGTTGCCCTTTGCGCCAATGGGTGCTTTCCTGAGCGGGGTTGGCATGATTGTAGTCGGAATTGCCACTCTGAAGGCCAACATATGGATGGGTTGGAAACGCTACGTACCCCTAATGGTGGGTAGTTTTCCATTTGTTTTTATGTTCCCAATACTTCTCCTTTCAGGTTCAAGACCGGCAGAATTGATCGGTCTCTGGGGCTTCCCCTGGATGGCGCTGGGACTAGCAGCCTGGCAACGAGCAAATGAAGTTACAGCTAACTTCTCACTAGAGAAGCCCCGTTAATCGCCTTTTCGGTGGAATGCCCTTACTATACAGCACGTGAGGCCTCATCAGGTGCCCTTGGGGTAACTTAGGATGCTCAAAATCATCGATTGGTTTATGTGTCATACCCAGCCGTTGCATTAATCGCCACTAGTGGACAGTAACTGGAGTAGTAAAGGAAGTAATTTTGTCCAGTTCAAGGGTATTAAACCCGAAGTTCAACACAGCCAGAGCCGCTTCGACTGCACAATCGTTTTCCTGAAGGAGACTTTGTTTAGGCATGAGCAAAGTCCCCTTCAGAGATTAAGGGCTTTTAGACTACAACCCTACGGCTTCGCATGCCGCATTTCCAGCCCGACCGACATGCGGGGCTTGAAGCCGGTCCACGTTCCAGCAGCGTCTGTTTCGGGTAGATCCAGGTACTTAGCGTACTCCATTTTCTTGAGATGAATACCCAGAAATGCCGTAACGAAGTGCTGGTTGATGTTATTGATCCGGCGCTCATTCCAGGCTGGTTCGGCATAATGCATGTACTCATCAACAGACACGCCGGGCTGGAGTGAGGCTACGGGTGGTGGGTTGGGTGCTACATTGTGCCGGGCATTTACGTAGGTAAGCAGGTAGCGATCCGCGTTGATGGCTCCGTCATAAATAGCTTTGATGCCTTTTTCGTAGCCCGATACATCATCTTTACTCCCCGCCACAAACAGCGTCGGCAAGGTCAAACCCGCCAGCCCTTTGGCATCCCAGACACTGCGCTCCATGCCCCAGGGCGCAAAGGCAACAACGGCCTTAATTCGCGGATCGAGCGAAGCTTTATAGGTTGGCGAATCCATTGAGCGACTTTCAAGGGCCGTACTGCCCTGCGCCAACTGACCGAACAGCTTAACGGCCTGAGGACTGTACCCCGCCCCAACGGCATTGAGTGCGCCGTAACCTCCCATCGAATAACCAACCAACGCCGTATTGTCGGCATTGAGCAGGCCAGCCAGAAAAGTAGTACTTGACTTGGCACCCAGTCGGGCCATTTCGTTCAGTACAAACAGATCATCGAGCGCACGGTTCAGCAATGTACTTGGAAAACCAGCCGCATCGCTGTAGGTCGATTCGGTATGATCAATCGAGACAACAACATAGCCTTTCGACGCCAGATTTTCGGTTAGGTAGGTAAGCAACAGCCGAGAACCGAGGTAGCCGTGCGACACGATAACCAATGGGTACGCGCCACCACTGGCATCTGGCTCAGCATCACGAGCAGCCCGGCCAGCAAACGTGAACGGAATAAGGGGGCGTTTTGGGTCGTTGGCCCGACCAAGCACCGACTCATAGGTAACGGTGGCTGGCTTATTGGGCGAAATACGAGCCGGGTACCAGATTTCAACCGTCAGCGGACGATCATACAGTGGGCTATTTCCCTCTTTCTGGTGCAACACATCGACCTGATCTTTGTGAACTAGTTTAAGAGTTCGCACGCCAACACCGTAGGTTCCACGAGCTGCGAGTTCGGGGGCATTAGGTAACAGATCGCCATTTACGAAGGTATTGTCAGGGGTTTGGGCGATGGTCTGCCAGGTAGCTACCAGCGTAAAGAGCAGGAGCAGCAGGTAACGAATAGCGGTCGATTTCACAGATTTTAAGGAGTAGGAATATTGCCCGTAAAGCTATCTTAAACTTTCTAAAGTCAAGAGACAGACTTATTTTTTTGTCATTCTATAAGGCATTATCCCCTACCTTTGCCAACACAACTTTAGGGGTGTCAGTACCAAATCTGGACTGGCTGAGAGAATACCCTCACTACCTGATGCAGCTCGTACTGCCGTAGGGAAAAGTTACCGAGATGCGCTCCGCTCTCCTAAAGTTGCTGTTTACCGAACTCATTAGCAGCAACATGACTCAATCTCCTCAATCCATCTGGACCGATATCGAGCGTATCCGCACGCAGGCTCCGCTAGTCCATAACATTACCAACTTCGTGGTCATGAACAACACGGCCAATGCGCTATTGGCACTGGGTGCGTCGCCCGCGATGGTCCATGCTCCCGACGAAGTTGAAGAGTTTGTTTCGATTTCCAGTGCGCTGGTTGTCAACATTGGTACGCTCGACGCCACGTTTGTGGCCGGTATGAAGCTCGCGATGCGGCAGGCTAAAAACCTTGGGAAGCCTATTGTTTTTGACCCCGTTGGCGTTGGCGCAACAACCTTCCGAAATCGGGTTAGTGAAGAATTGCTGGCCCTGGCCCCACCCGATATCATCCGGGGAAATGCCTCCGAAATTATGGCACTGGCGGGATTGAATGCCCAAACCAAAGGTGTCGACAGTTTATACGGGTCCGAGGCCGCCGTTGACGCAGCAAAGCGGTTGAGTTCTGTATGGGGCAGTGTGGTCGTGATTAGTGGCGCAACCGATTACATCATCCAGGGAAAACAGACGGCCGTTGTAGCCAATGGTCATGCCCTGATGACTAAGGTAACGGGTATGGGCTGTACCGCCACCGCACTGACGGGTGCCTTCGCTGCCGTTAATACCAATTACTTTCAGGCGGCAACACACGCCATGGCCGTTATGGGCATTGCGGGTGAACTGGCCGCGGAGAAAAAGCTGGCCCCCGGTAGCTTGCAGGTTAACTTCCTGGATGCCTTGTATGAACTGACCGAATCGGAGATTGACGAACGACTTAAGCTGACATGGGCATGAGTCAGTTGTATTTAGTAACCGATAGCGCTATTGCCCAACAGGCGGGCCATACGCTGGCATACGTAGTGGAAGAGGCCTGTCGGGCGGGGGTTCGCTGGGTCCAACTCCGGGAGAAAGAGCTATCGACCCGCGCCTTTCTGGACCTCGGACTAGACTTAAAACGCATTACACAAGCCTACGGAGCCCAACTAATCATCAACGACCGGGTCGATATAGCCCTGGCGATCGATGCCGATGGCGTACATGTGGGACAGGACGACATGCCTTGCGCGTTGGTGCGTTCGCTCATCGGCCCCGACAAGATTATTGGTCTGTCGATTAACAATTTGACCGAACTGGAAGCTGCTCGTGACGCTGATGTGGATTATCTGGGCATCGCCACTATCTTTCCGACGGGTACCAAGCAGGATACATCCAGTCTTTTGGGGTTAGCTGGGTTGCGGGCCATTTGCCAGCAGACCAGCCTACCCACCTTTGCTATTGGCGGCATCAACGCAACCAACATACAGTCCATTCGACAGACCGGAGCTTCGGGTGCTGCAGTGGTGTCGGCCATTTGCGGACAACCCTCACCGTATGAGGCTAGCCGGGAACTCATTCGGCTGATGGATGATGCACAAGTGGGGTCGGTTTCTTAAAACCGACACGCGTACGGTTTCTCAAAACCTAGCGAAATCATACCAACGGTTTTGAGAAACCGTACGCGTGTCAGGTTTAGAACCTGACACCACTCACAATTGAACCTTCATTCTCAATTAAGCATGAAAACCTACACACGAGTATTAACGATTGCCGGTTCGGATAGTGGTGGAGGGGCTGGCATTCAGGCCGATCTTAAAACATTTGCCGCGCTTGGCTGCTATGGCATGTCGGTGATAACGGCTCTAACAGCCCAAAATACTAAAGCCGTAACGGGCATTCTTCCAATATCTCCGGCCTTTATTGCCGAACAGATGAAGGCTGTACTAAGCGACATTGGGGTCGATGCCGTTAAGATCGGGATGCTTCATTCGCCCGAAGTTATTGTGCAGGTGGCTAAAACGTTAACCGAATTCGGGGTAACGACTATCGTGCTTGATCCAGTTATGGTGGCCAAAAGCGGGGATAAACTCTTGCAGGACGAAGCTATCGACGCACTCAAGTCCTATTTACTACCTCTGTCCTCCGTCATTACACCTAACCTACCCGAGGCAAGTGTATTGCTGGGTCGATCTGTTGAAACACTGGCCGATATGGAACCAGCAGCGGAAGAGTTAGCCAAACTGTGCCCAGGGGCCATTCTGATAAAAGGTGGTCATTTAACGACGGATGAAAGTACAGACCTACTCTATGTTTCTGCCAGCGAGTCTCACTTATTTCCGACGATCCGAATACAAACCGGTAACTCGCACGGAACGGGTTGTACGTTATCGTCGGCTATTGCCTGTGGACTCGCCAAAGGTTTATCAGTTTTTGACGCCGTGTCCTCAGCTAAAGCGTACCTGACCGGGGCGCTTCAGGCGGGGGCACTCTACAAGCTAGGGCATGGTCATGGCCCGGTCCATCATTTTTTCAATGTTTGGCAATAAGTTCTTTATGAAATTCACTGAGCAACTCTGGCAAGACATCAGTCCAGTCTATTCCTCCATCCTGACGCATGGTTTTGTTGATGAACTAACAACGGGCAATCTTCCAACGGCTACGTTCCAGTACTACATTCAGCAAGATGCGTTATATCTGGCCGATTTCAGCCGCGCCCTGAATCAGTTGGCAGCACGGGCCACCAATCCCAACGACATGCTGCAATTCACGCAGTTTGCGCAGAACGCCATCCTTGTTGAACGAGCTTTGCACCAAACCTATTTTTCGCTCTATAACATCCAGCCCGAAACGGCTAAAATGCCCGCCTGCTTTGCATATACGAACTATCTGCTCGCCACAACTTCGCTCCAATCAGTGGCTATAGGATCAGCGGCTGTTTTGCCCTGCTTCTGGATTTACCGACAAGTGGGCAAGTACATTTATGAGCGAGCCATTCAGGAAAACCCTTATCGCACCTGGATCGACACCTACGCAGGCGATGCGTTCGATCAGTCTGTCAATCAGATGCTTGCATTAACGGATGCCTATGCCGAAACTGCCGGACCACTTGAGTTGGACCAAATGCAGGAAGCTTTCCGTATATCAAGCCGACTGGAATGGTATTTCTGGAACGATGCCTATACGCAAAATCGCTGGCTTGTGTAAGTAATCTGGCACGTTCAAAGCTGGCCGACCAAAAAATGGCTCATTTACGCAACTGGCTATCTAGTGATATGGGCGATTGACTGACGACTTCCACATCAGCAAAAGAAGCATGTTGGGGGTGCAATAACAGATTGTAAGATATCTCTAAGATGACCGACGGCACCGCTATAGCCAAGCAAAAAGGCGCTTGCAACCAGTCGGTTAGTATCGTTTGGGTTTCGCCTAAGGTGCCCCTCTTCCAATAAGCGGGTAGCTTTGTAGGATCAAGCCAAAAGATGTTATCGGCTTTGTCAGGTAAACGCAGGGTAGTTAACCACAGTTGAGGGAGTTCAGCTAAGGTTAAGGGAGGCAGATGAACCAACGTTTCCAGCAAGGCCAGTTCTGGTGTACGACTGGAGTAAAGGATACCAATACCTTTTGGATTCCAACGGCCACCATGTCGGTGGCTTCCTACCACGGATAAAGGCTCCCGATGATAGGGCTCTTTATGGATACGATATACGTCCATTCACTTACCCGGCTATACCCCATTCAATGCGGCCCAATACATCTTCAGCCAGTGAGAAACCCGATACCGTATCCAATACAGCTAAGGGTGATTGGGCTACTACGGAGAGTTCATCATTCAACAAAGTAGGGGTCGTTGCTTTAGAAACTGGCTGAACTGGTTGAGTAAAGCTACCCATATCTCGAAGAGAGCCAGGGGTGATTTCCTGAAGGCTTAGGTCCGTCTCTGGCCGGTAAGCCAATTCAGCCAGTGGCGTGCGTAGCCAACGTGCCAACAGCTCAACTCGCCCGTCAAAAACGGCAAGCCCTCGTTGAACGAGTCGCTCCAGCAACAGCAGTCGTTCGCTAGCGGCCAGACTCAATCGTGCCGCGTTGGCTTTCCCATGCAGTCCCCTGATGGACATATTCAGGATACGGGCCATTTCTTTATCGGTGAGACCTACCAAGCGAGCGACTTCATCGACGCGTCGGCGCAAAACCCCTTGTCGGGCTTGACTGATAATGCTAGTAACTGGCAGAACCGCTTGCATAAGCTAGGCATGAATGTACAGTGCAAAATTACAAACTATAAATGGCAAATTTGCACTAAAAGTTTCTCCTCCTGTGCACAAACTAAACATAGTAAGCTATCTGTTTCAATCATCTTCTTTTTACCGTTACAATGTGGGTGTTTGACTACCTAGCGGAAAGCCAGCACAACATAGATTCAGTAGCAAGAGCAAAAGCTATACAGGGAAGGGACTAGTTTTACTACGTTAAAACCGAAGCAGCAGATCGGCATGGTTATGCATCTGGGCATAGCCAAAGCCGTAGTACATCGCTTCCAGCGTTTGCCCATAAATGTGGGGCACTCCAGCCGTATCCCATAAAATCTCAACAGGGGCTGACTTCCCCGCTATTAAACGCTGACGCGTAGTGGGCTGAGCGTTGGTCGTCAACGTCAATAGGAAAAGACAAACAGGTAGTAGCTTCATAAGCAAGTGAACGAATTAGGTAAAGGAAAGTACGATGCAGGGTGTCAGGACGACACACGAAAGATCGAGCCTGTTATTCGCTTTTTAGATAGTGAATCGGATTGGTACGGACGGCTTTTAGGGCCTGTCGAGAGATGGTCAGAGCAGTTATCAGCCCAGTTATCAGGAGCGTTCCTCCTACTAACCAGCCGTTTACCGAAATTCGGTGCGTGTACTGCTGCAACCAACCCGATAATATCCATCCCCCTAACGGTGCCGCCACTAAAAAGCCCAGACCGAGTAGTTTGCCAAATTCCCGGCCAAGCAACCAGAGCAGTTGTTCCGTTCGGGCACCCAATACCCGACGAACCCCAATCTCTTTGGCTTTGGTCTCACTCAGGAACGTAACCAGCCCGTATAGCCCCAGGCAACTCAATCCGATGGCCACCAGCGCAAATGCCTGAGCCAGCCCTGCCACCAATCGCTCTAGTTCGTCAAAGCTTTTCATGATATCCGGTAACGGCTCGGCGCGGTAAACCTCATCGGACAACAGTTCATCCCAAACATGCTGAATGGCCTGACGAGTCTGGGGTAAATTCGTCGGGGTCAGGCGTAACATGGCCATTCGGCTGTGCGGACGATCATGAACCAACGTTACCGGCAAAATGGGCTGGTGTAGGTCCCCACTTCGAAAATCCCGCACAACACCAACAATAACCCGGTCGGCATCTTTTACCCGAATGGGTTTACCGACTACGGCGGATGGGGCGGAGATACCCAGTTGTTTCACCAGCGTTTCATTGACCAGCACTTCGCGACCGGTCGTATCGGTGGATCGAATGTTCCGGCCCGCCACCAGCGATATGTCGAAAACAGAAAGGTAGTGTTCATCAGCCGCCCGCAGCCGGGTATCAAAAGGTTCTGGCTCGTTCATTTTATGGTAACTGAACGGACTTGGCCGGTTGTAGGGAGACGCGGGTGGGTCACTTCCAAAGGCCACCTGCTCAACACCCGGCACCTGCATCCACCGCTCACGCAATGTAGCCAGGGGTACGGCATCCCGTTGCAGCAGGAAAACAACCAGTGTCGATTCGTGGCGAAAACCCCACTCGGCTCGCTGCATGTGATGAAGCTGAGTCGTGATCACCAAGACACTCAGAATAAACAACTGCATCAGTACGAACTGGCCCAGAATAAGTCCCTGTCGCACAGTTAGCCCGCCAATGAGTCGCGTTGTGGGTTTATTCGCGAGTGCTGTTGCAGGCTTGAAACGCGCCAGCACAAACGCAGGATATAAACCCGAGAGGACAATAACGCCAATGATCAAGCTGAGAAACCAACCCACCGCCCGGGGTTGAACCACATCCCGAATGGACAGATCCGGACGTAGCATGTCAACCTGAGCCGCCAGCGTTCGGTTAACTAGCGGTAAACTCAACTGAGTCAGCACTACCGCAACGAGCAAGGCCAGTAGTACCACCAAGGTTGTTTCCAGCATAAACTGGCCAATTAACTGGCCCCGCGTACTACCCATCACTTTGCGCACACCAACTTCTTTGGCCCGTTTAATTGCCTGGGCCGTTGCCAGATTAATAAAGTTGACGCAGCCCGCCATGACCAGCAACACGCCTACCGCAATCAGGGCATAGAGAATTGGCCGCGGGGCCATACCGCTTCGCTGGTGATTGAGTTCGGCCAGGGGCAAGACATGGTACTCAAACTGAGCGGCTTGCCGGGAAGGTAGATACTTACGCCGAATTGCGGGTAAGCTTTGGCCCAGCAGGTCAGGGTCGACGCCTTCCCGCAGCCGCACAAAGCACATGGCCTGGAGCCCCTGCCAGTCAGCTAGCGCCGTTGGCCCTTCCAGTACGGGAATTGTCGCATAGGACACGAAGGCATCGTACCGAAGCTGCGTATTGGCCGGTGGATCTTTAACAATACCCGTAACTGTCAGGTCGGTTCGGTTATCTAAGCGCAGCGTCTTACCCAGGGCAGCTGCCGTATCGAAATACTTGTGGGCGTAGCGCTCGCTTAACACAATTGTGTTGGGAACCGCGAGGGCCGTCTTGGGGTTGCCACTCACCCACTCCACCCCAAACAGGTCGAAGTATTGGGGTTCGGTATAGCAGACGGTACGGGCTTCGGCAAACTTTTTTATCCAGCCACCTTTCCCGTTCGAGACACTCAGGGTACGCCCAAAAAAGGTTTCCAGCCGAACAGCATTCTCCACAAACGCATAGTCGCGCCGGAGTACTTCAGCTAATGGCCGCGGTGCCGCATCGGTCGGCATTGTTGTTTCATGCTTGACGTCAGTTACTAGCCAGTAAGTCCGATCCAGGTGTGGATGGTACCGGTCAAAGCTAAACATGTAATTGACAACCAAAAAGAGGATCAAACCACTTGCGAACCCGACCGATAGTCCTAATAGGCTTATGAGGTTGACAGACCAATTTTGCCACAAGTGGCGCCGGGCCACGCTGAGGTAGTGACTAACCATCAGGAAGAGGATTTAGATTGGAATAGGAAGCCTATCCGGTTAGCAGGAAAGCCGGATTTAAACCATCTGTGGGCGCTTTGGGCTACGAAACCTTCGAACCAGCCACCACTGAACAACGAGTATACCCATTAATCCAGCTGCCCCCCAGGCGGTTTGGAACGCATCAATTGGCACGGCCAGGGGTCTACTGACCACGACTAGAAACCCCATCAGGATCAGGAAAGTAAACACACTGGAGAGTAGCATATACTGAAAGGGTTTGGTTTCCGGACGCCGTTTGTACCGTCGTTTAGTCCGGGAAGACGTGGGCAAAGCTGGCGAAGGCCGATTGCTGAACTCCTGAAGATAGAGTTGTTTCAACTGATCTAATGCTTGTGGATTAGCCTGCTGCAAAACCTGATCAAAAGCGTCAGAAAAAGCCTGCCCCTGGTCCATACGTTGCTCAATCAGAGAGGCAATATGGTCTACCAATTCGGCATGTAATGCCTGATGTGGCTTGTTTTTCTGGATTTGCTGCTCCAGGCGGTTGAGTTGGGTAGGAGATAATTTGTTCATAAACGTGTGAAAGGGCAAAGGAGTAAACAGGAGGCAGTCATAATTTATTGTCCGAAAGCAACATCCGGTGAAGGCCTGATGATCAGCCGCATCAGTTGAATAAAGCGATCAAACTCACCAGCTTTCCGAACTGCCGTTTCACTACCTGTTGGGGTAAGCAGGTAATATTTACGCAGGCGCCCATCAACCTCCTGGCTTTGTGTAATCAGTAAGCCTTCATCTTCGAGTTTGTGGAGCAACGGATAGAGCGCCCCAAAGGTGAGGGTTAGTTCACCACCCGTGCGTTGGTCAACGGCCTGGGTAATTTCGTATCCGTACATTCGCCCCTGTTGAGCCAGCAATTGAAGAACAATCGTCTTCAGTGTGCCTCGTAAGAATTCCTGGTTGGCTGAATCCATTGATCTAGTTAACGGTTAATTTTCAAACAAAAATATATAAGAAAATTATATATACAAGAAAAGTCAAAAATTTCTATACCAGCTACCAGTTGAATAGAAAGCCTTTTACTTGTGCCTGCACTGGCTGGTCTGTAACAAGCAAGCAATAGCTTCCCGGTTCTTCCCGATAAACCACTGATAAGTCAATTGACTCCACCTAGATTCATGTACCGGAAATCCAATGGAAGCCAGTCATGGCAAAAACCAGTGGATAAGTGTCTACAGCAGACAACCTATCAGAATAATTAAAATAAATCTGTGAATCGACTAAGGGATAAACTGAATTTTGCGGACTTAGTAGTAAACACGTTCTGTTTGCCTACGAATGGCCGAAAATCTACCCAACAACCCTACGCCTACCAATCCCTTCCGGAAACCGGATGCTGAACCGATTGTGGTGGATGCCGAATTTCTGATCCGGCAAACGTTCGCGGAGGACGCCCGACGGGGCTATGAATTACTGTTTCGGCGCTATTATCGGACGCTGTGCAGCCAGGCCGTACGTTTTGTGCATTCGCGGACAGTAGCTGAGGACCTGGTTAGTGATGTATTTTTCAGCTTCTGGAAAAATCAGGTGCACCAACAGATTACCAGCTCGTATCAGGCCTATCTATACATGGCCGTACGGAAGCGTGCTTATACGCATATGCGGCTGGAGTTCCAGCAGAACCCATCACCGTTGCAGGCCGAAACAGAACCCATTGAGTTCGACGGTTCGCCAGATCCCGAGCAATTACTTCAGTATACAGAGCTCTATCAGCGGATTGAAGAAACCGTACGCACCCTCCCACCCCAATGCCAGCGGGTGTTTGTGATGAGTCGGTTTGAAGGCAAAAAGCACCGCGAAATTGCCGACGAACTCCAGATCTCCCCAAAAACAATTGAAGCTCATTTAAGTCGGGCGCTCACGCAGCTACGTCAGACGCTTCGAATGGGCTTATTTTTCTGGCTAGCCCTACTTGTTTTTACCAATCCCACTACTCAACCGATCCTCCCAGCATCGGCGAAAACTTCTGCTGCCGAATGAACCAGACCATTACAAAAGGAACCCTGTTCGAGCACTTTGCGGGTCGCTCAACAGCACTGCAACGAGCCATGATTGCCAATTGGCTACAGCAACCGGCTAACCAGTTGCAGTACGTAGCCTGGCTCGATGAATGGGAACGCCAGCACCTTCAGTACGTTGCAGATGATGAAAAAGGCCTCCAAACCGTCCTGAACCGGATTGAGGTCTGGGAACAACAGCAATCTCCACTGGCAGTCGTTCCTGACACGCGTGTACGTCCTTTACCCATTAGCCCGCGCTGGCTAGTTGCGGCCAGTCTTGCGCTGTGTCTGTTAGCCGGACTATATGCCGGTCGGCAACAGCTATTGTACAAAACGCAGGAAACAGCCTACGGTGAAACGCGTCAACTGACGCTGCCCGATGGCTCGCAGGTAACCCTCAATGCACACTCAACGCTTCGGATTCCACGTTTCGGTTTTGGAGCTAAAACACGGGCGGTCTGGTTAACGGGCGAAGCTGCTTTTTCCATCCAGCACACACCCTCCCATCAGCGGTTTGTTGTTCACACCAATCGGGGGGTAGACGTGGTTGTCTTAGGCACCGAATTTAACGTATATGATCGACCGGGGGGCACCAAAGTCGTGCTGAGTAAAGGGGCCATCCAGCTAACGTACGCCAGCCCTACCAAGCCTGTCCGCCAGCTTCGACTGAAACCCGGCGATGCGGTTAGTGTAGATTCATCCGGACAGCTTACGCAAAGTCACACCACACAGCCCGCCATCAGTACAGCCTGGCGCGATCATCGGTTTGTGTTTAAAAGCACGACCGTTCGCGAAATCGCGGAGCTTCTCCGGGACACCTACAACCTGCGTGTCATCCTGAAAAACAAGGAGTTAGGCAACCGTACCGTTACGGGCTCCTTCCAGGCCAACAATGCCGATGAATTCCTGCAGGTGGTGGCCGAGTTACTGGAAATCAACTACAAACAGAAAGACAACACCGTCACTTTTTTCGAATAACCCCTGACTTTCCTACCCTTACCGCAGCTACTTTATGTGTTCACGTTTTACCCCAACTGCGTTGCCCATTCTGCTCGCTGGAACGTTACTCAGCGGTTTCCAGCCTGCCAGCAGCCAAACCATTGCCATGGCACGGCAACAACGTACCAGTGTTGTTGCGCCGGTCGTGGTTACGCACCGACTGGCCGATGTACTGAACGATCTGAAAGTCCGCTACCAGACCGACATTCTGTTTGAAGACCGAACGGTTGCCAATCTGACCGTTCCGGCCGATGCACTGGCCGGAAGCTCGTCGCTGGAGAATGCGTTGAGTCGACTGCTCAAGCCGTTCAACCTGCGTTACAAGCAGGTTAAACCAGGCACCTGGGTTGTGTTAACCCGGAAGCCAACCCCATCAAGCCGCGATGCTCAGCCTCCGGTAAACCCGGCCTCTGAATCAAGTTCGCCGGAAACGAATCAGCTGAATACGGGCCTGTTATCTACAACAACGTCGGTAGCGCCAGCGCCCGAAGATATTCCGGTTAGTGGCACGGTGCGAGCCGCCGACAATGGCCGTACTGGCTCCTCCGGTCCGCTACCGGGCGTGAGTGTGGTGGTGAAAGGGACCAACCGGGGAACCACTACCGATGCCAACGGTCGGTATCAGATCAACATCCCGGAACCGGCTACCGGCCCCACATCACTGACGCTGGTTTTTTCGTACGTGGGTTATGTAGCCCAGGAGGTGGTCGTCAATAAGCAATCGGAGATCAACGTCCAGCTTCAGGAGGATAATCAGTCGCTGAACGAGGTGGTGGTTGTGGGGTACGGTAGCGTCCGTAAAAGTGATCTGACCGGTTCGGTAACGTCGCTCAAAGCGCAGGATTTAACCCGAGGGACCAATATCAACCTACAGCAAACATTAACGGGTAGATCGCCGGGTGTGCAGATTTACCAGAAAAGCGGTGAACCTGGTGCCACCATGAGCGTTCAGATTCGGGGAATTACGTCCATAACCGGTAACAATGACCCGCTGTACGTGGTTGATGGGTTACCCGTAAACGATGGTACAGCTATTGGCTCCGCCAGCGCAGGCGGCACAACCAGTAACCCCAATAATAGAACGCCACTGAATAGCCTGAACCCGGCTGATATTGAGTCGATTGAGATTTTAAAAGATGCATCGGCTTCCGCCATTTATGGATCGCGCGGGGCTAATGGGGTCGTAATTATTACAACCAAAAAAGGAAAAGATGGCAAGCTAAAGGTGGAATACAATGGCACCTACGGCGTTCAGAAAGTAGCCCACACCCAGCGGTTCATGACGGGGGATGAGTACACCAATGTGATCAATTCCATCATTGATCTGGGCAAGTTAACTACCCCCAAAGTAACCGGCCCCAACGCCAACACCGACTGGCAGCAACTGTTGTTCGAGAATGCCCCCATCCAGTCGCACGATCTTTCGTTCAGTGGAGCTGGGGGAAACACCCGCTACTACATATCCGCCGGGTATTTTAATCAGGATGGTATCATGCTCAAATCGGGTACCCGTCGGTACAACGCCCGCGTCAACCTGGAAAATGGTGTTGCCAACAAATACAATGTGGGTATCAGTCTGACTACGTCCTACACACGGGATTACTACAACGCTACAGGTTTGGGCCTGAATGATAACGCCAGCGCCCTGTATATGGCGCAGAACTACGATCCGACTGCCCCACCCTATAATGCCGACGGCTCGTACTATCGCTCCCCCCTGATGGCCCCGATGGATAATCCGCTTGCCGTTATCAATGGGCAGTACGGCATGGGCGATACCTACCGCACCTTCGGGAACATGTACGCCGAGTACTTCCTGATGCCATCCCTGTCGGCCAAGGTTCGGGTGGGAGTCGATTTAAACGATAACCAGCGTTATTTCTGGATCGACCCAACCACCTTAACGGGTTTATCCTATAACGGTTATGCCGATGTGCGCGACGGGAAACGGGGCTATTATCTGGCCGAGGGTACGCTGAACTTTAACAAAACGATCAACGATCACCGGATTTCGGCGGTTGTAGGCTCAACTTACGAACGCTATACATCCAGCGCTTTAATTGCCAGTTCCCGCTCCTTTGCCCTGTCGGACCTCACTTTCGATGCGCTGGGTACCGGCGATAATACCTTGAATGGCGTTGGCAGCGGTCGTCAGGAAAACAAGCTGGTCTCCTTTCTGGGCCGGGTGAACTATGCGTTCAAAGGAAAATACCTGCTTACGGGCGCTTTACGGGCCGATGGGTCTGCGCGGTTCGGGCCAAACAAACGATTCGGTTATTTCCCCTCAGCAGCGCTGGCCTGGCGGATTCATGACGAAGATTTTCTAAAATCCAGCCGATCAGTAAGTGAATTAAAACTGCGGGCCAGCTACGGCGTAACGGGTAACCAGCCAACAACTAACTACCTCTATTTTTCCACCTACTCCGCCGGACGTAATGCCGTTTTCAATGAGAGCAAAGTAAGCTCGCTGCAACCTACCCGCAGTGCCAACCCCGATCTACAATGGGAGTCAGCGGTACAGGCGGATCTGGGGATCGACTTTGGTTTCTTTAGCGGTCGATTAACGGGTAGCGCGGATTATTACAATCGTAAAACCTCCAACCTGTTGTACGACATCCCGCAGCCGTCCAGCACGGGTTTTGGCAGTCGCACCGAGAACGTGGGCAGCATGCGCAATACGGGTTTCGAATTTTCGCTGAAGGGCATTGTTCTGGATAAGAAAGATTTCCGAATCGACGCCGGGTTCAACATCACAACCCTTAAGAACCGGGTGCTGAGTCTGGGCAATGTAACCCAGTCCATCGGCTCGGGTCCGGGGAGTATTGGCCAGGTAAGTATTCTTAAAACCGGCGAGTCCATCGGCTCCTTCTACGGTTACATCGTTGACGGCGTTTGGCAAACGGGCGACGATTTCGGGAAGGCCCAAACCGGTGTTCGACCCGGCGACCTGAAATACCGGGATCTGGATGGCAACAACATCATCAATGCCAGCGACCGCGTTATTCTTGGTAAATCGCTGCCCGACTTTTACTACGGTTTCAACACCAATGTCTCGTTTAAAGGGCTTGCTCTGGACGTGTTCTTTGAAGGATCGCAGGGGGCAAAAATGCTGAACAGCAGCCTGGTCGATGCCTATTACCCTGTTGATTATCGGCGTAATAAACTGGCCACTCCCTACCTGAATCGCTGGACGCCCAACAACCCAACCAACGACTATCCGTCTTTTCTGCCGAATGATGTGCAGGGTCAACGGCAGATTACCAACAAAACGGTTGAAGATGCCTCGTACCTGCGTCTTCAGGCTATCCGATTGTCGTACAAGCTGCCCGTGCCCAAAAATCGCTACATCAGTTCGGCTTCGGTGTTCGTCAACGGCCAGAATCTGTACACGTTCACGAAGTATAGCGGCACCGATCCAGCCGCTAATGCCCTCGGCGACAATATTTTACGAATCGACTACAATACCTATCCGCTCACCCGAACCTTCACAACCGGCCTTAACCTCCAGTTCTGACTTTAGCTTGTATTTCACATGAAAAAGGCATTTATATATCTTTCCTTCAGCGGTTTTCTGCTGGCGCTTTCATCCTGCGAACAGGCACTGGAGGTAACGCCCAAGTCTGAATTTTCGCCCAGCAACGTATTGACGTCCGAAAGTGGGATTAAATCGCTGCTGTTCTCGTCCTACGCCCAGCAACAAACCCAGTCGAACTCGCGCTACGTGATCAATGACTCCGAAGTGTCCACCGACATGGGTTTCAATACGGGTGGTGCCGAAAATGGCCAGTTGATTACCCTCGTCAATTTCACCTGGGACCCGTCCATCGGCACATTCAACGACGATATGTGGACGCCCAATTACCGGACGATCCGTGATGCCAACGGCGTTATTGAGAACATCGCCAATGTTAACACCTCCGACGCCAACAAAAAGCTCTATAAAGCCGAAGCCCGCGTGTTACGAGCCCAGGCCTATGCACTTTTGTATAACTTTTTCGGACCCGTTCCACTCCGTACATCAACCACCCAGGCCGCGGATCTGGCACGGGCCACGGATGCCGAACTGAAGACGTTTATCGAAACAGAGATCACCCAATCGCTGGCTGATTTACCTGATCCGGGGAAAGAAGAAGCGTTTGGGCGCTTGAACAAGGGCAATGCAAACGGGATTCTGGCCAAGTTTTATTTGAATACGAAACAGTGGCAAAAAGCGGCCGATGCCGCCAAGGCCGTGATTGACCTTAACTATTATGCGCTGAACCCAAGTTTTGTGGACCTGTTTCGGGTAGAGAATGAAGGAGGAAATAACCGCGAAATGCTTCTGGTATTACAGTGCCGTACCGAAGACCCCTTTGGGAACTGGTATCAGGCTGGGGCGTTACCGCCTTCGTACAAAAGCAGTCCGCAGTTCCCGAACTACGTGTACAAGTCAACCATGTCTAATTTTGCAACCCAGTACCGGCTGCGCACGGCCTTTACCAGCACCTTTGCGCCAACCGACAAACGGCTGCAATTGATCTGCACCAGCTACGTGAACAGCAGCAACCAGACCGTCGATCTGTCGACCGGCGATAATGCCCGGAGCTTTAAATACTGGGACAACAATACCGTTGGCAACAACAGCGGCACCGACGTTCCGGTTATCCGCTATGCCGACATCCTGCTCACGCGCGCCGAGGCCTTAAACGAACTCAATGGGCCAACCGCCGAAGCGTTCGCACTGATCAATCAGGTTCGGACAAGAGCCGGAATTCCTACCCTTACCGACGCGGATGCCACCACCAAAGAGGCCTTTCGTACGGCTATTTTTAGAGAACGCGGCTGGGAATTTGTATCGGAAGGAAAGCGACGGGAAGACCTGATTCGGCAGGGCACCTTTATTTCACTGGCACAGGCCCGGGGCGTTACCAATGCGAAACCGGAACGGGTGTTATTCCCCATTCCCCAGTCAGAAATTGATGCTAATAAACTTTGCGTTCAAAATCCGGGGTATTGAGGATTTCCTGTTGCCTTGTCTGGTGAGTGATAGAAAGGCGACGGGATTCGCTTTAAGCTAATAAGCACGACTTCTCCGTTTATGAAACAACTAGCCGTATTGTTTTTTAGCCTTGTTTTTAGTCTAAACGCCACTGCGCAGCCGCTAAAACCCAGCAGCACTACCAAAACAAAGCCGAATATCATCCTGATCATGGCCGATGACATGGGCTATTCGGATTTGAGTTGTTATGGCTCCGAAATTCCGACACCTCATCTCGATAAGCTCGCCCGTCAGGGTGTCCGGTTTACGCAGTTTTATAACACCGCTCGCTGCTGCCCCACCCGAGCGTCGTTATTGACGGGGCTGTTTCAGCACCAGGCGGGCATTGGCCACATGACTAAAGAACCAGCCAATCGGGTCGATTATGACTACGGGGTTTATGGCTATCGGGGCGAAATTAACCGCAACTGTGTAACGCTGGCCGAAGTGCTGAAAACCGCCGGTTACCACACCTACATGGCAGGTAAATGGCATTTGGGTCATGCCACGCCGGATGTTCGGCCGCGCCAGCGTGGGTTCGACCGGTTCTATGGATTACTGGCGGGTGCCAGTAGTTATTTCGATCCCATCCAGCCACGCGGCATCTGGCTCGATAACGAACCCGTTGACCGCGTGCCCCAGCCTTTTTATACCACGGATGCGTTCACCGATCAGGCCCTAGCGTTTCTGAAAGACCAGAAAGATCAGCAGCCATTTTTTCTGTATCTGGCCTTTACATCTCCCCACTGGCCCCTGCATGCGTTGCAAAAAGACATCGATCAGTTCAAGGGAAAATACCGGCAGGGTTGGGACGCTCTTCGGGAGCAACGGTACCGAAAGCAGGTGAAGGAGGGCATTGCATCAGAAACGTGGGGACTGTCGGCTCGGCCCGATATTTACCCCGCCTGGGCAGCTCAGGATACAGCCAAACAGCGGGAAATGGATTACCGCATGGCCGTGTATGCGGCTCAGATCAACCGAATGGACCAGAACATTGGCAAGCTGGTCGATTACCTGACCAAAGCGGGCAAATTGGATAATACGCTGCTCGTGTTCCTGTCAGACAACGGGGCCTGTCAGGAAGGGGGTATTTTGGGCGGTGGGGATATGCAGGACATCAATGATCCGGCTAAGTCCGGTGCCATCTCCTATGGGGGTGCCTGGGCCAATGCATCCAATACACCCTTCAAGGGGTTCAAGCATGTGTCTTATGAAGGCGGTATTGCCACGCCATTGATTGTGCATTATCCGGCCGGTATAACCAGTCAGAAAGGCAAGATTTCGACCATGCCCGGCTACTTGATCGACATTATGCCTACGTTTCTCGAAGCCAGTGGTGCCCGCTATCCAACGGAGGCTAAGGGAGCAAAAATTCATCCCATTGAAGGGAAAAGCCTGCTGCCGATAGTGACGCGGGGAGCCCGCCAGCCGCATGAATACATGTACTGGGAACACGAAAATATGCGGGCGATTCGCTTTGGCAACTGGAAAGCCGTTGGTGTGATTGGCGCCCCCTGGGAACTCTATGATCTGGCAATCGACCGCTCCGAACAACATAATCTGGCTGACACGCACCCTGACCTCATTAAAAAACTGGACCAGCAGTGGACCCGGTGGGCCAATACCCATTATGTCTTTCCCAAAGGCACTATGAAACAGGATTTCTCGAAAGAGTGGAATTTTTTTAAAACGACTGAATAACCCCCAATTGATACCTGAATGTTTATGAATCGACTACTCGTAATCGCCCTGTTGCTACTCTCTGCCTCAGGATTGAACGCCCAAAGCACAATCTGGTCTACCGAAAAGGCCAATGCCTGGTATAAAAAACAGGGTTGGGTGAGGGGCTCTAATTTCCAACCCAGCACGGCCATCAACCAGCTCGAAATGTTTCAGGCCGCTACGTTTGATCCAAAAACTATTGACAAGGAGCTAGGTTGGGCCGAAGGGCTAGGGCTGAACGCCATGCGGGTTTATCTGCACCATATGGCCTGGACAACCGATAAAGCGGGGTTCAAAAATCGTCTGGGACAGTACCTCCAGATTGCCAATAAACACGGTATCAAAACCATACTCGTATTTTTTGACGATTGCTGGAATGACGAATACCATCCCGGCAAGCAGCCTGCCCCCAAACCCGGCATTCATAACAGCGGCTGGGTGCGTGACCCCGGCACCATGATCCTGACTCACCCCGACAGTCTGAAGGTGCTGGAAAGCTACGTAAAGGACGTGATGACCACCTTTAAAAACGATGATCGAATCCTACTCTGGGACCTCTATAACGAGCCGGGTAACAATCAGTACTTCGACAAGAGTTTACCGCTGTTGAAGTCCGTATTTGGCTGGGCCAGGGCCGTTAACCCATCGCAACCGATCAGCGCGGGCGTTTGGAACTGGGACGACAAATTTACGGAGCTAAACAAGTTTCAGGAAGAAAACTCGGACGTGATCACCTACCACAATTACCGATACATTGATAATCACCAGCAGCGCATCAAGTCCTTACGCAAATACAACCGGCCCCTCATCTGTACGGAATACATGGCCCGCAGAAACGGTAGCCTCTTCCAGACCATTATGCCCATGTTGAAGCAGGAAAATGTTGGCGCCATCAACTGGGGATTTGTATCGGGCAAAACGAATACGATTTATGCCTGGGGAACACCTATGCCGGATGGCAAAGAACCAGAATTGTGGTTCCACGACATCTACAGAACAGACGGAACGCCCTTCAGTGAAGACGAGATCAGCAAGATTAAGGCATTAACGGGTAAAAAATAAGGAAAAATGGATTGAACACAAAGCCACGGAGAATACAGAGAAGATTAACTATTGAGCTTCCATTAATTTTTCTCCGTGTTCTCTGTGCCTCTGTATTTAATCCATTTTAATAAGTGGAATTTATGAAAAAGGTCTTGTTCGTTGGGTTATTGCCGGTAATGGCCGTCTTATCCATCCTGCTTTTGGGTGGTTTTGAGAAGAAACAAACTGACACAGTACAGCCCAAAGCAGCTCAAAAACCCAACATCATTGTGATCATGGCCGATGATATGGGCTTCTCGGATTTAGGCTGCTACGGTGGCGAAATTCACACACCCAATATCGACTTTCTGGCCGCTAACGGCATTCGCTATACGCAGTTTTACAACACTTCCCGCTGCTGTCCTACGCGGGCATCGTTGCTCACGGGCCTTTATAACCATCAGGCTGGTATTGGCAAGATGACCGATGCGGAAGATGAACCGGGCTACCAGGGGCACATGACCGAAAACACCGTTACGCTGGCCGAAGTACTCAAATCAGCAGGCTACCAAACGGCTATGACCGGTAAGTGGCACGTATCGAACACCAACGTACAAAAAAGCCCCCAGGAGCAACTCGACTGGCTGAATCATAAAAAAGACTACGGCGATTTTGCCCCCATCGACCAATACCCAACCAGCCGGGGCTTCGATAGGTATTTCGGTAACATCTGGGGAGTAGTCGATTTCTTCGATCCCTTTAGCCTTGTCAGCGGAACAAAGCCCATCAGGGAGGTTCCCAAAAACTATTACCATACCGACGCCATCAGCGATACGACCGTAGCCTACATTAAATCCTTTGCAAAAAGATCATCGCCATTTTTTATCTACGTCGCTGAAACCGCCCCGCACTGGCCGCTGATGGCGCTACCCGAAGACATCGCCAGGTACAAGGATACCTATAAATCGGGCTGGGATGCTATACGGAAAGCCCGGTACGAGAAAATGAGCAAACTAGGCCTGATTGACCCAGCTAAAACCAAACTATCTAAACGCTGGCAGGATGATCAGTCGTGGGAAAGCAACCCAGACAAGGAGTGGGATGCTCAGGCAATGGCTGTTCATGCCGCCATGATCGACCGGATGGATCAGGGCATTGGTCGCATGATCAACGCCCTTCGCGAAACGGGCCAACTGGATAATACCCTGATCCTGTTTTTGTCGGATAACGGAGCGAGCCCTGAGAACTGCGCGGCCTATGGCCCCGGTTTCGACCGGCCCAACGAAACCCGCGATGGCCGTAAAATCGTGTACGACCTAAAAAAGCAGATACTGCCCGGTGCCGAAACTTCCTATGCGTCGATTGGTCAACGCTGGGCTAATGTAGCGAATACACCCTACCAATTCTGGAAAGCGGAATCCTATGAAGGGGGTGTCCATACCCCGCTGGTGGCTTTCTGGCCTAAAGGTATCACCGCAAAAAAGGGCTCCTACAGTGCGCAGGTAGGCCACGTGATGGATTTCATGAGCACCTTTACTGAGCTTACTGGTGCTACCTATCCCAAAACGTACAAAGGCCACACCATCACCCCCACAACGGGAGTAAGTCTCATGCCTTCCTTTGCGGGAAAGGTTTCGTCGGGTCACGAGACCTTGTTCAACGAGCATTTTGGTGCCCGTTACGCCCGCCAGGGCAACTGGAAACTGGTTTCGGCTAGCCGCGATACCACCTGGAGCCTGTTTAATCTGGCAACCGATAAATCCGAAACCCAGGACGTAGCGGCTCAATATCCTGATAAAGTTCAGCAATTGGCCAGCTTATGGCGACAGTGGGCTAACTCGCACGAGGTGTTTCCGAAACCGGGCCGGAAAAAGTAAGCCAGGCCATTCAATAAGGAAAGAGCAAATTCATGATTTCGTAAAAGAGAGTTGATTGAACAAAACGTTAGGGGTTGAGTAAGGATGTATCAAATAAACTCAACCGTTATGGATAGTATCAATCAACAGCAGCCCGAAAAGAATCACGAAGATTTGGCAGGTGCCGAAGCTGGCAAAAAAATCAGCGAACTGGTTAGTAAAGGCAGCACCTGTTATTTCTGCACAACGATTACGACCGGAGAGCCGCTACGCACAAGGCCGATGTCGGTACAAAAGGTAGATGACGATGGCAACTTCTGGTTTTTAAGTGCTAACGACAGCCATAAAAATGCAGAAATTCAGACCGACGATCATGTTCAACTCCTGTTCCAGGGCTCGGATTATTCCGATTTTCTAAGTGTATACGGCGTAGCTACGCTATCTACAGACAAGCAACTCATTAAGGAACTTTGGGAACCGATCTTAAAAACGTGGTTTACGGAGGGCGTCGATGATCCGCGTATTACGGCGATAAAAGTGGATACGCAGGAAGGCTATTACTGGGATAATAAACACGGCAATGCCGTGGCGTTTGTTAAGACGATTGCGGGTGCGATTCTGGGCAAAACGCTGGACGACTCGATCGAAGGAAAGCTAAGCGTATAATAATTGTTCATGGGCACGAGCAATTGGTTCGTGCCCATGAACATCAGGCCTACTAGTCCAGCTTATTCACCCGCTTCAGGTTATCGTCGGGCACCCGATCAACGAGGAAGTTGATGGGGTCGATACCGGCTTCAAAGGGTTCTTCCTTCACCACAAAGGTGTATTTCCCCACTTTCTGCTTCATACGCTCACGACGAACAGCTAAGAGCTTACCCTGCTTTTTACCTTCGGCTGGTTTGCCATATACCCCAACGTCGATCAGATCGTTGAGCGTCGTGGGTGTTTCGCGGCCCAGCGAATCGGCGTAGAACTTCTCGGCCTGCACGTCAATCGTTACCTCATACTGACCGTCCGGGCGCTTTTTAGACGAAGCGGCTGTAGCCCGGTTGTTGAACACGGTGATGCGCTCAAACTGATCAGTAATCACTGATTGCAGGGAATCAGGGGTTTGTTGTCGGAACAGGTCCACCAGAGTATAGGAAACCGGGTAAGGTGGTTGCCGGTAAGCATATTGATCAATCAGTGTATGAAGTGCCTTATTCACGGCGCTTTCGCCAATCAATTCTTTCAGGTAATACATCACCGCGCTCCCCTTGTTGTAATGAATATAGCCCTGATTTTCGACTCGTTCCAAGGGCACTTCCTTGAGTGATTCCGTTCCTCGGGCGGAGAGATAGCGATCCATTTCGTATTTCAGGAACCGCTTCATCCGGCCTTTATCGTAGGCTTTTTCCATGACCATCAGCGCCGAATACTGAGCCTGCGTTTCCGAAAGCAGTGTAGCACCCTGCATATAAGCCCCAATAACCTGGTGCGCCCACCACTGGTGCCCCATCTCATGGGCAACCACATACTTCACCATGTCGATGTCTTCTTCGGGATCAATTCGGGAAATGAAGCCAATGCTTTCTGAGTACGGCATGGTACCGGGGAACGCCTGCGCAAAGCTGGCATAGCGCGGGAACTCGATGATCCGCGCCTGCTTATGACGGTACGGTCCAAAATGTTCAGTATAGTACGCCAGCGAACCCTTGATCGACTCCAGCATGTCCCGAACGTTGTAGGGGTGCTTTTTATCGTAATATACTTCAACGTCAATGCCGTTCCATTTCTCGCGAGCTACCTCATAACGGGCAGAAATAAACGAATAGAAGTTAAGCGAGGGATGATCGAGTTTGTAGTGGAAATAGCGCCGGGGTTGCCCATCGGAACCGGTCTGTCGCCATTCTTTCAACAAGGAACCCGGTGCCACAGCGATCTGGTTAGGTGAGGTACTGATGGTTGTTTCGACCATCACCCAATCGGAGTTGTTACTGATGTAATGATCCATACAATCGCCGGTGCAGTTGCGCTCCAGCTTTGGCATGCGGGCTTTTTCGGGCAGGCCGTATTTCTTGCGGTCGTTTTTGTCGGAAATTTCGCCCTGCTCCTGATAGCCGATCTGCGGGGCAATATCGAAATTATCGAAAAACGAACCATTCTGGCTGATCTGCTTCGTGAACTGCACCTCATTCTCGAAACCGGGCGTTCGCTTCCGGGTCGTAAAACGAAGGTGCAGCGAATCGCCGGGAGCCAGGGCGGGACTAAGTTTGTAAATACGATAGTTCAACAGCGAATCGTCCAGTACCTGTTTTGCCCGCTCCAGATCAATCCTGTACTCCAGCCGGTTAGCAAACACCATATGCACCGAATCAATAGGTGCCGTACTCCGATTCACCAGCACATAATCGCCATTTACGACCAGATTTCGCTCTTCGGGATAGACGTCGATGGTGTACTTTACATTCGCGATCCGGGGTTGTGGACGATGTTCGTATCGTTTGTATTTCTGTTCGTAAGCGACCTGTTGCTTTTCGCGCACTTTGCCTGTAACATAGTGGTTCAGGATATTCGTGTTATAAAAAATGAAGCCCCCCACCAGCAATAGTGCTACGGCCAGCCCGCCAAACACCAGCCGATTCGTGCCATTCAGCGCCTGCCTTGCCGACCGCAATCGGCTTTTCCACGACATATCCTTGCCCCGCGCCCAGAACAGAATAGCGACCATTGCCAGCACGGCGGCCCACAGCGACCAATATACCCGGAACCAGGCAAACGATTTAACATACGGCCCCCAGCCATTCATGTCGGAATATTGGTAATTGGGCGAGGCATTGTATTGAATCAGATTGCTCTGCACATCCAGCGGGGTCCAGACATAGGCGTTGGCAATGAGCAAGGCGATGACAATAAAAAACGCGACGTACTTATTGTTCACCAGCGTATGCGTCAGCATCGACAGCATGATGATTGGAGCATACCGCAACAGGTCGATCAGCAGAAACTCAACCGCATACTGACCCAACTCTACATTCGGGTAACTCATCAGGAGTTGTGCGGTTACCCCGGCAAGGATGCACAGCACCTGAATAATGGCCACAATGCCCATCATAGCCAGAAACTTCCCTACAAACACCGACCAATTACGGTGCGGCATGGTATCGTAAATTTGGTCGAGGTCGGCGTCACGCTCCTTCCAGATAATGGCACCGGAGTAGAAAATGATGATAGCAAACAGAAACAAGGAGATTGTACCCCGAATAAGCTGAATGACCTGATAGGTAACGGGATACGAACTCAGGCCATAAAATTTCCCGGCATATTGCAGTGAGAAACCCATGTTGAGCAGCCCCGCGAATAGAATCACAATAAACGCCGTGCCTTTCACCGTTCCCAGGAAATCGGTTCGGAATACGCGCGTCATTTGTACCCACTGCGCCGACCAACCGTAGCTCAGGGTTACGCGCGGCAGCGATTGCAACGGGCCAAAAACTACTTTCCCGGCCGCAGCGGCATCCTCTACCAGTTGTTCGCGCCGTTTTTTACGAACTTTCTTTATTTTCTCTTCAAACGAAAACCGGACGTACGTAATGACCAGCAACACCATCCCAACACCTATCCAGATAACTCTGTTGATGAGTTCCTGCACGTCACCCAGGCCCACCGAGCGTGTATTTTTGTCGCTGACGGTCCAGTATTTCGTAATGAGCTGGAATGGGCCGTAACCGAGGGCATCGAAATAGACTGCGAGGTGTTCGTTCTCCACGTCGCCCAGAAATGTACCCGCAATCAGTTGCGCTACCAGCAGCACAATAGCCCCGATAAAAGCCGTAATCGAGGAGCGCGTCAGAGCCGCCAGCATGAAAATAAACGCTCCGGCCAGAAAGGTATTGGGAATGGCAAAAATCAGGAAGCTGTTCAGGTGCGCTGACCACACAATCGGACCATACCGTTCCGCATCTGTAGCACCCGTTACCTGGCCCACCCAGGTCCCGAAAATAATCCCGATCGAGATACCCAGAAACGGAATGAGTGAGACCAGGAACGAGCCAAAAAATCGCCCGGCCAGGTAATCGACTTTGCGGATAGGCGACGAGAAGACTATCTGGCTGGTTTTGTACGTGAAGTCGCGGACGGCGGCACTCTGCACAAAAGCCGTGGTCATGAGCAGGGCAAAAACGCACCAGATACCATACTGGTTCTGAACAACATAGGGCGCGTTTTTATAAATATTCCCAAATGTTCCGCCAATGGTCAGGTCATCGGAAGCCCCTGCCCAGGTAAACATCAGCACATTGACAAGCAGGAAAACATACACCATTGGCTGCCGAAGCCAATAGCGGATTTCAAACGTAAATATGTGTAGAAACATGGTGGTTAGCTGAGTTGGAGTGTATCGGCCTGAATGGTTGAAAAGAAGACGTCTTCCAGATCAGGCTGGGCAGGTATAAACCCTTCGCCCGGCGTGGACTCGCTGTAGATGTGTATTAGTGGCTTACCGGCTACCAGTTTACTGGAAATAACGTTGTAGTTCTGCTGGTAGGTTAGCAAGTCACTTTTAGCAATCGACTTCTCCCAGATCTTACCGGTCAACCCCGCCACCGAATCCGTTGGCGAACCACTATACAACACGCGGCCCTGATGAATAATGGCCATGTTATTACAGAGCTCCATCACGTCCTGCACAATGTGCGTCGACAGGATCACAATCACATTCTCACCAATTTCCGACAGCAGATTATAAAAGCGGTTGCGTTCGCCGGGGTCCAGGCCCGCCGTTGGTTCATCAACAATAATCAGTTTGGGGTTCCCTATGAGTGCCTGCGCAATACCAAAGCGTTGCTTCATCCCACCCGAATAGCTGCTAACGGCTTTTTTACGATGCTCGTACAGGTTCACCCGGTGTAATAAGGCCTCCACCAGCTCTTTTCGCTCTTTTCCATTGGTAATGCCTTTCAAGACGATGAAGTGATCCAGCAGGTCAGTAGCTGCCACTTTAGGATACACCCCAAACTCCTGCGGCAAATAACCCAGCACCCGCCGAACAGCGTCCTTCTGATTCAGAATATCGAGAGTATCCAGCATTGCCGTGCCCGTGTCAGCGTCCTGCAAGGTAGCGAGTGTCCGCATCAGCGTCGATTTACCGGCTCCATTCTGCCCCAGCAGGCCGTACATGCCCATTGGAATCGTGAGTGATACATCATCTAATGCCTTGACGCCATTAGGATAGGTCTTGGATAAGTGCTGGATAATCAGTTGCATAGCGAAGGGAGTTAACGAGTTTAACCAAATATAAGAACCGGTCTGTAAACCGATGCCTTTTTAGGTTAAATGGTTGTAAACTCATCCAACTGGTTTCGAGGCACGCTATTAAGCCGTATTCGTACAGTTTTCAGTTGAACCCCTTGACCCGTAAATCTTCATCCCGAACGTTGCCGAGAGCCCAACTTTTAGTTACTAAAAAATAAATAAGTTATGTAATTTCTATTTTAGAGGGACAGCCTATAGGCATCAAATCATATCCTACTTGCCTGTATAAGTGTGTAGACTGCTTTCTATGACTACCTCTTATGAATGGCACTTGTATACACCATTAGGGTAAAAAACTTACTATAACACTACTTTTTTTATTATCTTTCAACAGAAATACGCGTTATAGACCCAGTCAGGTCAAGTAATAAAGCATGGGTTAACGCCCATCACATTATTTAATTTTAATCTAATCATCTGTTGTCTATTTTTGCCTGTTTTCTCCTTCCCATCTTTACCAATGGCTACAACAATAACGGAGTTACTAAAAAAGAACAAAGCCCAGTTACTTGACAACTGGCTTCAGAAACAATTAGTGAGTGAAAGTCTTCGGGACGATTTGATGACGAATGACGAATTGCGGGCGCAATCGGAGGAGTTGATCAGTGCACTGGCCAAGGCCATTACAGATGAAAATATAACCCAGGTCGATTCGACAGATTTCGATGAAGTGTTCGAAATTCTGTCGGCCGTTTCAATGTCACGCGCCAGACAGGGGTTTTCTCCCCGCGAAACAGGTCTGTATATCTTCGGTTTAAAAGAGGCCATTATCGACTTGCTCCAGCAGCATATACCCGATAATCCGATGCAGCTATTTACCGAGAGCCAGAAACTAAACAGGCTTCTGGATAATTTCGGCGTCATTACGTTCGAGACGTTTATTAAAGGCCGTGAGGAAGTTATTTTCCGACAGACCGAAGAAATCAGTGATATCTCTACGCCAGTTATTCAGATATGGGAAGGCATTCTGGCACTCCCCATTATTGGCACGCTAGACAGTTCCCGCACACAGGTTGTGATGGAAAACCTGCTGCAGAAGATTGTGGATACCGGGAGTAGTATTGCCATTCTCGATATATCTGGTGTACCCGCCGTCGATTCGCTGGTAGCGCAGCATTTGATCAAGACAGTTAGTGCCACGCGTTTAATGGGAGCCGATTGTATCATCAGTGGCATCCGGCCCGAGATCGCACAAACGGTGGTTCACCTGGGTATCGACCTATCCAACATCATTACCAAAGCGTCGTTGGCCAGCGCCCTCAAGCATGCCTTTAGCATGCACCGGCTGCTGGTTAAGCGGGCAGATACGGATAAGTCTATACGTTAACGCGCGCTACCTATGGAAAAAATACCTATCCTCCGAATGGGTCCCTTTCTGCTGGTCACCATTCAGGTTGATTTATACGACCGGCTGGCGTTAAACCTGGAGACTGATTTGATCGGTATGGTCCACAAAACAGGAGCACGGGGTGTACTGATCGATATTTCGGCCGTATCAATTGTCGACTCGTTCATGGGTCGGATTCTGGGCAATATTGCCAGTATGACTCGGGTGCTGGATGCCGAAACCGTTGTGGTTGGTATGCAGCCAGCCGTGGCTATTACCCTGATCGAATTAGGATTATCACTCAGTGGCGTGTATACCGCACTCGACGTAGAACGAGGGATGAGTCTGTTGCAAACAAAGCTTGGCCCAACTGACGAACTAGCGGATGACGACGATGCTGACGATACTGAATAAAGACAGTATGGCCATTACCCGGGAGCAGGATGTTGTTCCGTGTCGTAATCGCGTAAAAGAAGTAGCCGTAAAAATTGGAATGGGCCTTGTTAACCAAACGAAGCTCATTACAGCCGCCAGTGAGTTAGCCCGAAACATGCTTCGTTACGCCAATGGTGGCGAGGTACTGATTGAAGTGGTTAGCAAAGGGCGCGAGTCGGGCGTACGATTGACCTTCACAGATAAGGGACCCGGTATTGCTGACATTAGCCTGGCCATGCAGGATGGCTATTCTACCGGAAAAAGCCTGGGTTTAGGGTTACCCGGTACCAAACGGCTGGTGAACGAGTTTGACCTTAAAAGTACGCTTGGACAGGGAACAACAATTACCATTTTAAAATGGAAGAATGGATAACTCCGCATACGTACGATTTCAGGCCCCCGACCGGAGTTATTTAGCTCTATTAAAAAAAGGAATCAATCAAATTGCAATACAGGCTGGTTTTCAGCACCAGCGACTTAGTGAAATAGACTTAATTGTGGCCGAAATGGCGTCAAACCTGATCAAACATGGTGGAGGGGGTGATCTGTTTGTGCAACATTTTCAATCCACTACGCAGTCGGGTATTGAACTCATCAGCATAGATAACGGTCCTGGTATGGCCGACGCCACCAAAATGGTCAGGGATGGCGTATCTACCACCAGCACGCTGGGTCATGGATTAGGGTCTATTAATCGCCTGGCCGATCAGGTGCAGATTTATTCAATGAAAGGCTGGGGCACGATCCTTCTGGCTCGTATTTTCCTGAACCCGACTAATGCGCCTATTCCTGAACGGGCTTCCGGGTTTGATTTTCGCTCGTTGCTGGTTGCCAAACCGGGTGAGACGTTGTGTGGCGATGGCTGTTATTTAAAAATGACGCCCAGCCACATCAAGTTGTTTCTGGGCGACGGCTTAGGCCATGGTCCTGAAGCCTATGCGGCCGTACAAACCGCTATTACGGCCTTCCGCCATTGTCCAGATCACCGCCCAGTCGATATTATACGGTATATGCACCGTTCAGTAACTAAAACCCGCGGATTGGTTGGTTCTGTTGTTGTTTACGATGTAGCTAGCCAGCGATGGAATTGGTGTGGTGTCGGCAATATTTCAACCCGGCTCAGTGGGGCAATGGCCTCCAAAAATTTTCTGTCTTATAACGGAATTATTGGTATGAATTTGCCGGCTACCATGAACGACCACACCCTGCCTTTTGAACGGGGTCAGTTGTTAATTATGTGTTCGGATGGGTTGCAATCGCGCTGGGACCACACCCGGTATCCGTTCATTCATCGGTATGATTTAACGATCCTGGCTGCCGCTTTATATAAAGATTATTCCCGACAAACGGACGACACCTCCGTCTTTGTTGGGCGTGCTCATGGAGATCATGGAGGAATTAGTTAGGATTTCGCTCGATAATGAGATGGACCTGATTCTGGCCCACAAACGGGCCATGAAACTGGTGGAACTGGTTGGTTTATCTCTAGCGGCTCAAACTACGTTTGCTACGGCCGTCTCGGAGGTTGCCCGCTATGCCATTGAGCAGGGTACGGGTCCTCTGTTAACCCTATGTACCGACCGATCGCGTGGTCATCAGTACTTAGTGGCCATTATTGAGGACAAGAATCTTCCTGTAGCCAATCCGCTCAACCAGAGCCTGTTATATGCTCAGCGATTGGTGGAGAAGATGGAAATAACCAATACAGGCAAAGGGGGTAAAATCATACTATACTACAGCCTGCCAACGTCACGGAAATTAAGCGGAGAGCAAATTGACCAGTGGCGCGCTCAATTTGATGCCAATCAACCGCTATCCGCTTATGATGAGATTAAGCGAAAAAATGAGCAGTTACAGGAGTTGGCTTTACGCCTACAGGCAAGTGAGCAGCATTACCAGCGGGTAACCAACTCGTTGCCACTACTCATTTTTACGGCTAATCAGGCAGGCCAGTTGCTCTACGCCAATACCTGGCTGACCGACCTTACCGGGCATTCGCTCCAATCCATCAATCAGACCAAATGGGCTAAAATTATTCATCCAGACGACTATGATGACTTCTGGGCATTATGGGCTAAGCAGGCGGCCAACTATTTGCCATTTCAGTATGAATGTAGGCTGCGAGATGCCACGACTCAATCATACCTGTGGCATCTTTTTACAGCCCAGCCCGTAAAAAGTGAGGCCGATAAAGTAGCGGCCTGGACGGGCTTTGTGGTCAATATAGACGCACAGAAGCTTGTGGAGCAAACCATTCGGCACAATGAGGAGTTGGCCCAGGCAAAAGCAAAATTGGAGCAATCGCAACATGAATTAGAATCGACCGTTCGCGAATTGAACCGGAGCAATGAAGACCTAAGCCAGTTTGCCTACATTGCCAGTCATGATTTGCAGGAGCCGCTACGCAAAATTCAGCAGTTTGGCGATCTCCTCCAGAGCCGTGACAGTGATTTATCGGGCGAATCTCGAACCTATTTAAGCCGAATGCAATCGGCCGCCAGCCGTATGTCGGTGCTGATCAAAGATTTATTGAGTTTCTCCCGCCTTTCTACCCGTCGTGAAACGCCTACGTTTGTAACCCTTACAAGTCTGGTGAACAATTGCCTGGAGAACTTATCCTTTGTTATCGAAGAAACACAAGCCCAAATCCAAGTGCATACCCTGCCCACCATTGAGGGAGAAGCGTCACAGCTTGGTCAATTATTTCAAAACTTACTGAGCAATGCCCTAAAGTTCCACCGAGCGGGTATTCCTCCTCACATCTATATTAAGTCAGAGGAAATAACAGCTGATCAGTTGCCACACACGGTAAAACCAGCCCGACAATCGGCGGTCTATCATAAAATTGAAATCAGCGATAATGGAATTGGTTTCGATGAAAAATACCTGGACCGCATTTTTCAGGTTTTCCAGCGATTGCATGGCAAAAATGAGTTTGCAGGAACAGGAGTTGGCCTAGCCATTTGCCAAAAAGTAGCCACGAACCACGGAGGAGCGATTACAGCCATCAGCCAACTCGGCGAAGGAGCCACCTTTCAGGTTTATTTGCCCGTAGCCAGTACTATTAACTAAGGGACTCAGGCAGTATGGCTATCATCAGCCCAGCGTAAACTGGGTCGATGCCCGTTCCGTATTCTCACTTCTGCTTCGTTAAGGCGTATAGCCCTTTATCACCATACTGGCTAACGTCTTTCAGCTTTGTTTCGTAGTCACGGGTCTTTTCGGCGTCCCCTTTTTGGGTGTATAGGTTCACTAACCCATAATAAACATAACCACTCTTCGGAAAGCGCTTTAATAAGCTCTGATACGTATCGGCAGCCTTATCCCAGTTACCAGCTTTCTCATAGGTCCGCGCCAGACTTATCGCTACCGGTCGTGAATAAAGCGGAGGCTCTCCATAGCCTAATTCCAGTTCCTGTTTCTGAGCTTTCTCCAAAAATGGTATCGCCTGATTATATTTTCCCTGATCACGTTTAATACAGCCTTGTAATTCCAGCGATGCCGTGTTCAACGCATTTTGGTAGAATTTATTGAGCGTACTGTCCTTCCCACTCTGATGCTCATTCCGCCATAAAAATGCATCCAGACTGTTCGAATAGGCAATCGCATCCGGGAGCTTGTTCTTGGCCAGTGCATCCATGCCTTTCACAAAAAATAATAGCCCGTTTTTATAATCCATATTCGCAATACTGTACACCGTGTCTTTGTCCTGCACCATTTCTAACTGCGCAGCCGCCCGATCCCAATAGCCAAACGCCATCTCCATTTTGGCGGGTGCCAGAATTCCCTGACTAAAAAATGTGCCATCATAAATCTTTTTACGGCTTTTGGATATGGGCATATTTTTTAGTTTCTCGGCATAATACAGCCCCTCCTTGTGCCGACCATCGTGCGCACAGTTCGCAATCAGGTAATTGATATTGTGGATGTAATTCCAGTTATCGACCTCTTGAATACCTTCCCTTTTCATATAGGCCGAGTCTGTTTTTACAGCGGCTACGAAGGTATCGTGCGCTTTTTTGTAATCGCCAACCCGGTTGTAAATATGGCCCGGCATGTGCACAATATGCCCTGAGGTGGGCGCGAGCGATGTTAGTATGTCGGCACTTTTGAGCGCCTGCTCAGGGCAACAATGCTCCATCAGGTGAATCCAGTAATGATGGAACGCATGATTTTGAGGCTCCGTTCGCTGCACATCCCGCAACAGAAATTCGCTGTAGAGCTGCCCTTCGTTGGGCTTTAACTCTGTATCGAAACCACTCATCTTAGCCAGGGCCAGAAACAGTTTGGCATCAATATCATCGGGAAATTTATGGACGATCAACTCATATTTTTTGATGATTTCCGGGTAGGCTTTTTCCTTAAGCGAATCGCCTAAAATGGCCATTTCGGCGTACAGTTTCTCGTGTTCTGTTGCCTTCTTTACCAGTGTTTTTAGCTTTTTGGCCGCTATCTTTTTGTTGGCGGCATAGATACTATCCTCGTCCGCGCCCGCCGTTTGCAGCAATCCCCAATACGGCATAATAGCGGTTGAGTCCTGGTGAATGGCTTCTTTAAACGCCCGGTAAGCCTCCAGATCCCAGAAATCGTGCAGCAAGGAAAGTCCCTGATTGAAGTATTGCTGGGCTTTTTCGGACTTGGTTTCAATCGTCAGTTTCGATTGCCCAACGCCGGTCATCAGCTTAGGGGGTGGCAGGTTATGAATGTACACATTCTGCGCCCTCGACGCCTGCATATGGGCGAGGTGATTATGATTCGTTTTGGTGTCATCCACGTGATGATCATGCTGGGCATAACTCACAATGGATGTAAATAAACAGAAGAGGAAGGATAGATTCTTCATGTTGGTCTCGGTTTGGTGTAGATCAACTCACTTTTTCGCCATCGCTTTAAACGTTCCCTCCGGAACAACGATATGGAGAACGGTCGGTTTATCGCTGTCCATCTCGAAGCGAAAGCTATAGCCTGTTGCATTTTTGATTCTGAACTCAGGCAATTTGGTTGAATAGAGTTCCCCTTCGGGACGGCCCGGAGCGAAAATTTTCAATACCCCATTGCTGACGAACGTTTTCAGGGTCATGCCCACCCCTGCTATTTCAAATTCTCCCGCATATTTCTGCAACTCGTCGGCGGTGAGTTTGAGGGCTTTCTGTCCTTGTAGTTCGTCTAGTTTCCCCCTCGTTTCTGGATTCTCTTTCAGGGACAAGGCTTTGGTAAAATTAGCGATGGCATTGGCGGTGTCTTTTTTCGCAAGGAAGAAATCGCCGTACGAGTCATAGACATTGTAGCTACCGGGGTAGTTAGCCACATTGAGCTTAAAAAATCGTTCAGCTTTTTTAAAATTCTTATTCGCCAAAGCCCCGTAGCCATGACCATTAATCAAACTTTCAACGGGGCTTACCTTATAACCCAGTTGCTTTGATACGTTGGCAAAATGCCGTTCGTATTTATCGGCCAACGCTGTGGTTGTATCAGTGTAGTCTTTTTGAGTCAGCTTTAAGTTGTAGTAATTGAAAATAAAATGGAGGGCATCGTATTCGGTAATGAGTGGAACCGAGCCGTGGGAATCATCGCCATAGTAGTTACTTTGATAACGTAAGCCGTTCTGTTTGCTGGCTTTTACGTGTTTGTCCAGGTCAAAAATAGACCGGATATGCCGGGTCGCTGCGCTTGTATCTTTTTGCAGTTTTAACAGCGTCATGCCTTCATTCATGGTATTGGCAATACCCAGAAACAAAGAAACTCCTTCGTATTTTTTAGTAGTTAAGGCTTTCTTCGTATCGGCTAAAAACCGTTGTTTATCATACCACATGCTCGGATCAATAGCCACATAGGCATTAAATAAACCAGTGTGCCTGGTTAAGGCCTGCATGACCAACAAACCGCCAAATGAATGTCCAATGAGCATTTTATACGGTTGGGTTGGATACAGGGAATCAATGTGCGGCATCAATTCTTTCTCGATAAACGAAAGGAATTTTTCGCCCCCGCCCGAGTTTTTCGAAAAATCACGATCCATAAACGGTGGGTCACTCTCCACGTGGGTTGGCGTTAAATCCCGCGTTCGGTCGGTGTTGGGAATTGCCACTACAATCATTTCGGGGCAGATCACATTGCCATTTACAGAACTCAATTGTTCGATCATGCCCACCACCGACGAAAAATGGGCATCGCCATCTAACAAATAAACAACTGGATACCGTTGTTTGGCATAAAAACCAGCAGGACCGCTATCTGGAACATGGACCCATATTTTTCGTTTCTCATTCAGTAGTTTCGACTGGATGCTGTCAATCTCCCCAATCACAATCTTGTTGTTTATTTGTGCAGGGGCCACAAAGGCAAAGGCCGAAAAAAGAGTGAGCAGGAGAAATTTCTTCATATAGTTTTGGCTTTAGGAAAAGGACGTACTATTGCTATAACAAACTCATAGCCAGCAGTTTTTTTTGATATAAAAATAAAGAAATCTTTCAACGTTCCTACAGATTTACTGGTCTAAATATTGCTGTAATACCGACCGTCCCGGTCGGGCGAGAAACCAGTTAATCCGCGCCCGACCGGGACGGTCGGTACTACAAAAAATGCCTGACTAAATAGCCAGGCACCTTCCCCAATTTGCGTTACCGTTAGGCTATTGAAGAAAGCCAATATTTGTAACCAGATAGTTGTACGATTTCGTAGACATTAGGGCAGCATTGAACAGGTTAAACTGTTTCTCTTCAGTTATATAGCCATCCGGGTTGATCGTATAGGAATAGTAGTAGGTCAATGGGGCCTGATTGCCATAGTAGTTTTTCTGCGTAATGAGTTTCACCAGGTGTTTGCTGGGTTTACCGAAAATTTTCAGGTAGGAATCGGGCAGAGAAGTCCACTCGGAGTTGAGTTGATTCCGATCCGCTAGAATCGGGTCGCCAACGGGCTGATCATAGGCGAAGGTGATGTCTTTTAAGGAATTCCCATCGATTCCGGTTGAGCTTGCCTTACTCATATCACCGTCGGCATTGAAGGTGTAGGTTGTTTTCACGCCATTGTTTTTGCTCGTTCGTGTTTTCAACTGACCCAGAGCATTGTATTGATAAACCCAGCCTTGCTCAAGTTCAACGGTGCCGAAGCTGTAAAAGACGAATGTTTTCTCCTTTGATTCAAGGCATCGCCCGTTGGCATCCAGGAGGTAATTTTCTTCCAGCACCACCGTGTTCCCCGAATAGGCGGTTGTTTTGATGGACTGAGCCCCGTAGGCGTAAATCACCGAACTGTAGGGATAGGAAATTGGCCCTGGGCCGTAAGCTGCTTTTTGCAACCGACCATCCCCCATATACGTCAAGGTAACCTGTCCGTGTTTGATCAGTGTGTACTTCTTGGGGACACCCACCACAATGAGATCATTGACGGCCTCGGCCGATGTAGCGACCGGCTTTTCAGGAGCCACCAAACTATTCTCCTGACAGGCGCTCAAGGATACGGCTAAACCAACGACTGCAATCAGTCTTTTATACAAAGTGTTCATTAGTAATTTGTTGTTAGGGATTTGCTTTCCGATGCAAAGGTGACAGTAAGACCAACGGCTCTCAACGCTCAACTGGCAGTGAGCTGCTTTGACTAAACAACAAGCGAAACAAGACCGACAACAGGTTAAAACAAGTCGGGATAAAACTCGTTTCTCACAAACAAAAATAGGTAGAAACACGCCCTGCATGCAGAAATGGCGTATTTCTACCTGTTTTTGTTTGTGAAATGGTGTCGGTTTTGAGAAACCTCCCTATGTCAGCTATAAGTAGCTGACACCACACTCTAACTCACTAGACCACTATCACAGCTACTTCTTCTGTTGCGACAGAAACGTAATAAGTGACGCAAATTCTTCGTAGGACAAGGCGTTGGCTAGACCATCGGGCATCATGGATGTTTCCATTTCCTTGCGGGAAAGAATGTCGCTGGCTTTAATCGTGAACACTTCGCCCGTAATCGTTCGCAGAACGACCCTGTTAGCCGATTCTTCGGTAATGAACCCCGTATAGCTCTTATTGCCTTTGGCTGTGATGAGTACGGTAGCAAACCCCTGCGAGATGGACGCATTGGGTTTGAGAATTGACTCGGCAATCTGCTCCCGATTCATGATCGAACCAATCTGTCCCATAAACGGCCCTTTCATGGTTTCGCCTTTTGTGATGCTGTGGCAGGCAATACAGCCTTGCTGGGTAAAGAGGGCTTTCCCTTTTACAGCATCACCGGGTAGCTTCGCCATGGCCAGCATGATGTCTTCGATAGACGATTTTCCGATCTGACCCTTCTGATTTCTGATTTTCTCCAGGTCCACTTTGGCTTCTTCCTTAACGGCAACAACTTCTTCAGCGCCAAATTCAGGGATATCCATCCGGTGGCGGCTGTTCAGGTCGATGAAGAACTGTTTTCCGGTCGCATCGGCCTTCGCCCATTCTGTCTTCAGTAGTTTTTCAATAGCGGGCGATGACTCCCATACGATTCCTTTGTAATACGGGCCATGCGTATCAGGGCGGGTACCCCACCACCAGGACCCATCATAGTCGGCTTCTTTTTTGTAAAGTCGTGCCAGGGTAGTCAGAATCTGCTTTTTCAGGGCTTCGTCCTGGGTACGCTGGTAGGCTGAGAGCAAGCCATCTACGGCTTTCGGGTCGTGCATGTAGCGCAGTGCCCAAAGTGCAAGCGTAGAGTTACCCGTTCCTATAGCGCCCAGGCAGGCATCTACGGCGTGCAGACTCACTAAGGTTCGCACAGCAATATGCGCCGGAACAAGGGCCGAATTGGGCGTTGCGTGAGGACCTTCGGTACCTTTAGCCGGTGCCACAAACGAAGATGGAACTGCAACCTGCAACAAAGCCGGAGCCGCTTCTACTTTACCAAGTCGTCCCAGACCAATCATAGCCGCCAGCCGAACCCGATCAGACGGGTCTTTCAGTGCCTGCATAAATGGTTCGATGGGTACTGAAGTTAGGCGCGTTTTTCGGTCGCTGAGCGCCCGTAAGGCGTACTCCCTAAACTCAGGCTCTGCGGTCAGGTTGACCAGATTAGCCGTTCCCGCTTCGCCTGCCGCTTGAGCATAGGTGTACATACCCGCTATACGTACGTATAGCGGCAAACCCTTGTCGGCGGTGATTTTCCAGGCGGCTTTGGCTACCTTATCGGCGGGGCGGGTGAGCAATTCCTGCTGGGCATACAGGCGGGCCGCAGCACTTCCGGATTTAAGAACCCCAATCAGTTGCTTTACAGAGGCCTTTTCGAGCGACTTAAACGCTTTATAGGTCCACTCTGCCGGTACAGCCCGCATTACATATCCTTTAGCTGGATTGCCTGAATACCCGGCCCCATCCCAGGCCGCCAGATACATCCTGCCCGATGCATCTACATCCACATCGGTGATCTGGGGCAGCTTGATAAACTCTTCTTCTTTCTGGGTATAACTAGGGCCATCGGGTGTAACACGGTGAATATACAACTGACTCCGTCCCCAGTCGGCCATCATAGGTACGTGGTTGTACTTGTCTGGCCAGGTGGCATCGTCCATGAACAACGAACCCGTACCGGAGCCCCCGCCCACATCGACCAGAGCCGGAATAATTTCATCCGTAAACTGTTTGAACAGAACGGGATAGCCATACTCGCCCGATTGAATCTGATGGCTGAATCGAATGTTCCAGCCCCCTCCGTCATTGGTGTTATCCCGCGTAAAAATGTTCATGTAGGGATCAATGGCCACATCGTAGATATTGCGCATGCCATGGGAGTAAATTTCCATTTCGGTGCCATCGGGCCGTACCCGAACAATACCACCGCCCAGCATCGTTAGTTTTTTTCCGCTTCGATCTACGGCATCATGGAAACCAAAATCACCCACGGCAATGTAGATCCAGCCGTCGATTCCCATTCGGATACCATTGGTTGCATGATCAGTACCCCGGCTCTGTAGAAAGTTAGGATTGCTTAGATGTTGAATGAGTGGCCTGGACGGTCCATCAGCAACTCCGTCCTTATTGGCATCAGTAAACACCACCAGATCCATATTGCTGGCTTTTCCGGTTTCTTTCGAAAAGGTCGTATGCAGTACAAAAACCTGGTCCCGGAGCGCGATAATACCGCGTGGATTATCGACCATGGCAAATTTGGTGTGCTGGTCTACTTTCCCGTCATTATCCTGATCAATGAGTTTAATGATGTATCCCTTGCCGGGCGTTTTACCCAGCGACCCGATCATGTCCACTCCCACGAACACTTCGCCGGTTGGAGCAACGGCCAGGCAAGCTGGACTCGGTGTCAGATCCGGACCTGCAAAATTAGTCAGTCGAATATCGGCAGGTCCATCGGCCAGCAACGCAGGTCGGTGGCTCGTTTGGGGTTCTGAACTGCCCAATTTTCCAATAAAGCCAATCAGGGCCAGCGCAACATAAATCAAACTCAGTGAAATTCTCAGCATCGGTACTATTTGTTTGATGAAGAAAGCAGCGTTGCCGGATAATTTAACTAGTTGTTCGCAGTTAGGGGGTGTAATTGATAGATACAATCACACCTATAGCTACTAAAAACAGCTCTAAGAATCCATCCTCAACCATATAAGAATTCAGTAGTCAAACTACTTGTTTCATGGCATTTTCTAAACTGTTCGCTAGTTATCAATCGGATCGAGTTAAGCGGCCAGAGGTAGACCATCCAGCCGATTTATATTTGTAGAACCATAACAACTTACCTGAAACTTCTCCATGAATCGCCTATCCGACCAGGTGCTAATCTCCCTGTATGTAACGACAAAAAATGACCTCTGCTTTGCTCAGCTCTACACGCGGCACCGCTATCGAGTCTATCAACGTTGCCTGTTTTTCTGCGAAGATCCAGATGAAGCCAATGATTTTACCCAGGAGGTTTTTATCCGGCTTACTAGTAAGCTGGCGGGTTTCAAGGGCGAGTCCGGTTTTACAGCCTGGCTACAGGTCGTAACCACGAATTACTGCATTGATCAGGTGCGCAAACGGCAACAATATCAATTGAAATACCAGCAGTACCTCAATGAAAACTATCTATCAAACCAGAATTTCGACGATTCTGACGAAAAACCGTTCCGTATTCTAGAGCAAACCATGCAGGAATTGAGCGATTACCAGCGCGATCTGCTTCGAATGAAATATCAGGAAGGGGTAGAAATCAAGACCATAGCCCGGCAACAAAAAGCAACGCTCAGCGCGGTGAAGATGCGTATCAAGCGGGCCCGGGAGCAGGCGAAGTCCCGATATATCAACCTCTACGCGGAGGCCGAATAAACGCTTCAGTTCATATTCCACCTACCCATCGGACAGCTCAACCGGTACAGATTTGCCGAATCCTTCCCGTAAAGCCACTCGGGCTGCGTGGTAGCCGCACATGCCATGCACACCCCCGCCGGGTGGGGTGGCCGAGGAACAAATAAAAACGCCGGGTACCGATGTCTGGTAAGGTGTTAGCCCAATGGTTGGCCGGGTGTACAACTGGCCAATGTCGATGATACCGCCATTGATGTCGCCACCAACATAATTGGGATTCCAGGCTTCTACCTGCGCCGTGTTCATGGTGTGACGGGCCAGAATCCGGTCGCGGAAGCCGGGGGCAAACCGCTCAACCTGTTTCTCAATCGCGTCGGTACGATCTAGTGTTGAGCCGTTTGGCACGTGGCAATAGGCCCAGGCCGTGTGCTTTCCCGCTGGTGCGCGGGTAGGATCAAATAAGCTTTGTTGGGCCAGTAAGATGTAGGGGCGGTCGGGGTGCTGACCGTCGTAGGTTCGTTGTTCCGCTTCAACGATCTCTTCGAGCGTGCCACCGAGGTGAATGGTTCCGGCTCGCTGGCAGTCAGGATTTGTGAAGGGAATTGGGCCATCCAGTGCCCAGTCAATCTTGAAAATGCCCGGTCCGTAGCGGTAGTGCTCCAGTTGTTTCCGATACATCTGATTCGCCAGCCCGCTCGAAAACCGGTCGCCAACAATCGTTAGTAATTGCTTCGGAGTCAGGTCGAACAGTACGACGCGTGATTTGGGCAACTCATTCAGGGAGCGAACAGGTCGGTCAACCTCAATTTCGCCACCCAGGCTTTTAAAATAGGAAGCCAACGCATTGGCAATGGACTGTGAACCGCCTTTGGGCATCGGCCAGCCGCGCAGATGCCCGGCCGTCATCAGCACCAGCGCAATGGCCGAGGTGGTCAGGTTTGTGAGCGGCTGAATGGCATGAGCGGCCATGCCTGCCCACAGCCCTCTGGCTTCGGTCGTTTTAAATCGGTTAGCCACCACAGTGGATGGAAGCAGAGCATCCAGACCGAACTGCGCCAGATCGAGCGGGTGTTTAGGAAAGCGTAACGGTCCTAGCACATCGGCCGCCATGGTAGGCCAGTGCTTCACAACAGAATCGAACAGTTTATGGTAGGCTGGTCCATCAACCCCAAGCGTCCGGGCTGTTTCTTCCACTGAGCCAACAAGCGTGGCTGCTTTCCCTCCATCAAAAGGGTGCGCGGCAGAAATGGGTGGGTAGATAAACTCCAGACCGTGTTCGGTAAGAGGCAAACTCTGAAACAGCGGAGAGCCAGCCGCCAACGGGTGAATGGCCGACCCAATATCGTGTATGAAACCGGGTAAGGTCAGTTCCGCGGAACGTGTGCCTCCGCCAATGGTCGATTTGGCTTCCAGCACTACCACCGACAGGCCCGCCCGCGCCAGCACGATAGCCGCACTCAGGCCATTCGGCCCGGAACCCACAACGACGGCATCATACGCTTGCCCACCTCCTGAATTTACCATTGGTATGCTATTGCCCGTTTCCGGTTGTCGATCAATTCAGCGAGATACGCTATATCTTGGAGATATAGCGTATCTCGCTGAATTGATCGACAACCGGACTAAGCTTTATTGATTTATTGAGTCTCCCTGGTACCAAAGATACCGAAAGCTGAGTTACTACACGTTCCCTGTCATCAACGGGAAACCCGTAACAACTGTTATGGATAGCAAACCAGATAGCTTATTCGTACGTACCCGCCTTCAACGTACTTTCTGAAAGGGCGTATTTTCGGTTTGCCCGGTCCAGCACGACGTAAATCGAGTCTTTGTTTTCGTTGATACCAGTCAGAATCACCCGCTTTCCATCGGTAGTCTGGTAGTGGAGAATCATTCGGTTGCGTTTAACCGGCTTCGACTCCGCTTCAATCCCTTTGGTACGTCGGGTCGAGCGGGCGATGGCTGCAATTTTCAGATCTTCGGAACCTATGTTGGCCAGCGCGTCTTTCGGTATCCAATTGTCTGGCACACTCGGTTTCTCAGACGTAGTGCTCTCCCCTCTCTCTCGGCGTCGCCCCCCCGATTGGTTGTTCCGATTACCGCCCAGATCACCGTTATTGGCCAGAAACTCCCGGTTCTCCTGGTTTCGAGCCCCCCGGTTTTTATCTTGCAAATACAGCACATGATTTTTGGGATCGGCTTCATAATAGAACACCCGTTGGCCACCTGCTACACCCGTTAGTTCGAACGTCCGGTTAATATCACGCATTGGCGCACCACCCCCATTCGAGAGATCCAGTTCAACGGGTTTGGCCGTCTTGAAGGTTAAGGTGGTCCATTTTTCGAAGGTTGCTTCCTGCCAGCGTACCGAATCCACCGGAGAATAAGGAAGTGGTTTTCCATTGAGTCTGAACTCCGTGACAGTATAATTCCCCCGCAATTCCTTAATACCCTTCTGTGCAGGTTGCTTGTACGGATCGTACACGAAGTTGACGTATTGCAGCCAGTAGAGCAGCACCAGGAAGATGCCGATAGTGGCCGTTTTCAGGCCTATACGCACGTATTGCTGCCAGCCCATTAGTGCAGGATAAAAATAATTGGGGATAGTTGGCCGCTCCCGAATCAGGAGATTATAGATGTCCTTAACGTAATAAATCAGCAAAAAGCCCGATAGTAATACGAAGTAGGAGCTGTAGCCATGTACCCCGCCGTCGTAAGCCAGATTGACATAAACGATGTCGGCCAGAGCACCAAACAACAGTACTGATCCCCAGAACGTTGTGGCTCTAAAAAACAGTAAAGCCCCGGCCAATACCTCAACCACCCCGGTAAAGACCTCATACCAGGGAGCAATTCCGATGGAGAGCCAATAGATTTTCTGAGCTGTCAGATCACCAAAATTCGTATTCAGTACACCCAGCGACGGATAAGGCAACTGCGTGGGCATCAGCTTCGTAAACCCAAACCCGATAATGCCAATACCCGCCCGGTAGCGTACAATTACCCGTAGCCAGTAGTACAGCCAGTTGTACTCACGCGCTTCTTTCCGGCGGAAGCGGGCAATACCTGTCCAGATCAGCCCAACGACCGTAGCGAACAGCAGGGTGATGATCCAGGTTGCGTAGCCGTTCAGCGTACTGCCAAACAGTTTGTTACCAAAAAGCGTCAGTCCAGACCCGAAACGGGCCACATCATATAAATCGCGGTAGTGCAGATGCAGCCAGTCTAAGGCAATAACTTCCTTATACCAGTCCACGTTGTTGGGTAGCGACATACTGATAAAAAACACAAACGCGATTCGGAACAAAATCTTCTGGCCTTCCGTCCAGGGATAGCGTTGTTCAGTAGCAGGCACCGGAGCCGTCACAGCCGATTGTTTGCCAGATGGTTGTGTGTCCAGCAGTTCTTCGGGCGATATCAGGCCTAAATCCGCCCGTTCGGGAGAAATGTTTGGGATTGCCATTGGGTAGAGGAGGTTAGAGTTTAAGGGCACCCCGGCGACCCGCTTTGGCAGCTTCGTCGATGAGGTACTTTTTGTTGACTTTATCCAGTACAGCATACACGGAATCCTGCGTACCAGCTACGCCCGGCGCGGCAACACCCGACAGAATAATCTGCCCGTCACCCACCTGCGTATATGCCAGTTTCAGGGTTTCGGCAGCCTCGTTCGGATTCGCGTTTTTAAGCGTCAGAAGTCGGTTGGTCGAGTCGACGGTATAACGGTAGTAGTGCCGCCCCTGTGAGCCAGCTAGTTCGTAATCACGCTCGCTATCCGCGCCCGCCAGTTGTTCAACATTCGTCGTCACCAGCCTGACCGGTTGATTGGATTTTATACTGATGGTATTCCAGGCCTCAAAAACCACGTCCTGCCAGCGTGTGGGGTCGGTTTTGGAATATGGAAGGGTTTTGCCCCCTATTCTGAATTCACTAACGTTATAGAGTCCGGCCACGCCCGGCAATCCTGGTGTTTGAGGGAAGCGAACCGGGCCTTTTCGGTAGGCGGCATAGGTGCTATATCCATACAGAACCACAGCAAAAAACACAAATGCGATTTTAAACGTCCACCGACCGTACCGCTGCCACTGTTCCGAAAAAATGGGCTGGAACCGATTTGGTGTCGTAGGTAATTCGAGCGACAACAGTCTGAAGAGTCGGATGGCATCAAAGGCAAACAACACCAGTGCAAACGTGATGAGTAAGCCACTATACACGTACTCTCCGCCCTCGTATGCCAGATTCGAGAAAAACACATTCCCCAGAAACGGCAGGATGATCAGCGTGCCAATAGTTGCTGTTTTACGATGCAGAAGCAATAGCCCGCCCAACAGTTCAACCCCACCCAGAAACGACTGATACGACGGAACAATACCCAGTGTGAGTGAAAACAATTTCCAGGCTGAGTGATCGCCGTAGGCTGTATTCAAATTGCTGATTGAAGGCAGTGGGGCCTGCAACGGAAAGAGTTTAATAAACCCATAGGCAATCAGGCCAATAGCCAGTCGGTACCGAAGTGCCACGCGTAGCCAGTAATACAGGCTATCATAGTTCGTAGATGGGTTTGCCCGAAGGGACCATACAATCGTGCCAACAAGGGCGACAAGTGCCACCACCAACCAGTTCAGGAAACTATCCTGAGGACCGAAAAAATGCGGTGCATAACGCGACAGATTGAACACATACCGTGAATATCCGCCTTCCGTAGCTACCAGATTCCGAACGAATTGCCCATCGAGCGGCAGAAGCTGAACAGCAAAATACAGGAAAACAAACCGAAATAAAGTCTTTTCGTAGGGTTGCCAGTCGGCAACCTGGCTCACCACTTTAGCCTCACTACGGAGCCGGGGTGCATCTAAAACAGCCATAATTTTAGGGGATGGTTATTCATGGTCATTGATTGTCATTATGTTGTCATTTATCGTCATTAGCTGGCAACCAATGACTATAGAATGACAATGAGTTAATAGCCAGGATTTTGCTCAAGTACAGGGTCCGACAGCAGTTGCTGCACCGGAATCGGCAGTAGGTACCGTTTAGGGTCGGTCACGTTCAGTACGTCTTTTGCCCGGTCAGTCCGGACGAGGTCGAACCAGCGGTGGGGTTCCAGCGCAAACTCGACCCGCCGTTCATTTTCGATGGCCAGTAAAATATCCTCTTTTGTCGTGACAGTGCTGGCAGTGAGTCCGGCCCGGTCACGTACGGCGTTCAGATCGACAAGGGCATCGGACAGCCTGGCCAGTTGCGCACGGGCTTCGGCCCGAATCAGATAGGCTTCAGCAATGCGGAAGATGTAGGATGGATCGGAAGCCGGATTGCGGTAATAGAGGTTTCCGTACCAGCGATTCTGGTTGTCTTTCGCTATGAGCGTACTGCGTGTACCTCCAACAGCCGGATTGTTCAATAAGGCAACCAGCGCATCGTTCGGTGCCCATTGGCGGGTACCGCCGTTCGTCTGCGACTGCCACTGGTTCCGGTGTCCATTGACTTCGGTGGTACCATTGTAGAAAATCTCAAATACCGATTCTGGCGTACCCCGTGCATCACTGGCAAAAAACGCGCTATAAGGCTTCAGAAGCTTGTAATTCGTGGCATCGCTGATCAGCCGGGTCGCATAATCCTCCGCTTTGGCGTAGTCCTTTTGGTAGAGATAATAGCGGGCTTTCAGGGCAAACACAGTCCGTTGGGTTACCCGATAACGATCAACGGTAGTGGGCAGAAGTGGTTCAGCCGCTTCGAGATCGCGCAAAACCTGGGCATAGGTATCGGCCTGACTACTGCGTTTGATGCCCACATTATCCGTTGGCTTAACGGTTGGATTGGTAATCAGCGGCACCCCACCGAAGGTCCGGGCCAGATCGAAATACGCCAATGCCCGAATGGCGTAAGCTTCGCCCAGATACTGATTTTTCAGGGCCGTGGTCAAAGCCGGATCAGTAACTGCCGGTACCTTCGCCAGCACATTATTGGCTCGGTTTATCGTCCGATAAATCGCAACCCAGACGCTGGCAATCGTCGAGTTGTCGGCGTTCACTTTGTGATTAATAAACTCCTGCACCTGCGACTGTGAGCCCGTCCACTGCACGTTATCGCCCGACAGGTAGCCTACAGATTGAAAACTGGTTCCGTAGTAGTCGCTACTGGCCAGCGCACTGTACACCCCTCGAAGGGCCGTCAGGGCAGAGTTCTGGTCGGCAATAGTTTCCGTATCGGAGATGGATTCCAGCGGTTTCACATCCAGAAACTGCTGGCACCCGCTGACTCCCAGGATCAGGAGCAGCGAAAAAATGGTTTTTATACGATTCATATTTTTTGAGGTTATTAGACCTGTGGTGGTGATGATGGCGTGAACGTCTACGTTCGTGCCGACTATTCCCTGGCCGCTGGCCGATCGACTTGACGTGGTGTCGGGTTCTCAAACCCGACACAGCGAGGTTTCTCAAAACCGAGTGTATTTTCTAATTGTAAGGAGGTTTTGAGAAACCTCACGAGTCAAGTTTAGAACCTGACACCACCTTAAAACTCTGCTTTGATTACAATGTCAAACTTATTCCACCCTGAAGACCAACGGGTTGCGGGGGGGTACCCAGGTCGATACCCTGTGAATTAGGGTCGCTGCTGGCGCTCGACTCGGGGTCAAGACCGGTGTATTTGGTTAGCAGCCAGAGGTTGGTGCCCACTGCATATACCCGAAGTCCCTGAATACCCACTTTACTCGTTACGGATTTGGGCAGCGTGTAACCGATCGTGATCGACTTCAGGCGCACAAACGAGCCATCTTCCAGCCAGCGACTCCCCCCATCGCGATAGTTGTTGACATTGATCCCGTCGGGACGCGGTACATCGGTAATATCGCCCGGCTTCTGCCAGCGGGCCAGGTTCGAGGCAAAAATGATTCGAGCCGCATCACGGGCGCCACCGCCTTCACCAAAGAATTTGTTGTGGTTGTAAATCTTATTGCCGTACTGGTAGGCGAAAAACAGATTCACATCGAAGCCCCGATATGTCAGGGTGTTGGTCAGGCCACCGAAGAATTTAGGCCAGATGCTGCCGACCAATTGCCGATCGGCCACGGTAATCTGCCCATCTTTATTGACATCTTCATACACAACATTCCCGGTCTGCGGATCGACATAAAGCTGCTTGTATACCCAGAATGAATAGAGCGGTGTGCCCTGTTGTTGCAGAATCAGGTCGCGGCTACCGTAGCGCAGGGGTGTCGCCAGTTTTTCAATGCGATTGACGTTCTGAGCGATATTAAAACTGGTGCTCCAGGTTAATCCACCCCGCTGAATATTCACCGTGTTGATTCCAAATTCGAAGCCTTTGTTACTGATCTCGGCGGCATTGCTCCAGTAATTATTGAAGCCAGTCGTACCGGGCAGTGCCAACTGTAGAAGTCCATTGGAGGTGTATTTGCTATAAACGTTGGCCTCGAAACTGATCCGGTCGTTCAACAGCGATACGTCCACGCCCAGGTTAACCTGCCGGGTGCGCTCCCACTGTAGATCCGGATTGCCCAGTTGCTGGGGCGAAATGCCCGGATTCCCCTGATAGCCGGTGCCGCCCATCCACAGCCCCTGAGCCGCAAAGTTGCCGATGCCGTTCTGGTTCCCCGTAATGCCCCAACTCGCCCGTAGTTTCAGGTCGCTGATAATCGTATTGTTCCGCAGAAAATCCTCCTGTTTGATCCGCCAGGCGGCACCCACTGATGGGAAATAGCCCCATTTCCGGGAAGAGCCAAAGCGCGACGATCCATCGGCCCGGACACTGGCATCAATGAGGTATTTACCCGCAAAGTTGTAATCGACCTTGCCAAAGAACGAAGCCAGCGTACTCTTCGACCAGTTTTGCGAACTGGCCGTTGTCGACGCCGACGAAATCTGGGTGAACGAGTTATTCGGGAAGCCACGGCCCTCGGCATAGGTCCGGGTCAGGTTATCACTTTGCAGCGTATTGCCTACCAACACCCCGAAGGAGTGGCTCGACCCGATCCGTTTCCGATAGGTCAGCGTTTGCTCATTCAGCCAGGTTGTGTACTGACTCACACTCGACGTAGCAAAGCCATTTGGGCTACCCGAAATGAGCAGGGAATTCCAGTACTCTGATTCGTTGTAGTTGTTGTAATCAATCCCGAAACTAGTCCGGAATTTCAGGCCTGGCAGCAGTTGCGCATCGGCGTACAAATTACCAATATAACGCAGGCTGGTTGTATTTACAGCGTAGTTATTGAGCAGCAGCGTTAGGTTATCGAAGCCAGCCCGGCCCACCAGCACACCCTGTTCATTAACCGGCGACAAGTACGTAGGCGTATGCAAAGCCGCCTGTAGCAAGCCTCCGGCAGGGCCATCCCCTGCCCGAGCCTGATTCCGGTACGTTCGGGTAAAGGTGTTGCTCACGCCTACCTGAATGTTGTCATTTACCTGCTGATCGAGGTTGACCTTAAAGCTGGCCCGGTTAAACGTAACCGGCTTAATAATAGCTTCCTGTGTATTGTAGCCACCGCCAATGTAGTATTTGGTTGTTTGCGTGCCGCCCGTCAGCGACAGATCATAATTACGAAGCTGGGCCGTGCGAAACAGTTCACTCAACCGATCATAGGTTTGCTGCTCTTCGGGCAAGCCACGCCCTCCTTCCGCAACAGGGCGGAAAGGCCGATTTTCGAAGGTGCGTTTCAAGGTCGGGTCATCTTTACCCGTGTTGATCCACCATTCATTAACCAGGGTAGCGTGCTCAGGGCCAGTGGTCAGGTCCCACAGTTTAGCCGCTTTGGCAGCCCCAGCCGAAGCATTGACATTGATGGTCGGTTTTTGCCCGAAATTGCCGCGTTTGGTGGTAATCAGCACCACCCCATTCGCTCCGCGTGAGCCGTACAAGGCCGTTGCCTCGGCATCTTTCAGTACGTCGATGCGTTCGATGTCGGATGGATTGATGTCGGCAATGGGCGACGTTGCCTTGCCACCCGTACCGATGGTTTGCAGGCTGTTGTTGTTGATAAATACCCCATCGACTACGTAGAGCGGATCGTTGCTCGCGTTGATAGAGGTGGCACCCCGTACTCGGATATTCACCCGCTCGCCCGGCACGCCCGTTGCGCTGGATATCTGAACACCAGGCACTTTACCCTGCAACTGTGCATCGACACTACCTACCGGAATTACTTTGGTGTCGCTGGGATCAATTTTATTCAGCGAGCCAATCAGGTTCTTGCGTTCGATGGTACCGTAGCCTACAACAGCCACTTCGGACAGTTGCTTAGCATCGGCAGCCAGATCAATATTGATCGTGCTACCCTCCACAACGACTTCTTTGGATTGGTAACCGATGAAACTCACAACGACTGTAAAGGGGAGTTTCTGACCGGTTTTCAGGACAAATCGACCTTTCGTATCGGCCGTTCCGCCATTGGTGGTGCCTTTAATCAGCACCGTAGCGCCTATGAGTGGCTCTTTGGTACGCTGGTCGGTTATCCGGCCATTGATGGTGGCATTAATGGTTGGAGCAATAGGCTGTGCCTGTACGACAACAGAAATTAGTAGGCTTAATCCCCACAGGAGCCAAGCCAGTGCGCCGGAGCGATGGCCCGATAGAGCTTTTTTCATTACTTTGCAATGGTTACGTGAGAAATGAGACAGGCCAGCGGGTGTTGGTAGCACTCAAAGGCCCTGGAAATTGCTTCGGCGAATTCTGTCTTGTTGTAACTGGCCGGGACGGTTGGCGCCGTTCCGGTTTTTTTATGCGCCGATGCATTTACGGCTACTGCCGTTGGTAAGCAGGTTTGTTAGCAAATCATAGGCATGCCTGGTTAGTTGAAAATTTGTCAGAGTATTAAATCAGATCGGCCTGAACACTAACCATTCCCTGCACCGATCGTAAGCGGTCCTGTATGGTCGTAAACCACTTCTGCTGGCGCACCCGGATAATGAGCCATCCACGTGCCTGCACTCCATCTGCTTCAAAATCCAGGCGCGCTATCTGACAGGCATCGTCCTGCGGGATGGCATTGGTAATGTCGCTCACAAAATTCACCCGGTCGAACCCAGCGACCCGGTAACTTATCTGGTGCCAGTTAAGCGCATTGATAGTATCACTCATGGGTTTCGGTAGTCAATGAATTTTTCATAAAACATATAATCCACATACTAAGTAGAATAATAAATAGAACCGTTACGTTGATGTACTAGGTTATAGAGCATATACGATTAGAATTCGTTCTGGCCAGGTAAACCAGTGTGGCAGAGCACTACAGATTACTTAAGCGAATGCTTGCCGAAGTCTATCAGCCACAACAGCGCATATAAAGTAGTGTGAGCCTGCTCAAAGAAAAATCGGAGGTAACAGTCGCCCTAAAATGGTCGATTACGTTCATAACTTTTTAACCTGATAACTGGAACCTTTTTATAAGTCCTGTAGATTGATGGGCAAAGGTGAATAGGTATTTTTCTTTTTCCAAGTATTTTTACAAAAATCTGATAAACAGCATATTACCTAATAGTCTATCGAGATATACGGTTATAGACTACTATTCCTACAGAATAGCATTTATTCAATCTAAGCTGTAGTTTTATCCCGAAATTGGGCAACACAATCCGTAATTACCTGACACCATGATTTCCAAAAAAGCGAAATACGCCATTAAAGCCCTCAAGGTACTAGCCGAAGAATTCGGGAATGGTCCCATGCTCATTGCCACGATTTCGGCTCAGGAGAACATTCCGAAAAAGTTTCTGGAGAGTATCCTGCTCGAACTTCGCAATCACGGCCTGTTGCAAAGTCAGAAAGGGAAAGGGGGCGGCTATAGCTTACGACTCGAACCGGAACGCATCAATCTGGCTCAGGTAATCCGGGTAATCGATGGTCCCATTGCTCCTACTCCCTGCGTATCCCTCAACTTCTACGTTCGTTGCGACGACTGTGAGGATGAAGAGACCTGCTCAATCCGACCCATCATGCTACGAGTACGTGACGCCAATCTATCCGTTTACGAGAAGACAACCCTCCGCTCACTCATTGAGGGAGCCGTTCCGGTTGGGTTAGGGTAACCCATGGCCTATGTCCTGAATCGTACAGGATTTGTCCGTTTCTGGACAATCGCCAATAACTCTACTTCACAAAAAACCATCCCTATACGGCCTAAACGGCCTTTCCCTGAGTTGGCAACCTATTTGCTATACAAACGAGTAGCATATAGGTAAGCACATAATCTACTCCAGCCATGAAGGGAACTCAGTTAGGAGAATTTGAAGAGTTGGTACTACTAACCATCGCGCTGCTCTACGACGACGCTTATAGCGCGGCTGTTGTGGACGAACTCAGCCAGCGACTCGAACGCTCTATGAGTCTGGGAGCCGTTCATCGAACCATGCAACGACTCGAAGAAAAAGGGCTCGTGAATTCCCGATTTGGGGAAGCTACCGCCGAACGTGGAGGTCGGCGGAAACGCCTGTTTACCGTAACGGCATCTGGAGAGCAGGTCTTGCTGGAAGCCCGTAAAATCCGCAACGAACTCTGGGCCGCTATTCCTAAAGCTGCTTTTGGAGGAGGGGTTGTATGAGTCAGCAACAAATACCGAACCACGCGCCCCGCTGGGCACAGCGCCTGCTGGAACGAATCACGGCCCCGCACCTGCGCGAAGAGATTCAGGGTGATATGGATGAGCTGTTCCATAAACGAGGTCAGCGCCACGGCTACGCCAAAGCACGGTTGTTATACGTGGTGGATCTGATCCTGCTACTCCACCCCCGGCTCTGGCGACGAGAACCCACGCCTACCTTCAAGCCCCGGTATACGAAATACAATGACGTTTCTCAACCCTTATTCTTCCATCCTGCTATGATCCGTTCATATTTAACAGTCGCCTTTCGGAATCTGGTCAAAAACAAGTCGTATTCGGCCATCAATATTGGCGGATTGGCTGTAGGTATGGCAGTGGCCATGCTGATTGGCATCTGGATACATGATGAATTATCGGCCAACAAGCATCATAAAAACTACGAAACCCTCTACCAGGTAGAAATGAACCAAACCTTCGATGGTGTTAGAGGTACGCAGGATGCAATACCATTTCCACTGGGCGACGAATTAAAGGCCAAATACCCGGACTTTAAAGCAACAGCGATGTGCGATTGGAGCGCCAACCGTTCGTTGGTGGTGGGTAATCAGAAATTTCTGAAAGATGGCCATTACATTGGTCAGGATGCCATTGATATGTTTTCGTTGCAGATATTGGATGGGGATAAAAATCCACTGAAAGAACCTTATTCCATTGTACTGACAGACGAAACAGCCAAGGCGCTTTTTGGTCAGCAAAACCCCATTGGCAAAACCGTGCGAATGGATAATACCTCGGATTTAAAGGTAACAGCGGTGGTGGCCAAACAGCCAAAAAATGCCAGTTTGCAATTTGATTATTTAATTCCGTGGCACTTGCAGGCAGCACGTCATACTGATGATATAAAACGGCAGGCAGTCAACTGGGCCGACAATTCATATCAGGTATTTGTCCAGCTCAAAGACGGTGTAACCCCCGAGAAAACCAACGCCAAAATCAAAGACATCGTACTAAGCCATCTAAATGATGAGCTTACTCGAAAGAGTACAAAGCCCGAAGTATTTCTGCATCCCATGTCAAAATGGCGGCTCTATTCGGAGTTTACCGAAGGGAAAAACACGGGAGGTTTTATTAAATACGTGCGGCTGTTTGGCATTTTCGGCTTGTTTATTCTGGTGATTGCCTGCATCAATTTCATGAACCTCAGCACGGCCCGTTCTGAGAAGCGGGCTAAAGAAGTGGGGGTTCGGAAAGCCGTTGGCTCGGGCCGTGAGCAGCTCATCGGGCAATTTTTGAGCGAATCTCTTTTGATCGCCTTCATGGCTTTTGTTTTGGCCCTGGGGTTGGTAGTTGTTGTACTGCCTTACTTTAATACACTTACTGAAAAGCAATTACTACTTCAACTAGACAATCCCATTTTCTGGGGAATTATGCTGGTTTTCACGGCATTTACAGGCTTACTAGCAGGCAGTTATCCTGCGCTTTATTTGTCCTCGTTCAATCCCGTCAGGATTCTCAAAGGGGGCGTTCATGTGGGTCAACGTGCTTCTTTGCCCCGTAAGATCCTGGTGGTGGTTCAATTCACCTTTTCCATTGTGCTGATGATTGGCACTATTATCATTTATCAGCAGATCCAGCACGGCAAAAACCGGCCGATTGGCTTTACGAATAGGGGGCTTATTTCAGTCAATGCGTCAAAAGATTTAGCTGATCATTTCGAAGCCCTTCAGGCCGAATTGCTGGGCTCAGGCATGGTGTTGTCTATTTGTAAAACAAATTCGCCACCGTCTCAAGTTTGGGCCAGCAATAATGGCTGGGAATGGAAAGGTTCAACGCCCAACGATAAATCCGTAGGGTTCAAAACGATTGCCACGAGTTATGATTACGCTAAAACAATAGGCATTACACTCAAGGAGGGACGGGATTTTTCCAGAGACTTTAGTACCGATTCATCGGGAGTACTTCTGAATGAAGCGGCCGTTAAACGAATGGGGTTGAAACACCCCATTGGCGAACTCCTAAAATGGAATGGTAGCGACCGAAAAGTAGTTGGCGTCATACCCGATATGATGATAGAATCGCCCTATCAGGCAGTTTCGCCATTGACAGTCATTTTTGACAAATATTGGGTAGGTTCTATTTGTGTACGAATCAATCCACACGTAGCTGCTTCGGAAGCGATCCAAAAAATCCAGCCGATTTTCGAAAAGTACAATCCAGGCTTCCCCTTCGATTATAAATTTGCCGACACCGAATACACCAAAAAATTCAGCTATGAAGAACTCATTGGCAACCTGTCGGCCATTGTTTCTTTGCTGGCCATCTTTATTTCGTGCCTGGGCTTATTTGGTCTGGCCTCCTTTATGGCGGAACAACGTACTAAAGAAATTGGTATCCGTAAAGTGTTGGGTGCCAGCATTGCCAATGTGTGGGGACTACTGTCCAAAGACTTCATTCTGTTAGTCATTATTTCGTGTTTAGTGGCTTCACCTATTGCCTGGTATGCCATGAGTCAATGGCTGGAAAGCTACACCTACAAAATAAATATTGAGGTCGGCGTATTTTTAGTAGTACTCATTATGGCGCTGGCCATCACCTTACTAACAATCAGCTACCAGGCCATCAAAGCCGCCTTGTTGAACCCCGTCAAAAGCTTGAAAAGCGAATAAACGATTTAAACACAGAGGAAGCACGGAGAACACAGAGATGTTGCTATTTCTCTGTGTTCTCCGTGCTTCCTCTGTGTTTAAATAAAAGCTGTCCTGAATCGTACAAAACCTGTCCGTTTATGGACAGCCATTGTCTTATCTCTCCTGACGAAAACCCCCACTACGCGCTCTAAATGGCTTTTTATCAAGCTGGCAATTTATTTGCTATGCAAGCGAGTAGCATACACATGGGACCTTATTTTTTCCCCACTATGATCCGCAATTATTTAAAAATCGCCTTCCGGAATCTGGTCAAAAACAAGTCGTATTCGGCCATCAATATTGGTGGACTAGCTGTAGGTATGGCAGTGGCCATGCTGATTGGCATCTGGATCGACGATGAAGTTTCGGCTAACAAACACCACAAAAACTACCCGACCCTTTACCAGGTCAAAATGCACCAAACCTTCGACGGGCACCGGGGCACACAAGATGCGTTACCCTTCCCGATGGGTGACGAACTACGATCCAAATACCCGGACTTCAAGGCCGTAGCGATGTGCGATTGGGGAAGCAATCGGTCGCTGGTGTTTGGGAATCAAAAATTCCTGAAAGATGGGCATTTCATTGGTGAGGACGCCATCGATATGTTTTCGCTGAACGTCCTGAATGGGGATAAAAACCCTTTAAAGGAACCCTATTCCATTGTGCTTACAGATGAAACGGCAAAAGCTATTTTCGGCAACCAGGACCCTATTGGTAAGATCCTGAAAATGGATAATACAGTGGATTTGAAGGTAACGGCTGTGGTGGCCAAACAACCCAAAAATGCCACCCTCCAATTTGATTATTTGCTCCCCTGGAACTTGCAGGAGGCTATGTATGACTGGATCAAGAAATTCCACAAACCGAATTGGGGCAATAACTCCTGGGCAACGTATGTACAGCTCAAAGAGGGTATCGATCCCGCACAAACCAACGCCAAAATAAAAGATGTGGTCTTATCCCATTTGTCCAATGACGTCAATACGGTAAAACTTGTCAAGCCCGAGGTGTTTATCCACCCCATGGAAAAATGGCGGCTTTACTCCGACTTCACGGAAGGGAAAAACACGGGTGGGTTCATCAAATACGTGCGATTGTTCGGCATTTTCGGCTTGTTTATTTTAGTGATTGCCTGCATCAACTTCATGAACCTGAGCACCGCCCGATCCGAAAAACGAGCCAAAGAAGTGGGGGTTCGCAAAGCCGTGGGCTCGGCTCGCGAGCAGCTCATCGGCCAGTTTCTGAGTGAGTCCATTCTGATTGCCGCTATGGCCCTGGTGCTGGCCCTGGTCATCGTGTTGGTTTCGCTGCCTTACTTCAATACACTCACCGAGAAGCTAATGAGTGTCCAGTTCGGCAATCCCGTTTTCTGGGGCATCACTCTGCTGTTCACCCTGTTCACTGGATTACTGGCGGGCAGTTATCCCGCGCTGTATCTGTCGTCGTTCAACCCGGTGAAGATTCTTAAAGGGGGCGTTCATGTGGGCAAAAGCGCGTCGTTGCCCCGTAAGATCCTGGTCGTGGTTCAATTCACCTTTTCCATTGTGTTGATGATTGGCACCATTATCATTTATCAGCAGATCCAGCATGGTAAAAACCGACCAATTGGCTTTAATAATAGTGGGCTTATTTCGGTCAATTCGTCCAAAGATCTAATTGACCATTTTGACGCCCTTCGTAATGAACTGCTGGCCTCCGGCGTGGTGACGTCTATTTGTAAGTCCAACTCGCCACCTACCCAAATCTGGAGTAACAACAATGGCTGGGAATGGAAAGGCTCAACTCCTGATGAGAAGTCCGTCATTTTCAGCACCATCGCCACCAATTTCGATTACATTAAAACAATCGGGATTAAACTGAAAGAAGGCCGGGATTTTTCGAGGGATTTTACGACCGATTCGTCGGGTGTAATTTTAAATGAAGCGGCCGTTAAACGCATGCGCCTGAAGAATCCAGTTGGCGAAATACTTAAATGGAATGGTAAAGACCGGAAGGTGGTGGGTGTCATTCCCGATATCATGATGCAATCACCCTACCAGGCTATTTCGCCCTTGACCATTGTGTTTGAAAAAGATTGGGTAAGTGTTGTTTGTGTACGCATAAACCCGAACGTAGCAGCTTCGGTAGCGATTAAAAAAATTGCACCCATTTTCGATAAGTACAACCCAGGGTTTCCCTTCGATTATAAGTTTTCCGATACGGAGTACGCCAAAAAATTCAGCTACGAAGAGCTGATTGGCAACTTGTCGGCCATTGTTTCCCTGCTGGCTATCTTCATTTCGTGCCTGGGCTTATTTGGTTTGGCCTCCTTCATGGCCGAGCAACGTACCAAAGAAATTGGTATTCGTAAAGTGTTGGGTGCCAGCATAGCCAATGTGTGGGGGCTGCTTTCGAAAGACTTCGTGCTACTCGTTATTATTTCCTGTTTAGTGGCTTCGCCCATTGCCTGGTATGCCATGAGTCGATGGCTGGACGATTACACTTACAAAATCAATATTGGCGTTGGCGTCTTCCTGATCGTGCTTATTGTGGCCCTGGCCATCACCTTATTGACAATTAGTTACCAGGCCATCAAAGCGGCTTTATTAAACCCCGTAAAAAGCCTGAGAAGCGAGTAATTTTTTAACCACAGAGGCACAGAGGACACAGAGATTTATCCACATGGTATATCTCTGTGTTCTCTGTGGTTAAAAGTTTGTTTCTTTTACTTTCATCCGCATATTCTTCCCGCCATTTCTAAGCCTCATCGGTATAAATGGCGCGATTGTCTGCTTTCGTTTGGGTTATCCGACGCTCCACTGCAACTTTAGTGGATTCCTATTCTGATTGACCATGTCCAAGCGGTTAACTTCCAGACAAAAATGGCAACTGGCCATCCGACTGCTGCTACTTTACTCTCCGTTACTACTGTATGTCAATTTACCCGAATCGGTTCGCAATCCGGCCAAACTACTGGAGATATCGCCGTTTATACTGGTCTTTGTCCTGATCGCCCTGGGCTTATATTTTGTCTGGATTACTGCTACCGACTGGATTCAGAATCAATTATTTCGCTGGTTTGGTGAGGATTTCCTACTGGATTTCAATTGGCTGGCTCTGGTGCTGACTATGCTCATTTCACTTGGGCTGGCCCTACTTTATACCAAGGTTTTTCAATTGATCATCATGGGGCTGTTTACGCTGATTATGCAGAGTGGGCTGTTACCTCCTCCTAAACAACACGACCTCCCCTTTACCCCCGATGTATTCGCCTACTTGCAACGGGTAAACAACGTTTTTAATCTGGTCATTATCCTGTCGGCGTTCTATCTAACAATTATTTCCCGCTCGTATCAGCAGCTAAAAGATGTGCAGTTCCGGGCCGAACGATTAGAAAAAGAAGCGGCTGTCAGCCAGTTTGAAGCCCTTAAAAATCAACTGAGCCCCCATTTTTTATTCAACAGCCTGAGTATTCTCACCTCCATGGTTCACGAAGATGCGGACCTTTCGGAGCAGTATGTGAAGCAGCTCGCTAAAGTGTATCGGTACATTCTGGAGCAGCGGGATCAGGCAAGTGTACCGCTTAAAACAGAGCTGGATTTTATTCAATCCTACACCTTTCTGCTTCAGATTCGCTTCGAGAATAAGTTTGAGGTCGTACTGAATGTGCCGCCCGATGTGCAGCAACAGTATCGCATTGCCCCATTATCGCTGCAACTGCTGGTAGAAAACGCAGTCAAGCACAACCGCATGTCGGTACGGGAACCTCTGCGCGTGCAAATTTATGTGCAGGATGAGTACCTGTGGATCGTGAACCCACTCCAAACCCGCGACCAGCCCGACGAATCGACCGGAATTGGGCTCAGTAACATTGCAAATCGCTATAAACTGCTCACCACCCGACCGGTATGGTATGGCGAGCAGGCTGGCAATTTTCTGGTAAAACTCCCCCTATTAGCATGAACGTCGTTCTGATTGAAGATGAAGATCGCACCGCCCGCCAACTTGAGCGGCTGTTGAAAAAGTATGATCCAACGATCCATATTCTGGCACAGCTCCCCTCGGTCAGCGAAACAGTGGCCTGGTTTCGTAGCAATCCCTTACCGGATCTGGCCTTTATGGATATTCACCTGGAAGATGGGCTGGTGTTTAAAGTATTTGAACAACAGCAGCTCACCCTACCCATTATTTTCACGACGGCTTATGACGAGTACATGTTAAAAGCGTTCAAGGTCAATAGCATCGACTATTTGCTTAAACCCGTTGACTACGATGAACTGGCGGCTGCCCTGGATAAATTCAAATCGATTCGCAACCAGCCAGCAACGCCCGATCTTAGTACGATTCTCCAGCTTTTACAGAAGCCCCAAACCGCTAGTTATCGAGAGCGATTTATGATTAGCCTGGGCACCAAAATCCACAGCGTAGAAGTGGCCGACATTGCCTATTTCTATACCGAAGAAAAAGCGACGTTTCTGGTCAACAGGGTCGGCCAGTTCATGCCCCTCGAATACAGCCTTGACCAATTAATGGGGTTGCTGAATCCAGCAAATTTTTTCCGGATAAACCGGCAGTTTCTGGTGGCCCGATCGGCCATTCAGGCCATTCACACGTACTCAGCGGGGAAGCTTAAACTGAATTTACTACCCACCCCGCGTGAAGAAATATTCGTCAGCCTGAGCCGTTTATCGGAGTTTAAAGACTGGCTGGGCCGTTAACTCGTCTTTGGTATCGGTAGGCCATTACCGTAAAGAAGATATCTGACAACTGCTTGATTACTTAAAACGTTAAAAAACCATAGCGTATCAGTTTCTGAAATCTGATACGCTATGGCAACGAAAAGATTAATTTTCCGGGTACCTATCTGTTTATGTGGTCATGCGCTACGCATGTTGCCGGTCGTGTTTCCCTTCCCGGATTTCTTCAATCATCTTCCGATTGAAAGCGGGAATATCGTCGGGTTTACGGCTGGTTACCAGGCCCTGATCGGTTACGACTTCTTCATCGACCCAGTTTGCTCCGGCATTTTTAAGATCGGTCTGGATAGATGGATATGATGTTAGTTTACGTCCCTTAACCACACCGGCTTCGATCAACATAATTGGGGCATGGCAAATGGCCGCTACTGGCTTTTTAGACTCGAAGAAGTGTCGAACAAATTGTACCGCTTTAGGATCAGTACGCAGTTTATCCGGGTTCATAACCCCACCCGGCAATAACAGTGCATCGTACTGATTTGGATCGGCTCCGGCAATAGGTAAGTCAACCGGAAAGGTATCGCCCCATTCGGTTTCATCCCATCCTTTCACGTCGCCCCCTTTTGGTGCAATCAGGTGCGTGGTAGCCCCGGCATCCTGTAACGCTTTACGAGGTTCAGTCATTTCGACCTGTTCAAATCCATCGGTTAGCAGAATCGCCACCTTCTTTCCTGTCAATTGTTGCTGCGTTTCCATAGTACGTTGAGAAATTGATTACCCTAGTATAACTATGGAAAAAGAAGAAGGTTGGCATAAATTTAAAACACAGAGTTCATGGAGTAAAAACGAAGATTCACCAAGAGATGTTAATTTTCTCTGTGTATCTCCGTTTTCACTCCGTCAACTCTGTGTTTCAGTCGTTAACCTTACTTTATTTTTCTAATCACTATAGGTATACAAACGCTGGGGGGACAAGCACAGGTGGTTGCTGTTAATTGTACCGTCACATCAGTATAACAACCCGAACTGCTAAACACCCGAACCGTATAGTCTTGAGTCGTTACCGGGTTTGTGAGGTTACTCACGATTACTCCATTGGCTGGAATAGCCTGCGCTGGTCCTGACAAAGAAGCGGCTTCAGTAAACGTATTACCCGCCGAGAACTGATAGGTGTTACCAGACGCAAATCCACTTAGTACGAGTTGGCCATTAGCTTGTGGGACATTACCTAGACAGCTAACTGGCACGGCATTGGCCTGAAAGCTGGGTTTAATACAGCAATTGGAAGGCTGAACCGTCACTTGCTGCTCCGCATAACAATCCGGCGCTGCGGGGTTGAATACCCGAACCGTAAAGGTTTTAGGCAGTACAGCATCATCCAGACCGCTAATAATTACCTGCGACGAGGTCCCTAACAGAGTAGGTGTAGCAGGCATTTTGGTACCGGCCGAGAAATCCGTTCCTTCTACATACTGATAGAAACTACCAGCCGTATAATTCGATAAGGTGACACTCCCCTTCACCAACACGCCGGTTCCGTTGGTACTACAAACGGGCGACGTTGCGACTGAAACAAAATTAGCATAGGCCGTGAATGAAACGCTAACGGGCTTAATGGTAGAGCAGAAACCATCCGCTGAAATCGACTTAATGTAATAGGTAGTTGGAAGAGAAACCGGGTTGGCAACTGGAATGGTAGCGGCAGCATCTGCATAATAACCAACACTAGCTCCTGTAGTCCCAACAATCGCATTGGCCAGATCAAACGTAGCCGTTCCATCAAACGTCTGGCAGGTCGTATTCAGGTCATTAACGGTCAGTACCGGACTTTGTGGGGTTACCTGAACGGTCATCTCATTGCCAAAACTACAGCCTGCATTCGCGTCGAAATAGGTCAGCTTATACACGGTTGACGAAGTAGGGCAAACGCTGGGCTGCGACGAAGACAGGTTTGAAATCTGGGCTACTTTAGTAGCGTCGTAGGGTATAGTGCTCCAGCTATAACTAATTCCTGCCTGTACAGGCTTGCCAATCTGGACACAACTACCCAGGCAAATGGCTTTGTCATCGCCCGCCAGGTTTGTGTGTTGTTTACCAATCTTCACATTTACCGAAGCTACGGATACGCAGCCGCTACCATACGTTACGGTTGCAATGTACGTATACGTTCCGGCAACAGCCGCCGTAATATCCAGTATAGGCTGGCTAACCGATGTTGAACTTAAATAGGCCGTCGCACTGCTTGGGCTGGCTGTCCAGACAACCGTACTTCCCGCAGGTGGGTTGTTGAGTGGCAGGGCCGTTGAAGCGCCATCCCCTTCGCAGAAATTAAGTGATGCAGGCAGGCTGGCAACATAAGCCGCTGGAGGAACTGGAAAAACAAACTGTTTTACACAACCCGTTGCATGAGTGGCCGTTAGCGTATATGAAGTTGGAACATCGGGGTAAACCTGTAAAGTCGAGAGGTTATCCGACGACGAAACAACGCCCGTAAACGGACTCCATGAATAGCTCCAGCCACCATCGGGCGAGTTATTGACGCCAATCGTAACCGGGCCATTACAGGGAGGATCAATCGGATTATTACCCAAGTTGACCGTGGGATCAGTTGCCGTATTAACATTAATTGTAGCCGTAGCCGAACAGGAACCCTGCCCAACGGTCAGGTTGTAAGGGCCGGTTGACGACACGCTGATCTGGGCCGTTGTTTCTCCAGTCGACCATAGATAGGTTAAGTTTGGATCGGGTACTGGCCCGATGGTTACGGAACCACCTCCCCCAGCGCACAAGCTTCCCGGCGCGTGAATGTTCAGGGCTGGAGACGTAAAGGACGTGTATTGAACCGTATCGGCATATGAACAGTTTGCCGCCGTATTTCCATTCGTGGCATTCCGAATGAAAAGTACCGGACTATCCGTATTGGGCGGAATCGAAACCGTTGATGTGGCGCTGGCTGGAGAACCAAAAACAACCCCAGGAGTTGGCGAAGACCAGGCATAGGTATAACCTGCTTTAGCAGCTGAGCCCACCGTAAAGCTCCCCCCCGATGTTAAGCAATAGGTACCATCAAGTCCCGCATTATTATCTACCGGTGTCACCTGTATTTTCACGGTGTCCTGAACAGAGCAGCCTGTTGCCTCATCCGTCACCTTGACATAGAGTGTTTTATCGGTGAGTAAGGCCACCGTGGTTGGATTAGCAATTGTTGAATCCGAAACCAGCGTTCCTGCTGTCCAGTTATACCGATAGCCGGGAATTTCATTCTGCTGAATCTGTACGGTTCCTCCCTTACAGGCTGCCACCGGCGATGAATAATTGGCAACTGGCAATGACGATTGACCAGGAAATACTTTTACGAGAATCTGGCAGGTGTCTGGTATGCCTGGCAAGGTAAGCGACAGCGTATAGGTTACAGCCACCAGGCCAGATGGATTTGCAATCACCCTGGCCGGATGAGGAACACCCGCAACTAAAGGTAGTCCAGTAGCAGGGTCTGATAGCCCGGTAACCGGCGACCAGGTATAGGTACCATTACTGGCCGCGCTGATTGGCCCAATCGTATTGGTCGAGCCACCACATTGCCCCTGGGATCCTCCCTGTTGATCTAGTCTACAGAAATCAGTACCGCCAACTCCGCAACCTACGATATACCTGATTTCGGCGGTATCAACCCGTGCACAAGCCGGATTTGTAGCATTCTGGCTGGTTCGAATGTATAAGATCGTGTAGGGACCATCGGCCAATCCACCATTTGGAATGGTTGTACCAGGCATGTGCATAGATACCTGTGCAGCAGTTGTACTACTCAGGAACGTAATAGCCTGAGCGGGTGAGGGAACACCCTGCGTAGCTGACACACTTGTAATAACCGCCTGCCAACTGTAACTGATACCGGTTTCCGACGGGGTACCGAAACTAGCCGTTGCCAAAAATCCGGATGTAGGACAAAAGACGTAGGGTTGCTTTTGGTTAAAAGCATTGTTGGGGGTTTTGTAAACCGTAACCTGTTGGGTGGCCGTTTGTACACAGCCCGATGTACCGTTTGACGCGATTACGGTAAACGCAATTGTATTTATGCCCTGAGGTGCGTAGGTAGCCGTGAATACGGGACGTATCGCGGTAGGCTCACCAATGCCGAGACCCGGCACCCACCCATAACTAACGCCTGCCTGTTCTGTAAGCCCCTGCCCCAGCCGAACCGTGTCGCCCTGGCATAACGTTAAGCTAGGCAAAGCAGGCAAAGGCGTAATACTCTGATTCATAACCGTTACCGTATCAACCCGACACCCATTAAAATCCAGATAATAATCCTGTGATGCTCCCGCTGGCGGTAGAGTCGAAACGGTCGGATTTACACCGTTGGGGTTGTCTAAGCCTAGTGTTGGTGTCCAGCTGTATGTGTTCGTTGATACATTGGCGTAGGCCGGTGGTAAGGAAACAGGTCCAAGTTTCACCGTCGGATTACCGCACGTAAACACGGTTCGGGAAGGGAGTGATACATCGAAATAAACAGTTTTCAGGGTATCGTAACTGGTACATCCCCGGCTATCTGTCACACTCAGCAGAAAGTTACCCTGCTCCGTCGTCGTTAGCGAAATAGGCATTGCCGCCGTAGCGACCGTACCCGAAAGCACAGGAGCACCACCCGCCAGCAAACCAAGTGTATAGACATAGGCTCCCTGATCGCCATCAGCACCGGTTGTAATGGCAGCAGTTACGGTAAGCGTCGATTCGTTGCAAAAACCGTAGGGTTTACTTGCCAGATCTGTTGAATGAGCTTTATTAGCCGATACCGTGTATTCAATGCTATTACTGTAGTTCGTCACATCACAGCCCGCGACGGGCGAACAGCTTGCATCAAAAGGCGTCAACTGAACGGCCCTCCGGAAAAAAGTTGATCCCCCACCCGATAAGGAAGCCGGTGTATAGTCTTTCGAGTTTGCGCCGGGAATATTGGTCCATGGGCCAGCCGCAGAAGCACTGCTTTGCCATTGGTAATACAGAGAAACAGGGGCAGGATTCGCATCGAAGCCTCCTCTTACGAACGGAGTTGTATACGTTGGTTTAGACCCTGTTATGGGAAACAAGCCAGCTCCCTCACAGTACGAAGTAATCGTTGCGGCAATCGTATTCGTGTTGTCTACATACTTCGCATAGGTAAACGCGGTCAGATAAACGGTGGTGGCCTGCGGATTGGCAACCAGATTATAACCACTCAGGCTGGAGGTTCCATTGTCGGCCAGGCCAGTTGGTGTCACCGGATACAAGGTATGCGAACCAGCCGTAGCTAGGATCGTTGCCCGGCAGCCTTTTAGCTCAACATCGTAAGCACCAGTGGTACTCCCATTCTCCCCAGTATTTAAGTAGGTTGCATAAAGGACTTTATCAAAATCACAGTCAATAACCTGGTACATGGCATTGCCAGCACCAAAAATGGAGTATAATGCGCCCGGCGTTGGGCTGACACTGGAGGCCGCATTGGCTTTTCCACTGATATGCACCCGCCCCTGAGCATCAAGTTCCATATCCGACGCTTCCACACTTCCGTTACCAACCACTACGCTCCGAATAACCGAGGTTAGGGTCGGGTTAAATTCCGTCAGGGTAAGCTGGCCCGGCGTCCATGCCCTATTGGGAGATGAACCGACCGTTACGAATTCTGAGGGAGTCGTAATAACTCCCATTACCACCAGATTCCCGTTAGGCCGTTTGCGAATGCCCTGAATCTGGGTACCGGGTAAGGCCGTTGATTGCAATAGTTGTCCCGAAGCCCCATAATGCGCGATATATCCCACCTGATTGGTAAGTGAAACGTTCGAATAAGCAGCTCCCGGCGTTATGGGCAATATTGCCCCGTTGCCATTGCGGTAGGTGGCGTAAAAACTACCGTCACTATCAGGTGTAATATCAGTAGCGTATTGAACAGGTACAGAAGCGCTTGTCGAATAATAAGACGCGTAACGGAGTGTGCCATCAGCGTTAAAAATGGCCATATATGGATCATCATCGCCACCTTTCGGAACCGACTGATAAGCACCAGGGGTAGTCGGTAAAACGCCGGATCCGCTGTTTTGCAACATTAGAATCATGGAGCCATCAGCCGTGACAATCAGATTCTGAAAATAGGGCGCTTCGTTCCAAAGGCGCACACGTACATTGGAAGAGCCGCCAACCGCACCCAGATATGTACCATAAGTAATGGTCTTTCCGTCGGGCGATAGCTTCATTAACACGGCCAAATTTCCACCCGCCGTATTAGGCCGACTCGTTTGAAAACCGTTTGGTGTAATAAGGGCAGAAGCAGGTGCCCCTCCATTTGTTACGCACAGGAGGACTAGTTCACCTGATGGAGAAAACTCAAAGGCCAGGGGGGTGAAACTACTATTCTCTCCATTAAAAATCCGTACCCATTCGAGGGTATTTCCATCGGGCGAATACTTTGACAAAACGGCGTTATAGCCATCACCCGGCCCAGATAAAGGAGGACCAAACTCTTTGATATCGGCTACAGAATAGCCCGAAGCGTTGTTCCGTCCCTCTGTTAATACATAAATAGACCCACCTGGCCCAATTTTTTGGATAGTTCCCTGATTGGAAGATTTATTAGAAATAGCCGTACTCCATTGAAGTGATTGAGCTTGTGTTACGCTACAAAAAAGGCAGAGCAGGCCAAAAATGCAGATTGATACAACTCGAATGCCCAACTGAACAAACTGGGTTGGCGCATGTTCCCAAAAAGCATCTTTGTTATTTTTCTTATTGTAATGAAGTTGGTGGAACCTAGAATCAGTAAAGTTGAACATAGAGAGGTGTAGTCAATATATAGATGTAAAATCACCAAATGGAGATAGCCTTTGTACTCCTCAAATGGATACAAAGGCTGTGCCAAATGGACAATTGACCATATGGGCGCATTATTAATCTATACCTCTATGCCTATTGGGTTATCCTGATTTCTAATCCGTATACTTAGTGTTTTAACTTTCCACTCCTATTCACTCCAATTGTAGAGTTACAAATAGCGTACCAATTATAAAACTACGTCACAGAAAACTGTAAAGGAAAGCCAGTAAAGCGGCTAAACACCGTTACTTGAGGTACTTTACGCTACTAATTTGTCACAAAATAGACATAGTGGACTACTTGTAGCAATGTAAAATTGGAAGTAGATTGAGTTTGTATTGCCCTGTCAGCAGAAAACTTGTCTTACAATGAGTTAGGGCAACATCAGGCTATTCGTTAACTTTGGATACTGTGGATCCGACACAGTAAACCAAACGACAATCTGACATGAAAAAGCGTTTCACATTACCCATCCTCTTGCTGGTTCTTCTGGCTAGTCTAAGTCGCGCTCAGACGGCGTCAACACCCAAATTAGTAGGGCCCGAGAAAGGCGCATTGATTATTGTTGGGGGTGGTAGCATGGGGCCAGACCTCTGGAACCGCTTCGTTGATCTGGCAGGCGGTCCCGCCGTAGCGGACATCGTCATTATTCCAACCGCAGGTGAAGATTCGTCGGCCAACACGGCCCCCCGCGAGAAAGAAAAGCTACTCAGTCTGGGCGTAAAAAACATCACCATAATGCACACCCGCGATCCGAAAGTAGCTAACCAGGAATCATTTGTTGCGCCCCTGAAGAAAGCTACCGGAATCTGGTTTGTGGGCGGACGGCACTGGCGGCTGGCCGATTCGTATCTGAATACACTGGCCCATAAAGAATTTAACGCCGTACTGAGCCGAGGTGGTGTCATTGGCGGTACATCGGCGGGCGCTACAATTCAGGGATCATTTATGGTGCGGGGGGATACCAAAGGCAATTCCATTATGGTGGGCGATCACACCCAGGGGCTAGACTTCTTTCACAACGTCGCCATCGACCAGCATTTTTTGCGCCGGAACCGTCAGTTCGATTTAATTGAGGTCATTAAAGCTCGCCCTGAACTACTTGGCATAGCTATTGATGAGGGCACGGCCATTGTGGTTCAGCAAAATACCTTCGAGGTAATTGGCAGCTCCTACATAGCCATCTATGAAGCCAATCAGATTGCCAATAGCACGAAATATCCATCCGGGCAAAACAGCACCGGCGGCCCCTTCTATTTCCTGAGCAAGGGCCAGAAGTTTGATTTACAGACCCGGAAAGTTATGGATACCCGCCCGCAACGGCCAAACGAGCCAGCGAAGTAAATAGAACGCAGATGACGCGGATTAAACTGATTTTCGCGGATATAAATCCATTTAAATCAGTTTAATCCGCGTCATCTGCGTTCTACAATTTATACCAACACCGCTTTGAGAATCTGGTCCATGATCAGCCGTCCATCCGTATTGCCCAGCGCTGGATCAGCGGCTCGTTCGGGGTGCGGCATCATACCAAACACGTTTTTGCCCAGGTTAGTCACCCCTGCAATATTTTCCAGGCTACCGTTTGGATTGGCGGCATCCGTGATGGCACCCGTTTCGTCGCAGTAACGGAACAGTACCTGACCGTTATCGTTAAGGGATTTCAGCGTATCGGCATCCGCAAAATAACGACCCTCTCCATGCGCCATCGGAATCTTGTAAGCCGGACGAGGGTTCGGCCCTCCGACAAGGCCCGCCGTTAACAAGGCATCGGACGATTGGGGAGTCAGATAAATATTTTTGCAGACGTATTGCTGGTTGGCATTGCGGAGTAATACACCCGGTACTAAGCGGGCTTCGGCCAGCACCTGAAAGCCGTTGCAGATACCCATCAGGTAACCACCTCGATTGGCGTGGGCAATGACCTCGTTCATAATCGGCGAAAACCGGGCTACAGCTCCCGTACGAAGATAGTCGCCATACGAAAATCCACCAGGTAGGATAATAAAATCACAACCTTGCAGATCATGGTCTTTGTGCCAGAGTTTAACAACTTCCTGGTCCATCAGTTCCAGCGTATCCACTGCATCCTGATCGCAGTTAGAACCGGGGAAAACAACAACACCAAATTTCATAAGATTAAAAGAGCGAAAGAGTGAAAGAGTGAATGAATGTTTAGCGCTCCAGCCTTTCGCTCTTTCGCTCATTCACCCTTTCACTCTTTAGATACACAAAGATACTGACTTTACTTTACTTCAACGGACTTTCCGGTGCTGGAAACGGCTTTACCTTTCTCAAATGCCAGATCAATTCGACCCAGATTAATACCCGCAAAACCGACCTGGTTGATCCATACAGGCTGGCCATCGAGGTTATTGACAGCTACCGGCGCATCAAGAAATGTATGTGTATGCCCACCGATAATGAGATCAATATTCCTGGTTTTTGCCGCCAGTACATTGTCGGATACTGTTGGCTCGTTGGTATACTTAAAGCCCAGGTGCGACAGGCAAATGACATAGTCACACTTTTTGTCTGTGCGCAACTGAGCGGCCACGTCAGTCCCAATTTCTACGGGATCAAGGTACTTCGTTTCCTTATAAGCCTCTTTCGGAATCAGCCCAGCCGGTTGAATACCCAACCCGAAAACCCCCACCCGAACACCATCTTTTTCAAAGAGTTTGTAGGGCATGGTTTTTCCGTCCATTACGGTGTTCTTAAAATCATAATTGGCGATCAGAACCGGAAAACTGGCCTTACCAAATTGGGTTACCATATTGTCGATGCCACCGTCGAAATCGTGGTTACCAATGGTTCCGGCATCGTAGCCCAGACGATTCATCGCCAGAATTTCAGGTTCGCCTTTGTATAAATTAAAGTAGGGTGTTCCCTGAAAAATATCGCCCGCATCGAACAGCAGTACATTGGCCTGCTCCTGCCGGATTTTTCGGATCAATGTGGCTCTACGGGCTACGCCACCTTTACCCGCATTACGACTACCATCCATTGGGAACGGGTCCAGTCGGCTGTGTACATCGTTGGTATGCAGAATAGTCAGCGATGTAGTTTTAGCGAGACCGATATGAGCCACCCCAAGTCCGGTCTGGACTGGCCGGGCAAATAGCTCTGGGGCAACCGAGCCAATCACGGCAGTTGTGCCGAGTAGCTTTAGAAACTGGCGTCTATTCGATGCTAACGCGTCCATCAGAAACAGGATTAATAGGTTGACCGGTTTTACCCTGCTGTCGGAAATAATCGATTAGGGCATCCCGCATGAGATAGTTGATATTTTCGCTCTTAATGGGATTTTTCAGGAATCCGGCATCATCGCCCCCATTTGCTACGTAATCGCTCAGGACAACGGTATAGGTTTCGTTCGGCTGGAGAGTCCGTCCATTTGTGAACGTAACGGACTGCACTTGTTTATCGTGAATTTTAGCCCGAATTCCGCCCACTACCAGCCCACTACCCCGTACAAAATGATTGAGCAGTTGCTGGAGCATATCCCCTTTAACGGTTAGCACAATCAGTTGGTTATCGAAAGGCATCACCTCAAAAACAGATCCGATCGTGATGTTGCCTTCGGGCAAATTACTCCGGATACCACCATAATTCAGGTGTGAGCAGTCGATGGGTTTGCCATATTTCTGGATAGCCTGCTTCAGCAAGGCGTCGGTGAGCAGGTCGTTAAGTGGCGCATCAGGAAGGCCTTTCTCGATACGTCCGGTTGAGCGAGCCAGCACCTCATTCATCGTCTGGTCCATCTTCTGCCGATAGGGTTGCAGAAAGTTGGCAAGGCTGGTATCGGAGGAAGCAGCCAGCGAATCGACCCCAATCCGATTGGCGGTTCGCTGGGTAAGGTGGTAGCCGGAGTTACAGGCCGGCAAACCAGCCAACGCCAACAGCAGGAGGTATTTTTTCATACGTATCCGCAAGTTCGGAAACTCTTTGCAATCCTGCGTTAACAAATCGTTAGAAAGCACCATACAAGATTCTAATGAACTGATAATTTGGCAGTTAATCCACGTATCCAAACCGCTAAAAATAAAAGCACCTACCGTTTAATAAAAGATTCCTCTATCTCTGTTTCCAAATCGCATACCTTTTGCGACTAATAAACCGTACCTCTTCCGGGGTTTATTAATCGGAATTCTGCACACCACTTAACGATAGCTTGTCATGGTATTTGAAGCCCTGGAACTTATCCGTTCTGAGTTAGAGGCCTATCTTAAGCCGCTCGTAGACCCAATAACTGTTAAGTTGGGAAACATAGCTACCGTAGCAGGTACACAGGCTAACTCCATCCTGATTACGCTGGTCAATATAGAAGAAGAGGCTACGCTTAAAAATTCCAGCTCTTACCAACGAAATGCCGCCGGTGGATTCGACATCCAGAACCCGCCTGTTTTTTTGAATCTATACGTACTGATCAGCGCGAATCATATCAATATTGACGATTACGAAAGCGCACTGAAAATGCTCTCCTGGATAATCCAGTGTTTCCAGAAGAAAAATCAGTATACCCTTGCCAATACACCTGCCGCTACGGCACTGAACGATGCAGGGCCGGGGGCCTCGCCAATTGATCCAAGAGTGATGCTGCTGTGTATCGTTGCTGATTTTTACAGCCTGTCGTTCGAGAGACTCAATCAACTCTGGGGAACGCTGGGAGGCAAACAAGTACCAGCCGTCATGTATAAAATACGGGTTGTTGAGGAGCAGGCTGGTGGGCAGCTTGGCGCAGGGCCAGCTATTCAGGGAATTGAAGGGCGTGTGAAACGGACGACTAGTACCCCTAATTAACGACACTAGCTATGGCACTAAGTCAACCTGAAGTCATTGGTATCAGCTACCAGATCCTTTTCAGGATACGGGTACTTCACCGCTATTTTCTGAATTATAGCACAACTGAGTTCGACGCAGCCGGATCAAACGGTTTAAAGAAAAAAATTGAGTTGGTTCGGAATACGTATACGGTTGATCAGTACTGGGATATTATACCCGATTCCGATACGAGTCAGACCTTGCGCGATTTGCAAATGCTGGTAAAAAAACAACCCGATGGATTTGTTATAATGGCTACCACCAAAGGTAACGGTAGCCTCACGCCTTTCTCGCCCCTGTCCGACAAACTGAAGCTGGTCTTTGCCGTTTATCCCACCGATCCATTTTTTATGCTCTACACCGACATAGCTATGAATGTGATGGATGAACTGAAGAAAACGAATCGTGTCTTTCGCCTAAAAAACCAGAATTCAACCAACGACCCGACAAAAAACCAACTCAACGCCAACGAAACCATTCGCTTGGAGGATATAGAAGATCGGCCGGAGCAACCACCATCGGTCACTCGATTGCAACCTCCGGTGGGATTCATCGAGATCGAACATGATCCACCCAACCGAACATTGCTCGATGGCGGCAACAATATTCAGCCAACACTTACCTACACAGTCACCTTACGCAACCGCACTACGCACTGGCGCTACAAAATCAACGATCTCGGCCAGTTTAAGCTTGTTCAGCATGGCCTGATCGATGTCATCTCTGATACCGTCAAGCTCCCAAACCCTACTCCGGCGACCACCGCCGTTGGCAATGATGGCCTGTTTTATTCTACGATCTACTAAACCGCATCCAAATCTCCATTGCTCATGGCAAGCACACTCAATTTAGCGACGCTCAAAACGCCGGGCGTGTACATCGACGAAGTGTCGTTGTTTCCGCCTTCGGTGGCCCAGGTCGAAACGGCCATCCCAGCCTTTATCGGCTATACACGAATAGCGCTTAAAGAGGGCAAAGATATTACTGGCCAACCCACTCGAATTAAATCGATGGTGGAGTACCGGAAATACTTTGGCACTGCCCCCGACCGTACCTTCGCTGTCCACCTCGATTCGCAGAACATGGTCGATCAGGTTACCATAGCGCCCGATCAGTTTCTATACGACAGTCTGACGATGTTTTTTGCCAATGGCGGAGAAAAATGCTATATCGTTTCGGTGGGTAACTATACGGTAGCGCCAACAGCAGCCCATTTTACGGATGCCCTGGATAGACTGAAAAAATACGACGAGCCAACCCTCATTGTCATGCCGGATGCCTTGCGAATTTCCAATGATGGCCAGCTTGCAGCCGTCCAGCAGGCAGCTCTAACTCATTGCGGAGACATGCAGGATCGATTTGCCATTCTGGATGTAAAAGTTAAGGACATCACCAATCCAGACGTAGATGACACCGACATTACCAGGTTCCGGGGGGCAGTCGGAACATTTCTCAAATACGGAGCGGCTTATTATCCGTACCTTAAAACAGCCCTGCCAGTCACAGTTAGTTTCTCTAGCCTGACCATCCGCAAAGGCGTTGCTGCAGCACCAATATCGTTCGACAGTCTGCTTGATCCTGGTACCGCTAAAACATTGGCCCAGGCCACAATTAGTCTGGTAACGGATGTGAAGAAAATAAAGGACAGCCTGCTACCCGATAGCACCGCCTATTACGCCATACTGACAAAAGGAGATAAAATAAAGGCCATTAAAGATGCCATTAAAGCCTTTGCTGAAGCCCCCGATGCAACATTCAAAAACGCAGATGCACTGGCAGCGTTCAAACTGTACATCGATGAAGCTACGCCTACGGCCAATGGACAAAAATTAATAGACTTAAAAGGTACGGCAAATGCACTGGTGGCAACGGGGGCAGGCCAATCAGCCATGATCGATATCGACAAAACGTTTGAGCAGGTAGTCACGTATGTCTCCGGCTTTTTAACGGATATTGATGCTCGGCTAACGGCTAAAGAAGCGGATATGAAATCCCAGATTCCGCTATACTCCGCCATTGTGTCGGCCGCCGAAGCCCAGAATATCATTTTGCCACCCAGTGGTGCCGTGGCTGGCGTTTACGCTAGCGTCGACGAAACCCGGGGTGTCTGGAAAGCGCCCGCGAATGTCAGCATAACGAATGTAGTTGGTCCAACAGTGCTGATTACCGATGATGATCAGGAAGGTCTGAACGTAGACTCCGATGCAGGCAAGTCGATCAATGCCATCCGGTTTTTCACCAACAAGGGCACACTCATCTGGGGAGCACGTACCCTGGCGGGTAACGACAATGAGTGGCGATACGTATCGGTTCGCCGTTTTTTCATCATGGTCGAAGAATCGGTCAAGAAAGCCTCCATCCCCTTTGTATTCGAACCGAATGATGCCAATACCTGGATAAAGGTACGAGCCATGATCGAAAATTTCCTGACGTTGCAATGGCGGGCAGGCGCCCTGGCTGGTATTAAGGCAGAACATGCGTTTTATGTTCGGGTTGGGTTGGGGCAGACCATGACTGCTCAGGATATATTAAATGGATTTTTGATCGTCGAAACTGGGCTGGCCGCCGTTCGTCCGGCCGAATTTATTGTGCATCGCTTTGCTCACAAAATGCAGGAATCTTAACTCATAACCGATCATGGCAGCAGTTTATGCATTACCCAAATTTCATTTTCAGGTTGAGTGGGGCGGAGCCCGCATTGGCTTTTCTGAAGTAACCGGCCTGAACCTAGAGACCGATGTGATTGAATATCGCGACGGTGCTTCGCCCGAGTTTCATAAAATCAAAATGCCCGGTCTACAGAAATTCTCCAACATCACTCTAAAACGGGGGACGTTCAAAGCCGACAACGATTTCTTCAATTGGTGGAACACTGTAGCCCTGAATACCATCCAGCGTCGCGATCTGACCATCAGTTTGCTCAATGAAGCACACCAGCCGGTGGTGGTCTGGAAAATCAAACAAGCCTGGCCATCGAAAGTAATGTCGGGCGATTTAAAAGCCGATGCCAGCGAAGTGCTGATCGAGAGCATCGAACTGGTACATGAGGGGCTAACTATTCAAAATGAATAAGCTATGGCGGGGTTGTTGTATCCACCGGTCGGATTTCATTTCCTGGTAGCCTTTGAATTGTTCCCGCAAACAATTCAGGATGGCCGGTTCCAGGAAATTTCGGGGCTAAACGTGGAGATGCAGATGGAAAGCATCCGAGAAGGAGGAGAAAATCGATTCGAGCATCAGTTGCCAGTTCGTACCAAATACAGCGATCTCGTGCTGAAGCGAGGATTGTTTGTTGGATCGGGCGTATACCAGTGGGCCAAAAACGCGTTCGAAGATTTTCAGTTTCAACCCGTTAACCTGCTGATCTCGCTGCTCAACGAACAACATGCTCCACTGATGTCGTGGCATGTGGTGCATGCGTTACCAAAGAAGTGGGACATTTCTGCTTTCAACGCCGAACAGAACACCATTGCTATCGAGACCCTGACGCTGACGTACCGGTATTACACCACGATCCGAATCTGAGCCATGCCCATTGTTATTCGAGAACTAGTTATTACGGCTACAGTCGACACGAATACTACTCCGTCGGCTACCTCAACGGCCCCACCGGCCGCCGATGCGCAAAAGCAATTGATTCAGGCGTGTGTTGAGCAGGTACTGGCCGTATTGCGCGAGAAAAACGAACGATAAAATGGTATTTTACCGCCTGGACTATGCTGGGAGAATTAGCCAAAATGAAACTAACCGGCTACCAAGATGTCGGTTTCACCAAACGAACCGGCGATGAATACACGGCTCTGGTCAACCCGGAAACCTATACCCTGAACTACGAAATTCAGAGCAATCAGGAGCAGGCCAGTGGGACCAGCGCAAACCAGCCGACGTTCAATCGAATAAGCCCTCGTAAGCTGGATTTCGAGTTCCTGTTCGATTCGACCGGTGCATTGACTCAGGACGTTATTGTCAACCCATTCGCAGCGGCAGCCAATCAAGGGGTTTGGGAGCAGGTAGAGCAGTTAAAAAAAACGGTCTTCAACTTCATTGGTCAAACGCACCAGCCGCCTTACGTAGAGCTGGCCTGGGGGAAACTGATTTTTAAGTGTAAGGCCGAAAAAATTAGTATTACCTACAAACTCTTCAAACCCGACGGCACGCCCATCCGGGCCGTCGCTAAAGTTAGCTTTACAGAAGTCATACCCGATGATACCAGGGTTCGCAAAGAAAAGACAGAATCACCGGATTTAACGCACGTACGCACAGTGCAGGAGGGCGACACGCTCCCGATGATGTGCTACCGGATCTACGGCGATTCTGCACTTTACTGGGAAGTCGCCCATGCAAATAAACTCCTGAATTTCAGAAAATTAACTACTGGACAACGCTTGTTTTTTCCACCGATTGACAAAGAAAGTAAACTGTAGTACCCATGCCTGATAATCCCCGCACCCTCGAAACACCCGCACCCCGCGATCTGCCCACCTACACTATTTTTGTAGAGGGTACAGCGCTGGAAAAATCGTATCAGGTGCTCATTGTACGGGTGCAGAAAGAGGTTAATCGGGTACCAACAGCCTACATTACGCTGAAAGACGGCGAACCCGCTCCGGGCGGCAGCAGCTCCGGGCGTGGAGCTGCTGCCGCTAAGCCCCAGAACTTTGCCATCAGTAACGGGGCTCAGTTCATCCCTGGCAACAAGCTGGAGATCAAAGCAGGCTATCATGGCAAGGAGAAGACCATCTTCAACGGTATTGTTGTCCGGCACGGTATTGAAGCCCGGACTTCGGGAGGAAGCCGACTGAACTTACTCTGTAAAGATGCCTATGTAAAAACGACTATTGTTCCTCGACGCCGGTATTTCACCGACAAAAAGGATTCTGATATTGCGGAGGAAATTGTGCAGACCTACCCCGGTTTGCAAATTGATGCCGACACCACTACCGCAACCCATAAAGAGCTGATTCAATACGATGCAACGGACTGGGATTACCTGGTCATGCGGGCCGAAACAAACGGTATGCTTTGCCTGGCAGATGATGGCACCTTAAAAATTACCAAACCCGATTTCACGCAGAAACCAATTGTGGCCCTGCAATACGGGGCAACTATGCTGGATTTTGAAGCCGAAATGGATGCCCGTAATCAGTTTAGCGCCGTAAAGACAACCACCTGGAATTATACGGACCAGGAACTTACCGAAGCCGAAGCCAATGAACCCACCGTTGGCGCTCAGGGAAATTTATCGGGACCGGACATTGCTAAAGCGCTGGACGCGGAACTAACCCTTCAGCACGGAGGGAAACTAAAAACGGAGGAGTTGCAGACTTGGGCTGATGCGGCTTTGCTGAAGCGCCGAATGGCGAAAATTCAGGGTCGGGTTCGTCTATTTGGAACTGCTGACATCAAGCCAGGGACAGTCATTAATTTAGGTGGACTGGGGGAGCGTTTTAATGGCGATGCCTTCGTAACGGGCGTTAGTCATCGGCTCGAAGACGGTGGCTGGCAAAGCGATATTCAGTTTGGCCTGAATCCACGCTGGTTTGTAACCGAAGTGGATGTTCGGCAACCGCCCGCCAGCGGGGTAGTTCCGGCCATCAGCGGCTTACAAATCGGGGTCGTTACCGGGTTGGAAGGTGACGAAACGAGTGAAGAACGGATTCTGGTTCGGCTACCAGTCATCGATCCGGCAGCCGAAGGCACTCGCGCCCGTATCGTGAGTCTGGACGCAGGTGATGAACGGGGCTTCTTTTTCCGCCCTCAAATTGGTGATGAAGTGGTCGTTGGTTTTCTGAACAATGACCCGCGCGATGCCATCGTCCTGGGCTCGTTGCATGGCAGCCAGAAAAAACTCCCCGACCCATTCGTCACGAAAGATGATAACCACCTAAAGGGGTATGTTTCGCGCAGTAAAATGAAACTGATTTTCGATGATGAGAAGACCATTCTGACCATTAAAACACCCGCTGGTAATCAGTTGCTCCTGGATGAGGATGCGAAAAACATAACCCTAAAGGATCAGCACGGCAACAAGCTGGTTATGAATGATCAGGGTATTCAGATCGAAAGCAGTAAAGATATTACTCTGAAAGCAGCCAGCGGCAATGTAAATGTGGAAGGCCTTGGGGTAGAACTGAAAGCAAATGCTCAGTTCAAAGCCAGTGGATCGGCCGGGGTCGATATAAGCAGTGCCGCACGGACAGTCGTGAAGGGGTCAATAGTTCAGATCAATTAAGGAACGGGTCAACGTCTAGGTAATGATAGCTGAAAACAATTTTTTAGGGCGCGGCTGGAGCTTTCCACCAACATTCAACCAGGTGGCTGCTCCGGCAGGCATAGAGATGACGGCTGGACTGGCTGATATTGAGCGTAGTCTGCATATTCTGCTGACTACGCAACCTGGTGAACGGCTCATGATACCTGATTTTGGCTGCGACATGCAGGACAGTATGTTCGAGCCGATTAGCACGGCTTTACAAACACGGGTAAAAGATCGGGTTGAAACAGCCATCCTGCTGTACGAACCTCGCATCGATCCGATAGATGTAACGGTTGAGGAATCGCCAGAGCAGCAGGGGCTCTTGCTGATCACGGTAAACTACGTGGTCCGTAGTACTAATACCCGATACAATTTCGTGTACCCATTTTATACAAATGAAGGAACTGAGATTCGAAATCCCACTGATGCCTTAAGCCAGTAGTTGTTTATCTAATCTTCTCAAATCCATGCCGCAACCCTGCCCCGATAAAAATCCTCTCCAACGCGATGGACTCAGCCAGCCGCAACGCAGGCTATTAGCCCTGCAACCAGAGAGTATCCTTCTGGATGAGCGCAGGCCGGAAGATCTGCTGCAATTCTTGGCTCTATATGCAAAAAAGGCCAGGATTCGCTTTTTCGACCAGTTGAACACGCCCGATAAGGGTGAAGCCTGGAGCTCGCTAATGGACTACGCGCGCTACTTTAAACTGGAAGACCTTGGCGACTGGAACGATCCCCAATCTTCTTCCCGAAGTGATATTGAACCACATTTCGCGCTAGTACTCAGCTTTCTGCATCTATTTCAGCAGCTACAGAATCAACAGAATACCCTAACAAAAAAACACCTCGATTTTTATTACCACAACGTCCTGCAACTGACTAATCGGGCACCCGCTCCCGACCATGTTCATGTGCTGTTCGAATTAGCGAAAAATGCAGCCGACCAGATAGTTGCCAAAGAAACCGAACTCGACGCCGGAAAAGACCCGCAGAAAAGACCATTGACCTACAAGACAGCCAACAATCTGACGGTCAATCGGGCAAAAATCAACTACCTGCGAACAGTTTATAGACTAACTGACCCAGTAACAAACAAGTCAGCCGTATATTATGCACCGGTGGCTAACACTTGGGATGGTGTAGCGGAACCGCTCCCTCCCGATAACCCAACCTGGAGTGCATTCGGTCGAAGCGTTCGTTCAGAGATCAACTGTGGGGAGAGTATCACCTCGGGCGTTAGTCTCCCCACAGCGCAGCTGGGTTTTGGGCTAGCCTCTCCCGTGCTATTATTAGCCGAAGGCGAACGAACCATTACCGTCACGATCAACACCAACGTATCGCCGGTGGGGGTACATGGGCTTATGCTACGCGTGCAACTCAGTGGAGCCAAAACATGGCTTGACGCTAAGACAACAACGGCAGTTGTCAGTGGTAATACAGTTACCCTAGCCATTACTCTACATAAGGATAGTAAAGAAGCCGTAGTGGCTTACGATGCGACAAAACTCGATGGCGGCTATGCAACCAACGCCCCTATGCTGCGCTGTTGGCTAACCAAAACAGAGGATTATGCCGCCTGGAAAGCCCTGGATGTAAGATCAATTCGAATCGATGTTACGGTTACGGGCTTAAAAAAGACGCTGATTCTGGAAAACGACCTCGGCCAGGTTAGTCCGGAAAAACCATTCATGCCGTTTGGATCATCGCCTGTGACTGGGTCAACACTGTATGTAGGTAGTGAAGAAGCCGTTGCCAAAACACTTACGTCCGTAGCCGTACATTTCAACGAGTGGATTGGTTTACCTGAGAACTGGCAGACGCATTACGAGGCTTATGCATCATCCTATGCCGATCGGAATACGTTTAAGGCAAAGCAGGAAATTCTGAATGGAAATCTGAAAACATCGCCCGTTGCCACCCTCGACTTATTTCCACCTATTGCCGCACCGCCTTCTTCAACAAACTTTGTTTTTCTCTCGCTGGACTATTTGCCAATCAGAACCTTCGAGTCCGTCTATGCCGGCCCAACCCTGTACGTGCGGCAAGGTCTGGAAATGACGAAGGTATACGATAGCACCTACACGCCCCCCAAACCCGAGGCCAGTACGAAAAGTGTCAGCGACAGCCTGCTAAAAATTACACTCAACAAGGATTTTGGGGCCAGCAGTTATCCAAAGCTACTGACGCAGGGGGTAATCGATCAGTCGAAAGAGGATCCTGGCCCCCAGAAGATTCCGAACTCACCTTACCTACCCATTTTAAACGAGTTTACGCTGGATTATCAGGCAACAACAGACACTATTTCGTTGGCTCCCGCCGATATTAATTCGTTCGCCAATCGCTCATTGCAATTGTTTCATTTGGGCGCATTTGGGCAGGCTGAAGAAAATGGGTTTCTGAAACAGGCACAGTCTTTTCTAGGGAGCACGGATAAAAACGCCTGGCTGGTTCCTCAATACAACCCAAACGGGACTTTTTTCATGGGTCTGAAGGAGGTTGGTCCACTCGAAGCCGTGGCTATTTTGGTTCAGGTAGACGAAGGGAGCGCCAATCCCGACCGAATAGCTGCCAACGTAGCCTGGAGTGTGCTGGTTGAAAATCAATGGCGCCCGCTTTTGGCCGAAGACATTCTATCGGATACAACCAATAACCTACTGACCTCTGGCATCATCAAATTTTATCTGCCTAAAGAAACATCGATCAACAATACGATTCTGGAGGCAGGCTTCGTCTGGTTACGGGCTGAACTAAAACAGGCCGATGGCACCCCCGCTCCTATCGATAGCGTTTGCAACTTTGTGGCGCTTCACCCTCAGGCTGTACTGGCTGATTTCATTGATCAACGCAATGATCCCGTTCATTACAACCTTCCCTTGCCTGCCGAAACCATTCAGAAATCGCGGCAGAGTCTGGCTTCGGTGAAAAGCATTAAACAGCCCTACGCATCGTTTGGGGGCAAGCCGAAAGAGTCCGACGAGGCTTTCTATAGTCGGGTAAGTGAGCGGTTACGGCACAAACAACGTGCCGTCAGCATCTGGGATTATGAACACCTGGTTTTGCAAACCTTTCCAACCATTTACAAAGCTAAATGCCTGAATCATACAAAGTTAATCCTAGCCAACCAAACTCTAAAAGAACTATCGCCGGGCTATGTAACGGTCGTGGTCGTGCCCGATCTACGTAATTTAAAAGACGTGAATCGTTTTGCGCCCAAGGTCGACCTGAATACCCTCGATCAGGTTACCCGTTTTCTGCAACGCCGGGCGGGCAGGCAGGTTGTTATTCAGGCTGTAAATCCGAATTACGAACGAATCAAGCTCGATTTTAACGTTTCGTTTCAGAAGGGTTACGAAGCTGCAGTCTATAAAAAAGTGCTTCAGCAGGATTTATTTGCCTACCTAACCCCCTGGGCATTCGATGTAAAATCGGATATACCCTTTGGCGGAACCTTATCCAAAAGCACCCTGATCAACTTCATGGAGCGACTGAGCTATGTCAATTTTGTGACCGAAGTAAAGATGATGCAATACGTTGGTGGGATCACAACGGGCGAAGACAAAGAGGTTGTAACGGCCTCCGACGCCCGCGCCGTGCTAACCTCCTGCACAAAACACGAAATACGGGATTTTGATGGGTGTTAACGCGACGGGAACCACAATGGCAAACGCTTCTATTACCATATCGACTAAACCGCCAGAGCAAACAGCTTCCAATTTCGCAGCCCTGCGCGAGGTGGGAATCGCTTATATCGAGAAATATGCTCACTCCCTCTGGACGGACTACAATACCCACGACCCTGGTATTACGCTACTGGAGCATCTATGCTATGCTATCACGGATCTAAGCCTGCGAACATCGCTGGACATGAGTGATTTGCTAACATCGTCATTCGGCAATGAAGCCGCCATGCAGAAGAGTTTCCTGACGGCGGGGAAAGTACTGCCTACCTGCCCCGTTTCGGAACTGGACTACCGGAAGTTATTTATTGACATCAATGGCGTTCGAAACGCATGGCTCGAACCTGCGAATCAGTCGGTTTTTGTCAATTGCCGGGAAAGCGATACTGCCAGACGGCTGAGTTATACAGCGCCCCAGCCGCTCCCTGCCAATTTTTTATCCTTCGAGTTAAAGGGGCTTTATACCATATTGGTTGATTACGATCAGGCTTATATCAATCAGTCTATAAAAGACAAAGGGGGCGACTCATTAACCCAGGCACAACAGGAAGCAATCCAGATACAGCTCCATAATTCCATTAAACAGCAACTGCGCGAAGCCTACGAAGCCAACCGAAACCTGTGCGAAGATATCGTTGACGTTACCGAAGTTCCCATTCAGTATGTGATGTTCTGCGCCGACATCGGCCTGCAAAACGACGCAAAGGTGAGTGATGTGTATGCCCAGATTCTGTTTCAGGTGCAGCAATACCTGACGCCCTTAGTAAAGCGCTACTCGCTCCCAGAAATGCTGGCCCATACCGACACGGACAAGAACCCGCTCACTATCGATCAGATTTTTGAAGGCCCATTGTTAACGAATGGCTTCATTATTGATGATGAGTTGGAAGCCGCAGCCCTACGGGAAGTAGTTTATACATCGGATCTTATTAATATTATTATGGGCATTGAGGGTGTCAAGGATGTTAAAAAAGTATTGTTGAACACCTTTGAACCAGCAGCACCCAATACACCCTGTAGTCAACAAATACCCAAACCCAATGGCGAGCAACGCTGGTGTCTGCACATCAACCATGGGCATCAACCTCAGCTCTGTGCCGAAAATGTGGCCCTGGCCTTTTATAAGGACATTATCCCCGTTGGCAACCTGAGCGATAAAACAAAGGCTCTGGCAAAATTTGCGGAACTCCTGGCGCAGGCGCACTCCGATAATCAAAAGCAGGTAGACGACCTGCCCGTGCCAGTCGGCACTGTGTATGATCTGAACGATTATCGATCGGTGGCTAATGATCTTCCATTCAATTATGGCGTTGGTCGGTTTGGGTTACCGGCTTCAGCCACAAATGAACGAAAAGCACAGGCTAAGCAACTGAAAGGCTATCTGCTGTTCTTTGACCAGTTACTGGCCAATTATCTGGCGCAATTAGCGAACCTGAAATCACTTTTCAGTGCAGAGATCACTCCTGCTGGGCCCGATTTACTGGCAAATCCGCCATTCGCACAAACCTACTTCGGTCAGGTAGTTACGGATATGCCAGGTGTTAAGGACTTATACGATAGCTATCCTGACCTGTCTACAACAATACTGCCGGGTGTGCTGGCTGAATTGGAAGGCTATGCTGAAAATCCCGTGCGAAAAAACCGTTTCCTGGATCACCAGCTGGCCCGTTTTGCTGAAAATTTCAGTGATTATGCACTCCTGATGCACTCTCTTTTTGGGGAACGGGGGAACGAAGAAATGTTGGAAGATAAGGCTAGTTTCCTCCGTGAATACGGGCAAATATGCCGTTCAAAAGCCTATAACTACTGCCAACCCGCCTGGCAAACAGACAACGTAGCGGGTATTACGCGTCGTCTGGCTCGGTTAACGGGCATCCGCGATACCAATTACCAGGCACACGATGCATCGGCGGTAAGGGTAATGAGCACGTTCCCTTCCGATGAAGGAACAGCTCCTCAATTTAAATTTCACCTCCACGAACTACAAGCCAGTACCCATCGACGAATTTACCTGACCTCAACGCACACGTATGCCAGTCAGATGGAGGCTGAGGATGCCATGCAACGAGCGTTTCTGACCGTTCCATCAACAGATCGGTTTACCATTCACGCCGTGCAGGGCGGTTTTACCTACGTTTTGAAGGACAAAAACAACCGAACGATTGCGCGTTGCCCACGAACGTTTCCAACGTATGAAGAAGCAGATGCCGATGTTGAAGAAGCTATTGAAACATTGATTTACAGCGGAGAGGCTCTGTTTCTGGTCGAGCATATGCTGCTCCGACCCAACGAAGGAGAACAGTGGATGTCGGTTTGCGTGGAACCTGATTGCGAGCATTGCGAACCGCTCGATCCCTACAGCTACCGGGTGAGTGTGATCCTTCCCGGCTATACGACCCGATTCCGCAACGTTGATTACCGACGCTACCTCGAAAACATTATTCGATCCGAACTTCCGGCGCATGTACTGGCGCGAATCTGCTGGGTAAGCCAGGAACAACTGGCCGATTTTGAGAAGAAATACAAGCAATGGCTAAAAGCGCGGGCAGGCATCTGTACCAAACCACGAACAGCCATCTATGCCACCGCCCTAAAGGAACTTATAGATAAACTGGAAGATGATGATTTCCATACCATCTATGAGACGGGGGTCCTGCATGATTGCGACAACGAAGACGAAGAAAGCCCGATTATCCTCAACCGCACGGCATTGGGAACTCTAAAGCCGACCGAACCTGACGACCACCCAAATCCCTAACGCCATGGCTAATCCATATTTTGATGAAGTATATCCTGTAACTGGAAATCAACACTTCGACTTCAGCAATTACGGGCTCACCATTTTCCGGCCAGATTCCATCCTGACCGCAGATCAGTTGAACCTACTGTTTGGTTTTCTGCTCAATCAGGAGCAGCTTACCCGAACCCGGCTCATTGGGGTAGGGATTGTATGCGGACTCAAACCCGTGCTGAACGCCAATAACACCATTACGATATCGGCAGGCTGTGGAGTGCCTTCAGAAGGTGATTTACTGAGCCTGGATGCCGATACAACTTATGATCGTTTCGCCGATTACACCTTTGCCGATCATCCATACAAGCCCTTTACCGATATAAACGGGCTCAAACTCTGGGAACTACTCCCGCAGGCGTTTAAGCAGGAAGCCAGCAGCACGCGGGTTCTGAAAACGCTCGACCAGTTTTCGGCAACGACAGCCCAGGTACTGGCCAACATGGTGGTAATGGTGTATCTGGAGAGCGATGTTAAATCGGCTGATAAATGCACTGGTGTTGCCTGCGATGCCAAAGGAAAAGCATTCCAGAATCAGCTACGTATCCTGCTCGTTCGAAAAGCTGATGCGAATGCCTTAATTTCAACTAGCCTTCGTCAGGCAGCGGCCGCCAGTACTCGATTACCGGTTCTGACTATGGCGCGGGTGCGGCTCGATGATCGTCCTTATGATCAGTCCCTACAACGGTTTCGGCAGTTCCTGCTCAGTAAAGCCGGGTTGTTGAGTGCAAACCTGCGTGATGCCTACGAACTGATCAAGGACGTCGATGCGACTAGTCTCACTGCTATGACGGTGCCGACCAACGCCCTACAGAGCATGGTGCGTACGATTAGTCAAAATTTTAATAGCCAGTATGTATATGACTGGTTGAAAGATCTGCACGATGCGTATAACGAGTTTCGGGAAGCCACCTGCCAATGGTTAGTGCAGTGTATGCCTCCCGCTGATGCATTTCCGAAACACCTGCTGGTAGGGGAGCTCGTTTCTGATCCTGGCCTTTGCCGACCCGACTTCCGGCATGCCTGGGTGAAATCGCCAGCAGTAGCATCGGCTACCGACGCCCGCCAGAAAGCCATTTGGTTTTATCAGCGGATTCTAAAACTCATTGATCTATTCGAGGTTCCAGCCACTCAGTTCGATACATTTACCATTAAAGGCCGAGGCACCGTATCAACCCTTTCTTCCCTAAAAATCACCCCCGATCGCTATCGAAAATTAAGCATCGATCAGCGGTCCATGCCCTTTTATTATAAACCAGAAATGAGGAATTTCTGGAGTCACGAACTCGCAAAGTACTGTCGTACAGCCTATATTCACTCCTATCATCCATCTCCATTGGCTCCTGCGGAGGTTAAACGGCCATTCGACTATCAGATCGAAACCTATCCATTTTACCGGATTGAAGGTTTTCTGGGAGCGGGAATTCTAACCACGCTGAGCGAAATTCTGGCACAGCAACGAACCTACAATTTGGCCTTCGACGTGTTGGCACTTCGGGCCGACACCGATCAACTACTCATTACTCAGGGACAGTCGTTCGACTTTGCCGATCTGGCTGTTGATTTCGATGATATCATGAGTCAGATTCATTGTCACGAAGCAGAGCTTAACGGAAAAATAAATCCCCTAAAGGTCGTTCTGCCAATGACTCCAGTGGTATTTGTGAGGGTATTAGCGGCTTATGCAGGTGAAGTAAAAAAACTTGGCGCTCAGTTACCGGCCAACTGTATATTGGCCAAACTTCCACTTTTGCAGAAACTGAAGGATACCTACGAAAAGCGTAAAGCCGATTTTGAAGCGAATCTGACATTTGGGCCGTTTCTACTAAATCACCAGGGACTGGAACACGGTGCAGGTGTCCCGCCAGGGGGTACGTTTGTACTGGTGTACAAAGATCCAGTTGCGTTGCCGAAGGCCGGTCTGCAAAAAAAGGGGGGAGAGTCTATTGTCATTGCCGACTTTTACCTTCCTTATCGATGCTGCGGATCAGGCAATGGTATTCAGTTTATGCTACCAGAACCTCCACCAACCCTGGAGATGCAGGAAACGTTCTGCCTTAACGCAACGAAGGGAAAAATCGACGTTTCGCCGGATACAGGTTCGTTCGATAGTCCGCTGGTAACGAAAGAAGGTCGTACATTTTTCTTTAACCCAACTCAGGTTGGTACCCATACATTGACCTACACCGTTCCGGGGCGGCCACCGGTTTTGATAGATGTACAAGTCGTTCCGCTACCGGCCGCATCGTTTAACGTAGAGCAGGTTAATGAAACACGCAAAGCGACATTTAGGTATACCTACACTGATGCAAAGCAACTCACGCTAGATTTTGGGGATGGATCACCCATACTGACCATTCCAGTCAACGGCAACGGAAATGCGCAGGAAATACACTCATTCCCGGTCGATGAAGATAGCGCTGGCGATTTTCTGGTGAAATTAACCGCTACGAATGGCAGTTGTGACCAGACAGAGCCATTCTCGCAGGAAATTAGTTTTACACCCCTCGAACCTATTGCATTCCCAGGTGCATCCGTTGTTTGTTTCAGTAAAGTGAAGACTAGAATAACGGCTACTCCTGAAGGAGGGAAATTCAGTTCCAAGACGATAGCGATCAAAGCCGATACAGGTGAATATACACCAATTGTTGCCGGAGCCCATGTCATCACATACACCCTTGAGAATCGGGCACCAAAATCGATGCCTCTATTTATTCTGCCGGCAACATTTAAGGTTGAAAATGTAATACCGCAAAAAACAGCTGATGCGCTGGTGCTTACACCAATACCAGAAATCAAGTATATCTGGAAATTAAACGGCCAGGCCATTAACCCAGAACAGATAAAAGATGAAAGCCCCACAGTACAACGCTACACGTTTAAGCTGGATGGTCGCCAGGAAAACTCCAATCTGGAGCTAACCTTCCAGTACAACAACAAACCTATCTGCAACGCAATCACAGAGAAAGTTCTCTAACCATCAGCCCGATGACCAACAGCCAGCCACATATCATCCAGCGTCAAACCGTTCGGCTTCACCTCCGCGAACAGTCGGATAGCTGGTCTATGCAGGAACGGATCGGGCAGGCGCTTCAGCAAAGCCGTTTACTGACTTCGCTGGATAAGGTGTTATCTGATTTCTGTTTGGCAGATGAATGGATTGAACTGGAACGGCTGGATGTGGATCTGGGTGCAATAGCACCAGATGATCTTGAGGAAGAAATAACCCGTCGATTACCCGACCTACTTCGTCGGCAACTGATCGACGCGATTCCGGAGAAGCGTTATCAGCCAGAAACCTCCGTCAGAAACGTTTACGAGGCCGTTTTTGAATCCTTTATCTATTTCCTGGAACATGGTCTACTTCCCCCCTCTCAACTCTGGCCCGAATCCAGGCAGGCGTTTGACACACAGATACAGCACATCTTAACCCGAGTAACACACACCCAGCAAGCAACGCTGAAAGCTATTTTAACAAAATCTGACGCTCGATCCAGACTGTTACGTGAGTTCTCGGAAGCGCTGCTTACGGTGGTGATCAACGCCCTGGGTACACATCCTGAATCGGCGGGATCAGGGTTGCTACGACACGTGGAAACCTGGCGAGATCAATTAACGCCGGGCCAGTATACACTAATACTTAACCTGCTGATCAAAAGCGTAGTACAGGAATCTGAAGCAGTGCTCCAAACGATCAGAAATTACTGGGCAGCTATTAACCCTGCTGAATTTACAACTAGTTCGTCACTCGAATCAGTACTTTTTATCAACGCAGAAAAGAGTAATTTAAAGTCGGTTAAAACGGCTGACATTGTCTCGAATCATCAACCAAAAGTACAGCCTGAAGCCGATTCAGCGTTACCTTCCGACTCGGTGTTCTACGTTCGAAATGCAGGTGTTGTTCTGCTTCATGATCCATTTCTACCTGCTTGTTTTGACGCATGTGGATGGGTGAAAAAGGGGGTATTTATTGACGATATCTGTCGGGAAAAAGCGCTGTTGATGATTCATTTTCTGGCAACGGGTGAGCTATCGGCTGCTGAATATGACTTATTGCTGCCCAAAGTGCTTTGCAACCTACCCTGGAACTGGCCCATTACGGGTCAACACAGACTCACAGACGAAGAACAGCTAGAAGGAACGGAGTTGCTCACCGAGGTGATTCGGCGGTGGGAAGCCTTGAAAAACACCTCGCCAGATGGCCTGCGCGTAGGTTTTCTGCAACGGGAAGGCAAACTGGAGCTTTTGTCAGGCAACCAGTGGCAATTAACGGTTGAGGTGAAAGCGCAGGATTATCTGTTGAATAAACTAACGCATAACGTTGACATAAATGGTAAAAAAGAAAAAGTAGGTTGGCGAATTAGTCCCGTGATTTTGCCCTGGTTGAAAAAATGGATAGTCGTTAACTGGCAATACCCGTCAATGTCGTGAACGTGTCACATCAATATCAACCGCTTATTCAGTCGAAACCGGCCACCACGTCGTCGACTCAGCACACTGCTGCCCACACCCACTCGACCCAACCGTTTTTTGCCAAACAGGGTGCACCAACATTAGGTCAGCCCCATACGTCGCCATTTTTTAAACCGTTTGTCCAAACCAAACTAAGCGTCGGTCAGGCAAATGACCGTTTCGAGCGGGAAGCCGATAGTACGGCCGACCACGTGATGCGCATGCCTGCTCCCGCCGTTCATTCGGGTTCGTTTTCCCCGACAACAGGGTTGCTTCAGCCGAAAATCGACGAAAAAGAGAAGAAAGATATTGGCCGTAAGGAAGACAGTATAGGCCCTCCAATTATTCGGCTGAAAACGGAGGACGACGATCGAAAAAAACTTCGCAAAAAAGGCGAAACCAGTGCTTCTCCTATAACCAGTCACTTTGAGTCACAGCTTTCAGCTAGTCAGTCGGGCGGACAACCGCTGAGTGCTGATACCCGGCAGTTTATGGAACCCCGTTTTGGCGCTGATTTCTCATCGGTTCGGGTTCATACCGACGCGCCAGCCGTACAGATGAGCCAGAACATTGGTGCACAAGCTTTTGCCTATCAGAATCATGTTTATTTCAACGAAGGCAAATACAGTCCAGGCTCCAGTTCCGGGCAGCATCTGCTGGCCCACGAACTAACTCACGTTGTGCAACAAGGGGGAGCCATCCAGCGAAAACCTACCGTTTCAACAGCTACACCTTCTGTACAACGCCTGTTCGGAATCGATGTGGCCGGAACCATTGATGGCTGGCTGGCTAATTTGCCCGGCTGGCGACTGATGACAGTATTGATTGGTTACAATCCGGTTCTCCAACGAGAAGTCCCTCGCACCACCGTGAATCTGATCGAAGGTTTTCTAACGCTGGGTGGACCTCTGGGCGTTCTGCTCTTTAATAAGCTTCGTTCCGAAGGGGTAATCGACCGGGCAGCCGCCTGGATTGATACGCAGATAGCCTCACTGGGAATTTCTTTTTCCTATATCCGGGGCCTGTTCAGTCAGGCCTGGGATGAAATGGGCATCACACTCGGTATCAATGGCAATCTGGATATAATTCGCCGAATATTTGGTCCGCCATTCAGTCGAATACTGGCGTTTGTCGGGCGGGTAGTCAGCCAGGTCGTTGCCTTTATCAAAGAAACGATTATTCGGCCATTGAGTAATCGAGCGCGTCAATTGCGAGGATTCCCGCTGCTAACAGTCATCATCGGAAAAGATCCATTTACCGATGAGGTGGTGGAACGCAGTCCAGCTAATCTGGTACGCGGTTTTATGAGCCTGATGGAAAACGGCGAAGAACGATTCCAGCAAATGCAGCAGTCGGGTGCTTTGCAACGAGCCTTCAACTGGTTTAACCAGGAAACCACCCGGCGGAACCTCACTTGGGAGCGCATTAAGGGGATGTTTACAGCCGTCTGGAACGCGCTCACGCCCGAAGCCATACTCCATCCGCTGGAAACCATCGGTCAGATTGTCGGGCTGTTCTTGGGATTAGCTGCCGACATCGTTGGCTTTGCCGGTGCTGCGCTGATGCAGATGCTCGAGTTTATTTTCGAAGCGGTTATGGGAGCGGGCGGAGCCAGGGTATTGGCCGTTCTGAAACGGGCGCAGGCTACCTTCCGCATTATTATCAACGATCCGGTACGGTTCGTTGGTAATCTGGTGCGCGCTGGTGTCCAGGGCTTCCGGCAGTTTATGCAGAATGCGCTCTCTCATTTGCAGCGTGGCTTAGTGAGCTGGCTACTGGGTGCCCTGGAAGGAGCTGGACTCCAGTTACCTCAGACATTCAATTTGCAGGGTATTCTCTCGTTGGTATTACAGATTCTGGGGCTTACCTATCAAACTATTCGGGCCAAACTGGTTCGGGCTACGAGTGAGCAATTCGTGAACCGGCTGGAGCAAGTGTTTGATTTTCTGCGGATTCTCATCACGCAGGGCCCAGCAGCTGCCTGGCAAAAAATACTGGAATATCTTGGCAATCTGCGTGATATGGTGCTCGACGGCGTTATCGCCTGGGTTCGACAGACAATTATCGGTCAGGCAATTATCCGGATTGCCAGTATGTTAAATCCGGCAGGGGCTGTTATTCAGGCCATCATAGCTACCTATAATACGGTGATGTTCTTCATTGAACGAATCAACCAGATTGCCGCAGTGGTTGAATCGTATGTCGATTCAATTGCAGCCATCGCTGCCGGGAACATCGCTGCGGCCGCCAATCGGGTTGAGGAAACCATGGGCCGTATGGTACCCGTTATCATTAGTTTTCTGGCCCGTTTGCTGGGTTTGGGTGGTATTTCCGATACCATTCGGAATACCATAGCTCGTATTCGCCAGCCGGTTGATCGGGCAATGGACCGGGTCGTTGATTGGGTGGTAGCGCAGGGAAGACGGATAGTGGGGACTGTAGTAGGAGCAGGACAACGCGTGGCCGGAGCTGTATTAGGTTGGCTGGGTGTACGCAAGCCCTATACAGATGCTACTAACCAAACCCATACCCTTTATTTTGAAGGACGTGACCAGAATGCTGAACTGATTGTAGCCTCGCGTCCGCGTCCGGTACTGGACTTCCTGAACGAAGTGGTCACCGCCGATTCATCAAAACGCCCGATTGCCGAGCAGGCCCGCGAAAAAATACGGAATGTAAATCGAATTAAGCGGGATACAACCTTAACAGATGTCCAGAAACAAACACAAGTTGATGCTGAATTAACCGCCCTAGGGGCAATTCTACACGGGCTGACCGATAGTTCTGATTTCTTCGCCCCACCCCTACCGAACCGAAGGAACCTCCCACCTGGTTTCGACGTGCGTAATGACTTATACATTAATGGTAGTGGATTCGGCAGCGCTCGAACCAGCGTGGCTACGCAGGGAAAAGCGGCCATCATTAATAGCCTCAAAGTAGTGCGGGACAATGGCTCCGAAGCTATTTGGCAACGTCTGGTGCGCGATGGGCAGGTAATGGAAGTATCAGGAGAAAAAGCTCGATATCGGGCAATGACCGATGCTCAAATTGCCACTGATATTAATGGGCGAGCCTATGATGTGGATCATACTGAGCCACTGGCCAAACATTGGAAAGATACTGGTTTCAACGCCGATGATGGAGCGCGGCAACGTACGGCAGGGAATTCGTCAAATTTGAAACTAATGCTTGCCTACTATAACAGACAGGCAGGTGCAGATGGCCATCATTATGCCGACAAGTTTTATGTCGGGCCCAATTTTACCAGTCAATACAACAACAGTGGTGTAGGCGCGAAGAAACTAAAAGGGCAGCTTTTTGCCGGAACAACGACCTAGCATAAGGTATGAAAAAAGACGCTATTTTACACTATCAATCGGCGTCACGCACACCGGTCAACGCACTTGCCCTGACTACCAAAGGGCAATGGCTGGCGATGGCGCAGGATTATCGGAAAGAAGGAAACCCTACCCTAACGATCTTTTCACAGAAAACTCCCGATAAACCGCAGTGGATAGTAACGGAGGAGCAGAAAGCGAATAGCGTCCCGGCTGTTTACATATCAGGAACCAGTCAATTGATTTATCTGGTAAATGCCCCCGATACTTCCTGGCAGCTCGTCGTTAGCTCAATTGAACATCCGTCGCAACAGCTGGCAGCCCAATTGCCTGTTTCGCAGAAAATACCATTTTTGTTTATAGACAATAATCAAATCTGGGTGATCGTATCGAACGAGGTTATGGCTTACAACATAGCAACTTTACAACTTACTACTACATATTCATTTTCAGTAGCTTCTGGTTTAACGGTTACCGATGGTAGGCAGCTATGGAGCGCGGATAAAGACGGCCTACAGGTAGCGCTCCTTACCAATGGTAAATTTACACCTGTTGCATCTGGGTTAGTTCTGAGTCAGCTCCGCGTATCGGCAAGCTTTATTTGGGGTGTTGGTGAGTTTGGCCAGGGCCTGTTTGGATGGCAGAAAACGGGCCAACCGCTGCCTACCAGTAACGTGGTCAATAATCCTGAAGCTACTGTTACCACCTTTGCCGTCAGTCCCGATGAGCGCAGGATTGCATTTGGAAATGCATCCGGTTACGTCACGGTAGTGGAGCGTAAGACGGGCAAACAACACTGGGGCCGTCGGTTGCACAAAGGTCACGTATCCGCTATTACATTTAGTGCCGATGGAAATTGGCTAGCCACTGGTGGTAGTGCGGGCGATGCAACGATAATTCAACTAGATCATGACTAAACTGATTGTGCCACATATGACAACCATGCCAGAGCAGTCCGATCCACTCCATCTTGGTATTGGCTTTCTGCGGGCGTTTGTTCGCTGGCGACTATGTCGACATAAGGGTTCGATCGAAACCCGACCGGTACTTCCCGATCTTCAGCGGGAAGTACCAACTGTATTATCGCAGCTTATTGCAGCAGCACAGCTTGATGAAGCAGAATTGATTATTCTGCTCCTTACGCTTATTCCTCACCTGCAACCTGGTTTTTTCGACGCTATCATTCGTGAGCACCTGCCCGATGGTGGGGAGTTTCCGGAGTTTGGTGGGGTGCGTGGCACTAGTCACCGGGGACTGCTGCCCACTGGCGAAACCGCTCTGTTCATTCTGGCCGGTAACGATCTTGAAAAACGATTGATGCTGTATGATCTGTTCAGTTCCGATCATTTTTTTGCCCGCGAACGGATTCTGTATCTCGAAGACGTAAAACCCGGCGAACCACGCCTGAGTGGTCGGCTTATTCTCGACCCCGATTATGTGGAGTTGTTTACCACCGGACGTGTGTCTGCCCCAGCCATGAGCATGCGCTTTCCCGCGCAACGAATCAGCACCGATATGGAATGGAATGACCTGGTATTACCCACACCGATCTTCACCCAAATTCGCGATATCGAACACTGGATTCATCATTACGACACATTACGCACAGAGTGGCAGATGAGCCATCGGCTGAAACCCGGTTATCGCGTGCTCTTTTACGGCCCACCCGGCACGGGCAAAACGCTGACGGCCACTTTACTAGGCAAATACACCAATCGGGATGTCTATCGGGTAGATCTGTCGCTGGTAGTTTCCAAATACATCGGCGAAACGGAGAAGAATCTGGCCAATCTTTTCGATAAAGCCCACGCTAAAAACTGGATTCTATTCTTCGATGAAGCCGATGCTCTCTTTGGCAAACGAACTGAGACCCGCGATGCCCACGACCGCTATGCGAATCAGGAAGTGGCATTTTTATTACAGAAGATTGAAGAGTTCGATGGGCTGGTTATTCTGGCTTCTAACCTAAAAAATAATATCGACCCGGCGTTTGCCCGGCGGTTTCAGGCCATGATTCATTTCCCGCTGCCCAATGCAACCGAACGCCTGGTGCTCTGGCAAAAAAGCATACCAAGCGCTGTTAGATTAGACCCGGAACTTCCTGTCGAGCATCTGTCAGGACGGTATGAACTTTCGGGTGCTGCTATTTTGAATATTGTTCAATTTTGCTCCTTGCGGGCTTTGAGTCGGCAGGAGGACATATTGACTGCGACTGATGTTATTGAAGGAATCCGGCTGGAATTTCAAAAGGAAGGGAAGCTGGTCTAGCTCTTCCAGCAGCATGAAATTAAAGCATCTTACCCGGTAAAGAAATCAATGTGTGCTCCGGTTTGTAATGCACTTTACGCGTCCGGCCAAAGCCGCCCAGGCCAATTTGTAGATTGAAGAGGCCACCCGAAAAGGGTTTCGCATCCAGGATAGGGCTGTAGGATAGTTTTGTCCGCACAAACCAGAAGCTATTTTCTGATAGATCAGGTTTTCGGGTATTATCGCCCAGTTTAATATCGAATACAAGCCCGAGTATGGGTGAATGTGTCAGTAAAGACAGGCCTTTGTAGCGTTCATCCTTCCGATCGCGGGGCGACATATCGAACAGCAGGTAGCCAACGTAGGGAATTACACGGCTTCGTGGTCCATCGTAGACAACCCGGCCCAACCCCAGCTCGAACAACATAGGGCTTATGGGCATGTCCTTTTCCCACTTTTGATTATTATGCCAAAACTCCTCCCGAATCGTACCGTTATAGAGGGTTGGATGCAACATCAGCATCGTTCGCTGAAAGGCAATATCAATGCCGAATACAACGCCTGCCGATGGATTCAACGTTTGCCCAAGTGCCCCCGTTGGCAAAATACCTCCCCCACCGAAAAATACGCCATAGCCAATTTTCGATGCACTGAAGGTAGTTACTAAATCAGGTGTATCATACAGGCGAATGGCAATCTGTTTTTCCCATTTTTGCAGAGCCTCTAAGTCATCGCCCCCGCCCGTTTCGGACCGAAACCGATTGACCTCCGCCCCCAACTCAGAGTTGGTCAGGTATTCAATCTGCCGGGCTTGCTGCTTAAATCGGCGGTCGGCCCCAAGAGCAATTAATTTGGCCTGCATTAGGCGGGTATGCACCTCTACCAGATCAAATAATATTTGATTATAGGCCAGTGTTCGCTCATTCCGGGCAGTTTCCGACACCCACGACAGGTTACGAAACATCAGACAAAACGACTCAATTGCGGGCTGGCTCCAGATAGAGGTTGGGCGGACTTCGTAGCCTATTTGATAATAAAATTCGGAGCCGCCTAAACCGGGTTGGGTAGGCGAATGGAAATCGGCCAATTGCAAACGTCTAGTCGCGCTCCAGTGCAGCGTGTCGATAGTTACCTGCGCTGAACCGAGCAGGGGAGACAGTAACAATAGCAGGAGCAGGCGTTTCATAGGCGTACGTGCAAATGAAGCATAAAGGTATTAATAAGTGCCTTATAACAAGTCACTTAGTATTAATTCAAAACCAGGTAGAACAATCTCTCCATCTAGTATATCCGTAAAATTCACTACTTCAGGATCACGTTTAGGTCGATAAATGGTTGTTTGTTGACTAAACGGATCAATTACCCAACCCAATCGAACACCATTCTGAAGTTATTTTTCCATTTTAGCGGGTAGGGTGTACTTTTCACTTACGTCTGACATAAGCTCAATGACAAAGTCAGGGCAAACCTAAGCAAAATTATCTTTCTCAATTTCAGAAAGAGCGTTCCATCGCTCATTACTCACCCAAGCGACATAAGGTACTCGTACTGAGGTATCAGGCAAGGTAAAACCACCATTTGACTCTGTAACAATACCTGCTTTATGTTGACGGTTCCACAGATACACTTCTGCCGCAAGATCAAGATTTCTAATACTGGTTCGGCTTCCGGTAGGCATTTCAATGTAAATTTGTCCGTTCTCATCGCGTTCTAACCTCAAATCAGGATTTGCCTGACAGAAAGCGTAAAATTCATTGTCAGTCAGGCGGTCATCCCGGCGGATTGTGGGATTTAGCGGGAATATCATGGTCGAGCGTCGTTTCCTTGTGTCAATACTAACAAATTTAATGCAAAAAAGCGCGGCCTCGTTTCCGAAGCCGCGCGTAGTGATGTTTGCTATAAGATAGTTGATGTAGGATATACCATACATCTTACATCCTATATTCTTTTAGTACCGATACATTTCTGACTTGAACGGACCTGACATGGGTACACCAATATAGTCGGCCTGCTCCTGCGCGAGTGGCTCCAGTTTAGCACCCACGTGAGCCAGGTGTAAGGCAGCTACTTTCTCATCAAGAATTTTTGGCAATACGTATACTTTATTCTCGTATTTATCCGAGTTAGCCCACAGCTCCAATTGCGCCAGTGTCTGGTTCGAGAACGAGCACGACATCACAAACGAAGGGTGGCCCATTGCACAGCCCAGATTCACCAACCGGCCTTCGGCCAGTACGATGATTTCTTTGCCATCGACTTCGTACATATCAACCTGTGGCTTGATCTGGCTCTTCGAGTGACCGTAGTTTTCATTCAACCAAGCCATATCAATTTCGTTGTCGAAGTGGCCAATGTTACACACAATGGCTTTGTCGCGCATGGCTTTGAAATGTCGGTCTTTAATAATCCGAACGTTACCAGTAGCCGTTACAAAAATCTGCGCCCGGGGAACTGCTTCATCCATCGGAATTACTTCAAAGCCATCCATAGCAGCCTGTAGCGCACAGATTGGGTCAATTTCCGTTACCAGAACCCGGCAACCTGCACCCCGTAGTGACTCAGCCGAACCCTTACCTACATCGCCATAACCAGCCACAACAGCCACTTTACCAGCCAGCATCAAATCGGTAGCCCGACGGATCGCATCAACCAGTGACTCACGGCAACCGTATTTGTTATCAAATTTCGATTTCGTAACGGAATCATTTACGTTAATAGCCGGCAGGTGCAGCGTCCCATTTTTCATCCGCTCGTATAGGCGGTGAACACCCGTTGTCGTTTCTTCCGACAGGCCTTTGATGTTCTGAATCAGCTCAGGATATACATCGAACACCATGTTGGTCAGGTCACCACCATCGTCAAGAATCATGTTGAGTGGCTGACGATCTTCGCCGAAGAACAATGTTTGCTCGATGCACCAGTTGAATTCTTCTTCGTTCATTCCTTTCCAGGCATACACTGGAATCCCGGCAGCCGCAATGGCAGCAGCAGCATGGTCCTGTGTCGAAAAAATGTTACAGGACGACCAGGTTACATCGGCACCCAGTTCCACCAGGGTTTCGATAAGAACGGCGGTCTGGATAGTCATGTGGAGGCATCCGGCAATCCGGGCACCTTTGAGTGGCTGCGATGGGCCATATTCAGCACGAAGGGCCATCAGGCCGGGCATTTCGGCTTCGGCAAGTTTGATTTCCTTGCGGCCCCACTCGGCCAGCGCGATGTCCTTAACCTTGTAAGGAACGTAGGTTGATGTTTCCATATGGATTTTTAGCCGTGCGGGCGGCCCTGTTACGAAGGAATGGATATTAGTGATATCAGTATTACTTCGCGGCTTTTGGTTTCTTAGTAAAGTGCAAAAATAAGTAGTAGACAGCAGAATCCCTACTTGAAATCAAACAGTTTAGCTTTTGGCGAACACAGCAACTTTCCCTGATTACAAAACCAGGAATTTACCAAGTCGGCGGTCTGTACATTTAGTTAATGGTATCACTTAACGGTAACTTGAAGCCGAGCCACTTTCCCATCCATCGTTGTTATAAGTACCTCCCGGTTTCCCAATGGGAAAATACGGTTCACCATGGCATTAGAAAGTTTATGCGCCCAGTTTACCCGGCGGGTCTGGCGGTCAACCGCATACAGTACCCCATCGTCTGTAGGAATAAAAATAATCCCATCCCGTTCGATGATAGGAGATGGACTGATTTCATAACCGTAGTTGCAGTTGACAAACCAGGCTGGTTGGGGACTGTCTGACCGGGTCGATAAGGCCCAGAGCGTATCGGTCATGCACTTCACATAAACCAGCGATCCATCTTCGGAGAGTCCACTGGCCTCAAATCCTTTATGCTGATTCGTTTTCCAGATTTCCCGGCCATTGGTAGCATCAAGTGCGGTAACGGTCCGATCAGGTGTCTGTAGGAAAATCCGATCGTTCGTTAACAGGGGAATGCCAGCAGCTGGTGAGAAGTTTCGGCTTTTCCCATTGGTCCAGGTCCAGGCTGGCTGCCCTGTTTTCTTGTCAAGCGCGTAGAACGTTGACCCCCAGGAGCCGAAATAAATTTTCTGTTTATCGGCAATAGGAACAGATTCAACAAAGCCATGTACATCGCCAAACGTCCACTGCTCCGATCCGTCTTTCAGCGACAAGGCTCTGAACTTACCTTCAGAACTACCCATGTATACAACATTCCCATCAATGAGCGGGCAGGCAACAATGGGTTTGCCCGTTTCAACCTTCCAGTTAAGTTTCCCATTTCGCTTATCGAGGCAATAGATAGTGCCATCGGTAGAGGCAACAACCAGTCGGTTTTTCAGTATGGCGGGCGTCGAATAAATCTTGCCTTCTGTTGCTAATCGCCATTTTACAGAGCCATCGGTTAACGACAGCGCCACCAGTTGACCTCTGGTATTGGGGTAAAAACAAGTCGTTTTATCGGCAATGATACCCGCGCCTATATCACTGCTATCCTGCTTTTCCCAGACGGCTTGTACGTTTGCATACCGCTCATTAAGCTGGTACGATGGCCGCGGATAGTGTTTTGAGTCCTGACTGAATCGGTGGTTCTGGAGTAAGACCGTTCGCCAGGGGGCTTCGGTTCGTCCTTCTACAGGGCCAACGGTTGGTGTCCGAACGGAAAAGGCCATTGTGTCATTCCGAATCGTGACCAGATTGTACCCGCCAACTGCATCTTTTGCCCGTAAGTTTGAGCGGCCCATGGTAGCCGGAATACCCTCGGCATCCATCGCCTGATTGGCATGACCATGGCCGCACAGCGTGGCCTGTATGTTCGTCTTTTTCAGGTCGTCAATGAGAAGGTACCAGTTAGCGAGGGCATCATCGAGCGGGTAATGGTTCATGAAAATCACCGGTCGGTCGGAGCCTTTCAGTTTTTCAACTTCAGACCGGAGCCACAGCACATCTTCCCGGGCAACCAGCCCCGGCGACATCCGCATATTAGGGCCACTGCCACAACCAATGAAACGATAGTTGCCAAAATCGAAGGCAAACCGTTCACTCCCAAACACCTTCCGAAAACTGTTACAGCCATTCTCCGACCACTTTGTATCGTGATTTCCCGGAAAAATGTACCATTTCTTCGTCAGGCCATCCAGAATTCGTTTAGCTGTGTTGAGCTCCTGTTCAGTACCAAAATCAGTAACATCCCCGGTGACAACGACAAAATCAATACCGGGTAGTGCGTTTATATCATTGACCGTTCGTTGCAGGTCTTCGGCGGCCGTTTCGGGAGCACCAACGTGTGTATCGGTCACGAATGCGAACCGAATGGATTGGGCCACACTGCGGCTATCGATAAGAAAGAATAAAGCCAGAAAAAATAGTTGTTTCATGAATGCTGAGTTCGTGGTTGTAGAAGCTGCCGTTACTTCAGGGCAACTATCGCTTCAATTTCAATCAATACATCCTTGTCGTATAAGCCCTGTACCCCTACATACGTACTCGCAGGCGGATTTGGCGAATCCACCGCACTGGCGGACCGGCCAGCGCTGGTAAAATACTGGCTTCGTATATCCCGTACAATACCGATCTTCTCGGCATCTGTGTTGACAACATAGGTCGTTGTTTTAATGACATCGGCAAAGGTAGCACCTACAGCTTCCAGTGCTATTTTGAGGTTTTCGAGTACTTGCTTTGTTTGTCCCCGAAAATCGCCTTTGTTTATGATTTCGCCTTTGGCATTCGCTGACACTTGCCCCGATATATAGGCAATTCGACTCCCCTGTGCGACCACGATTTGGGTGTAATTTTTAGAAGTAGGCAGGCCGGGCGGGTTACTATACTGGAGCTGTTGAGCAACTGCCGCTTGGGTACCTAGCAGCACACTTAAGAGGAGAATAAATTGGCGGACGGAGTTCATGAGGCTTCTTTTTTATGGCAAAGCTATCCAATGAGCCCGGAACGTCCTTGTATTGATGATCAGAAATAATTGAACGGTAGCTTGACTCGACTAAACGTTTTCCATAACTATGTAAGTTCTTACGTAACCCCTTACATAGTATGGATTTTATGGCCGAAATGGCCGAGTTAGCGCTTGCCAGCCGACTCAGGCGATTAAGTGATGTGTATTGGCAGGGTGTAACCGCAACCTACCGGCAGTCGGGTCTGGATTTCGATGTACGATGGGCCACCATTTTTGTGCTCATTGCCCGGCAAGGACCCGTGGCTGTTATGGAGATCGCCGAGCGACTAGGCATAACGCACCCTGCTGTGATTCAGGTAATTAACGAACTGGAAAAGAATAATCTGATTACCTCCGCCAAGTCGGAGCAGGATGGGCGAAAACGCTTGCTGACACTGAGCGAAACCGGTCAGGAGATGCTTCCAAAACTCCAGCCTTTGTGGGATGCCTTTATTGCGGTCAATCAGGAAATGCTGGGCAAACAGGCGCACAACCTGCTAACCTCACTTCAGGAAATGGAAACACAACTGGCCGAACGCACCTTCTTCGACCGTATTCAGGATCAATTAAACCGAACCAAAACTAACTACTGTTAAGACGATGAACGACGTTTACATCATTCCTTACTCACCAGAGTATCAGCCTGATTTCAAACGCCTGAATATTGACTGGATTTCCCGCTACTTTACGGTTGAACCGCACGACCTGGAGCAACTAGATCAGCCTGAAACGTATATCCTGCCAAACAATGGCCAAATCCTTCTGGCTCGGATTGGCGATAAAATCGTTGGTTGCGTAGCCATGGTCAACACCGGAATACCGGACCAGGAAGAGACCAGCTTCGAATTAGCAAAAATGGCGGTTTCGCCAGATACACAAGGCAAGGGAATTGGTAAAAAGCTATGTGTAGCCGCCATTGACTACGCCCGGCAACTAGGGGTTAAAACCGTCTGGCTCGAATCAAATCGAATCTTAACTCCTGCCCTGACCATGTACGCCAGCGTAGGCTTCCGGGAAGTGCCCAGCGTGCCCACCCCCTACAGCCGGGCTGATATTCGAATGGAGATGATGTTATAAATGGTATTAACCACAGAGAACACAGAGTTTTTAGGCACTATTTTTTCTCTGTGTTTTCTGTGCCTCTGTGGTTAAACCTTATTTCTTCGCGGTTTCTTTCGGCCAGACATACTCGAAGTTCTTATTGATCGGAGCTTCAAAGTAGTTGACATTCAGGTAATCTAAACGCTTTTTGTGTACTTCCAGACGCTGCTTGAAATCGTCAATGTTCTTACCCTCGGCGGGTGTCCAGGCCGTTTCGGCAACGGCAATCAGGCGTGGGTAGGTCATATACTCAACGTATTGTGTCGTTGGCAGATATTCCGACCAAATGTTAGCCTGCACACCTAGTACGTGCTTTGCCTGTTCGGTAGTCAGACTATCCGACACCGATGGGTTAAAACTATACACTTTTTCGAGGGGCAAAAAACCGCCAATTGCGACTGGTTGAGGCTGCGTTTTCGGATCGACCTGGTAGTAATCGAGGTAGCAGTAAGTGGTTGGACTCATCACAACATCATGATTCTGACGAGCAGCAGCAATGCCTCCCTTTATACCTCGCCAGCTCATTACCGTAGCATTTGGCGATAGTCCCCCCTCCAGAATTTCGTCCCAGCCAATGATCCGGCGGCCTTTGGACGTAACAAATTTATCGATGCGACGGATAAAATAGCTTTGCAGTTCGTGTTCATCTTTCAGTCCTTCTTTCTTCATCAATTCCTGACAGAACCGGCTCTGTTTCCATTCCGTTTTCGGGCATTCATCACCACCAATGTGGATGTATTGACTCGGAAACAAATCCATTACTTCGGTAAGCACATTTTCCAGAAACGTAAACGTTTCCTCGCGCGGAAAAAGCACTTGATCATGGACACCCCAGGTGCTGCTTACGGGTAGCATACGGTCGATGTTACCACCTAGTTCGGGGTAGGCAGCCAGCACCGCAACGGAGTGACCAGGCATTTCAATTTCGGGAATAACCGTTATAAAACGCGCCTGCGCATATTTAACCACGTCCCGTATGTCGTCCTGCGTATAGAAACCACCGTAAGGCTTGTTGTCGTATTTATGATCCCGGTAATGGCCCACCATGGTTGCTGGTCGGATAGAAGCCACTTCTGTCAATTTAGGGTATTTTTTGATTTCGATCCGCCAGCCCTGGTCCTCCGTTAAATGCCAGTGAAATGTATTCATTTTGTGCAGAGCCAGTAGGTCGATGTATTTTTTTATAAATGGTACTGGGTAGAAATAACGACCGACGTCGAGCATTGAGCCCCGATAGCCATATCGTGGCTGGTCTTCGATCATGCAGGCAGGTATTGACCAGGTCACTCCACCTACTTTTGTGGGGCTGAACACAGCCGCTGGCATCAGTTGCATGAGCGATTGGACACCATAGAAAAAACCCTGAGGTTGCTCAGCGGATATAACAATTTGTTTCGGCGAAACAGTAAGCGTGTATCCCTCAGCCCCTAACTTCGATCCTTGAGCAGTTACAAAAGCAATTCCTTTTGCTACTTTACCAACCGTAACCGTTGGGGTTGTGCCTGTAGATTTTGCCAATTGATCGGCCAGCATCTGCGCAATTCGGCGAACCTCCGCATGAGTTGACTGTACCGTAATAATCGGTTTTGCCGGCAGGATATAGCTCCCACTATTCGTTTCCAATCGGGTGGGTTTGGGCATAATGGCATACGTAGCCGTTTGCGCATATAATCCCCCTGCCGAAACCAATAGAGTAATCAGGCAGACTAGTCGTTTTTTCATAGAGGAATAGGGCTTGTTAGAGACTGGCGGATGGATTTACTTCAAATAAGGACGCAACACCGTAGCCCATCGCTGATAGCCTTCGGGCAGCATGTGCAAGCTGTCGGGCTTAAATAGTTCGGGGACAGGCTGTCCGGCTTTTGTAAGCATCACAGGCCGAATATCCACGAATTGAGTATTCTTTCGTTTCGCCAGATACTGTTTAATGAGGTCATTAGCGATATCGTTTTCGGGGAAAAACTTCCGACGCGAGGGGCTGGGCTTGATCGAGATAAAGGTAAATAACACATTGGGCAATTTCTGGCGAACATGCACAAACAAAGCTACAAAACGGTCAAAGGTCTGTTGCCCGGTTTGGTTACCGGAAGCAATGTCATTTTCGCCCGCGTACAGAACGATTTGCTTTGGGTGATACGGAACAATAACCCGATCCGCATAGCGTACTACATCACTTAGCTGAGATCCACCAAATCCCCGCTGGAGTATAGTATGTTTAGGAAAATAATCGGTTAAATTATCCCACAACCGAATGGATGAACTGCCCGTAAACACAATCGGATTTCGGGGTGGTGGCGAGGTTTTATCCGCTTTTTCAAACGCAAGGATTTCATTTTCGAAGGGCGCATTTTGTGCTATCGAGTAGAATGGGATCAAGAGTAAAAAAAAGAATCTCATCATTGAGCCAGCAAAATTTACAAGGTTATGCAATCCAGAATCTAAATGTATCAACGAGTACCCAGGCTTTACCAACTTTTTCTAACATAATCAACTCTCCTCGTCCACAAGTACCACCACAGTAAAAACTACCGAAAAAAAGAGCTTTCGTTTTATCCGTACTATATGCAATCCTCGACACTCCAAAAATATAATGAGGCAATGAGTCAGTAGCTGGTTCTATATCAGGGTGCAGCTTTCGAAATTGAGAGAGTAACTGTAGAGGATAGCGAACCTTTAATTTCGATGGTAGTAAAAAGGCTTGCCGTTGGTGGACAGATTGCTTAACGTTTTCAAATAGCGAGGCCCAGGCAGAGTCTCGTGCCTTATTGCACCTTATAGTATCATTTAAATACTTACAGCGGTCACCTAAATTGCTGGTTACCCATGACCAAGTTGTTTTGGAGTGAATATTAACTGCCGTACTCGTGGTTGAGTCAGTCAGGATAATTGGCGTTACCGATGGAACATGTTTGTAAAACGAGAACCCGTTCAGATAACTTGAATATACTCCATAATCATCATCTGTAAGAAGAGCCGATTCATTTACCGGTTTACAGAATACCATACCCAGGCACAAGCAAATTAGGAGTTTATTAAGGTACATCATCTACGAACAAGCAGGGTTTTCTTGCCAATAGATTCAGGAAAGCGCAATTTCCATACCCTACTTGTCAAATAAAAGGCACGACCGTCTCTAAACTCATGTCTCGCGAGCCCTTTACCAATACGTTCGTGCCAGGCTTAGAATTATCCATCAGCCAGTTAGGCAAAGGGAAATTCCCATCACGCAGTTCAGGCTACGCCGAACGATTCACAATAATGCCACAACCCATGAAGTGTGCTATTGCTTACTCCTTCAGTTCTATCATATCAGCTATGAATAAAAACTGTTTCCCCATTACCCACCACACAAAAGGCATAGCAAGATATAATTTCACCAGAAAGGGATGAACTGGTATTCATCAAAAGTGACATCTACACGTAAAAGGTATTCATTCATAGGTGGGTGCTGGTCGCTACACACTAACGGCTACGGACAACCTTGGATGTTCAGCAACTGAGAATATTGTCATTACTAGACTTGTTGTAACGGTGTAAATTTGCTTTATGAATCTCTCAATTACGGCAATGTATTTATAGGTAAGTTTGTTAAATATGAAACCTTCTTTTACCTGGATTACCTACCCTAACTTATCCGTTTGTCCTCCCAAAGACGAATGCCATTATTTTTAAAACCATGCCAAAGGTTAATCTATCACTCCCATTAATTTCCTTTTTCATTAGTGTATTTGCTTTGTGCACTAACCTATCACTTGCCTCGCATGTGGTGGGAGGTAATTTAGAGATGATCAATCTTGGCAAAGTACCCGGTCGCTATAAGATTGCGCTGAACATGTATTTTGACGAGATAAACCAGGATGTAGGGGGAGCACCTTCTGCAGATGCCTTATTGTTTGTCTATCAGAAATCAGACAATAAAAAGATATCCAGTTTTTATATACCTGGAATTTCCCGGCAATCTGTCAATTATACAAACCAAACCTGTGCCACCTTACGGCAAATCAAGACATCCCTTTATCGGTATGAGGGGGTTGTCAATTGGAATCCAGCAGATTATAATGACCCTGGCGGCTATTATATGACCTGGCAGTATTGCTGTAGGAATGGCGATATTGATAATATTAAGAACCCAATTCTAGCAGGTCAGACCTTTTATTTAGAATTTCCGGCCTTATCCCAAAATGGAAAAGTTGTCTTTAATTCATCTCCTGTTTTCGATCAGGTCGATGGCGAATATCTGTGCATCAATGATCCTTTCCGGTTTTCCTTCGATGCGAAAGATGCGGATGGCGATGAGCTACAGTATTACCTGGAAACCCCATTTGACCGCTTAGATCCTAACCTGGGTGTGGGAAGTAAAAATGGACTAACGATTCAATGGCTTTCGGGGTTTAGCGCTGATAAAGCTATTCCAGGAACTCCTCCGTTGACCATTAACGGCCAAACTGGTGAGTTAACCGTAACCCCTACTCAATTAGGTCTGTTTGTATTTACAGTAGTAGTAGAAGAATATAGAAATGGGCAGAAGATAGGGCTTGTCCGTCGCGACTATCAGTTATTTGTCGTGGACTGCCCGCCCACCTCTCCTCCCGATCCAATAATAACCCTAAATAACCAACCTACTACGGCAATTCAAGTCTGCGAAGGTAAGAGCGTAGACCTGAAGGCCACATTCAATGCCAACTGGGATTATCAATGGAAAAAAGATGGGAATTCTATTCCCGGAGCTACGTCTCCTACCCTGACTACAACCGAAGGTGGCACGTATCAGCTTATTACTTCATTAAAAGCTCAATGTTCCAAGTCACGCCGTTCTGGCGAGGTAAAAATAACTGTGACAAAATCACGCTTTAAACTAAAATCTACAGATCCCCTCCACATTTGTGGGCCATCGGGCTCAGTACGACTGGAGGCATTGTCGGGGAGTGGACTGACTTACCAGTGGTATTTCGATGGAAAGCTGTTACCTGAGACGACTCTTGCTTTTGTAGCTACTCAGCCTGGCTCCTATTGGGCTGTTGTTCGCGATTATATCCAGGGATGTACTTCTTTTTCGGACACACTCCAACTGACCAGAGCTGTTTTGCCTGTTGCATCAATAACCCCACAACGATCAACAACGACAATCTGTAACAGCGACTCACTCGTACTAGCCACACCTAATCAAGTCAATTATCGCTATCAATGGTCATTGAATGGTGCACGCTTACCCGGAGTTACTACGAATCTGCTTGCTGCTCGTCAGGCGGGGCAGTATACAGTTACCGTTACTGATACAACAACTTGCCAACAGGTAAGTTTACCTTTTGTGTTATCGGTCGTACCTGGCATAACGGTTACACTGGACTCTATTCCCAGGCAATGCGGGCTTAGCCAGACTAGCATCACGCTTAAGGGTAGTCCATCCGGTGGTTTTTTTGCTGGGCCAGGCGTATCAGGTGATAAATTTGAGCCAACCAAAGCTGGTGAAGGCCATCACACACTCACTTATACACTAAAAAGTGATTTATCCTGCCAGCAAGGTTCTGCTCAACGAATTGCTGTAGTGTCCGCCCCCTCTGTTGTTATTTCTCCTGCTCGATCAGTAACAGAAATTTGTGCTGGTGATTCACTACTGCTAACGGCCCAAAAACCACGTACTGCCTCTGCTTATTCATACAAATGGCTACTTGATAATAAACCTTTAGCAGGAAAAGAAAGTATAACGGCAAAACAGGCCGGTATATATCAGGTAAGTGTACTAGATACTGAAGGTTGCCCGGCACAATCACAAACCTACTCCTTAACCATTACGCCAACGATCCAAGTGCGGTTGGATTCAGTACCTGCCTTCTGCGGCATAGACCATCCACCAATTACACTTCAAGGTTATCCTGCTAATGGAGTCTTTAGCGGTCCTGGCGTTACGAGTAATCAATATGATCCTCGTATAGCAGGCATTGGTAATCATCTACTAACGTATACGGTTAGTAGTTCTTTTGCCTGTCAGAATGGTTCGGCTCAACGATTGGGCGTTATTAAAGCACTACCCGCAGTTGATGTAGGACCGGATATAGAAATCTGGCGAGGGGCGTCAGTTCAACTTCATAGCGGCACAAAAGGAGACTATCAATACCAATGGACGCCACCCACGGGCTTAAACAACCCAACTAGTTCAGACCCTGTGGGTACACCCGAACAAACAACTAGCTACACACTAATGGCTACGGACAACCTTGGCTGTTCAGCGTCTGACAATATTGTCATTACTGTTTACGAACGTATCTGGATTCCGGATGCTTTTTCTCCAAATGGCGATGGCCTGAATGACAGTTGGGAGCTGCGTGGCATCGACAGTTATCCACTTGCTGAAATCACAATTTTTAATCGGTGGGGAGAAGTTGTATTTTTCTCAAAACAGTACAAGCAACCTTTCGATGGGAAATTTCAAAATTCACCTTTACCAACTGGAGTTTACGTCTATCAAATCAAACCTTCACCAGCACAAACTAGCCTACAGGGCAGTTTACTTATTTTAAGATAAAACCAGACTTTATACTACAGATACCCCACGTCCTACACAATAAATGAATGCGGACGTGCTCCTATTTATATAGAAATAAGCGGCTTAGTCATTATATTAATTGATAGCCTACATAGTAAATACCATGTTTTACGTAAGCTTAAGATAGCCAAGAAGCTGTTGTCAAAAAAAACACACCAGCGTATCTTTGTATCTTTTTTACTCTTACATAATCCATGCTGTTTACCAGCCCCCAATTTATTCTTCTGGCTCTGATAACATTTGGGCTGTACTATTTTCCTGTTCTTCGACGATGGCAGGTACTAATTCTGATTATAGCCAGTTTAACGTTCTATGGGTATAATCAGCTTAATCTGCTATGGTTGCTATTGCTATCTGTGACCATTAATATCATATCCAGCTACTACGTCGTCTATGGCCCACCTGGCTCCCAAAAGCGATTCGCAACGGGCGGAGTCGTTGCGAATTTGGCCATTTTGTGTTTCTTCAAATATAGTCCATTACTCGCTCACAGTTTTCTACCGGCCAATTCGGACGTGGAGGTCTGGCTCGTCACTTTACCCCTTCCAATCGGAATTTCGTTCTTTACCTTTCAGGGTATTAGTCTGGTTGTCGACACCTACCGCAACCGCCATGTAGCCAGCTACCGATCATTAATCGCCCGAAATATTCTTAAACATGCCGAAACAGTCTTATTTTTCAAGGCTTTTTTTCCGCAACTCGTGTCAGGGCCAATTGTAAAAGCACATGATTTCCTGCCCCAGATCAAGACCAAATACCTCCATGAAGTTCGATGGGAGTATTGCTTTCGATCGTTGGTATTGGGCTATTTCCTAAAAATGGTGATTGCCGACAATCTGAAAGATCACACATTTACGATTGCCTACCCTTATTTTGAAAATATGTCGTCGCTGACATTGGTCACCTTACTCTTTGGGTATTCAATCCAGATTTTTGCTGATTTTGCCGGTTATTCGCTTATTGCGCTGGGTCTTGCGGGCTTGTTTGGGTATCAATTTCCAATCAATTTTAATTTCCCCTACATCTCCAGTTCGTTTTCCGACTTTTGGCGACGCTGGCATATTTCTTTATCAAGTTTTCTGCGCGAATACCTCTACATTCCTCTAGGTGGTAATCGCCATGGCGCAACCCGAACTTATGTGAACCTGCTCCTTACAATGGTGCTGGGTGGTTTATGGCACGGAGCCGCCTGGAGCTACGCCATTTGGGGACTGGCACATGGGCTCGCACTGGCTACCGAGCGATTTCTGACTGATAAAGGCCGGTTGATTCCCAAATCAGCACTAGCCAAGCTCGTGAAAGGTGTATGGGTCTTTGTATTTGTTACCCTGGCCTGGCTGCTCTTTAAGCTACCTAACTTCAGTCATGTGGTAGCTTACCTTCAGGCCATTCTCCTAAATACCCACAAGCCAACGAATCCAATATCGATTATGCTTATACTGGTTTATGCATTGCCCGTAATTGCCTACCATCTATATTATCTGTTTGGTAATTACCTTCCAAGTATTCGCATGAATTGGTCTCGCGGGGAATTTATTAGCTACGGACTGATGCTGTTCATGATTATAACAAATAGCGGATCTGGAGGGACATTCATTTACTTTCAATTCTGATGATCAAAAAATCCCTACTATCTACACTATTGTTATTACTAGTCTACACCCTGCTGATTAGTAGTTTTGGCAATCGTTTTACGCTTATCGGACAGACCACTGCACAGGAGAATATAGTGAAGGTCGAAGATTATCTGTATCAGATCGATAGCCCTCATGATACCATTTTAGTAGGCTCATCAATGAGTGAACGGCTTATAACAGATAGATTGCCAGGGCGGTGCTACAACTTAGCCATGTCAGGTTTGTCATCGCTCGATGGATTACACATTATTCAAAAAGGGGAACATTGGCCCCGGCTGGTTTACGTAGAATTGAATACGCTGGCAAGAGGCTATAGGTTTGGTTTACTTAACCAATTTGACGAGCCGGGCTGGCAATTTCTTACTACGTACTTTCCGTTTCTTCGCCAGAAATATCAGCCTGTAGCCGTAGTCAAGTCAATTCTCTATGATCAACACCCCGAATCTACCAGTGGACTTGGTACACCTGTCGACACGGCGTTTTATGAAAAAGCCGTTCAGGAACAATTAGTAGCCCTGGAGCGAATCCCGTCAGACTCAGCCCTAAAAGCGAACGTAGAGCTTGCTTACCAATACATTGAACCATTACGACATCATGGTGCCAAGATAATCTTCTTCGAAATGCCTACGGATCCCCGCATCCAAAATCATATACTTACCTCAACGATACGCCAGTATTTACACAATCGGTTTGGGGACAGCCCCTATGCTAAGATTGACTTACCAACTGGCCTATATCAGACCAATGATGGCGTCCACCTAACTCAACCCGAAATTATTCGGTATACGGCCTACCTATCTCAGCATGTCAATCACCTAGAAGGAGCGGCTACCTTGTCTCATCACATAGCGCCTATATCCTCTCCCTTTACCCCGCATAAGGATAGTGGACAAATGGGTACGGAGATAGCTAGATAATAGAGTCAAATAAAAGGCACGACGGTCTCTAAACTCATGCCCCGGGAGCCTTTCACCAATACGTGCGTATCGCTCATAGGATTGTCCATGAGCCAGTTGTGTAACGAAAATTTATCAGGAAAATAGTAGGCTTTCGGCAGATAGCCCAGGGCGTAGTGCATGTCTTTGCCAGCCAGAATGACCAGGTCAAACTGGCTGTCGGCAATGAGTTTCCCCAGTGCCGCATGTTCCGCTTCAGTTTCGTCGCCGAGTTCGTACATATCACCTAAAATCACCACTTTGCGTTTGGCCGGCGTAGCGGCAAACTGGCGAATGGCCGCCGACATTGAACTGGGGTTGGCATTATACGCATCGAGCAACACCGTATTGGTGCCTTTGGTAATGACCTGCGAGCGGTTATTGGTTGGATTGTAATCCGCAATAGCGCGATTGGCCTCTTCGGGCGATATACCGAAATAATCGCCGATTGCCAGTGCCGCCATCATGTTCTCGAAATTATATCGCCCCGGCAGATGGGTTGTTATTTCCTGACCGTTTGAATCACGGTAAACAACAACGGGCGACTCCTGCACTAATTCAATCGGCTCGTTGGGTGAATCCACAGCGGGATAGAAGATAGCTTCGGCAAAGACAGCCTCCGGACGGTGATGTTTCAGTCGTTCGCGGTACATGGCGGTCAGGGTTTTATCGCGCGAATTGATAAAGACCGTTTGACCGTTCTGAATCAGGTAATCATACAATTCGCCTTTGCCTTTTCGAACACCCTCAATTCCCCCGAAACCTTCCAGATGCGCTTTGCCAACATTGGTAATCAAACCGTGCGTAGGTTGGGCAATGGAACAAAGGAGTTCAATTTCCTTCTGATGGTTCGCACCCATCTCAACAACCGCCATTTCATACTGCTCAGTAATAGCGAGCAAGGTTAGTGGCACACCAATATGATTATTCAGATTGCCGATAGTGGCATAGGTTTGGTATTTTTTCGACAATACAGCCGCCATTAACTCTTTTGTAGTCGTCTTGCCATTGGAGCCGGTTAGACCAATAACTGGAAAGCCAAATGTTTTACGGTGGTGGCGAGCCAGGTCCTGCAAGGCTGTTAACCCGTCAGTAACGAGCAAACAGCGTTCCTGATCGCGGGCGGCAACGGCGGGGTCATCAACCAGTGCATAGCGGGCACCCGCTGCCAGAGCCTGCCCGGCAAATTGATTCCCATCAAACTTATCCCCTTTGAGGGCAACAAACAGGCAATCGGGGGTAATTCGGCGTGTATCGGTCGAAACACCCGTGCATTCCTGAAATTTATGGTATAGTTGTTCGATGGTATTCATCACATTCGGAACAGTTTCTTCGTTTTCAATGAAAGATTTAAACACAAGGGACGCGAAGGGCGCAACTAAAATTTTACTTTGCGGCCTTCGCGTAACCTTCACGCTCTTTGCGTTTAAAATCGCCCAAAATTAGATGAAAAAGCTGTTTACGCTTTGTTTTTTGCTCAGCCCATTGCTCAACTATGGGCAATCTGCCGGAGCCATTGCCTTTCGGTACGATCAAAGTCCAACAATTAGTGTAAGTAACAAAGTATTAATAAACCCCTGGGCGGGTGGGTTAAACACAACCCAGTACTCGACCATTCGTTTAAATGACGATGCCCGGGACGACCTCGTGGTGTTTGACCGATCCACAAACAAGGTCAGTACATTCCTGGCAATTGACAACCCAACCGGCAGCGGAATCGCCTGGAAATATGCCCCAGAATACGAAACGGCGTTCCCCAGGATCCTGTACAGTTGGTTATTGCTGGTCGATTATGATCTCGACGGCAGAAAAGATCTGTTTACCTACGGAGCTGGGAATGTCCGGGTGTTTCACAATGAATCGCAGAATGGGCAGGTTGTGTTCAAAGTAGCCGCCGATCCGTTGATGACGCTAGGCCTGAGCGGAAGCCGAATTCAATTGTACGTTGGCGGCACCGATATCCCCGCCATTACCGACTATGACGATGATGGCGATGTGGATATTATCACCTTCGATGCAGACGGTAACATATTAGCCTACCAGCAAAACATGAGTTTTGAACGGACAGGCCTAAAAGGTGGCCTGGACTTTCAACGCACCGGTGATTTATGCTGGGGCCACTTTCGGAAGGAGTTCTGTAATGATTTTACCTTTGGCTTTACGTGCGATGGATCGGGACGGGTAGCTGCCAGTCCCGTTAAACCGAGCGGGGCACGGCCCATGCATACGGGTAACACACTCACGGTGGTCGATACGGATGGCGATGGGAATAAAGATCTGTTGTTCGGTTTTGTAAGTTGCGAAAACATAGCCCGGCTGCGTAATGCAGGCCCCAACAGCGACAAAGCGAATTTCACGAGTTATGACAGCCTGTTTCCTGCCAGCACGCCGATTCTGTTTCCGGCTTTCCCTGCTACTTTTTTCGAGGATGTAGATGGCGATGGTCAGAAGGACTTACTGGCATCGCCCAATGTGAATGCAAACGACAATTATGCCTTCGATTTTCGGGCATCGGGCTGGTTCTATAAAAACACGGGAACAAGCCAAAAACCGAACTTCCAGTTAGTTCAGAAAGATTTCCTGCAAAGTGATATGCTTGATCTGGGTGAGCGAGCTGCTCCAGCGCTGGCGGATCTGGATGGCGATGGTGATATGGACATGCTCGTTGGGTATGGCGGAACTGGCCTGGGCTCCGCTTACCGAGCTGGCATCTGGCAATTCGAGAATAAGGGTACGACCCAGAATCCAGCGTTTGTGCTTGTTACAACGGATTATCTGGGCATTGCCAAATCACTTGCGCTGATTAATACCGTTCCTTCATTTGTTGATGTTGATGCCAATGGCAGTATGGATCTTGTTTTAACGGGAACATCTGCGCAGGCGGTTGAAATTCGGGTATTGATCAACTCGGCTGCTAAAGGTGCGCCAGCCCAATATAACCTTAGCAGTGCTATACGATGGCCTACACCGGATCTGATGGCCCCGCTTGATCTACTCACCGTAACGGATGTTGATCGGGATGGTAAGCCGGACCTTTTGATTGGCCGGTATAACTATGGTACAATTCTTTACTACCGAAATGCCGGAACAGCAACCAGCCCCAGCTTTCAGCTGCAAAACCAGACGTTCGGGGGTATTACTACCGACGATTATATTTACGCAAAGGCCCGTTCTATTGTGGTAGCCGACTTAAACGGCGATCAGAAAAATGAACTGGTCCTGGCGGCTGCGAATGGTACCGTTCGGGTTTATCAATTCCCCGACCCGGTCAACCAATCCCTTACACTGATCGACTCCTTGTCTTCCATCGGCTTACCGGGTATGGGCCTTGTTGCCGCTGCCGCCGACCTGGATGGTGATCAGCTGCCTGATCTGATGCTGGGTAGTATTGCGGGTGGACTTCGCTACCTAAAAAATACGTCCAAGAAAGTAGTGGTTACCGATGTACCCGAAGAACCAACGGGTCCCTGGGCGTTTCCAAATCCAACCGATCGCTACCTGACTGTACGCCCGCCCTTCACAGGTCGCGTAGAAGTACTTTCCTTATCAGGTCAAAGCATGCTGCCAACCCAACCCGTTTCGGCTGATACCGATACCATTCTTGATCTCGGTGGTCTACCCGATGGCACGTATCTGTTGCGACTCATGGCCGATAATCATGCGGCACAGATACAGAAAGTGGTTGTCTGGAAATAACAACCGCGATACAACCCTTAAAAAACGGAAGCTGTGCCAGTGTACACTGGCACAGCTCTTACCATGAAATACACTAAAGTTATAAATAAAAAAAGGCGCATTAACTAACCCGTTTGATGAAGAAGGGCACACACTAAGTCATGGGCAACCGCAATTAGTCTGAAACATATTCTCACAGCAACCCAGCCCATACGTGATGTGAACCTTGTACGACTGTGGCCTACCGAGTTTGAATAAGCCTGATTGCCCATTCAGTGGAACTATTGTTGGTCAAACGCAACACGCCACTCACATTATAGATGTTGGTAGCGCAACTACGTTGGCGGAGGATGGCCACAGCACTCAGCAATCCGATCAGAGCCAGTTCGATACTGAGCACCGACAGCCAAACTTTGCCCGAAGTAACATGCTTACCAAATGCACAAGTACTTAAAATTGTTCTTTAGGATTCTATTTAATTGTTTAAGATATTATTTTTTGCCCGATTATTGACAGTTTCCATAAATACGCTTCTCTCGTCATTCAAGGCGTACTAGATGAGTAGCTGGTTCAGCTTTGTAAAGCATTCCTTACCCAATAACTTTTTTTGTCACTCTATAGAGAGATATTGATGCCGCTTTGACGGTATAGGATTGCATTTTGTTGTGCAGGATTCTACTTGTCGCATTGTTCTTGTTTGCTTTCATTTAACAAAGCCACAAGAACTTATGCAATGGACCCTTTATATACCACTACTAGTCGGATTTCCCTTAAGTTGCAGAGCTAAATTAAATACCCCACCGACTATCAGCACAGCTCTTCAAGAAGCTGCCAATGTACTATGGTATACCGGTATGGCTTCAACCCACAACAGGGGCGTATTCATATGCCAGTCAGAATTAGGTGGACCGGATAACAGGGTATGTATACAGACCGTAGACAAGGCCAATGCCCTTAAAGCCAATAGCCCACCTTTTTATAAAACCCAGATCGAAGCCAGAACAACACTTCACCAATTCCCAATCAACGTCGCGGTTTTGATGCTACTCTACGAGAAGCAAATTTCACAAACGTTTATATATATACGTTATAGGAAATTTGTGCAAGTAAATGAACCGTTGCATTTCTGGCTCAACAGCCTCGATGCGCCCCTGGCTACTTCTCTGGCAAATACATACCTCTAGGCCATACAGGCTTATTGCCCCCTTTATTCTCGCCATACAGGGTAGATATGGTAGCCTACAAGCGATCTCTCCTGCGAATTGACACCTTATTCCAACTAACGCAGATCCCAAAACAATCATGAAACAAGTACCAGGTTCTTAAAAACCGCACACGTATGAAGTAATCTATACCTGCTTAACTAGGAGGCATAGACTCATTTTTCTATAATGTCACGACGACAGCCGTAGCGGTGCTACTGCTGTGAAGCTACTATGTCAACGTAGTAACTGTCTGGCATTCTAACTAGGATACATATGAGTAATTAACCCGAGTCCATACCTCAGTACGATTGGTTATGCGGCTTTTGGCTTTCGACTACTTGCTATGTAATAAACAAACTACGTGCCAAAAAATGATTTCAGTTAAATTATTACTATTATGAACGTACTTTTTACCCATAATAGCCCACATTTTATGTGGAGATACGACAGGCATATAGCCTGTAAAGTAAGTGCCCCCAATAATTTCAGCTATCAACTAATTATTAGGGTGATTTTCTTGCTTTTGTGTAGCAATCTTGCACAGGCACAAGTGGTAAATGGTCGCACTTGTGGCGAAATTTATTGTGATAATGGCGTACAATATACCTGGCATTGTGAAAGCGGTACAGCCTGGGGTGTACAAACAGGTAACAATAGTTCCTGTCAAACGGGTGGATGTACCTCGGCCGGTGGCCGCGCCTGTGGCGAAATCTATTGTGATAATGGTGTACAGTACACCTGGACCTGTGCCTCAGACTGCTCGTCGGGCTGGGGTGTACAGACGGGCAACAATAGTTCCTGTCAGTCGTTTTGCGTGGCCGGAACCTGGGATGGTAGTTCCTACATTTGTAATGGCACCAGTAAATACAGAAGAGTCTGCGATGGGTCGGGTGGGTATACGCAGGGAGCGTTACTCGAAGCCAATAGTACAGATTGTGGCTATATTCCCACTACTTGCCCGCAGGGTGGTAGCTATACAATTGCCAGGTGCCCTGCCGAATCTGTAACACTGGATGCCACCACAGCAGGGGCTACAGGGTATAGCTGGACAAACGGCGGCACGGGCCCAACTACCACGTGGAACTCAATGGGCGGTGTGAATTGTAATATCACCTTTGGTAATGGATGTCAGTCCATTACCAAATTGTTTACCTTCAGTCAGAAAACGGATTGTCCAAATAACTGCGTAACCGGTACTACTACCGAATTGACGATTTGTGCTGGACAAAGTATTCAATTGAGCTCGCCTATCTCCGGCGCAGGTTTCATGTATGGATGGAATGGCAATGAGCCGAGTGCAGGTCAGGGGTCTACCTTTACGGCCACAGGGCCTGGAACCTACAGTGTATTGGTCTGGTATTCGACAGATTGCCCAGATGCTTATTATCAGTGGAATGTGAGAGCGTGTACGACAAGCTGTACACTCTCGGCTAACGCATCGAGCGTAAATGTTTGCCCTGGCGAAACTGTCAATCTGAGTTATTCCGTAAATGGTACGCCACCGTCGGGATCAATTTTCACGTGGTCAGGCTCAGGAGTTAATGGTTCAAGTGTAACGATTCCGAGTACTGCCGCTGGTCAGCAGCTCGCTTACACTGTTTCGGGAGGAGGGTGTACTCAGGGGACAGTAACTGTGAACGTGAGGTCCAACTGTACAACGCCCTGTACCAATCCAAGCCTGGCGACGAATGCACCGGTTTGTTCAGCCAATGGCCAGACTTACTCGGTAAACGTTACCACCAACGGAACTATCACCTCAACGGCGGGAACCGTCAATGGCAGCACCATCAGTAATATTCCGGTGGGTACCAACATCACTATTACCGCCAGTCTGAATGGCTGTATCACTACAACTAATGTTACTTCGCCGAACTGTTCAGCGCCATGTACCAATCCAAGCCTGACACCAGGTTCGCCCGTTTGCTCGGCCAATGGCCAGACTTATAGCGTGAACGTTACCACCAACGGAACTATCACCTCAACGGCAGGAATCGTCAATGGCAGCACCATCAGCAATATTCCGGTGGGTACCAACATCACCCTAACCGCCAGTCTGAATGGCTGCACCTCTACCGCCACGGTTACCTCGCCCAATTGTACCGTGCCCGTCTTTGACCTGGCCCTGAAGAAAACGCTGGCCAGCGGCCAAAGCTCGACGGTAGTGGCAGGTAGCAATGTGACCTTCACCGTCACGGTCTATAACCAGGGCAACGTGGATGCCACCAACGTGCAGCTGAGTGATTACATCCCCGCGGGATTAACCCTCAACGATGCCAACTGGACCGCCAACGCCGGCAAAGCCTCCCTCAACACCCCCATCGCCACGCTGGCAGCGGGGGCTTCCACCACCCGCAACATCGTCTTCACGGTGGGATCGGGCGTGACGGGGGTGCTCACCAACACCGCCGAGATCAGCTCGGCAACGGGTGGAACGGATGTGGACTCCACTCCAGACAACGATCCGACCAACGATGGAACAGCTCAGAATGATGTGACAACGGGTAACCACAAGACCAACCCCAATGACGACGAGGACGATGCTGACCCCGAACCTATCACCGTCACCCCGGCCTGCACACCACCCACACCAACGGGAACTGCAGCCAGTCGTTGTGGCATAGGCACGGTGACCCTAACGGCAACGGGTTGCGATGCGACTTACCCAGCCATCTGGTTCAGCGATGCGGCTCTGACCGCCCAGGTCGGAACCGGCAACAGCTTTACCACCCCAGCCATCACCGCCACCACCACCTATTATGTGGCCTGCGTGAAAGATGCTGCCTGCAAAAGTGCAGCCCTCAGTGTGGTAGCTACCATCAACCCTGCCCCAACGCTCACCGTCAGCAATGTGGTCTGTGCCGCCAACCTGCTCACCTACTCACTCAGCTTTGCCAGCACCGGTACCATTACATCCACCGCTGGTACGGTCAGTGGGAATACCATCACGGGCATCACCGCCGGCACCAGCATCACTCTGACAGCCACCCTCAACGGCTGTACCACGGTGCTACCCGTCACGGCACCTAACTGCGCCTGTCCAACAGTCAACCCACCCACGGGCAGCAGTGCCAGCATCTGTGCGGGCACAACGCTTCCAGCCCTGACCGTCACCGTAGGCGCAGGCTTACAGGCCAACTGGTACAGTGCAGCCACGGGGGGCACTCTGCTGCAGGCCAACAGCCTGAGCTACACCCCAACGGCGGCAGGTACCTTCTATGTGGAAGCGATCAATGCGGCTACCAACTGTAAATCAGCCACTCGGACACCTATTGTACTGACCATAAAGCCCAGCCCAGGCCTGACACCGGGTTCGCCCGTTTGTTCGGCCAATGGCCAGACTTACTCCGTGAGCGTTACCACCAATGGAACCCTCACCTCAACGGCGGGAACCGTCAATGGCAATACCATCAGCAACATTCCGGTGGGTACCAACATCACCCTAACCGCCAGTCTGAACGGCTGCACCTCTACCGCCACGGTTACCTCGCCCAACTGTACGGTGCCGGTATTTGACTTAGCCCTGGTCAAGAAGTTAGCCACGGGCCAGGCTGGTACGGTTACGCCGGGCAGCAGTGTGACCTTCACCATCACCGTCTACAACCAGGGGAATGTGAACGCCACCAACGTGCAGCTGAGTGATTACATCCCAGCGGGGCTGACCCTCAACGATGCCAACTGGACCGCCAACGCCGGCAAAGCCTCCCTCAACACCCCCATCGCCAGTCTGGCAGCAGGGCAGAGTGTAACCCGCAACATCGTCTTCACGGTGGGATCGGGCGTGACAGGGGTGCTCACCAACACCGCCGAGATCAGCTCGGCAACGGGTGGAACGGATGTGGACTCCACTCCAGACAACGATCCGACCAACGATGGAACAGCTCAGAATGATGTGACAACGGGTAACCACAAGACCAACCCCAATGATGATGAGGATGATTCAGACCCTGAGCCAATTACGGTCACCCCATATTGCGCTATAAGTTTGACCACCAATAGCTTGCCTGTCGGCACTGTCGGACAAGCTTACAGCGCGAACCTGACGGTTTCAGGCGGAACGGCTCCCTACAGCTTCTTGCTGGCCGGGGGAACGCTGCCTACGGGTCTGACACTCAGTAGCACGGGCCTCATCAGTGGTATACCCACGGCCACGGGCACTTTCTCAACCACTATCCGCATCACCGATAGTCAGAGCTGCTCGGTGACCGTACCCCTGGCCGTGCTCAATATCCAGTTGGCACCAACCTGTTCGCTAACCGTTACGGCAACGCCGGGCTCGTGCCAGTCTGCCACCAACACTTACAGTGTCAGTGGCATACTGAGTTTGACCAACAACACCAACGGGGGTACGATTCTACTGAGTGATGGGACTCAACTCATCTCCCTGAGTGTAGCCAGTGGTGTAAGCTCGGTGCCTTACTCGTTAACCGGGTTGATTTCGGATGGGTTGGTTCACACCCTGACGGCCACCCTGAGTGGGTGCGGTACAGCCAGTGTAAGTTACACCGCTCCGCAAAGCTGCACGGCTGCTTGCCAACCACCAATTCATGTGTGCAAAGGTTCCGGCTATGGGTTTGAAATCAGCGCAACGTCGGGTCTGGGAACTTACCAATGGTATCGGAATGGCAGTGCCATTTCAGGTGCAACCGGTAGCTCCTTCACCGCAACCCAGGCCGGTAGCTACTCGGTAGTGGTCAATGGCAACGTGGTGGGTCAGTGCCCCGATGGTTCCTGCTGCCCGGTGGTGATCGTGGAAGATGAGGTACCCCTCTATCAGGCCAACGTCCAAACAGCCACCTGTCGCA